>URUK01000030.1 GCA_900551055.1 uncultured Prevotella sp. | reverse complement strand
AAGATGTTTCGACAACCAACTTGCATTATTCTAATTTTCGTCGAACTCACGTTAAGTTAAAAGGCGCATATAAGGATTGCTGGGAGTGCCATATAACTCCTGACTGGTTACTTGTATGGGAGCAAAAGGATGACGAATTGTTGCTAATACTTATAGACACCGGCAGCCATAGTGATTTGTTCGGGTGTTTTGCTCTTTACATGGTTTATGTTTCCCTGTTTGGGTGACAAAAACAAATATTGTTTCCTAAAATAAAGGAAATGTAAACAAATTATTTGAATGACAACAAGCCCCTTCATTCAAAATGTGGTTTGCCGTCTTTTAGAATGTGTCAGTACGAAAAGCATCCAAAGCCTTAATAATGAGGGAATACGATACGACAAATATCACCCTTATCCGACAGTCAAGAAAACAGCTGGTTCGGATTATCGTTCGGCTTGTAGGAATAGAAAATAAAAAATAATTATACAGGCCAAACAACAATCAGGCAAGAGGCACCACTATGAAGAATCTGTGGAAAAGGCAACCAAGAAAAAGTTGTCAGTTCAAGGCCTTGGTGACGACCCATACAGAAACTATTTGCCTTGAGTGCATCTTTGTGGAAATATGGTGAACCTAAAGCAGAGGTCGGGACATTGTGTGAAGAGCATGGTGTTTCGGCTTTTTTATTTTTCTTCATTATTCTTGTGCTGCTTGTGGATACTTTATACCTAGGGTGTTGCTAGTGAATAATTGAAAATAACAAAATTTCTCACTGAAAATACCAAGTTTCTTATATAAAGGGATTATCTCAGTTAAGAAAAGTGTTATCAATTGTATCACTAGAGGAACTACGTTGGCAAATATCCATGAACACCACTTTTATCACCTTGTAAAACAACACTGTTCCTCACCTTATCTACAAATACTTTCTGTTCTCACCTTCTCACTCTCTCACCTTCATTTCACCTTTTCACTTTTTCACCCTTTCACCTTTCTTGATTTTCTTCCGTCTGAGAAACCCTGAAAGCCTTAATTGTGTATTAGGAAAATAAATTATTAATCATTTTAAACAACAGACAATTATGGAAATCAGGAACATTTTAAGGACAGGTTACAAAGTTTTAGTAGTGACCGTGACTTTAATCGAGGCCATTGACTTGAGCAGAAATCTCATTGGCAAGTGCAAAAACAAAAAGGCTACCACAGTATCTGACTCGGTAGCCGGAACAAACAGCGTTGAGAGTGCTTAAGGAAAAAGACCTCGACGTTCTGATTAATCTCTTCGAAGGAATAACAACGCTCTTGAAGGGGATAAAGAAATTACAGGGGGTAATCGTGAAACTATTGGAATCGCGGGAGCCTCCTTAGTTTTTCATCGTTTAAAATCTTTGGAACATGGAAAAGACAAAGAAGAACAAGACATCATGCAGTATAGTTTCAATCAATGAACAAGCTGCAAATCGACTGGATAATAAGGCAATAACAATCAAAATGCCCCAACGTCCAGTTCTTTATTTCTTCAACATCGGGTAAACAACAATCAAAACACAAACAAAATGAGAACAAAAGACAATCAGGTACAGACGATAACCATGCCATTCGAGGGTGAGGTTATAACAAATGACGGTGAAGCAAGAGGTAAAAATCATCCCAACTTCATCGAGAGTAATACACAAGAAATATCGCTTGAAGAACTGACAGAAAAGAACATTATACCTACCTTCTCTGATAACAGCCTTACAATATCGCACCAGAACTTCATATCAGCGGTTACAAAGGTGGCAGGCAATGTATTCGGAGAGCTTACGCCAGTTGAGTTAAGGGTATCTCATCCGATTATTGGTCGTATCCCATCTGCCCAGCACAAGAAAGCATACGAACTTACGGAAAAAGAGAAGACCGTATTCTACCAAAGGATGGCTTTCTGTTGTCATGTGGTAAATTTAACAAGAACCATCAACGGACAAGTAGTACATCTTTGTGTAGGAGGAGTGAGGGCATACAACGAGGACAAATTATACAGCAGGAAATCGGCGATGAAGTTCAAGGTGTTCGTAGGCTGGCAGGTTCGTGTATGCTCAAATTTAATGCTGACTTGTGACGGTTATTCGGGAACTATTGAATGTTTGACCGAGGCTGATATAATGCAAAAGACATTCGAGCTGTTCGGTGGTTTCGAGCCTAGGATGGAGAATACACTACACTTGCTTGAAGATTTACGGACAACACAAATATCCGAGGAGCTGTTCTGTAAGATTATAGGTAGAATGAGGCTTTACCAAGCATTACCAATAAACGAACAGAGAAAACTTCCGCAGCTAACGATTGGTGATTCGGCTGTAAACGCTATGGTGAAGAACTACGTTACAAACCCGGACTTTGGAATAACAAGCGGAGACGACTTTACCTGCTGGAACCTGATGCAACTAGGAAATGAGGCGGTCAAACAAAGCTATATAGACAAATGGCTTGAGAGGAACCAAAACTGCACCGACTTTGCGATAGGTATACAGAAGGCAATAAACGGGGATGACACAGAGGGCTATTCCTGGTTCATTAGCTAAGGAACGGCTAAACAAAATCAATTACAAGGAGAGATACACAATCAAAATAAAAACAAGTGTGTCCCTCCTTTTTTTGTTTCAACTTAATTCAAAACTTTAAAGCAAAACAATTATGACAAAAACAAGATTTGAAAGACCGATACTACCGAAGGACATGACAGAAGAGGAAAGAAGGAAGGCAATGTTCGACGCCCTTTATTCACTCGACTTATCCGACAAACTTGAAAAACGAGAGAACGACAAACTGAGCTATTTATCTTGGGCAAATGCTTGGGCAGAATTCAAAAGAGCCTATCCAAACGCCGAATACAGGATAATAAAAGACCCTACGACAAACCTTCCTTATTTCAATGACCCGAACACAGGACTTATTGTTTATACTGAAGTTACGGCTGACAACCAAACTTACGAGATGTGGCTGCCTGTGATGGATGCAAAGAACAAGGCTATGAAGGAACAACCATACACCTACCAAGTTTACGACAGCTATAAGAAGACTTACGTAGAAAAAACGGTACAGGCAGCTACGATGTTCGATATAAACAAGGCTATAATGAGGTGCCTGGTTAAAAACTTGGCCATGTTCGGGTTGGGGCTTTACGTTTATGCCGGAGAGGATTTGCACAATGAAGAGAACCTTGTGGCTGAGAACAATCTACAAAGGAAACAACAGCCTAAAAGGACAAGAGCAACGGTTACTACTCCGACCACAACTCAACAACCAACTGATAAGTATTCAGGGATAAGAATTGCTCTTTCACAATGCAATGACAACACTTCCCTTATGAACCTTTACAGGCAGCACCAAAATGAGGTTGAGGGCAACGCAGAGATAAAGGCACTGTTCACTGAAAGAAAGAACCAGTTGAAAGCAGCATAGTTCGCAAATTAACAATGAAAAATTAAAAATCAAATTTAATGAAAATCAAGAATGAATAATGAAAAATCAAACAATAAAACAACAACTAAAAATCAACGGCAATGAAAACGACAAGAATTGAATTGAAAGACAGCGGCGTTCTTTTCAACAAGGAGCGTCACGAGTATTGGCTGGGAAACAGACAGCTATCGGGAATTACGGGGATGCTACAAAGGCAACTGTTCCCTGATGAGTTCGACAATGTACCCGAAGAAGCAATAAAAGAAGCTGCAAGATATGGTACAGAAGTTCATGAGAGTATAGAGCTTTTTGATTCAAGCTGGATAAACGACGGGACACAAGAGGTATTGGACTATATAAGTTTGTGCCAAGAAAACGGACTGGTACATGAAAGGTCTGAATACACAGTTACGGACGGGGAGAATTGGGCAAGTAACATAGACAAGGTTTACAGAAGCTCGGATGATACTTTTTCTTTGGGTGACATCAAGACTTACGGAACTATGACATCTGAGAAGTTGGAGAAAGCGAGATGGCAGTTATCAATCTACGTCTATTTCTTCGAGTTACAGAACAAGGGAGCTAAGGTCGGTAATCTGTTCATACTCCATATTAGGAACAAACCCAAGCAGGACGGAACATTCGACCACATAAGAAATATCATGCCGGTGGAAAGGATACCAGGTGACATCTGCAAGGAGCTTCTTTATACAGACTTGCAAGGAAAACAGTTCGTCAATCCTTACTCCATACCCGAAAAGTACAGGGAACAGGAGAACTACATCAGACAGCTAATCCAAACAAAGAACGAAACAGAGGCAAGACTAAGCGAAATCAAGTCTGAAATCTTGGAGGATATGGAAAGCATGGGTGTGAAAACATGGGATACAGGAACAATGAGGTTGACAAGAAAACTGCCGACCACAAGGCTATCATTTAACGCCAATAAATTCAAGGCAGACCATCCAGAACTTGACTTTTCACCATACGAGAGGACTTCAAACGTTTCGGGCAGCTTGCTTATTGCTGTATAAGAAGAAAGACAAACATAACCCACAAATCAAGGGCGGGGCATTTCACTGAAAATAAAAGAAAAGTGGAGTGTCCTGCCTTTTTTCGTTTTATCAAATTCAAGTTTAACCAATAAAAACAAAGAGAATTATGTTATACTACAATTTCGACGGATACGAAGGCTTTTGTTGCAGGTTCGGCTTTATCGAGCATGACAACGGGAAGAAAACAAGAAGGAACAGGATACTGCTCGACTTCATAAAAGACAGGAACTTACTAAGAAATGCTATAAGAACCAACAATTTCTCGCTGCTCAACATCACCAACATGGCGGACCTCAAGAAAATAATGTTTGAGAGGATTATGGATTCAGGCGAGGATGATGGCTTACAATACGAAGTAAACCTGATTAACTATACCTTCCGTTCAGGCAAATATGAAACCGACAAGTACAACGGGATATGTGAAGACAGTGATTCAAGGGCGGTAAGGTACATCAACCACGATAATGGAGGAAAAGTGTTCAAGATGAAGGCCGGGAAGTTCATCAGGCATCTAATCATGGAAACCTCTTTCGGAAGGACATTGCCGGAAAGCGTAATCATCTATTTGCAGGAATGCTTCGTTCAGGACTGGCAGGCTTTCTCGCTTTCATCACAACCGAAGGAAAACCGCTTATTCGTGGATGACAATTTCAGGGATATTTACGATTCAAACAAGTGCGATGGAGACTTCTACAGTTGCATGACAGACAAGGGATACCATTACTTTTACAGTGATTCGGTTGATGCAAGTGCCGCCTATTTGAAGAACGAAGATGGAAAAATCATAGCGAGATGTGTAATCTTCAACAAGGTTTATGAGGAAGGAACGGATAAAATCTGGAGACTTGCAGAAAGACAGTACTCAACTAACCAGGACGACGTGTTGAAACGTGCCTTGGTAAATGCCCTGATAATTGGAGGCTACATAGACGGATACAAGCAAGTGGGCTATGACTGCCACCATTCAAGAAATTTCGTCGATATAGAGGGTAATTCGTTGGAAGACAAAAAATTCTATATTGACTGCGACTTGGACACTGAGGACACCCTTTCATACCAGGACAGCTTCAAATGGTACGATATGTCGGAAGGAAGAGCATACAACTACGAGGTGAGCGGTTATGATTATGAACTTGACACCACCGACGGAAGTATTGACGGGTATGAGGAGAACGATGATGAAAGCTATGACGAGTTTCATGAATGTTATGGTGACTTCGATACCACGATTGTAATGTACCACGGAAGGGAATACAGTTGCAGTGTTGATGACCTTGGGGAATTTGTTTGGATAGACTCCGAAGAAATGTACTACCACGAGAGTGATGTTGACCGTTGTCCTTGGTGCGGCGAATGGTTTGTTAAGGATGACGGCCATGAATCGGAGTTGACGGGAAACTGTTATTGTTCGGAAGAATGCAAGGAGAAGGCGGAGGATTGCTATATCTCGGAGAACAAGCAAATGGAACTCAAGGCGGCATAGCTTGCGAATTAAAAATTAAAAAGTAACAATCAAAAACAAGACAAAAAAATGAAACGTTAAAAAATTCATGAAGGAGGGAACTGTGATAAAAAAGAAAAAATAAAAACATCATGGCTTCCTCCTTTAATCTCTCTTCAAGTTAAATCAAAATCAAATTCAACAACAAAACAAAAAACGTAAAAAATATGGACTTCAAACTTTTAAAACAGCTTTATAAAATCCACTCAAAGTCAGGATACGAGGGCAAGATTATTTCCTTCGTCTGTAAGTGGGTTGACAAGAACATACAAGACGTTAAGATAGAACTTGACTGGAACACGGGGAACATCTACATGACGAAGGGAACATCAGATACATATCCCTGTATGGTAGCTCATTTGGATCAAGTGCAGAAATACCATCCGACAGATTTTACGGTGATAGAAACCAAGGACTTATTGTTTGGCTACAGTCCCAAGGAAAGGAGTTTTTGCGGTCTGGGTGCTGATGATAAAAACGGTGTATGGTTATGCCTTCAATGCCTCCAGAAGTTTAACGAAATAAAAGTTGCATTCTTTGTAGGTGAGGAAGTGGGATGTATAGGAAGCTCAAAGGCAAATATGGAATTTTTTAATGACTGCCGTTTCGTAATACAGCCAGACAGAAGAGGAAACACGGACGTCATAACTCATATCGGATTCATGGACATTTGCTCGGACGATTTCATAAAGGACATAACGCCTGAAAAGTTTAGCTATACACCGACGGAAGGAATGATGACCGACGTAGAACAACTGAAGGAGAACGGATTGGCAATATCCTGCATCAATATAAGCTGCGGTTATTACGAGCCACATACCGATAACGAGTTTACCGACAAGAACGACCTGATGAAATGTTTGGACTTCATTGAGCATATAATCACAATCTGCACCAAAGTATATCCTCATGAACCGGGACGGATGAAGGGTTATGACTGCCAGTTGGTTTGGTGGGAACAGTATGAGGAAATGTATGAACTGGTAAGGGATTCGCTTATTTCAGACCCTACACTGACACCTGCCGACCTTCATTCATTTTATCATGAAGAATACCCCTTGCTCGGACTTGACGACTTCGCGATGATATGTGACGATGCGATGGCTGAACTCTATTATGAAAGGAACGGGGATGTCGCTTAACTGAATACCACACTCTCTTATGTCACTGAATATCAACTAATTAACATGAAAAACCAGCTAACGATACAAAAGACGGCAAACGAGGCTCTAAAACATGGCCTATTGGAATGCAAAACACGGTCTTTTACAAGCTGATTGACGGTCTTTTATAATTCGGATGGTTTTCAGTGTAATCTTAATCAACAAAACATCAATTTCAAAACAATAATAATCAAGACAACAAGGATTATGGACACAACAGAAAACAATACTTCTATGGCAAGATATATTTGGCGGGTATTCCAGCACAGTGTAATCCCTTTAAGCTGGGGAATATGCTTCGCTTCGGTCAGGACTTTAAGTAATGGCACGGAGTTTCATGTACAGGGCTTCAAGATGACGGGTTATGTAAGAGTCGAGTATGACGAAGGCTCGGATACATTTACAGTTACCCTTACTCCTGACGACAATCTCAAAAACAGAATTACAATAAAAAACGTTTATCTTGACAACTTGATTTCTGTTATAGACGAAAACGTGGAATATTGCGAAAATTATGAAACCAAGGTAAGACAATGGCTAAGAAAACAAGCGGTCTGATTATGGGATATTTGAGTTTTTACAAAAATTACAGTTATAGGAGAAAAACAAATAAACGAAAATCACTTCCTATCAAACATTGATTTTTTGTAAACACTTGAATACCTGAAAGGCTAAACTCTATTAAATGCAGGGATATGTGACAACGAGTGATATTACAGAAACACAAAAATTACGTATCCTTGTTTTTGTTATAACAGCAAGAAAAACCAATAAAACGACAACAGCAAAAATGATTAGGTATCACTTTAATATTACAATCAATGGCGTAAAACTGAATGTCAACGTTAATGCAAACAATCAACAGACAGCCTACGGAAATGTTAAACGGCTCTATCCGATGGCAACGAATATCCACTTGACAAGAACAGAAAGACAATGGAACCAAGGTATGTTATAATTGTGGACTTCTGCATCGGCGCATTGAACATTATCAGACTGACAGACGAGGAAATAAAAGAATCTGAACGATACGACGACTTCGAGGAATACTTGTCAACGTTGGAGGACAAATACGGATTCAGGTTGAATAATTGCCAGTGGATGACAACAGAGAACTTAAACGTTTACTGGTATGAAAATGGACAGGAAGTAAGCAAGGAACAATTTTAAATATCACAAGGAAGGATGGCTCTAAATGGCTGTCCTTCTTTTATTTTTTGTACTTGATAAACGGATTAGGATATTCAAAATTATGTATAAACTGAAATGCTTACGGATGTTTTCCATATAGGCAGACAACTTTTGCATCATTTTAGTACAATTATCTTGTAAAACTGCATTTATTTCATGCAAAATCGTTATATTTGCGCTAAGAATTAATGCAAAATACGTATGGAACGGTTATATGAATTTTTTAACAGGAAGCTGAAAAGCACACCTACCGATTTCCTCAGATACAAGTACGAAAGGATAAAGTGGGACGGAAGGGCGTTCGGAATTGTAGGGCCAAGAGGTGTTGGTAAATCGACAATGATTTTACAACATATCAAGCTCAATTTGGATACTGCGGACACACTGTACGTATCTGCCGACCACATATATTTTTCCGAACACAGCCTTGTCGACCTAGCCGATTACTTCGTCAAGATGGGAGGGAAGCACCTTTTTATTGACGAGATACACAAATATGACGGCTGGTCGAGGGAAATAAAACAAATTTATGACAGCTATGATGATTTGCAGATAGTAATCTCCGGGTCGTCCATACTTGACATATTCAAGGGTATGGCTGATTTAAGCCGAAGGTTCCCGATTTACGAGATGCAAGGGTTGTCGTTCCGTGAGTACCTGAGTTTATTCCACGGCATAAATGCACCCGTATACAGCTTGGATGAAATATTGAGCCATAAAGCCGTATTGCCCGACGTGAAACATCCTTTGCCTTTGTTCAAGGATTATCTTCGCAACGGGTATTATCCTTTCAGACGTGACGAGGAATATGAAATGGAGTTGCTTCAGGTAATAAACCAGACAATGGAAGTTGACATTCCTACGCACCTTCAGGCAAATGTCTCGTTAGGCAAAAAGCTGAAAAACCTGTTGATGGTCGTGGCGAAGAGCGTTCCGTTCAAGCCGGTGATGCAAAGGTTGGCCGAGGCAACAGGAATAAGCAGGAACGACATCCCAGATTACCTCGTCTATATGGAACGTGCCGGAATGATAACCCAGCTAAGGAACTCTACCGGAGGGATTCGCGGCTTGGGAAAGGTGGAGAAACTGTATCTTGACAACACCAACCTTATATATGCTCTTTCGCCTGAACATGCTGACATAGGAAACGTAAGGGAAACATTTTTCATGAACCAGATGAGAGTGATGAACGATGTTACAAGTTCGTCCATTTCAGACTTTGAGATAAACGGCAAGACTTTCGAGATTGGCGGAAGGAAGAAAGGACAGAAGCAGATAGAAAACGCCGAAGAAGGTTATATCGTAAAGGATGACATAGAGAGCGGGTATGCAAACGTCATTCCTCTTTGGGCTTTTGGGTTGAATTATTGATTTGTTATTAAGAAATGGGAATGTTGTTTGTTAATTATGCTTAATGCCAAACTGAATTCTTCAATAAAAAGTGTTGTTTGCCATTTTCTGCTAAATAAAATGTGTATATTTGCCAAAAATAGATATGAATGGAGTTGTATAGAAGTATATTGAAAGATCTTGCAGCATGGAAGGACAGCAGATTCCGTAAGCCTTTGGTGCTTCAAGGAGCAAGGCAAGTAGGCAAGTCGTGGGTTCTTAACAAGTTTGGTAAAGAATGTTTTGACAATTGCGTATATGTCAATTTCGACACAATGCCTGAAATAAAGCAGGACTTTGCCCGTACCAAAGACCCAAAACGCTTAATTAACGTGCTATCGATGGTGTCCGGGGTGAAGATTGAACCTGGGCGAACTCTTGTAATACTCGACGAGATACAGGAATGTAACGACGCCCTAAACAGTCTCAAATATTTTTGCGAACAAACACCAGAGTATGCCATTGTTTGTGCCGGTTCGTTACTTGGCGTGGCTTTGAACCGTCAAGGGGCATCGTTTCCTGTCGGCAAAGTTGATTTCATGCACATGTATCCTGTTTCGTTTTCCGAGTACTTGGCAGCAACTAACCCCGACTTGGCGGAAATATTACAAAGCATAACAGACATTGAACCTCTACCCGAAGTAATCCATTCAAAGTTGGTTGACGCATACAAAACCTATCTCGTACTTGGCGGAATGCCCGAAGCCGTAAGCCGATACGCAGACACATACGATTGGAAACAGGTTGATGCCATTCTGCAAAACATTCTCATAGCATATTCACTTGACTTCTCCAAACACATAGCGGCAAGGGATATTCCACGTGTTTTCGCCGTATGGAATAATATTGAAGGACATTTGGCGCGTGACAACAGGAAGTTCCGCTACACGGAAATACAGAAAGGGGCAAGAGCACGTGAATATGAAAACGCTATCGAATGGTTATGTCTTGCCGGTCTTACGCATCGTGTGTTTTGCGTCAACACTCCGCACATTCCTTTGGCAGCATACAAAAACAGTTCATACTTCAAGATGTATCTTTCCGACGTAGGATTGTTGCGCTCTAAATTCCGTCTTGAACCTACGTCAGTCTTGCTTGGCGACAGGCTGTTTACAGAATTCAAAGGCGTGTTGTCAGAGAATTATGTCTTGACTTCTCTTGTACGGCAGTTCGGTGAGGAGCAATTCTACTGGTCGTCTGGTAATACGGCGGAGATAGAGTTTATGTTGCAATATAATGGTAGGATTATTCCCATTGAGGTTAAATCAGGGAACAGTGTAACGGCCAAAAGCCTTTCAGAATACAGAAAGAAATATGAACCAGATATAGCAATACGTTTTTCAACAAGGAACCTACGCAAGGATGACAACCTGATAAACATTCCACTATATCTTACCGATAGACTGAAAGATTTTTTATAAACACTTTATATGCAGCTTTTCTCTTTGTTGAATAACATTGTTCATGGTAAACAGAATGCAGGATTTTATCTTTCAATATGGTACATATATAAGTATCACCCTGAAATCCTTGTAAAAAAGCTGCATTTCTTTTTCTTTCGTTTGTTGTAGGCACACGCCGCATGAGTGGATGATTATATTGTTGTTTACATTTGCCTTCGGTTTTCTATGAAGTCCATGATGATAAAACAGGAATATATTAACTTGTGATTTGCGTTGTTCATCAATTATGTGTATATTTGCAAAGAGGACAAATGTTGACTTATTGTTGACTGATAGATATAAACAAGTTCTCAAGAGAGTTAGTTAAATGGTTGATACACAGCACTTTGGCTTTTAGCTCAGTTGGTTAGAGCAACAGACTCATAATCTGGAGGTCCCAGGCTCAAGCCCTGGATGGCCCACCGATAAACTCCTATAAGTCAATGACTTATGGGAGTTTTTATTTGTTCTTACAGGTATTGGATTATGGCGAAAACAGGTTGAAATCAGCTTGTAACTGCAAAATGTTGGTCTATTGTTGTTCCCAAATTATTTGAGATAAAATGCTGACATTCAAGGCAGAAGTGCTGAAAAGCAAGCAGAAAAGCGACGGTACTTATAATGTAAAAATCAGAATGACCTACAATAGGGAGGTTAAAAGATTGTCTACCAATATTTTTGTCAGGCAAGAAGATTTAACCAAGTCATTCAAACTGAAAAATCCAAAGTTCATAAAAGAAGCTGACGCAATAGTCAGGTATTATCAAGAAACGTGTGCAAAACTGCAACTTGACATCAACCGTTACACATTGGATGATATTTTAATCCATTTGAAAGTTGCACGGATGAATGAATGCCCGAGAGAGAGGCTTTGTAAAGTTCGGCCGGGTTGGCAATTTGGCTGCTTGTTTGTTGAAAGGCTTTATGGAGCATCTTGTCGGGAAGAAGGAGGTGTGACTTTTGACAATTTCGAAATTCCCTGGCGGTAGACGGTGTGGAAGAGGGCTGTATTAGACGGCTTTTTACCGTGTGAAAGGCCGTCAAACGCCGTGTGAAAGGTGGCTTTTCGCGCAGTGAAAGGTGGCATGCCGGTAAAGTGCTGGCTGGCAGTGGGTTGCCGGGACGTGTCGGTTGCCGCCTGTCCGGGAAAGCGTGTATTTGTGCCTGTTTGCCGTGTGTGCGGCGGTTTGTGCCTTACGGTGGCGGTTACGTAATGTTTCATCGGCCTACGAAAATGTTTCACGCGTGTGTGTTTCCGCGTTTGCGGCGTTGTTGCAATTGCAAACCTTTGCGAGTTTGTTTCACGCTATTGCGGATTGCAGGCAATGTTTTTAATTTTGCTGGCAGTTTGAAATACTAAAAAACGTGGAATAATGATGAGAAAGACCTTTCTTTTGTTACTGGCGCTTTGTTGCGTGGTAGTTGCGGGCGCTGTCGAGACGTTTGTCTCGTTCAGTCCGTCGGGCGGCGCGTTCGCCGTCGTCAAGGGCGGCAAGCCTGTCAATGTGGTGTGTGGACAAGACGATTATGAGGGCGTACGGATTGCGGCGTCCAACCTTGCGGCCGACTTCGGGCGCGTGTGCGGCGCGGAGCCGCAGCTCGTCGGCGAGCCGTCGGGCGAGTGTGTCATAGTGGGCAGCCTCAAGTCGGGGCTGATACAGCGGCTCGTCAAGGCCGGAAAGGTTGACGGCAAGGAGCTTGAGGGCAAGACGGAGAAGTATCTCTTGCAGGTTGTTGACAATCCCACCGGCGGCGTAAGCCGCGCCCTCGTCATTGCCGGTAGCGACAAGCGCGGAGCCATCTACGGCGTTTACGAGCTGTCGAGGCAGATGGGCGTGTCGCCGTGGTACTGGTGGATGGACGTGCCTACGCCTCATAACGACAATGTATATATAAAGGAAGGTGTCTTTACCGACGGCGAGCCGAAGGTGAAGTACCGCGGAATATTCATTAACGACGAGTGGCCCTGCTTCGGCAACTGGGCCAAGGCCCGTTTCGGCGGCATCAACTCGAAGTGCTACGAACACGTGTTCGAGCTTGTGCTCCGCCTCAAGGGCAATTTCATGTGGCCTGCGATGTGGGCCAGCGCGTTCTATGACGACGATGCGATGAACGGCCCTCTGGCCGACAGGATGGGCGTTGTCATGGGCACGTCGCACCACGAGCCGATGGCGCTTGCGCAGCAGGACTGGGCGCGCAACCGTGACGGCGAGTGGAACTACGCCACCAACGGCGAGGCCCTGCGCCGCTTCTGGACGCGCGGCATCGAGCGCGCCAAGGACTGGGAGACGGTAGTTACCATGGGAATGCGCGGCGACGGCGACAAGCCGATGGACGGTTCGGGCAACATAAAGCTGATGGAGCAGATTGTGGGCGACCAGCGCAAGATTATCGAGAGCGTGACGGGCCGCCCGGCTGCGGAGACTCCGCAGGTGTGGGCTTTGTACAAGGAAGTGCAGGACTACTACGACCAGGGCATGCAGGTGCCCGACGACGTGACGTTGCTTCTCTGCGACGACAACTGGGGCAACGTGCGCCGTCTGCCCTCGCTTGACGCGAAGCCGCGCAAGGGCGGCTACGGAATGTACTACCACTTCGACTACGTGGGCGGTCCGCGCAGCTCGAAGTGGATCAACATCAACCCCATACCGCGCGTCTGGGAGCAGATGAACCTGTGCTACGAGTACGGCGTGCGCGAGCTGTGGATAGTCAACGTGGGCGACCTCAAGCCTATGGAATATCCCATAACGTTCTTCCTCGACATGGCCTGGAACCCCGAACGCTACAACGCCTCCAACTTGATTGAGCACTCGGTTGACTTCTGCCGCAGCGTGTTCGGCTGCAAGGTGAGTCTCGTTTGCAGCCAAATTACAACAGGTAATCAAGCTCCCTCCCTTCGCGAGGACAGGAGTAGGTGTCCAATATGCCACCTTTTGCCTTCCAAAAGGTCATGTTTTGGAACGCGAAACACGGCATATTGCAAACCCGTTGAACCCCAGGCGCTTACACCGCAAAGACAAATGACAAACAATTTTATCATGAAAAAGAAATTATCCATGCTTGAAACAGCCGTGGCTCTTGCGGCTTTCACAGTGTTGCCTGCGGCGTTATGACAAGCGTCTGACGGATGACGCTGACGGATAAACGGCAGCATCATTAAGCGAAAAGCACGAAAGTAAAAAGGCGGCGGCGTCATCATAGATGGCAAAAGCTATTTCCGCGTAATAAAGTTTACTTGAAAAAATCCATGAAACAGTAATATGACCGTTCATGGTTTAATAAAAAGTATCAATGCAGTCGTCCTGTACGGCTACATTGATACTTCTCATTTATTCCATATTATTTCGGCAGCTACAACATCACTCGTTCATGAACACGTCCTCCTGATAAACTTCAAGCATGTATGCCTGGTCGTCAAGGCTTAGGTTTGCGAAGGCCTGCTCCACCGTGGCGAAGCCATACTGGGGCTTGTCCGGCGCGAACGGATGCAGTACGAGCAGCAAGGCGACGCTTGCCGCCACGGCCAATGCGGCTGCGGCGATGCGCCAACGGCGGCGGTTCCTCTGCGCAACAGCCGCCGGCTTGCGCCCTATTTCAGCCCACACGCCGGCCTCCATGCTGTCAAAAAAGCCGTCGGGAACCCTGTAAGGCATGCGCTTTCCCACTTGGTTGAAATCAAACTCCTTTTCCATATCTCCAGGTTGTTCAGATTGTCGAGTTCATATACTTTATTATCTTCTCCTTGGCCACGTGGTAATTGGCCTTCGCGCTGGCGGCCGTCGAGCCTGTAACAGCCGCAATCTCGTCATATTCAAGCCCGTCGTAATAGCGCAGGTTGAAGGCCAGCTGCTGCTTTGTGGGCAGCGAGAGTATGGCATTCTGCAGCTTCACGGCCTCCAAGTCGCTATAATCGACATACCCGTCGGCAGCCAGACGGCCCGCCCCGGCGTCCGCATCGTCGAGCGACACCCGTCCGCCGCGCCTGCGCTCTATCGCGCGCAGCGCCTCGTTGGTGGCTATGCGGTATATCCATGCGCCCAGCGAGCACTCGCCCTTGAACCGCCCCAGCGAGCGGAACGCCCGTATGAACGTCTCCTGTGCGGCGTCCTGCGCGTCGTCGTGCGACACCACCAGGCGGCGGATATGCCAGTAAACCGGCTCCCGGTATTTCGCCATGAGCAGCCGGAAGCCGCTTTCCAGGTTTTCCTTCAAGGCGGAAACTATGTCCGCATCACTCACTGTTGCCATAAACTTTCCGTCTGTTCCGATAAGCCTGCCATAACAGGACTTCATTAAGTAAGACCCGGAAAACAGGCGGAAGTAAAAAACGGCACGGCTGTTTCAAATGACATTTTTCATTACCTGCCGCCTGCACTTGAACAAAGCTGTTTTCAAAACGCCGCCTTTTGCACTGCGAAAGATGGCGTTTTACAAGGCAAAAGGGCACATATTGCAGGGCGAAAGGTGGCCTTTTGCACTCTATTAAATGCCTGTTTGAGTAAATGGGTATGCCTTGCTTGGAAAACACTCGCCGGGATAACAGCTTGAAGAAATATGCAAAATCTTGGAAAATAACGGACAAACGCTTTGTTTTTGACAATATTTTTCATATCTTTGCGAAAACAAAAACAACAGCCTATGGTATAAAACGTAATTAAAAGACATAAGATAAAGAAGCGTTAGCTTTGTATTCTTGCTTATCGAAATTCGCCAAATTTAATAAGCCACAAGAGTAAAAGTTAATGCTCACGCCCTAAAGGCGTGGGCTTTTACTCGTATATGTGGCAATGGTGTTTGGCGATACCTCGATAAGCGTAGACGAAGTTATAAGTCCACGTTTTTTTATTGTCTCCCTCCGGACTTTTGGACTGCCTTTTTATTAACAAAAACACAAAAACAATGAAAAAAGCTTTTATTTCAATTATGTTTGTCGTTTTCTGCCTTGGCACGTTCGCACAAAAAGGAGAAAAAGCCATTGGCATTAACCTGAACTATGGAACCACTGCGGAAAGCGTCGGACTTGGTGCGAAATTCCAATACGGTATAACCGACAAAATACGCATAGAGCCGTCGCTGACTTATTATTTCGGCGACACGGGGATGCTTGACATTACGGCCAACGCGCATTACCTGTTCGACATAGCACCGAAACTTAAGGTCTATCCATTGGCCGGTATCGGCTTTGACATGTGCAGGTATGAAACGCTTGTCATAAAAGAATACGACGAAATGACAATTGAAAAAGAAACCGCTTCATGCTTCAAGTTCGACTTCGGCGGAGGAATTGAATATGATATTGCGAAAAACATCTCTCTCGGATTGGAACTGAAATATGATATTATAACTGACGTATATTCACAGTTTGTGGCAATAATAGGTGCAAAATATAAATTCTAAAAGATTATGAAAAAGTTACATTCAATTATGATGCTGCTCGCCTTAATGGTAACGGCGTTGGGTTTTACAGCTTGTAGTGACGACGATGACGACAAAGGCAGTGTTGACGCTTCAATTGTAGGCAGATGGGAACTTATAGCTGATGACGTAGACCCTGAAGAGGCGGTTGAGCAAGGCGTTGTTGTTCCTGCTGAATTGGGAACTATCTTTGAATTCAAATCCAATGGAAAATATTATGGAAGCAACGACGAAAGCGGTTCATGGAAGACTGACGGAAACCGTTTATATGTGACATCAGACGATTTGCCTGTTCCGGTAGAATATACTATTCTCCAATTAAACGACACAACACTGAAAGTTGAAATGAAAATTACCGTATATCTTTACGACGAACGGACTGAAGGTCTTAAAGAAACAAAAGTAACCATACAATTGACTTACAAAAGAATTTCATAAAATCATCTGTCATGTAACAGCAACCATTTGCTGAAACAAAAAGAAAGTATCAATGTAGTTGTTTTACACGGCTACGTTGATACTTTTTATTTGCTCCCAACAACTTTGGCAACCGCCCCTTCATTCATCATGAACACGTCTTCCTGATAAACTTCAAGCATGTATGCCTGGTCGTCAAGGCTGATGTTGGCGAAGCCGTACTGCGGCTCGGATGGTGAAAAACTGATGCAAAATTCCATCTGAAGACTTTGCCCCAAGCTGGGGCAGGGATGCCCGTAAGACAAGATATATTCCAATGGGATTTTGTCCGTATCAATCCATCTGCACTTCAACGCCCATTCAAAACGCCGCCTTTTGCACTGCGAAAGGCGGCATATTGCATTGTAAAAGGGCACATATTGCAGGGCGAAAGGTGGCATATTGGAAATGTAACTTTATGCGCTTAAAATGCCGCGTTTTGTGATTTTATCCGGAAATTAAGCGGAAATCATCACCGTTTTTTGCCGGTTTGCGTTAATTTTGCAGTGTGATTGTACGGACAGTGCCGGCAATGCACGCATGAAAACGCATTTTACCGAGAAACAACAACCTAAAAAACATTTACCTGAAGATGAGAAACAGACTTTTGCCAATTCTTTTCCTCATGGCCGCGTTGTGCTGCCATGCGGAGGATTTGAAGTTGTGGTACGGCCGGCCGGCTGTTGAGTGGACCGAGGCTCTGCCGGTAGGCAACTCGCGGATGAGCGCGATGGTTTACGGCGGAACGGCCACGGAGACCATCCAGTTTAACGAGGAGACCTTCTGGAGCGGCGGCCCTTACAACAACGACAGCCCCGAGGCGCTGGCCTCGCTGCCCGAAGTGCGCCGACTGATTTTCGCCGGACGCGAGAAGGAGGCCGAGCAGCTGATGTCAAAAACGTTCATGACCGGGAAGTATGGCATGGTGTTCCTGCCTGCCGGAAACCTGCGCCTTGACTTCGGACACGGCGAAGTGGCCGACTATCGCCGCGAGCTTGACCTCAACACGGCTACGGCAACGACGACATACACCGCCGGCGGAACCCGCTTCACGCGCACGGTGTTCGCCTCGATGGCCGACAAAGCCATCATAGTAAACATCAAGGCTGACAAGCCCGGGGCGCTGTCGTTCGCCGCATCGATGGACAGCCAGCTCGAACATAAGGCCAAGGCCGGAGGCAAGGAGCTGTCGATGCGCGCCGAGGGGTACGACCACGAGGGCGTTGAGGCCGCCCTGCACGCCGACTGCATAGCGCGTGTGGTGACCGACGGAAAGGCGAAGAGCGCCGACGGGAAGCTGAACATAAGCGGCGCAACCGAGGCTACAATATACCTCGCGGCGGCCACCAACTACGTGAACTACCACGACACGTCGGCCAACTCGCTGAAACGCGCGCGCCAGATGCTCGCCGACGCAATGAAGCACGGCTACCGGGAAGCCCTTGAACGCCACACGGCCAAGTATCAGGAGCAGTTCGGCCGCGTAAGCCTCAGCCTGCCGCAGACCGACAATTCGAAGAAAGAGACATGGCAGCGCGTGCGCGACTTCAACGAGGGCAACGACCCCTCGCTGGCCGCGCTCATGTTCCAGTATGGCCGTTACCTGCTCATATCCGGCTCGCAGCCCGGCGGACAGCCCACCACCCTGCAAGGAAAATGGAACGACAAGCGCAACGCTCCCTGGGACAGCAAGTACACGATAAACATCAACACCGAGATGAACTACTGGCCGGCGGAGGTGACCAACCTTTCGGAAACCCACCAGCCGCTGTTCAGCATGCTTGAAGACCTTGCCGTGACGGGCGCGAAAACCGCCAGGACTTACTACAACGCCGAGGGCTGGACCGCCCACCACAACACCGACTTGTGGCGTATCGCAGGCCCGGTGGACGCCGCCAACTACGTATGGCCCAACGGCGGCGCGTGGCTTGCACAGCACCTGTGGCAGCACTACTTGTTCACCGGCGACCGGGACTTCCTCCGCCGCTACTATCCGGTGCTCAAGGGCACGGCGGACTTCTTCCTGACGTTCCTCACCGAGCACCCGAAGTACGGCTGGATGGTAAGCTGTCCGTCGATGTCGCCCGAACAGGGGCCTGAGGGAACGGGCACGATGATAACCGCAGGCTGCACCATGGACAACCAGATAGCCTTCGACGCGCTCAACAGCACGCTGCTGGCCGCACGGACGCTCGGCATTGACGAGGCTTACCAGGCACGCCTGCGCAGCATGCTCGACCGGCTGCCGCCCATGCAGGTGGGCCGCTACAACCAGCTGCAGGAGTGGCTTCAGGACGTTGACAACCCACGCAACCAGCACCGTCACATATCCCACCTGTACGGACTTTACCCCAGCAACCAGATTTCCCCGTACCAGAACCCGACGCTGTTCCAGGCCGCAAAGAACACGCTGCTGCAGCGTGGAGACGAAGCTACGGGATGGAGCATCGGATGGAAGGTGAACTTCTGGGCGCGCATGCTCGACGGCGACCACGCCTACAAGATAATATGCAACATGCTGAAGCTGCTGCCCAGCGACAAACAGCAGAAGGAGAACCCCGACGGCAGGACGTATCCCAACCTGTTCGACGCGCACCCGCCGTTCCAGATTGACGGCAACTTCGGCTACACCGCGGGCGTGGCGGAGATGCTGTTGCAGAGCCACGACGGAGCCGTCCACCTGCTCCCGGCGCTGCCCTCGGCATGGAACGACGGCGAAGTGAAGGGCCTCGTGGCTCGCGGAGGCTTCGTGGTGGACATGAAGTGGACCGGCGGACAGGTTGAAGAGGCTGCCGTAACGTCGCGCATCGGCGGCGTGCTGCGCGTCCGCTCGTATGTTCCGCTCAAGGGCGAGGGCCTGCGCAAGGCCGAGGGGGCATGCCCCAACGCGCTCTACGCGCCGGTGGAAATCAAGCAGCCCCTCGTGTCGCAGGAGCTGAAAAGCCCCCAGTGGCCCATACTGAAAACCGTCTACGAGTATGACATCGACACCCAGCCGGGCAAGACGTACAAGCTGACGAGGATGTAAGGAGCAAGACCCACACTCGTTTTTAATTGAGAATTGAGAATTTAGAATGGAGAATTATGATTTGCTTTGTTGGTAGACAACCTTTAAGGTAATCATAATTCTCCATTCTAAATTCTCAATTCTCAATTAAAAACATGGCAAATTGAAAGATAAAATGCCACCTTTTACACGCTAAAAGGTGGCATTTTGCATTGCAAAACACGGCATATTGGCAAGCCGCTGACTGTCAGGCATTTCCGCGCAGGCAATTACCTGTATGACAACCAATGCCGGAACAGGGCGCAATGGCTTGTAATAAAAATATTAGTAATAAGTTTATTACTAACAAAATTATTAGTATCTTTGCTGCGATAACAGTTGTAAGAGATTATGGAAAACAAGCCTTTTGTATTCGGTGTTGCGGCTTCGGGCGACAACTTCACCGACCGTGAAAGCGAAACGGCACGCCTGCTGACGAACTTCCGCAGCGGAGTGAACACGGTGTTGATTTCGCCACGCCGCTGGGGAAAGACGTCGCTGGTGCGGAAAGTGTGCCGGCTGGCACAGACGGACGAGCTGAAGATAGTTTATCTCGATATCTTCTCATGCCGGAGCGACGCCGACTTTTACGACGCTTTCGCCTCGGCTGTGCTGAAACAGACATCGACAAAGGTGGAAGAATGGATGGAGAACATCAGGCAGTTCCTGTCGCGCATAAGCCCGAAAATATCGTTAGGCGCCGACCCTGCCGCCGACTTCTCGCTCTCGTTGGAGCTTACGCCGAAAAGAGAGGACATCGACGAGATACTGCAGCTGCCCGAAAAGATAGCCGAAAAGAAAGGATGCCGCATCGTGGTGTGCATAGACGAGTTCCAGCAGATAGGCGAATTCAAGGACTCAAAGACTTTCCAGAAGCGGCTGCGCTCCGTGTGGCAGCTGCAAAAGCACGTGGCTTACTGCCTGTTCGGCAGCAAGAAGCACCTGATGAACGAGCTTTTTGAGCGTAAGAGCTTGCCGTTCTACAAGTTCGGCGACACGGTTTACCTGCAAAAAATCGCCACCGCCGACTGGGTTGGCTACATCCGCAGCCGCTTCGAGGCAACGGGAAAGAGCATACCGGCGGAGCTTGCGGAGGAGATATGCCGCAGGGTTGACAACCACTCGTCATACGTGCAGCAGTTGGCGTGGCTCGTGTGGACGCGCACCGGCAAGGAAGCCACCCGGCAGGAGCTTGAAGCCGCCTTCCAAGACATCATCGACCAGAACACGCCGCTGTTCGAGAAGCAGACCGAAAGCCTTACATCCTTCCAGATGAACTTCCTCCGCGCCATAATAGACGGCGTGCACAGCGAGTTTACCACGCAGGAAGTGATGCGCAAATACCAGCTCGGCTCGTCGGCGAACGTCAGCATAATAAAGCGCGCCCTGATAAAAAAAGAGCTTATAGAGATTGACAAGCGCAAGGCCGTCATACCCGACCCGATAATGAAAGTGTGGCTGCAAAGGGAACTGCGGATGTGAACAAAAAGTGCAGGCACATCCTGCCGGCAATCGTTTTTAATTGAGAGTTGAGAATTTAGAATGGAGAATTATGATTACCTTGAAGGTTGTCTGCCAATAAGGCAAATCATAATTATCCATTCTAAAATCTCAACTCTCAATTAAAAATACGGTTCATCCGCAAATGTGTTGGATGAAAATACGATTATAAAATCATACAAGATTAATGTCAAATGAGGCACTCGGTAATCGTCATGCCGCACGCCGATGCGGCATCCACTGAATGCAGCCGATGTCATTTGACATTATTTGTGTATTCTGGATGCCGCATCGGCGTGCGGCATGACGATTACCGAGTGCCTCATTTGAAAACGATTATTTACTGAAAATAGAACAAAAAGCATCCGACACATTTGCGGATGAACCCAATACACGGCAAATTGTAATGTAAAATGCCACCTTTTACAAGCTAAAAGGTGGCTTTTTGCATTGCAAAACACGGCATATTGGCAAGCCGCTGACTGTCAGGCGGTTACAGTTCACGGTTGTTCCGGGTGATTGCCGAAATGATTTCTCATTGCAAATACAGTTTTTCAGTTTTGTGTCGGACGTTTCAGAACGCGCGGCGAAAGTAGTGGTTGAGCGCGTTTGACAGTCCGTAGGCGCGGCCGTTGTCGAAGTCGAATACGGCGCTCCTGTTTTCGGTGTCCATCAAGAGGTCGTAATTTGAGATTTCAAACCTTATGGAGAAACTTGCCGAAGGACAGCTGTCGCATAGCTGGCGGATGTATTTCGAGTCCTCTTCAGGCAGTATGCAATGGTCTTTGAAGTACCGGCAGTTGCTTACACTGTACACAGTTCCGTCGGCCTTGTCCTTGATTTTTATCGCCGTCAGTTTGTTCACGTCGTGTATGTCTGACCAAGGCAGCTCGTAATAGAACACTATTTGGCTGGGGTTTTCTTTCAACACGGTCATGTACAGGCTTTCTGACACATATTCATTTTCGCCCTCTACATATATGCGCGGCTTGCTTTCTATCGGGTCGCCAAACTCGTCATTCTCGTATGTAAGCTTCCACTTACTGCCCTCGGCAAGGGCAAACGTGCCGTCGGGGTTCACTTTGCTGTCGCCAAGTATCAGCGTGACAGCGGCTACTTCATCGTCAACGTTGTACGAAAACGCCACCGAACAGTTGTCTTCTTCTTTAAGGTCAAAGTATGCCGAGTATGTTGTTCCCTCGTAATAGTTGCCCTCCGACTTGTTAAGCCCTATATGAACATCCTTGCACGGAGCGATTTTCGATATCAGGAAGTCGTAAAACTCGCGTCCGTATCCGTTCTGCACGGCCTCCGATATTTCGGGTATTGCGAAGAAGTTTGTCACCGTCGGGTTGTCGGCCAAGGCTTTTTCGAGGATGGCCTGTGTGCCGGTGTAATACTCTGTTGTCACCACAGAGTCTACAACCGCCGTTTCATTATATGTCGTGTCCACGGCAACGGTGTAGCTTGTGCTGCCGCCATCGTGGCCGGGAAGCTGCGAAATGAGCACTATGGCGACAACCAGCGTGACGGCGACGACAATCAGGCGGTTTCTTTTTCGGTTGCCTTCTATTTCCTGCTCAAAGTCTTCCACAACATAAGATGCCTCCCCCGGTTCGCCGTCCGCCTGCTCTTCACTGATAGACGGCTGTTCCGGCTCTTCCTCACGTGGTTTCTCTTGACCGAGTATGTCGGCCTTTTCGGCCTCCATCTCCTCTTTTGTCAGTATGCCGCTCTCGTAGAGCTGCTTCAGTTCTTGCAGCCTCTCAAATGTCGGTTTGTTCTTGTCTGTTATCGCCATGGTGTCATTGGTTTAGCAGTTTGCGCTTCTCGTTGTCAAACTCTTCCTGCGTAAGTATGCCTTGGTCGAGCATGTTCTTCAGTTCTTGCAGCTGCTCCACCTTCGAGCTTGACGGCGTGGCGGCAGGCGAGGGCTGCTCCGTTGCGGCCTGTTTTGCGGTCATATCGGCCTCCCTTTGTTCAAAGAACAGGGATGCGTTCTTCATAAACTTGTCAGATAAAGTGCCTAACACCAATACGACTATGAGAAGGCCGATATATGTTCCGTATTTGAACGTATCGTCAGATAAGTGGTAAGCGTAGTCGGCCACGCTTATTGTCCTCCATGCCAGGCTGAATTGTACGGCATACGTGGTAATCAGCGTTACTTTGTGGGCTGTCTTTAAACGGTTCTCACTACCTTCACCGAAGATGCCGCGGAATTGCCTTATTGCCATTATTACGAACAGCACGGCGGCAACCAAGCCGACAAACATCGTGACGAGTGCGCTCAACGCCACATCCTGAAACGCCGGACTTTCCATCAACGATTCCGTGTATCTGCTGCCGAGGCTGTAATCAGAGCTGCCGCCTAAGCCTGAACCGAACAACGAAGACAAGCCTACGCCGCTCCTTGCGCGTGTCGCTTCGTCTATTACCTGCGTGTACATCAACGCCGACGTACATACAGATACGAATACAAGCACCTGCACTATCGGCGAGATGAGCATCCACTTGACGCTCTTTACAAAACTTTCGCTGTACTTCTCGGTGAGCTTTTTCTTCATAAAATAGTACGCGGCGATGCCAGCCGCGATTTCCAGAATAAGGATAATCATGGTTCTTTGTTTTTAAATTGTTATTGTTTGTTGGATATATTAATAAGGTGTTTCATGGCATAAGACCCTTTTATGCCTGCAAGTCCGCCAAATCCGGCCGTTTTGTTTTCATGTTGGCGCATACAGAAAAGGCGCGGACTTGATTATCGCCCTCGTTCCCTTGTTCCCAGTATCGCCAAACACTGCCATTAAAAAGAACGGAAGAAAATAACCACCCCACGCCGAACCGATATGGCGACAGGGCGGAATGCGGCTTCCGCTCTTCATCATATACGATACAGCAAAGGGGCATCCTTCACTCGTGTTCTTTTAATGGTTCTTTAATTTGGCGATTTTAGAACAAAGAACTACGGCTCAAATGCCTTTCTGCAAGCCTCGGATTTCTCCCCGAAGCCGTTGGCAAATATAGCTATTTTTAGCGAGAATGCCCCATGAAAAGTGATTATTTTCTTCATTATATGTGGTTTTCGGCTTTTAATGGAACTTCTGGGAGCAATGGGAGTAATAAGACGGATAAGGCCGGTATGAAAATAATAAGACAGAGGTAATCAAGCCCCCTCCCTTACTTTTAATTGAGAGTTGAGAATGTGGAATGGAGAATTATGATTACTTTTGCTAACAGGCAACCTCAAAAGTAATCATAATTCTCCATTCCACATTCTCAACTCTCAATTAAAAACACGGCAAATTGCAGTATAAAAGGCCATGTTTTACAATGCAAAAGGCCACGTTTCATCGGGTGAAACGTGGCTTTTTGTAATGCGTTGGGCGTCAAGCTGTTGCACGGGTGGTTACTTGCCTGCCGGCTTCATGCGCAGGTTGAGCTGGTAAACCGACGGGATGAAAATCAGCAGCGAGAAGCCTACGGCCAGCAGTATGCGCACTGTGTCGCCGCCAAAGAGGCCCGTCAGGCCGCTGTCGGCCGCGTAGGGCATGAGCATGTAGATGGCGTAGGCCGCTGTGTTGTTGACCCAATGCAGGGCGACACCCGGCAGTATGCTGCCCGTGCGGTAGTACATCCAGCCGAGAAGCAGCCCCATGAGGAACGCGTGGGGCATCTGCGCCGGGTTCAGGTGGACAAGGGCGAAGATGGCGGCAGACACCGCTATGGCCGCCCAATGGCGGTTGAACACGCCGAGAAGGACGCGCAGTATGGCGCCGCGGAAAACAAGTTCCTCGACAAGTGGCGCGAGCAGGCACAGCGTGAAGTAGCCGTACTCGTTGGAGAGGATGGTCTTGAACGTGTCGCTCATCATGTCGGGCAGTTCCGGCAGAAGCTCTTGCAGGCCGGCGGAGGGCGCGAGAGTGCCTATCGATGCCATGGCGCACCAGAAGAATACGCCCCAAGGGCGCGTGCGGAGGTATGTTGGCGACACCACTGCGTAACGCCTCCAGATGAACACCGCGCCTGCAACGACGCTCGACGCGGCCGACGCCGCTATGAGCATAGGCCCTGTCAGGGCGGCGGAATTGCCGCTGCAGAACGTGCGCCACACGTCGGCGCCGCTGTCGCCCGAGCAGAGCATCCACACGGCGTAAACCGCCCACGATACGAAAAACTGTATCAGCACGAAGCCGAAAAGATATAATAAAGCCTTTTTCATGTTTTGTTTTTATTAGGAGTTAGAGAAGATTATGTTAGGAGTTAAAGGAGTTAGAGGAGTTTTTTCACTCCGCTCAAAGGAATCCTCGCTCGCTGCGCTCGCTGGGAGTTAAGGACAAATGCTTTGAAGTCAGGGCATTTCCTTTTGGCAGTTAATGAGTTATTAAGCCAAGAAGTCAAGACAGATGCTTTGCCATAGGCGCGGCCTTTTTCACCTTTTCACCCTTTCACCTTTTCAATTTGCCTCGCTGTCTCACTGTCTCACTTCCCTTTTACCTTTTTACTTTTTTACCTTTTTACATTTAGGATTACTTTTCCCGCCTCGCGCCTGTCCTCTTCCAGCTGCTCCATGAGCCGCTTTACGGAGGGGAACTTGCGCTCGTCGCGCAGCTTGTCGACGAACATTACGGTCAGGGTTTGCCCGTACAGGTCGCCGCTGAAGCCGAAGATGTTGACCTCGAGCGTGGTTTCCGTGCCGTCAAACGTAGGCCGCGTGCCTATGTTCATCATACCGCCCATCAGGCGAGAGCCGTCCTCCAAGGCCACCCTTACGGCGTAAACGCCTGCGCGGGGCACAATTTTCAGGCTGTCGTCAGGCTCTATGTTGGCCGTGGGGAAGCCCATGCGGCGGCCTTCGTGGTATCCCCCGACAACGCGGCCCGTAAGCCGGTAGTCGTAGCCTAAGCACATGGCGGCCATCCGTACTTCGCCCTCGGAGAGGAACGAGCGCACCACCGACGAGCTTACCTGCACGCCGTTAAGCGTGAAAGCGTCGGCATGCACAACGTCGATGCCCGTCTCGCGGCCATAGCGCACGTAGTCTTCAAAGCCTTCCGAGCGGTTGCGGCCGAAGCGGTTGTCGTATCCTATAACCAAAGTGCGCACGTTAAGCCTGTCGTGCAGCACCGTCTGCATGAATTCCCGGGCGGAAAGCGAGGCCATGGCCTCGTCGAAATGCAGCACCACACAGTTGTCAACGCCCGTCAGCGAAAGTCTTTCCACCTTCTCCGCAGCTGTGTTGAGCAGGCGCGGACGGTAGTCCTGGTGCAGCACAAGGCGCGGATGGTTGTCGAAGGTGATGACCGTCGACTGCATATCTGCAACGCCGTTGGCGCGCGCCTTCAAGCCGTCTATTAGGTAACGGTGTCCCCTGTGCACTCCGTCGAAAAAGCCGATGGTTGCCACGCAGGGCGGCATTGCCGCGCAGGGAGCGTCGTTCAGGTCGAGATGAAACAGCTTCATAATCAATAATCTACATGTATCCCAAGCCCGGAAGGGCCTCAAGGCCTGGGGCAACGGCCATTCCAAGCCCCTCGGCTGCGGCGCGGTTGGCCGGCGAGTCGTCGATGAAGAGCGTGTCGCCGGGCGCGAAGCCCGTCGCGTCGAGCACCCTGCGGAATATCTCCTCGCCGGGTTTCAGCAGGTGCATGCGGTACGACAGGAACACTTCCTCAAAGTAATCGCCCGCCGTAAGGCCGCCGGCGGTGAAGAAGCAGGTCTCCGCCTTGTGCCAGTGTATCGGGTTGGTGTTGCTCAACAGTACGAGCCTGTGGCTGCGTTTCAGCCTTAGCAGCATGTCAAGACGAGCCACGGGAATGCCCGTAAGCAGGGCGTTCCACGCACGGCAGATGTCCTCGTCAGTCGCCGTACACCTTTTGCAGGCGCGGCGCACGGCGTCGCAGAACTCGCCGACGCCGGTCAGCCCCACCTCAAGGTCATGGAACAAGTCCTCCTGACGGCACTCGTCAACGTAGCATGCAACGTCCTCCGCCCCGATGGCCGTAAAGGCTTCGATGCAGCGGCGGCGGTCAAGCCCGGTGAGGACGCCGCCCAAATCCACTATCAGATTGCGCTTTATCTCTGCCACTCCGCCGCTCACTTAGCAGTCATGCGCTTCACCGCGCGCCATATCTCGCCAATCCAGAGCACCACGGAAGTGCTTGCTATGATGACGCCCCACTCCGTGAGCGACAGCGGTTCGGTGCGGAACATTCCGCCGCCGAAGGTCACAATGAGCCACTGTCCGCCCAAGATGATGAACAAGACAAGCAGAAGGCCGTTGTCATGGGTGAACGCATGGAAGGCCGAATGGTTCGAACCGAACGACTTTGCGTTAAACAAGTTCCAGAACTGGAGCATCACAAACGTGGTAAAGAACAGCGACAGCTCGTGCAGATGCAGGTCGCCGCCCTGCTGGTTGCAGTGAATGAGGAAGGCGAACAGCACGGCGAAGAAGGCCAGTCCGATGCCTATGATGCCACGGGCCATGCCCTTCGTTATGATGAAGTCGGTCTGCTTGCGCGGCTTTTCCTTCATTACTTCGCGCGAAGGAGGCAGCGACGCCAGCGCAAGAGCAGCGAAGGTGTCCATTATAAGGTTGACCCAAAGTATCTGGGTGACGGTGAGCGGCAGCTCCGTTCCTATGAACGAACCGCCCAGGACGAGCAGAAGCGCGGTGACGTTGACCACCAACTGGAAGAAGAGGAAGCGCTGGATGTTGCGGTAAAGCGAGCGCCCCCACATCACGGCGTTTACTATGCTGCCGAACGAATCGTCGATAAGCGTCATGTCGCTGGCCTCCTTCGCCACCGACGTTCCTGAGCCGAGGGACAGTCCGACGTGGGCATGGTGCAGGGCGGGAGCGTCGTTTGTGCCGTCACCTGTGACAGCAACCACAGCCCCGTGCTTCTGTAACAGGTTGACAAGACGCTGCTTGTCGGTAGGCCTTGCGCGGCTCATCACGCGCAGCTTGGGCACAAGGTTGAAGGCGTCTTCGTCCGAAAGGGCGGCGAAGTCGGGTCCGGTTATCTGCGCCTCTGCCGGTGTTTCCTTGTCCCAAATGCCTATCTGGCGTGCTATCTCGATAGCCGTTGCCGACGTGTCGCCGGTTACTATCTTGACCTGTATTCCCGCGCTGATACACTGTTTCACAGCGTCGGGCACGTCAGAGCGTATCGGGTCGCTGATGGCCGTTACCGCCTGGAATGTCAGCTTCTGCCCGGAGGCGATGGCGGCCATGTCGGGCAGCTCTCCGCCGTCAAGCGTGCGGTATGCGAAAGCCAGCGTGCGCATGGCCTGGTTCTGGTAACCGCGCAGGCGGTTGGTGATTTCCGCGCGTGCGGTATCGTCAAGGTCGCACATCGACATGATTATCTCGGGCGCACCCTTCACCATCAGCACGCGCCTGCCGCCTGCCTTTCCTACGGTAGCCATGTACTTTCTCTCGGTCGAGAAAGGCAGCTGCGCCTCCATGTATTCGTCCTTGCGAAGCTCCTTGTAGTCGACTCCGGCCTTTTCAAGCCACAAGAGCAGGGCTATCTCCGTAGGGTTGCCGATGCCCTTTCCGCCTTCCGCGTCGAGGTGGGCGGTGGTGTTCAGTGCTATTGACGAGCGGAAAAGCGCGTCGTCGGTGTCATACTGCTGCATCTCGGCCACCTGCATCTTGTTCTGCGTCAGCGTGCCGGTCTTGTCGGTGCAGATTACCGTCACGGCACCCATTGTCTCGCAGGCGTGGAGCTTGCGCACGAGGTTGTTGTTCTTCAGCATGCGCCTCATGTTGAGCGCGAGGCTGAGGGTTACGGCCATTGGCATGCCCTCGGGCACGGCCATAACTATCAACGTGACGGCCATCATAAAGTATTTCAATACCACTTCGGCCATCTTCAGGTAGTCGGTTGAATGCCAGATGCCGTCCGCATCGACGATGATGTCGCGGCCGAGGAAGATGACGAAGGCGGCTACCGATATGCCGATGCCGAACTTACTGATGAGCTTCGCCAGCTTGTCAAGCTGAAGGTTGAGTGGCGTTTTCACCGAAGTTATCTCGGTGCTGGCGCGCGACACCTTGCCAATCTCGGTCGCATCGCCCACTTCTGTCACCTGGAACGAGCCGCGTCCGTTCATCACCATCGTGCTGCGCAGCACCTTCGACGAGGGGTAAGTGGCCTCCTTGTCGTTCTTTTCGGGGTCGGCGTGCTTGGTGATTATCGGTTCGCCGGTGAGCGACGACTCGTCTATTTGCAGGTCGGTCGACTCTATCAGCGTGCCGTCGGCAGGTATCTCGTCGCCCACTTCGATTATGACGACATCGCCTACGACAACGTCTTTCCGCGCGATTTCAACCACCTTGCCGTCGCGTCTCACCTTTACAGGCGACTCCTCGCCAAGGGCGGTGAGCACGTTGAACTTCTTTGCGGCGTCCATCTCGAACCAGAAGCCGATTGTGGTAGCCAGGACAATGGCAAGGATGATGCCTATTGTCTCGATGTATTCGCCGTGGATGGCGGCCAAACCGAGCGAAACCACTGCGGCTACAAGCAAAATCTTGATGATGGGGTCCTTGTATTTGTCAAGGTAGAGTTTCCAAAGTGGTGTGCGCTTGGGGGGAGTCAGCGTGTTTTCGCCGTGCTCCCTGCGGCTTTTCTCGACATCGCCGGCGCTCAAACCTCTGAGGTTTGAGTACAGCGGATTAATCTCGTTGCTCATTTAAAAGTAAAAAATGATAAAATTAATAATGCCTTGCAAAATTACTGAAAATAGCTGAAAACAACCGACGGCAAGGCGCATTATCACGCATTTTTAACGTATCTTACTTTTTAAAAGTAAAAAAGTAGAAAGGTAAAAAGGTAAAAAAGACCACCCCAGCACACCTAAAACCCACCCCAGCCCTCCCGAAGGGAGGGAGCTTGA
>URUK01000029.1 GCA_900551055.1 uncultured Prevotella sp. | reverse complement strand
AATCGTCATTCCGGGCTCCGACACGGAATCCAGTGTATGCAAACAATACAATTGAACATTATTATTAGTTTCTGGATTCCGTGTCGGAGCCCGGAATGACGATTACCGAGTGCCTCACTTGTATAGAACATTATAATTATATACTTTTACAAACCATTAACCTAAATAGAAATGAGTCTTGTATGAATGTGCTTTGATGTGTATTATACAGTCTTTCACGCCCTAAAAGGTCATCTTTTGCACGCTAAAAGGGCATGTTTTGCAATGCCATTGACGGCCTTTTGCAATGGTGGATAAAGCAAGTGGAATGGTGAAATTTACAAAGTGATTATTACAATGACAGTGAAAAAGATTTTTGTTTTTTACTGTCATCTGTCAGTATAGAGGTTAACGTGCTGATTGTGAGCAGGTTACGGGCTGACAGAGGAATGCGTTTACTGTCAGCGCAGGTCACAAAACGGTGGAGGATATGATGGTAAGCTGACAGTAAACGCATTTATCTGTCAGCCCGTAAAAGACTGGTTTTCAGAAAGATACATGCTATACTGACAGATGACAGCAAATGTATGAAAATCAGTTTGTTTTCTTGTAGCTAAGTATCGCGCCAGCCCACGACACCACGGCGTAGGCCGCCATCGAGAGCAGTTGCGGCTGGAGGTCGGCCAGCGTGCTGCCTTTCAGGTAGAGAGAGCGCAGGGCTTCGATGTAGTAACGCAGTGGATTGGCATACGTTATGGCCTGCGCCCAGTCTGGCATACTGGCTATCGGCGTAAGCAAACCGCTCATAAGGACGAATATTATGAGGAAGAACAGCATCAGCAGGGCGGCCTGACGCATTGTGGCAGAGCAGTTTGACACTATCAGGCCGAGGCTCGACACGATGAGGAAGAACAGCAGCGACGACAGCAACACTAACCACACGCTGCCCTCAGGACGCATTCCGTAAAGGATGTATGCCCACAGCATAGACCACAGGAGCATGAACAGGCCGATTATCCAGTAAGGAATGAGCTTCGACAGGATGAAGTCCGTGCGGCTTACAGGCGTTACGTTAATCTGCTCGATGGTGCCCTTCTCCTTCTCGCCGACGATGTTTATCGCCGGCAGAAAGCCTATGAGCAGCGTCAGGAGCATGGCTATTATTCCCGGAACCATGTACACCTTATAGTCAAGACTTGGATTGAAGAGGTAACGCGGACGCACGTCCACACCGCCAACAGCGCCCTGCCCTACCCCGATACCGCGCTCCTCGCGCTGCGCCGAGGCGAAGTCGGATATTATGCTGAGCATGTAAGCCTGCCCAAGAGCACCCTTCACGCCGTTCACCGCGTTGACGTTCACATTGACGGAGGCCGTGCCCTCGCGCACCACATCTGACGAGAAGCCGTGCGGTATGTCGAGTATCACATCGGCCTTACCCATCTCCACCTGTTCCAACGCACTGCGATAGTCGCCATGCACAGACTCAAGCATGAAATACTTAGAGGCATCCACCTGTGCGACAAGTTCGCGCGAGAGCGTGCTGCGGTCGTTGTCGACAACGCAGAACTTCAAGTCCTTCACCTCCTGATTGGCCGCGTATGGCACAATCAGCAGCATTATGATAGGCAAAACGACAAATATTTTCGGCAGAAAGGCGTTGCGCCTGATTTGCAGAAACTCTTTCCGGATGAGAAAAGCCCCACCCCAACCCTCCAGTGGGGAGGGAGTCTGGTTACCTTTTGAAAATATCTTCAAATTCAACTTGCTCATTGACATTATCCATTTAATCACGTCCGTAATGAAACATATCAAGTCCTCTCCCTTCGGGATGGCCGGGGTGGGTGTTAAAGCCTTACCTTAAACTTCTTCAGCGCGACAACCAACAGCACCGCTTCCATGGCGAGCATCGCCCACACGTCAGTCAGTATGTAACGCGCCTCAACGCCCTGTATCATCAGGCGACGCGCCGCATCGATGAACCAACGCGCCGGAACGATTGCCGAGATGTACTGCAACACCTTCGGCATGCTCTCCAATGGGAACGCCAGACCTGACAGGTATATCGTTGGAATGATGAACAACATCGACACAACCATTGCCGCCACCTGCGTGCGGACAAGGTTTGAGACGAACAGTCCGAGCGTTAACGACACGAGGGTGTAAAGCAACGTGACGCCGAGGAAGCACCACAGGCTGCCTGCCATGGGCACTCCGATTACATAGCGAGCGAGCAGAAGCACCGTGGCAACGTTGAACACGGAGATTACGAAATAAGGAACGAGCTTTGACATGATGATGCGTGCAGGGGAAAGAGGCGACGCGAGAAGCACCTCCATCGTGCCAGTCTCCTTCTCGCGGACTATCGACACGCTGGTCATCAGCACGCACACAAGCATAAGAAGCATGCCTATCACGCCCGGAACAAAGTTGTATTCGCTCTTTTGCTGTGGGTTATAAAGCATCCGCGTAACCGGAACGATGTTGAAACCGGCATCGGCCACGCCTCCTTTCACAATGTCATTACGCATGGCCGACAGCACCTGGCCTACATATTGCAACCGCATGGCGGCCTGGTTTGGCTCCGTTCCGTCGACGAGCACCTGCACCTGGGCCGTGCCGAAATGCCTTATGTCGCTTGCAAAGCCGCTCCCGAACACTACCGCAACGTCTATCCGCCACTGCCTGAAGGCCGCGTCAACATCGCGGCGGTCGGCCGTAACCATTGCGAGCGACATATATTCGTTTGACGAAATGCGGTCGTATGCCCTCGTAGTCACCTCGTCGCGCGAGTGGTCGAGCACCGCCACGCGCACGTTACGCACCTCTGTCGTAACCGCATAGCCGAACAACAGAAGCAGCACAACGGGCATTCCGAGCAATATCAGCATACTGCGCCTGTCGCGGAAGATATGCAGAAACTCCTTACGGATGAACGAAACAAACTGTGCCATGTATCACCTCCTTTCAGCTTTGCGTGCGAGACTGTAGAAAACGCCGTACAAGTCAGTTGCGTCAAAGTCGCCCTTCAGTCCGTGCGGAGTGCCAAGCGCGGCGATGCGTCCGTCAACCATGATTGACACGCGGTCGCAATACTCTGCCTCGTCCATGTAGTGAGTGGTGACGAAAACCGTCGTGCCACGGTCGGCGGCGCGGTAAATCTGCTCCCAGAACGTGCGCCGCGTAACGGGGTCAACGCCTCCGGTAGGCTCGTCGAGGAACACGATTTCAGGCTCGTGTATCGTCGCCACGGCGAAAGCCAGCTTCTGTTTCCACCCCAAGGGCAGTGAGCCTACAAGACTTTTGCGCTCGTCCTGCAAACCGAGTTCGCCCAACATGCCGTCAATCCTGCCGTTTATCAGGCTGCGCCGCATGCCGTATATTCCGCCGAAAAGGCGCATGTTCTCGGCCACGGTCAGGTCGTCGTAAAGCGAAAACTTCTGGCTCATGTAGCCGATGTGCCGCTTCACCTGCTCCGGCTGTGTGCCTACATCGAAGCCGGCCACCACCGCACTGCCGTCAGTCGGACGGCTAAGACCTGCCAGCATGCGCATGGCCGTAGTCTTTCCGGCACCGTTCGCACCGAGAAAGCCGAATATCTCGCCGCGCCGCACGCTGAACGTTATATGGTCAACGGCAACGAACGCACCGAACTGCTTAGTCAGTTTTTCCGCCGTAATCACATTTTCCGCATCCATAGTTCTTACATATCTTTTGCCGGTAAGTTACCGGCAGAATATCCACATCAATTTTCCAAGTTTACGAAAGGCTTTCGGGCAAAGGCCGTCCACAAACCGGATTTATTAGGATATGATTATTACAATCGTACAAAATTAATCTCAAGTGAAGTACTCGGTAACCGTCATTCCGCGCTCCGACGCGGAATCCATTGTTTACAATCAATATTATTTGACACTTTTGATGCTTTCTGGATTCCGCGTCGGAGCGCGGAATGACGGTTACCGAGCGCCTCACTTGTTTGAACATTATATTTATATGTTTCTATAATTCATATTCCCTAACTATAAATGAGCACCTTTCAGGCCGCAAAAAGCCACCTTTTACAGCACGAAAGAGTACCTTTTGCACGGCGAAAAGCCGTCTTTTGCAGCACCGTTTATAACACATTGACCGTCAACCGTTTACGGTTAGGCTACACATCAACATGTACAGGTACGTCCACTGCTCACAACTTCATCAGCGACATGAAGCAATCCTCGACCGAAGGCTGTATCTTTTTCACTTCAACGTCTGTGTGACCGAGGCCGTTCAGGTAATCCCACAGCGTGCATGAAGCCACATCATCGTCCAGCGTTACATGGAAGCTGTCGCCAAATGCGAACGCGGTCTTCACACCGGCACATTTCTTCAGGTCGTCAAGCAGACGGTGTATGTCGGCACTCTTCACCGCGAACAGACGGCCGGTGTACGCCGCACATATCCCATCGGGAGTGTCGGTCTGCAACAACCGTCCGCCCTGCATCAGCGAAATGCGGTCGCACTGCGACGCTTCGTCCATGTAAGGAGTTGACACCACGATGGTTATGCCGTAGTCCTGCCTCAACTTCCGCAGCATAGTCCACAGCTCCTTGCGCGACACCGGGTCGATGCCTGTTGTCGGTTCGTCGAGCAACAGCACGCGCGGAGCATGTATCAGGGCGCAGCAAAGCGCCAGCTTCTGTTTCATTCCGCCCGACAGCTTACCTGCCCTGCGCGCCTTAAACGGCTCAAGCTGGCTGTAAATGTCCCTTATAAGAGCGTAATTCCGCTCTATCGTGGTGTTGAACACCGAGGCGAAAAACTGCAAGTTCTCCTCCACCGACAGGTCTTGATACAGCGAAAACCTGCCTGGCATGTAGCCTATGCGCCGCCGCAGCTCCCGATAGTCCTTAACGACGTCAAGGCTATCGACCGTGGCCCTTCCGCCGTCGGGCAACAGAAGCGTAGCCAATATGCGGAAGAGTGACGTCTTGCCTGCGCCGTCAGGGCCTATGATGCCGTATATCTCGCCCTCACGGACATTGAGCGAAATACCGTCCAAAGCCGTCGTCCGTCCGTAATTCTTTCGCAAATCGTCAACTGAAACCATAGTTTTAAAGGTGAGAAAGTGAGAAGGTGAGAAAGTGAGAGCATGGATTTGAAGGTGAGAAAGTTAGGAGGTGAGAAGGTGAGAACATGGATTTAAAGGTGAGAAAGTGAGGAGGTGAGAAAGTGAGACTTACTCCTCTACTACTTTACTCCTCTACTCCTAACTTAAAAATCCACTTCGCCGTACATTCCGATTTTTATCAGTCCGTCGGTGTTCTTCACCGCTATCTTCACCGCATACACCAAGTTGGCGCGTTCGTCGCGTGTCTGTATCGTCTTCGGGGTGAACTCCGCCTTGTCCGAAATCCACTCGATAACGCCCTTATACTCGCGGTTGCCGTCCTCGCCGAAGTCGGCATACACCTTTACCGGCTGTCCCACTTTAAGCGAAGTGAGCTGCGGCGCATCGACATACGCCCTTAACTTCATGTCGGCAACGTCAGCTATCTTGAACAACGGTTTGCCCGGAGTGGCGTACTCGCCAGCCTCGGCATACTTGTCGAGCACCGTTCCGCCGATTGGCGACTTCACCCGGCACTTCTCCAAGTTGTCGATTACCTGACGCCTCTGTATCTCGGCGGCGTCCATCTGGCGGTTCAGGCTGCCCGTGGTGTTGTTAAGCTGCGACAGTTGCGCGTCCAACTGGCGGCGCAACACGCGCACGCTGCTCTCCGCATCGTCAAGCTGCTTGCGGTTGGCGGCGTTGTCGCGCACCAAGGCGGAATACCGTTCCACCTCCAACTCGGCCTTCGCCAGTTGCTGTTTCGTCGCCGCTATCTGCTTCTCTATGTCGGGGCGCTGGCTCGCGTATGCCTCTTTCGTTGCGCCGAGCTGCATCGCGCGCAGCTGGAGTTGCACCGTATCAACAAGCCCTACCTGCTGTCCCTTGGCGAGAACGTCGCCCTCATCGACGTCAAAATACAGCAACTTGCCCGTCTGTTCGGCTGAAACAATAACTTCAGTAGCCTCGAACATGCCAATAGCGTCATGCTCGTCACCGCCACCCGAACAGGCAGCGAAAGCAATGACAGCCATCAAAACAATCAATTTTTTCATCTTTCAGATATTATTAAGATGTTTAACCTTGTATATTTCCTGCAACAGTTGGATTTCGTGCAGCCGCTTGGCAAGCTGCGCATCGCTTACGGCGTTGATGTCGCGCAGCATCTCGTTCACTGTCTCCGTGCCGTTTGCCACCCTTTGCCCTGCCTTTTCGCGTATGCGCTGACGCAGGGTTATTATCTCGTCGTCCTGCTTTATCTGCTCACGCAAGCTTGCTATCGCCCCGCTCTGAAGCTCGGTCTGAAGGCGCGTGTTGAACAAGAATGCGTCACGTTCTGACTGCACGGTCTGCCGCTCGGCCTCAAGTTTCTTCTTGTCGTTAGCCCGGGTGTACAACGAACCGAAGTTCCACGACAGCGTAAGGCCGACTTTATAATACGCGTCGAAATCGTCTTTCAGCATGTTCAGCCCCGGATTGCCGTATCCGCCGCGTGCATACACGCCGACATGGGGCCGCAAATCGGTGTTGAGAGCTTTCAGCTTGGTGTCAATCAGGCTGTTCTGCGCGGCGTAAAGCTCAAGTTCCGGGCGGCGGTTGTCAGTTGGCAGCAGTGTCGGCATTGGCGGCCGTGCCAGCGAGTCGTTCTCTCCCATGTCCTTGCCGGTGAACGTCGAGAGCATCTTCATGTACGTCTTGCGCTGCGTCAGCAGACAGGTTTCCTTCTGCCGCGCCTTCACCTGCTCCACCTTCACAGCGTCAACGTCGGCCTGATTGGCAACGCCGCCTTTCATCATGGCCTCAACCGACGACAGCGAAAGCGACAAGTCGTCCTGCAAGACGCGCACCTGGCGGATTTGTTCGTCAAGCACCAAAACGCCGAAAAACAACTGGTCTACGCGCTGGTTGACATCATACATCGCCACGCTTACCCTCCCGTGCTCTACGTCGCCCTGCGCCTCGGCAAGCCGTTTGGCCGAAGCCGCAGCACCGCCATCGTACAACTGCTGGCTCAACGTTATGTTCACATCATACTGGTCCTTGCCAATTTCAGGTATGTCGATGCCGGGCAATTCTATCGGGAGACTCGTAACGTCGCTCTGATAAGACACCGCACCGTTCACACTGACCTGCGGCAGCCATGCCTTCATGGCATTATCCACTGTAAATCGGCTGCTCTGCTCCACCAAGGCGTACTGCCGTATGACAGGATAGTTGTCGGCCGCCCACGCCTTGCACTGCTCAAGCGTGACCTGCGCGGCACACACCGCCGGACAGAAAACCGCCAACATGCAAATAAGATGATGTTTCATATATTTTCGTTTTTCATTGTTTCTGTGTGCAAAGATAACTACATCGATACGTAAAGGCGTTATCATATATTACGGCATGATGTTCTTTTTGTACTATCTTAGCTCCAAACAGCACATTTAAGGCAATAAAACGTTGTCAAAACAAGTTCTTTTTGTACTTTTGTACAATACGTTCAAATAAATAAAGGCATGAAAAGCAAATCCCCGGAGCGCTTCTCGTTCCATGAACTGAAGTCGGCATTGGATTACGTGAAGACAGAAAAGTCGCCGGCAATGTTCATCGGCAAAGACATGGCAATGCTTGCAGAAGGCAGCAAGGCCGTACAGAATATCCTGCAAAAAGACACGCCTTACATTATGGAAGATTGCAGAATGGGCTTCATATTACAAGGCAACGCGAAAATAACGGTAAACCTTATCGAGTATGAATTCGGCATCGGAACATTCGCATTCATATCCACCGGCTGTATTATACAATTAAACGAAGTGTCGGCAGACTTCGACCTGTGCGGCATGATGGTGGGCGACGAGCGGCTGAAAGCGGCAATGTGGAAATCGATGCCGGCATGGTGCAACGGCAAATCGACTTTCTTCGCAATACATCCCCAGGCCGAAGACGCTGCAAAAATAAGATACCTGTTCGGCACGGCGTGGAAAATGATAAACAAAGGACACTTCCCCGACGAAGCCCTGAACGGCCTCATTTACTCGATAATACATTATTACAATTACCTGAAAAACATCGAAACCGATACGGAACAACCCGAAACGTCGCGTGGAAAGGAACTGTTCAACACCTTCATAAGCCTCATCAACAGCAATGCAAAGCACGAGCGCAAACTGGCTTTTTATGCAAGCAAGATGTGTGTCACGCCACGTTACCTAAGCTCCGTCATAAAACAGGTAAGCGGGATAACCGCAAAGGAATGGATTGACCGCGCCGTTGTAACCAACGCAAAGGTCATGCTGAAATACAGCAGCAAGCAAGTGGCCGAAATAGCCTACGCCCTCAACTTTCCGAACGTAAGCTTTTTCTGTAAGTTTTTCAAGCATTCCACCGGCATGACGCCGCAGGAATACAGGAACAGATGAAACGATTTTATAATTAAGAATTAAGAGTTAAGAATTAAGAAAAACACCTTTGTAAAATCAAACGGCAAGAGTGTTTTTCTTAATTCTTAACTCTTAATTCTTAATTCAGCAAGCTCTTAATTCTTAAATTCCGTCCTCTTCCACGTCGCTGTCAAGTCTCGTGTCCTTCGAAATAGTCACGTTTCCAGAACGGGAAACCGTCACAAGCATCGGCACATAGTCGTCGCTTAGTACGTCGGGCTGGCCTACGCTCGCGGCGAAAACGATATTGTTGCCGTCAACACGGTCGAAGACAATACCCAACAGGGCGCTTTTCTTCAGATATTCAGCATCAACCATCGATGCGAAATCCTGCTTGCCGAACGTCTTATGGAACAGAGGCGCAGCCCCATCCGCCGTTCCATCGCCATTGGCAGGAGTGACGGTTACATCTATTACGTTGTCATAGTATTTGCCGCCGGCGTCGTCCGTAATCACGGGCTGCGAGGTGTCGGCACGGCGCACTATGCTGACAAGGCAACTTCCGCCGTTCCACTGTACTTCCTCCGCAAACCTTGAATCCTGCATCTTGACAGGCCCGGACGGCGCTTTTGGAACCGGCTTTTTAGCGACAATGTTGTTTGTCGGCTTCTTCTCGCTACAAGCAGAAAAGGCAAATGCGGTCACAGCAGCAACGAACAGTACTTGTAAATATTTCATTTTGGCATGTTATGTTTTCCGCTACAAAAGTAGTATAAATTCATTAAAAAGCAAAACAAAAAGCGGTTTCACTTCCGTTTTATTTTGGATTTTACCTGTTTTTCTCTAATTTTGTAACAACTTATGAGAAAACTTGCACTTTACATCATCATGTCCACACTCGCATTGGCAGCCTGCACCGGAGGGGACAAAAGCCGGAAAGCGGCCAATGCCATCGACACCATACCCGTAATGGTGATGCAGATACGCAAATGCGCCAAGCTGTACACGGCTGAATACCGGGTGAGGAAGATTGTAACGCACGATGACGACGTGCGCCTGAAAGGAACGATGTTCAACCGGGACTTCGATGTGTCGATGCCTATGTCTACGCGGAAAATAGCAATACCGATGGAAGCAAAGCTGAAAGCGTACATCGATTTCGGAACTTTCAGCGAGAAGAACATTATAAAGTCAGGCGACAAAGTGGAAATAGTGTTGCCCGACCCGAAAGTGGAACTTACTTCGAGCCGCATCGACCACAATGGAATAAAGAAGCATGTGGCCCTGGCGCGTCCTAACTTCACCGACGCCGAAATGGCCTCATACGAGCAACAAGGGCGCCGGCAAATCATTGAAAGCATACCGCAGACCGGAATCATAGAGACGGCACGCGAAAGCGCGGCGCACATCTTAGTGCCCATGCTGGCGCAGATAGGATACCGCGAAGAGGATATCACGATAACGTTCCGTAAAGACTTCACCGAAAGCGACCTGCCGGCAATACTTGAAAACAGCAGCATGGAATATGGCAAACAACAAAAACAACAATAAGAAAAAGCCCGGCCTGTGGAGCAGGATGATGCTCTTAACGGGCAAAATCAAGCTTTACCTGATAGCGGCAACGGTGATAGTGGTCATCATTGCGTCGGCATACCTGGTGCGCCAGTGCCGCAACGGAAGCATAACCACATACGTCAACGACAGCATAAACATAACCCCGACACAGGTGCTGGCCATGAAGGAAATAGGCGAATGGGAGTTCCTGTCGATAGACGACGAGGAGATGGTTGACACAACGAGGAAAAAACTCTTCGGTTCCGACGACCTGATACGCATATACAAAGGCACACTGCGCATCGGCATAGACCTTGGCGAGGCGTCCGAAAACTGGGTAACTGTAAGCGGAGACACGCTGCGCGCCGTACTGCCCAAGGTGAAACTGCTTGACGACGACTTTATAGACGAGGCACAGACACAGTCGTTCTTCGAGTCGGGAACATGGGACGGAAAAGCCCGCAACGACCTTTACCTGCGTGCCAAGGATAGGATGAAAGCGCGTTGCCTTACCAAAGAGAACCTGACAAGCGCCGAAGAGAACGCCAGCAAACAGTTCTACCAGATGTTCAAAAGCATGGGGTTCGGCACGGTCGAGATTAGGTTTGAGCGATAAATACCCACCCCAACCCTCCCTTGGGGAGGGGGCTTGATATGTAAAAAACAATATAGGATAACCTTTTATTATTTTAGTCCAATATTTTAGTAATCAAGCTCCCACCCTTCGGGAGGGCTGGGGTGGGTACTTAATTCTTAATTGAACATGCAGAACACTCCCGCACCAATGAAAAGCACGCCAACAACAACGCCTATCCACCGCTGCACACGGTGCATCTTCGCCCTCATAGAGTCAGTTCCGCCTATGCCGTAAGCCACCACCCAGGCAAGGATGACGGCCGGCAGCGACGTGGCGACGGAGAAGACGACCGGCAAGAGATAGCCCCACGACGACTGTGCGGACAACGGCATGAGCATGCCAAAATACACTATGGCGCTCTCCGGACAGAAAGACATCGCCAGAAGCACGCCCAACAGCAGGCCGCCCCAACTGCCGTGAAAGCGGCGTCCGCGCTCCGACACATTGGGGCAATGCTCATGTTTATGGAGAAAACGGTCGAGAATGAAATACAGTCCTATTATAATAAGCACCGGGGCGAGCACCTTCTCGCCCCACTGTCCAAACCAACGGCCTGCCGCCTCGAAACCACCGCTGCCGCGGAACACGGCAAGCAGCACCACACCAAGCAGCGAATATGCCAGCATGCGGCCAAACGTATAAGCCATACAGTTGGCAAAAACTCGGCGGCGCCGGTGCGCGTCTTTGGCCAGATAGCCCATTGCCGCAATGTTGGTGGCTAAGGGACAAGGGTGCAAAGCCACGATAACGCCGAGCAAAAACGCTGTCACGACAGGGAAACCGTTATTTTCTATTATGCTCTGAACAAACTCCATCTTGCCTTGAAAAACAACTGATGCAAAGATAATGCAAACCGAGTGAAATGCAAAATAAAAGGATGTGAAACGGCATTTTATTTTCATTTCCGAGGTGCAGCTTATCTTATCCAAAGATAATGCAAACCGAGTGAAATGCAAAATAAAAGGGTGTGAAACGGCATTTTATTTTCATTTCCGAGGTGCAGCTTATCTTATTGTAAAGATACGCAATTAGTTTCAAAGCCCGGGCGCCTGTCACCGATTTAAGAAAACCTTACACTTCACACGGCCTTCCACAACCTACAAAAGCGCATTTGCATGCAAGCGTGTAACTGCCTGTATATCAGCGGCTCGACAAAAGGCCACCTTTTACAGTGCAAAAGGCGGCCTTTCATGTTGCAATTCACGGCCTTTTGCAAGACGGAAGACGGCCTCTTGACGTGCAAACGGCAAAGCAAAGGAAAACCCGTGGCCGCAACATGCCGTCTGGCAGGCCGCCACGCAGTAAAAAAACGGAACAAAACGCAATGAATAAAAAGGTGAAAAATTTGGCGCGTAACGATAAAACGATTAAATTTGCACACAATATTGACACACCGCATAATGAGTACCGGCAACTTGACGCAAATTCTTACACGGACAATAGAGAAGTTGTCTCAACGCGATTCGTTGAAAGAGCTGTTTCACCAGCACCGCGACGGCGACCCGTTACCTTCGGCAAAGGCCCTCGAAGAGATTATTGGGCTTGCACGTTCGATATTGTTTCCCGGTTTCTACGGCAAGTCCACGGTAAACATCAATACACTGAATTACCATATAGGAGTAAACGTGGAGCGCATGCACAAAATGCTGACCGACCAGATTCTGGCCGGGCTTTGTTTCATGGACACGGAGCATGCGCAGGCCGCGGACATACCACTTTACCGCAGGCCGCAGGCCGAAGAGCTGGCCGCCAAGCTCGTTGAACGCCTGCCGGAGATACGCGCCGTCCTGGCGACCGACGTCGAAGCGGCATACAACGGCGACCCTGCAGCCGAGAGCAAGGGCGAAATCATATCCTGCTACCCCGTGATAAAGGCTCTCGTCAACTACCGCATAGCCCACGAGTTGGTGACGCTCGGCGTGCCGCTCATACCAAGGATAATAACCGAAATGGCCCATTCGGAGACCGGGATTGACATTCATCCGGCGGCGCAGATAGGCCACCACTTCACCATCGACCACGGCACGGGCGTAGTAATAGGCGCGACATGCATCATAGGCAACAACGTCAAGCTGTACCAAGGCGTTACGCTGGGAGCCAAGAGCTTTCCGCTCGACGCCGACGGCAACCCCATCAAGGGCATACCGCGCCACCCCATACTCGAAGACGACGTGATAGTCTACTCAAACGCGACAATCCTCGGGCGCGTTACGATAGGCAAAGGCTGCGTAGTAGGAGCCAACATCTGGGTGACAGAGGATATGGAGCCAATGACAAAGAAGGTAAAACGGCAATCCTAAAACGGTAAAAAAGTGAAACAGCAAAAAGGGTAAAACCTCCCGTTAAAGGATTAGATTGGCATATAAATGCATGAAAACATTTGATAAGAACAAATAAAAACTAAATACAAAAAGTAAAAGTAAAAGAACGGAAGTAAGCGGTAAGACAGGCATGTAACGGACAAAAACTTTCTACCTTCTTACTTTTTTACCTTTTTACTTTTACCAATCATAAGAAAAACGATGGAACAAGAATTCGAACTCATAGCCAAAACATTCATGGGCTTGGAGCCTGTCTTGGCAAAAGAGCTTACACAATTAGGAGCAAACAACGTGCGGATAGGACGGCGCATGGTATCGTTCACCGGCGACAAGGAGATGATGTACCGCGCAAACTTCAGCCTGCACACGGCCATAAGGGTAATCAAGCCCATCAAGCACTTCAAGGCCAAGTCGGCCGACGACGTTTACGAAGAGGTTAAGAAAATAGACTGGAGCCAATACCTCGACTTGAAAAAGAGCTTCGCCGTTGACTCGGTGGTGTTCTCCGACGAGTTCCGCCACTCCAAGTTCGTGTCATACAAGGTAAAGGACGCAATCGTTGACCAGTTCCGCGAGAAGACCGGGCAGCGCCCCAACATCTCCGTGGCCAACCCTGACATACGCCTGAACATGCACATCGCCGAAGACCGCTGCACGCTTTCGCTCGACTCGAGCGGCGAAAGCCTGCACCGCCGTGGCTACAGGCAGGAGTCCGTGGAGGCTCCGCTCAACGAAGTGCTTGCCGCCGGCATGATACTCATGACTGGATGGAAGGGCGACACCGATTTCATCGACCCCATGTGCGGCTCCGGGACACTGCTCATCGAGGCCGCGCTCATTGCCCGGAACATGGCTCCCGGCGTGTTCCGCAAGAGCTATGCGTTTGAAAAATGGCCCGATTTCGACGCCGAACTCTTCGACCGCATCTACAACGACGACTCGCAAGAGCGCGAGTTCAACCACCATATATACGGCTACGACATCGACCCCAACGCCGTACAGAAGGCCAACCTCAATGTACGCGCCGCCGGACTGACCAAAGACATCACCGTAAAAATGGCCGACTTCAAGGACTTCAAGCAGCCTGCCGAAAAGTCGATAATGGTGACAAACCCGCCATACGGCGAACGTATATCCACTCCAGACCTGCTCGGTACTTACCGCATGATTGGCGAAATACTCAAACACCAGTTCAAGAACAACGACGCATGGGTGCTTAGCTACCGTGAGGAATGCTTTGACCAGATTGGCCTGAAGCCGTCAATAAAAATACCATTGTACAACGGTTCGCTTGAATGCGAGTTCCGCAAATACCAGATTTTTGAAGGAAGGCTTAGCGATTTCCGCGGTGCAGGCAACTTGCTCAAGACCGAAGAAGAGAAGAAAGCCATGTCGGAGAAACACCGTTTCAAGGAAAACCGCGAGTTCAAGAAACGGCTTGAAGAGCACGAAGAAAACGAAGAGGGCGACATCCGCACGTTCAAGTTCCATAAATTCGAGCTTGGCAATCAAGGTTCTCGTGACCGGGAACGCCGCAGGGACGACAGGGGGAAGCGCGACTTCGGACGCGGCAGACGCGACTTTGACGACCGTGGAGGACGCAACGACCGCCGCGGCGGACGTGACTTCAAAGGAAACTGGGACAGAAGAGACTTCGGCAAAAAAGGAAGAAGGTATGACGACTAAGCGAAACAACATATTCTCACGCAACGCAAGGCTGTGTGCCATGACGTTGCTCACAATGTTAACCATTATGACAGGCTACGCACAGCAGCGCGAGTTTACGCTTGAAGACCTTAATTTCGGCGGCAACAACTATCACAACATGGTGCCGAAAAACAGGTATCTGACGTGGTGGGGCGACCAGCTTGTACGCCTCGACGTCGAGGAATGCAGCACCGTAGACAAGAAAACGGGCAAAGAAAAGCCGCTTTTCACCGTTGACGACATCAACAAATGGGCGGAGACAAAGGACGACAGCGACAAGATACGCCATCTGATGTACGCCTCTTTCCCCTACCCCGGCAAGCCACTGGTGCTCGTAAGCAGGAAAAACGAGCGGCTGCTCATCGACTTCAAGGCCAAGAAAACCGTATGGAAGCAACGCGCCGAAGGCGAGACTCACGCCGACTGGAACGCAAAATCACGCGCCGTTGCATTCGTAAAGGACGACAACCTGTACGTGACCGACGCACAGGGGAACACCCGGCAGCTTACCAAGGACGGCAGCCACGACATTGTTTACGGACAAAGCGTGCACCGCGACGAGTTCGGCATATACAAAGGAACGTTCTGGAGCAACGACGGACAGAAGCTAGCCTTCTACCGTATGGATCAAAGCATGGTGACCGACTATCCACTCGTGAACATCGACACGCGCGTAGCCACAGAGCTTCCTACAAAATATCCCATGGCCGGAGAAACCAGCCACAAGGTCACAGTGGGCGTGTACGACCTGAAAACGGGCAAGATCGTCTACCTGAAAGCAGGCGACCCTACCGACCGTTACTTTACAAACATAGCGTGGAGCCCCGCCAACGAAGCCGTCTACATGATTGAGCTGAACCGCGACCAGACAGACATGGAACTGGTAAAATATGACGCTTCGACAGGCGAAAAACTGTCCACCTTATATAAGGAGCACCACGACAAGTACGTGCATCCAGTCAATCCGATAACATTCCTGCCGTGGGACGCCGACAAGTTCATACTGCAAAGCGAGAAGGACGGCCACAACCACCTGTACCTTTTCAACACGAAAGGCGAGCAACTGAAGCAGATTACAAGCGGCAAATGGGTCGTGCTCGACCTCATCGGATTTACGTCAAAGCCCGGAGAGGTGCTGATTTTGTCAACGGAAAGCAGTCCGATACAAAACAACATCTATAAAGTAAACGTAGAAACAGGCAAGCGTACATTGCTCGACAACGGCCGCGGATGCCACGCCAACACGTATGGCGGAGGCGGACACCGCTATCCAATGCTGTCGGCTTCAGGCCGCTATGCCTTCGACAGCTACTCGGAGCCTGACGTTCCGCGTAGCATCGACATCATAGACATTGAAAAGGAAAAAGGCTACAGCTACTTCAAGGCCGACAATCCGTGGACAGGATACAACGTGCCCGAATACTCTTGCGGCACAATCAAGGCCGCCGACGGAGTGACAGACCTGTACTACCGCATGGTGAAACCCGTCAACTTCGACCCCAACAAGAAATATCCCACCGTGGTTTATGTCTACGGAGGCCCCGGAGTACGCAACGTCGAGGCGCGCTGGCACTATGCTAGCCGCAGTTGGGAGACATACATGGCACAAAAAGGTTACCTGCTTTTCATCCTCGACAACCGCGGTTCAAGCGACCGCGGACGCGACTTCGAGCAGGCAACGTTCCGCCACCTCGGCGTGGAAGAGATGAAAGACCAGCTTAAAGGAGTAGAATATCTGAAGTCACTTGAATATGTGGACACAACGAGAATGGGCGTTCACGGCTGGAGCTACGGCGGTTTTATGACGACATCGCTCATGACTACCTATCCAGACGTATTCAAAGTGGGAGTTGCCGGAGGGCCTGTCATCGACTGGAAGTGGTACGAAGTCATGTACGGCGAACGTTACATGGACACGCCGCAGGCCAATCCTGACGGCTACGCTGAGACCAGTCTCATCAACAAAGCCAAGAACCTGAAAGGCAAACTGCAAATAATCATCGGTACAGACGACCCAACCGTTGTTCCGCAACACGCCCTGTCATTCATCAAGAAGTGCAACGAAGTGGGCACACAGCCCGACTTCTACGTTTATCCAGGCGAGGGACACAACATGATGGGACACCAAAGCGTACATCTGCACGAACGCATAACGCAGTACTTCGAGGACTATCTGAAATAAGCGCGACAGCTAACCTGGCGCATGGAAACAGCCATGCGCCAGGCCTGTAATATTTTAACAAGCCCGGATGACATTCACAGCGGAAAACATATTGCTCATAGGCTCTGTGCTGATGTTCGTCAGCATTGTTGTCGGCAAGACCGGATATAAGTTCGGTGTGCCGGCATTGCTGCTGTTCCTAATCGTGGGCATGATTTTCGGTAGCGACGGATTAGGTTTGCAGTTCCACAATGCCAACGAGGCGCAGTTCATCGGCATGGTGGCGTTAAGCGTAATCCTGTTCTCAGGTGGTATGGACACAAAGTATAAGGACATACGGCCTGTACTCTCGCCGGGAATTGTTCTCTCAACCGTCGGCGTACTGCTGACCGCCATTTTCACTGGACTGTTCATCTGGTGGCTGTCCGGCATGAGCTGGACTAACATCGCACTGCCGTTTACAACATCGCTGCTGCTGGCCTCAACGATGTCAAGTACCGACTCGGCATCGGTCTTCGCCATCCTCCGTTCGCAAAAAATGCACCTCAAGCACAACCTCCGTCCAATGCTTGAACTTGAAAGCGGAAGCAACGACCCGATGGCTTACATGCTGACGATTGTGCTCATACAGATAATCAACTCTGCCGGAATGTCGTTCGCATCGATACTGGGAATGTTCGTTGTGCAGTTCCTCATAGGCATTGTTTTCGGCTATTTGCTCGGACGCTTGGCGGTAATCATCCTCAACAGGCTGAACATCGATAACCAGGCCCTTTACCCGATACTGCTGCTGGCGTTTGTATTCTTCACCTTCAGTATTACCGATTTGGCGTACGGCAACGGCTATCTGGCCGTGTATATCTGCGGAATGATTGTCGGGAACAGCAAGATTGCGCACCGCAAGGACACAATTACGTTCATTGACGGACTGACATGGCTGTTCCAGATAATAATGTTCCTCTGCCTGGGACTGCTCGTCAATCCACACGAAATGCTTGAAGTGGCAGCCGTTGCATTGCTCATCGGCATATTCATGATAGTCATCGGAAGACCGTTAAGCGTCATGCTGTGCCTCCTTCCGTTCAAGAACATCAACATGCGGTCGCGCCTTTTCGTGTCATGGGTTGGCCTGCGCGGTGCCGTTCCGATAATATTCGCCACTTATCCGGTGGTGGCAAACGTTGAGGGTTCAAACATAATGTTCAACATTGTGTTCTTCATAACCATTGTTTCGCTTGTCGTCCAAGGTACGACAGTTTCTTTCATGGCTGGCAAACTGAAACTTAGCGAGCCTATGCCTAAGACAGGCAACGACTTCGGAGTAGAACTGCCGGAAGAAATAAACACAGACCTGACAGACATGACAGTAACCGCCGAATCATTGGAGCGAGGCAATACTCTAAAGGAAATGCAACTGCCCAAGGGCAAACTCGTCATATTGGTGAAGCGTAACGACGAATACCTTATACCCGACGGCAGCCTGACACTGCACGAAGGAGACAAGCTTCTCGTAATATCAGACAAGAAAAAAGATGATTACTGAACGCTAACAAACAGAATTTTAACGACATTAACCACTTCAGCTATCAAAGATATAGATTATGAAAATATTACTCTTAGGAAACGGAGGGCGTGAGCACGCCTTGGCTTGGAAGATTGCACAAAGTCCGAAAGTTGACAAACTATACATAGCTCCAGGTAACGCCGGGACTGCAAACGTAGGCGAAAACGTCGACATAAAGGCCGACGATTTTGAAAGTTTGAAGAACTTTGCAGTGACAAACGATATCAACATGGTAGTTGTCGGGCCCGAAGACCCACTGGTGAAAGGCATCTACGACGACTTCAAGGCTGACAGCCGCACTGCCGGAATACCCGTAATTGGTCCGTCGAAGCTCGGCGCACAGCTTGAAGGCTCAAAGGACTTTGCAAAGAAGTTCATGCAAAGACACAACATCCCGACTGCGAAATACAAGACTTTCAACGGCACCACGCTCGATGAGGGTCTGCATTTCCTCGAGACGTTGCAGCCCCCTTACGTGCTGAAAGCCGACGGCCTGTGCGCCGGGAAAGGAGTACTTATCGTGCCGACGCTCGACGAAGCCAAGAAGGAACTGCGCGACATGCTCGGCGGAATGTTCGGCAACGCGTCGGCAAACGTTGTCATTGAGGAATTTCTTAGCGGCATTGAATGCTCCGTTTTCGTGCTCACAGACGGCAAGAGCTACAAAATCCTGCCCGAAGCGAAGGACTACAAGCGCATCGGAGAAGGCGACACAGGGCTCAATACCGGCGGAATGGGCAGCGTTACCCCTGTTCCGTTCGCCACAAAGGATTGGATGCAGAAAGTGGAAGACCGCATCATACGCCCTACCGTTGAAGGACTTGCCGAGGAAGGACTGGATTACAAGGGCTTCATCTTCTTCGGGTTGATTAACGTTGGAGGCGACCCGATGGTGATAGAATATAACTGCCGCATGGGCGACCCCGAGACTGAAAGCGTCATGTTGCGCCTGAAGAGCGACATTGTAGACCTGTTCGAAGGTGTGGCGGAAGGCAATCTCGGCACGCGCAACATTGAATTTGACGAGCGCGCTGCCGTCTGCGTGATGCTCGTCAGCGGCGGATATCCCGGGAAATACGACAAAGGCTTCCCCATAACCGGCATCGGTGACGTGGATGGCAGCATCGTGTTCCACTCCGGCACGGCATTGAAAGACGGACAGGTGGTAACCGCCGGAGGCCGCGTCATAGCCGTAAGCTCATACGGGAAAGACAAGGAAGAAGCCTTGGCAAAGTCGTTCAAGGAAGCGCAGAAAATCAACTTCACCGGCAAATACTTCCGCAGCGACATTGGGAAAGACCTTTAAAAACAATTAAGAATTAAGAGTTAAGAATTAAGAAAAAATGCGGTGAAGATAAATTTCTTAATTCTTAACTCTTCATTCTTAATTCAAAAAAGAATGAAGCGATTACAAAACAGGATATCCGAAAGCCGCTTTGCGCTGCCAATTACGGCGGTTTACGCGCTTGGTGCATGGCTTGTAATGTGCGCAGTAAGCGGCAGGACATACGCCGAACTTGCCGTATTTGCCCTGTCGGCATACCTCATGGTCGAGCTGAACAACCGCAACGCGCTCATCAGAGTGTACAGCCGAATGGTGTCTTGCACGTTCCTCGTGCTCGGAACGATGGCCGCTCCTGTAACGGGAAGCGTCGAGGTTGTCATTGTGCAACTGTGTTTCATCGCTGCATACCTTACGTTGTTCGCCTCATATCAGGACAAGCGTGCGCAGGGACGTATGTTTTATGCCTTCATGTTCATCGGCATTGCGAGCGTAATTTTTCCCCAGTCGCTGTTCTTCGTTCCTGTGTTGTGGGTTCTCATCGGCACCAACCTCATGGCCATGAGCTGGCGGAACTTCTGGGCATCACTCATCGGACTTACCGCGCCTTACTGGTTTATCGGAGGCTATTGCGCCATGACAGGCAGTTTTTTTGAAGTCACACAAAAGCTGAAATTCGACCTTTGGACGGTACATCCTTACGACATCACCATATCCGTTGACACGGCAGCGACTTTCGGCTTCACGTTGCTTGCCGCCGCCATCGGCACCGTCCACTTCCTGCGCAACAGCTACAAGGATAAAATCCGCACACGAATGATATACGAGATGCTTATCACGCTGGCCGCGTTCACCGCCGCGCTGGCTGTGCTGCAACCGGCAAACGCCGGACAGCTTACGGGCATACTCATCGTAAACGCATCGGTGCAGGCCGGCCACTTCTTCGCGCTTACCGGCACACGGTTCACCAACATAGCGTTCATACTGCTCGCATTGCTCGCCATTGCAATAACGGCATTCAACATCATGAACATAACACCTGCGGCAAACAACCTTTCACCATGGAGTCTCTGATAGGGATACTGACCGACTACGGCTACGCCGGAATGCTCGTATCTGCGTTCCTCGCAGGCAGCGTGTTCCCATTGAGCAGCGAAGTTGTAATGCTCGCGCTAATGGCGGCGGGGCTTGACCCGTGGGCATTGGTGATATACGGCACGGTAGGCAACACCCTCGGCAGCATGTTCAACTATTGGATTGGCTCGCTTGGGCGTATGGACTGGATAGAACGTTACCTCCACGTAAAGCCCAAAGACCTCGACCGTGCACGCCGCTTCATGGCCGGACGCGGCGCGTGGACAGGCTTTTTCGCCTTCCTGCCCGTAATAGGCGAAGGCATAACCATTGTGCTCGGCCTGATGCGCGCCAACATCACTCTGACCGTTGTCAGCGTTACCGCAGGCAAACTGGCACGCTACGCCCTGCTGGCCCTCGGCGTTAAAATATTCGTTTAGCCATTTTACCACTATTTCACCATCAGCCAGGCAATGTCCGCATTACCTGCACGTTTTATATATAAGAGGACACTAAAATCCATGATTATGAAAAGATTTGTTTTAATAGCAGTAGTGGCGGTATTGGCCGTCATCACCGCAGGCGCACAGACAGCAGGCGGCAAGAAGCCCTCTAAGCAGGAACGCAAGGCCATGCAGGCGCGCATAGACAGCCTGATGAATCTCAAGGCGCAAAGTGCAATCAACGATACGGCGTTCGTCATCGAAGCCAACGAGGTTACGTTCAAGCGCGGATATACCGTACACGTAACGTCAAACACCAATTTCATCGCCTTCTGCGGCGACAGCGCAGTAGTGCAGGTGGCGTTCAACGTGCCATGGCCGGGCTTCAACGGGCTTGGCGGCATCACCCTTGAGGGCAGCGTGTCGAATTATAAAAAGACCACCGACAAAAAGGGCAACATATACATACAGGCCAACGTCAACGGCGTGGGTATATCCGCCCAAGTGTTCATAACCCTGTGGCACGGAGGCAACCAGGCCACGGCCAGCATACAGCAGAACTTCAGGTCGGGCCGCATCACGCTAAGCGGCAACACCGTTCCGCTGGAAGAAAGCAACATTTTCCAAGGCACGGCCATCTGACCGGTGTCCTGTTCAGCCAGTCAATGCGCTGCGGTTGCCATCCTTGCACCTTCTGATAAGTTCTTCTGTCGTCATCAACATTACGCAAGCCTTACTGCAGCCTGTTATTCTATGAGTGCGGAAACAGCAGATTACTGCATCCGGCACCGCAATTTATTTCAAAAACAAGCGCCCCGGACAACAGGCCGCATTACATTCTAACGCCATACGCGGCATAAAATTACACCCATGCCGGAACTTCCAAACCGAATTCACAAGCCTGCAAGCCTCCTCCATGCGCGGCGCACAGCGTTAAAATATAATAAACTTACTGCTTCACGGCACAAAGTTTGTATCTTTGCAGCGCTTTATGGCGTTTTCATTGCGGAACAAATAATTATCACACATATCAGTAAATGAAACAATTTAGGTTGGTTGACAATATCCTTGGCTGGCTGGCATTCTTCATAGCGGCCTTCGTATATTGCAGCACTATCGAGCCGACAGCCAGTTTTTGGGACTGTCCTGAATTTATCACAACAGGTTACAAATTAGAGATAGGCCATCCGCCTGGAGCACCGTTCTTCATGCTCACGGCCAACTTGTTCTCACAGTTCGCCAGCGATCCGTCGCAAGTGGCGATGATGGTGAACACCATGAGCGCACTGCTTAGCGCAACGTGTATATTGTTTCTGTTCTGGACAATCACCCACCTTACACGCAAACTGATACTGAAAGACTGGAGCGCGCTTACCACCAACAAGCTGATTGCCATCGAGGCGAGCGGCCTTGTGGGCGCACTCATCTACACGTTCAGCGACACGTTCTGGTTCAGTGCCGTCGAGGGCGAGGTTTATGCCTACTCGTCGGCGTTCACTGCGGTGGTGTTCTGGCTTATACTTAAATGGGAAGACCACGCCGACGAGCCGCACAGCGACCGCTGGCTTGTGCTGATTATGTACATGACAGGATTGAGCGTAGGCGTCCACCTGCTCAACCTTCTCTGCGTGTCGGCCATCGTCTTGGTGTTCTATTACCGCAAATTCCCCAACGCCAACCTCAAAGGCTCGCTCATTGCGCTGCTCATTTCGTTCGTGCTTATCGCCGCAATACTTTACGGCGTGGTGCCGGGCATCGTCAAGGTTGGCGGCTGGTTCGAGCTGTTCTTTGTCAACACGCTGGGCTGTCCGTTCAATACGGGTGTGATAATATACATCATCCTGCTTGTGGCAGCAGTAATATGGGCCATCTATGAGAGCTATACAGGCAAGAATTTCAAGCGTGGGAACTTGGCGTTCCTGCTTGCCGTGGCAATGCTCGGAGTGCCGTTCTACGGCTATGGCTGGTCGGCCTTCTTCGTCGGAGTGGTGGCATTGGCGGTGTTGTGGTTCGTTATCAACCGCAAAGCCAACAACAAGCCGCTCGTAAGCGCACGCATAAAGAACACGACGCTGCTGTGCATGCTGATGCTGATGATTGGCTATTCAAGCTACGCCTTAATCGTAATACGCTCTTCGGCCAACCCTCCGATGGACCAGAACTCGCCAGAGGACATATTCACCCTCGGCAGCTATCTTAGCCGCGAACAGTACGGCGACTATCCGCTGGCTTACGGACAGGCTTACACCTCGCAGGTGAAGCTCGACGTTGAAGACGGCATGTGCCGCCCGCACATGGTGTACGGCGCGCCAATCTACCAGCGCAAGGAGAAAGCTTCGCCCGACGAGAAGGACTCATACTTCATCGTAAGCCGCAAGCGCGACTACGCTTACGCGCAAAACATGTTCTTCCCGAGGATGTGGAGTTCAAGCCACGCCGAGGCATACGAGAGCTGGATGGGCGGCGTTGACGGCAAACAAGTGCCTTATGACCGCTGTGGCGAGCCCATAATGGTGAAGATGCCGACAATGGCTGAAAACCTTTACTTCTTCCTGTCATACCAGTGCAATTTCATGTATTGGCGTTATTTCATGTGGAACTTCGCAGGAAGGCAGAACGACATACAGGGCAACGGCGAGCCGGAACACGGTAACTGGATAACAGGCATATCGTTCATAGACAACTGGAGATTAGGCGACCAAAGCAAACTGCCCGACGACCTGAAGCAGAACAAGGGGCACAACGTGTTCTACTGCCTGCCACTGCTGCTCGGACTTATCGGCCTGTTCTGGCAGGCTTACCGCGGACAGCGCGGCATACGCCAGTTCTGGGTGGTGTTCTTCCTGTTCTTCATGACGGGACTTGCCATCGTGCTATACCTCAATCAGACACCGGGACAGCCGCGTGAGCGCGACTACGCATACGCCGGTTCGTTCTACGCGTTCGCCATCTGGTGCGGCATCGGCGTTGCGGCAATCATCGACCTGCTCAAGAAATACGCCAAGCTGAACAGCACCGCAGCCACCATCGCCGTGTCTGTGCTCTGCCTGCTCGTGCCAATACAGATGGCAAGCCAGACATGGGACGACCACGACCGCAGCGGACGCTACGTCTGCCGCGACTTCGGACAGAACTACCTCATGTCCCTGCAGGACAAAGGCAACCCGATAATCTTCACTAACGGCGACAACGACACCTTCCCCCTGTGGTACAATCAGGATGTTGAAGGCGTAAGGACCGACGCACGTGTTTGCAACCTTAGCTACCTGCAAACCGACTGGTACATCGACCAGATGTGCCGCGAGGCATACAAGTCGCCTTCCGTTCCGATAACATGGCCGCGCCTTGACTACTGCTCGGGCACTAACGACTACATTGACGTGCAGCCCGAACTGAAAGGACAAATACTCGACTTCTACAAGACACATCCCGAGGAGGCAAAGGCGTCGTTCGGCGACAATCCGTTTGAGGTCAAGAACATCATGGCGCATTGGGTACGCACAAAGAACCCTGACCTGCACGTGATACCGACCGACACCCTCTATATCACAATAGACAAGGAGGCAGTGCGCAAGAGCGGCATGATGATGGCTGCCGACTCGATACCAGACCGCATGGTCATCTCGCTGAAAGGCAAGAACGCTTTGTACAAAGGCGACCTGATGATGCTCGAAATCATTGCCCAGTGCAACTGGACACGGCCTGTGTACGTTGCGACTACGGTAGGTTCGGAAAATTATATGAACCTTGGCGACAACTTCGTACAGGAAGGACTTGCCAACCGCATCACGCCGTTCACCACAAACGCGGCAGGAGCAAAGAACTTCGATTCTGACCGCGTCTACACCAACATGATGACACGCTTCAAGTTCGGTGGCATAGACAAGAAGGGCATCTACCTTGACGAGACCGTAATGCGCATGTGTTACACCCACCGCCGTCTGTTCGCGCAGCTCGCACTGCACCTCATCGCCGAAGGCAAGACTGACAAGGCAATGAAAGCGCTCGCTTACGCTGAAAAGGTAATACCGTCATATAACGTGCCGATGAACTATCTTAGCGGCGGACTTGACATTGCCAAGGCATACGCCCTGCTTGGCAGCCACGACGGAAAATACAAGGCAAAAGCCGCCGAAACGACAAAGCAGGTGTTCAACAACGCCCATCAGTATATGACATGGTACAACTCGCTCAAGGGAAGCCGCTTCGCACAAGCCCAGCAAGACTGCATGATGCACATATACATCATGAGCATGTGCATCGACAACGCCGACTTGTTCGACAAGGCTCTCGCCGATAAGCTTGAGGCACAACTCAAGGCCGACATGGCAACATACCAAAGCAAAGGCGGAGTTATGCCGCAATAATTCAAGTAGTTAAAGGAGTTGAAGCAGTTGGAGGAGTTAAAGACAAAGGCCAATCGTCGTAACCCCCTGGCACAACAATCAAGAGTATTGTCTTTAGCTCCTCTAACTACTTTAACTCCTTTAACTACTGAAAAGAAAAAATGATTATAGAGCAGCCTGCCAAATGGCTCCGCTGGCTATACCCACGGGCTACATGGCGCATGGACAAGACGGAAAAAGCCATTTACCTGACATTCGACGACGGTCCGATACCTGAATCCACGCCTTTCATTCTTGACACTCTGGCTGACAACGGCATCAAGGCTACGTTCTTCATGGTCGGCGACAACGTAAGGAAATATCCAGACCTGTTCAGGCGCATAGTGGACGAAGGACATCAGGTAGGCAACCACACGTTCAACCATTGGGGCGGTTTCAAGCATTCAGCCAAGGCTTACAGCTCCAACGCCGAGAAAGCCAACAATCTCATAGGGGCGCACTTGTTCCGCCCTCCGCACGGCTGGATGCGTTGGGAGCAGTATTTCCGCCTCGGCCGCAAATACCGCATCGTAATGTGGGACCTTGTAACGCGCGACTACAGCAAGTGGCTCACGGCTGAAGACGTGCTCAATAACGTAAAACGCTACACGCGCAACGGCTCGATAATAACATTCCATGATTCGCTGAAAAGCATCGACAAGCTGCGCTACGCACTGCCCGAGGCATTGAAATGGCTGAAAGAGCAAGGATATGAGTTCAAGACTTTCAAGTGAACAAGTAAAAGCCGAGGCTAAAGACCTCGGCTTTTTCGCCTGCGGAATAGCCAAGGCCGCGCCCGTATCAGCCAGCTGCGCTGACCGTTTTCGCCGCTGGCTCCATGCCGGCTGCCATGCCGGAATGGACTATATGGCGCGCAACGTTGAGAAACGGCTCGACCCAACCCTGCTCATGCCCGGCGTAAAAAGCATTGTATGCGTAGCCCTCAACTACGCACCCGGCAGAAAACTGCCTGACGGAGAACCGCAAATAGCCTCCTACGCCCTCGGTCAAGATTATCACGACATTGTAAAGTCACGCCTGCACACGCTCGCCTCGCGCCTCGGCATAACCGCCTACCGCGCATTCTGCGACACAGCCCCTGTGCTTGAACGCTATTGGGCGGCACAAGCGGGCCTTGGCTGGACTGGCCGCAACCACCAGCTCGTCATACCTCATGCAGGCAGCATGTTCTTTCTCGGCGAGCTGTTTCTCGACTTCGAATTGGACCACGACCGTCCCGTTCCCTCACGTTGCGGCACATGCCATGCCTGCATCGACGCCTGCCCCACAGGCGCAATCTGCCATGACGGCCAAATGCGGTCCGCCCGGTGTCTGTCATACCTTACGATAGAACACCGCGGCGACATACCACCGGCATTCGCCGCAAAAATGGGTGACTGCATTTACGGCTGCGACCGTTGCCAAACCGCCTGTCCGCACAACCGCTTCGCCACACCGGCCTGCGACCCGCAACTGCAGCCAAAGCCAGAACTGCTCTGCATGACGCGCTCCGACTGGCAAAACCTTACCATTGAGCAATACCGCAGCCTGTTCAAAGGCAGCGCCGTAAAACGGGCGAAATACGAAGGCCTGAAAAGAAACATAGATGCAGCACTGAAAGAAATATGAGGTAAAAGACAACAATTATGAACTGTGAATTATGAATTGCGGAAAAGACATTGCCATAGCCGCCCTTGTCAGGGCGTTCTTCAAATATTACGTCACTGGAGTGCTTGAAACACAGACGGATACAGACATTCAAGAACACTTTGAGCCGAAAAACATCAAGCGCGTAATGCTCAACCATTATGAACAAATATCAAAACACTTCAATAATGAAGCGTTTTACTCCTTGGCACGGATGAACTACAAGGCCGACGAAATAGAAAGCCTGCTAAGGCAGTTCGCCACACCGGCCACTACCGAAATGGAACTCGTGCGCTTCGCCTGCCGCACAGAAGAAATATACAACGTAATGGTTGAAGAATACCGCCGCAACTTCATAAACCTGCTCGCCGGACATATTGAAACCGAAGAGGAGCACGTCAACTCTTACACCCGCAACTCCTCAATCGGCGAAATCGACATCGACTTCGCGGAAAGCATCATAAACCGAATGGCCGCACGCGCTTACGAACTGGGAAAGGGGGAAAGTGGAAAGGTAAAAAAGTAAAAGAGTAAAAAGGTAAAAGAGTAAAAATTATATTCTCTACAACACATATAGACGTTCGGTTTTTTACCTTTTTACTCTTTTACCTTTATACCTTTTCACCCTTTCAAATTACCACTGCAGTTCCGCTACATGTAACCATAAGCATTGAGCCGCCCTGCCCTATTGTCTCATAGTCAAGGTCAATGCCCACAACAGCGTTAGCGCCCAGTTCCATGGCACGCTCTTCCATTTCGCGCATGGCCGATTCCTTGGCTTCGCGCAGCACCTTTTCATACGTACCGCTACGGCCGCCGAAAAAATCGCTCAAACTGGCCATAAAATCCTTAAGCACATTCGCGCCTACAATAGTCTCTCCCGTCACCACGCCCTTATATTCAAGAATACGGCGCCCTTCAATAGTCGGTGTTGTTGATAATAACATTATTTCCTATTTTGATTAAACACGTTCATGATGCGAATGTACAAAAAAATCAGTATATTTGCATTTGTTCATATTCAAAAAACATCATTTTAACAGACAACTCACAATGAGTAACCGCCTTGAAACATCACGCCTGATCCTCCGCCCCTGGCTGGAAACCGACGCTGAAGCCCTGTACAAATACGCCAAAGACCCTGCCATAGGCCCAATAGCCGGGTGGCCGCCGCACACGTCGGTGGAAAACAGCCTCGAAATAATACGTACCGTCTTCGCCGCTCCTGAAACATACGCCGTGGTGCTGAAGGAAACTGGCGAACCCGTAGGCAGCGCAGGCATAATGTTCAATGACGGCACACACAGCGCGGCGATGAAAAACGGCGAAGCCGAAATAGGCTACTGGATAGGCGTGCCCTACTGGGGGCAAGGACTTATCCCCGAAGCCGTGCAGTGCCTGCTTCACCGTTGTTTTACAGACCTAAACCTCTCCGCCGTATGGTGCGGATACTACGACGGCAACCGGCAGTCGCGCCGGGTGATGGAGAAATGCGGATTGACATACCACCATACCGAAACCGGCAACATGTCGCCGTTAGGCGACATCCGCACGGAACACTTCATGCGGATTACGGCAGAAGAATGGAAACAACTGAAAAACAGCCACAATATATAATCGAAAACTTGTCGTGCATAGCCAAACAGCCCAAACGCGCTCTATCTAATTCAAGGCGATAAGATAGCCCGATTTTACAAATACAGTAAATTTTTGAACAGAAAAACATGTAAAACATGCTTTTCTATTCAAATTTTTACTACAACTACACCATAAACAGCCTATCAAATAACTAAACTTCTTAAACTGCAATTTTAATTTAGACTAATAAAAAACATGAATAAGGTTCGCCTGAAAAGCGTAATATTTATTACTTTCTTTGTGGCCAAAGATTAACATGGCTCAGTTTTATCCATCAATAACAGAAAACGATAGCGATGGAAAGACAAAAGAAATTTGATTTGTGGGGACAAATGAAAAAAATCTCCGATTATATCCAATTCAATAGCACAACTCAGCGGCTTACGGGTGCATATTGCCGATAATCGAAAAACGGCAACGATAGAAGGATAAAAATGATTGTGGACAACCCTAATATTTTATTGGACTTCTGCACAAATAGACATTCAGGATGTGCAACAATAGACTAAAGAAACAGACCAAAGTATGTGAGGACTTTTTTTGAAAAAAAGTCAGTCTTATAGGAATAAACAGAAAAAAGTCCTCCCATAAAAATGAGATTATTAATTGTTTGTTGCAATTGTTTTGGCATTATTGCCTATCTTTGCGACAAACAAAATCATAAACAGCCATGTGTGAATATGCTGAAATAGAAAACATAAAGCTTCCTAACGGTAAGACAGTTAAGGAAGTAAACGATAATGTCCGTAAAGAGGTTGAAAACATTTATTTAGAGGGCTGGGCAAAAGGACTTTCCATTCCGTTTTGGGACAAGCAGGGCAACTTCTATTTGGCGAATCCTGACGGCAGTGAAGATTTGGTAGAGTTCAACCGTAAAGAAAGAAGCTACACTGTTATTTCAAGGATTGCAGACAAAGGGAAAGGTAGGTATGCTTATTTGTTAAACCGATAGGGAAATGGAAAGACGGCCCGAGTTTACGGTGATTGCAGGTGCAAACGGTGCAGGAAAAAGCCGTTTGTCACCTTTTTATATACATTGCAAGTCCTTTGACGGCGACTTGCTTGCACTAAACCTGCGTAAGGAACACCCCGATTGGATAGAACGCTGGATAAATGGTACAGTGGCAAGCGAATTGCAGAAGCAAAAAGATGAAGCCATTGCACAGCATAAAGATTTTGCTTTTGAAACAAACTTCTCCAACGACCTTATTTTGAATATGATTGGGGAGTTCAAGGAGGCCGGATATAAAATCTCGCTCTTATATTTCGGTTTGGGTTCTTTGGAAGAAAGTACAACGAGGGTAATGCAAAGAAAGTTGTTTGGAGGACATGATGTGGCTGATGAAATCATTGAATACAATTTTTATGAAGGCATCAAGCGTGTGCAACAAAATTTGCATCTATTTGACAATATCACATTTGTTGACGGAAGTTCCAATTATGGAGAAATTGTTGCACTATACATCAAGAAGTCTGCCAAACATGAAATCACTAATCAGAGTTACGAGTGGTTTGACCGTTTCTTTGCAGAAGCATTTGACAAACTAAAATAAAGATATTTTTTATGGATAAAGAGCAAGCTATAAAATTGGCACAACGCTATAAGGCGGCAGTCGCAGAACGGTTGCCCTTAAAGGCTCTTTACCTTTATGGTTCATACAGCAAAGGCAACCATACGGAGGATAGCGACATAGACATTGCCGTTGTGGTAGAACGAATGAGCGATGATTATTTTGAAGATACTCCTTTACTGTGGAAGCTGAAACGTAAGATAAGCAATCTTATAGAGCCAGTTCTACTTACAGAGGACACAAATAATCCTCTTTATGCAGACATTCTTAAAACAGGAATACTAATATAAACCGGACAGTTTTTCCGTCTCTGCCTTGAAAAAAGGATAGGAGTACTTTTTTCTAACTATATAGTTACATGGATTTCTTGATTATGCTTTTTTCAATATGTTCCGTAATAGGTATAGGGATATTGATTTGGTTCAAAACCAAAAGTGGGAAGAAATGGCTTGCCAACTTGTAAGGCTCAATGGCCTTAAACAGGCCATATCATACTGCAATATGCCACCTTTTACAAGCTAAAAGGTGGCATATTACATTATAAAACACGGCAAACCGGAAGCCAAAAGGACACCAATTACAAACAATGAAATTATTTTATAAAAGCTCTGTCATCTGTCAGTTTTGGAGACAACAGGCTGACATTCAGAAAGTTAAGGGCTGACAGATGTGTTCGTAATCTGTCAGTTTATGTCAGTCTTAACGTGAGTTCGATATAAGAATAATCCTTCTTTGAAATGAAATAATTTATATTGTTTTGTATTTCAAA
>URUK01000028.1 GCA_900551055.1 uncultured Prevotella sp. | reverse complement strand
GTTCTAATTCGTTGCAGTTGATTACAATATCCTACTTGCCGATGCAAAAGTGCTTGAAAATGTTTTGAAGCGTCTCTTCGCTGGTTATTTCACCGCCAGTTATTTCGGCAAGATGATGCAGGCATTCACGGAGGTCTTGCGATATAAGGTCGGAGGGGAGGCCGTCTGCCATGCCTTGACACACACGACGGATGGCGGCAAGGGCATTGGTAAGGGCTTCATAGTGGCGGATGTTGGTAACGACGACTTCGTTTTGCGATATTTCAGGTATATGTGCAGTTTCTATTAGAAGTGATTGCAGCTTGTCTAAGCCTTGTTTTTGTTTCGCAGATAGCGATACAACCTTTACGTTTTGCGGTAAATCTATTCTATTTGAAGAGTTCGAGGCAGGTTGTAAGTCTGATTTGTTCAACACAAGTATAAGAGTTTTGCCGCTGCACATTGACAGTAGTTTTTCTGAAAGTTGCGATATTTGCTGTGCCGCTTCAGTCTGGTCTACAACCCAGAGGACGATGCTCGCCTGATTGATTTTCTTAAACGTGCGGTCTATGCCAAGGCGTTCTATGGTATCTGCAGTATCGCGTATGCCTGCGGTGTCAATGAAACGGAATGTCGTTCCGTCTATGTCTATTGTGTCCTCAATTACGTCACGCGTTGTGCCGTGTATGTCACTCACTATCGCGCGGTCTTCACCTAACAACGCGTTGAGCAGCGTAGACTTGCCTGCATTTGTCTCGCCTACTATGGCTACAGGAACTCCATTTTTTATGGCGTTGCCAAGCGAAAACGATGATGCAAGGCGTGCGATAACTGTTTCTATCTGCGTCGCCGTGTCGTGCAGTTCGGTACGGTCAGCAAATTCAAGTTCTTCATGGTCACTGAAGTCGAGTTCGAGTTCCATGAGCGATGTAAGACGCAACAACTTGTCACGCAGTAACGACAGTTCGCGACTGAAAGCTCCACGCATCTGGTTCATGGCTATGCGGTGTGTGGCTTTTGTTGACGATGCAATCAGATCGGCCACGGCCTCTGCCTGACTTAGATCCATTTTGCCGCAAAGCAGTGCCCTGCGTGTAAATTCACCAGGTTCGGCTGCACGGCAACCATTATCTATGAGCAATTGCAAAATCTGTTGCAGGATGTACGATGACCCATGGCATGATATTTCGACTGAGTCTTCGCCGGTATAAGAGTGCGGTGCGCGGAATATGCTTATCAGAACATCGTCAATGGTTTCACCGTCATGTCCTTTCACGTTTCCGTATGATATTGTGTAAGCCTTGCGCTGGGCGAGCGGTATGCCACCAGCCGCAACCGGACTGAATATCCGGTCAGCAACCGTTATCGCGTCGCGGCCTGAAACCCGGATAATGCCTATAGCTCCGCCACGGCCAGTTGCTATTGCGCATATTGTATCTTCGCTGTTCATTTTTTACTCCTTATTTGCCGTGCAAATTTAACTTAAATATACCTTACGGCAAAATATATCGCTTTTTTATGGAGCATATGAACAGGCAACAATAATTAATGCCCATATATTCGAACTCGTTTTTGAGTGAATCACACTAATCGACATCAATTCTGGTGCCTTGTTATTACATATATTATTACCGGCGCACCCATTATCGGGGTTATGGCATTCAACGGAATAATGCCATTTTCGCCCGGCAATGTACAGATAAAATTGCAGACAAGAGCCACTGCCGCCCCTGTAAAGATTGTAGAAGGAATAAGATGCCTGTGATTGTCAGTATTGAGCGTCATGCGCGATATGTGCGGAACGGCAAGGCCTATGAATGCGATAGGGCCGCAGAAAGCTGTAGCCGACGCTGTAAGAAGCCCGGTGACAATAAGCAGATGGTTGCGCAGGCGGATGGTGTTGACACCAAGGTTCTCGGCATACTGCTCGCCAAGAAGCAGAGCGTTGAGCGGTTTTATCAGCATCAACGCCCATACCAGTCCGGCTATCGTCACTAAAGCAAAAAGTGGGATTTGAGCCATTGACACACCGCCAAAATTGCCAAGTCCCCATACCATATATGAATGTACCCCCTCTTCTGTCGCAAAAAAATTCAAAAGCGATATAGCCGAAGAGGCTATGTAGCCAATCATGATACCTACTATTAGCAGCATCACATTGCTTCTTACCATCCCTGCAAACACAAGCAAAAGCATCATTACCGCCACCGCACCTGCAAATGCCGCGGCAAACACAGCCATGAAACCTCCAAGAGCAATGTTGCCCACCGTCATGCCGCCTCCGAATGACAATAGAACTATAGCCGCCCCTAAACTGGCTCCACTGTTTATACCGAAAATGGACGGACCTGCCAGGGGGTTGCGAAAGGCTGTTTGCAACAGCAAGCCGCTCACTGCAAGTGAACTTCCACACAGCATTGCCGTTATAGCTTGCGGCAAGCGAGCGTTGAGTACAATGTATCTCCAAGCCGAGTCGCCATCATATTTGCCGACAAGAATATTGATTATATCGGCCAACGGTATGTCTACCGCGCCGAAAACAAGGTTCATGGCGAACAACGGCAATAATGCCGAAGCGACAACAATGTTGGCTTTCGTGCCTTTGCTCATTTCAGTTTACGGAAATATTTTGGTTCTCCGAGCTGCTTCAGGTCGGGATGTGTTATTATAATGAAGTCTCTTAAAAGCAAATCCGGACTAAAAGGCGTGTCCTCATAAAATGTGCTTTCTCCCGTAGTACTGCATCCGTAAACGCACCGCTCTTTAAAAGCCTTGAACTGTGCGTAGCCCGGATTTTCTGCAAGCAACGATTTATAAGTAGCAGGCTGACGGCTGTCGTGCCTGTACATCCACACATCCGCCTCCTTGGCCTTTGCCAGTACAGTCTCAAACGTTAGCGGCAGGCTTCCGCTGTTGTCATCTGAAGAAAAAACATAATCGGCGTTTGCATCGGCTATAATCCGCCCCAATGTGCTATTTCCACCGGGAACATACCACACCGGACCGCTGACCTTATCTATGATTATCGAAAGCCGCACGGCGGATTTGCGTGCAATGGCCTTTAATTGGTTGTAACGCTGCTCCATAGCATTGAAAATGCTGTCAGCCTCATGCTCCGCTCCGAAAAGCATTCCGTAGAATTTCATCCATTCGGCACGGCCCAACGCCGAAGTCTCCATATAGTCGGCAACTTCTATTATTGGCTTGCCCCACTCGCCGAGGCGTCCGTACCCACCGCTGTTCTGGAACGGCGAGATTAGTATCGCGTCAGCCTTGGCTTCGATAATCTTTTCAAGTGTCGGTGTCATACCGTTGCCGCAGTCAATAGTCAAACCCTTTTCCAAGCGTTCTTTTACCCACGGCAGGTTAATGTATTGCACGTCGCAGACACCACGCAAAGCACTGCCATTCCCCAATTTTTCCAATAAGGCACAATGGGATGACGTAGCTATGACCGCACGCCGCAGCGGTGTACGCACTATATCGGCAGCCTGCCCGTTGGCTGCCAGCTCCTTTGCTAATTTTTCTGCCTGTCCATATTTTGCAGGTTCGGTCTTTTCAAGCGTGTCTGGCACAAGGATGTAAGCATGCAGCGTCTTGCCTTTGTTCCAAGGGTCGTGCAAAGTAGCCACAGCATAGCCGTCATTTCTTACGATTGCCAGCATCCGGGCGTATTTCATCTTTATTGTATCTCCGCCTGAAAGAGCTGCCTGAATGCCGTTTCCACTGCACGAGCAGAACATTGGCAGCAGCATGACAGCTAATAAAATTATGTTACTCAGCCTGTTCATCTGTAATATAATGATTGAATATCAGCACATGGCACATCGTTATGAATTTGCAAACGGCCCGCCTGTACGGCCTGCCATAGGCAATGAAACGGTCTTAAACATTGAATATGCTGAATGTGCCAATTTCGTTGTACATAATAAACCAAATTCATTATGCGGTAAAATCGCCTAATGTAACTTTTCCGATGCAAAGGTAGGAAAAATATCGCATGCACGAAACAAATGCCTGACAAATACTCGGGTATATTTGAACGACGGCACATAAGTGTATGTCCAAAAACATGGAAAAAGCGCAAGCGCCATTATCTGTCAGAGGTTACATTCTGTAATTTTGTTACAAATACCGAGGTTTTATTTACATTCCCACACTTCATGTCACCGTATCTTTGCAATGTGAGAACAAAAGCAGGCAAAGCCTTTCCGCCTACACAGTCCCCACCCGAGCTGTAGCGGACATATGGCACAGGCCATCAGAGCAATGCCGGACTGCCATATAAAACGGCATCGCTCCACAAAATGCAAATAAAAACATGACGTAAAAGACAGGAACAAACAACATTTAATCAAAACAATTATTATGAACGAGAAGATATATCCGGCCATAGTATCAGGAACAGGAGCTTGGGATAAAGGAAAGGCCGGTGGCTGCCAAGCAGCCGGCAATGATAAAGAAATAAATGTACTGCATCTTTTTGATTATGCTATCCGATATTAAGAATCTGCTGGTTACCGGCGTCATGTCCGCCGCCTTGGCATGGCCAGCCAAAGCCCAGCTGGCGATGGATGTGCATGCCCATATCATTGTGCCCGAATACATTGGATTGTTGAAGGAACACAACGCCGAACTGGAAGAAACGTTCCCGTTACCGCAGTGGAATGTGGAACAGCATATCGCCTTCATGAACAGCGCCGGCATACGCACCGCGGTACTGACCTTGCCGGCTCCACAGCCATATTATGGCGATGCGGAGGAAAGCGCGGCCTGCATCCGCAGGGTGAACGAGATTGCAGCAGAAGTGAGGCGGCAATATCCCGGCAGGTTCAAGTTCTGCGCGGCACTGCCCTTGCCCGATGTGGATGCGGCCGTTCGCGAAGCCGTCTATGCGCTTGACACCTTGGGAGCGGACGGAATCAAGTTGGCAACCAACAGCCGCGAGCAATACTTAGGCGACGAAGCGCTTGAGCCACTGATGAAAGTTCTGGATGAAAGGAATGCCGTCATAATCATCCATCCGCACCGCCCTACCCCATGTTCCGAGAGCATAGTCTCTGCCACTCCACTCGCCATGTACGAGTATCCGGCGGAAACGACCCGTGCAGTAGTGAATATGCTGGCGAAAAACGTTTTGGTGCGTTACCCTAACGTGAAGGTTGTCATACCCCATTGCGGTTCGTTCATGCCGCTGGCTGTCCCACGCATGAAATCAATTCTCCCTGCAATGGTAAATCAGGGATATATGAAACAGATTGACTGGGAGGGGAACATGTCACGCCTTTACTACGACCTGGCAGGCAACCCTACGGCTGATGTCATCCGCTCCATGCTGACTATAACGTCGCCCGGACACATCCTTTACGGTTCCGATTATCCGTACCTGCCCGCAACCGTACTGAATGCCAACTTGAAAAAGCTGAAAGAGACGCTGGCAGCAGACAAAGAACTTGCCAAATACACGGACATGTTCCTATGGAAAAACGCGGAAACCTTGTTTAACGGGAATGAAGATGCCGGCTGTATTCCGACGGAGTGACACCCTCCAACTTCTTGAACATCCGGCTGAAATGCTGGGAATACTCAAAGCCAAGCCTGTCTGACACCTGCGACACCGTTTCCCCGGCGGCAAGCCCGTTCTTGGCAAGTTGGATTACAAAGCGGCGGATGTGGTTTCCGGCGGTATCGCCGGTTGTCTTCTTTACCACGTCGCCGAAATAGTTTGGCGACATGCACAATTTGTCAGCACAATACTGAACGGTAGGCAGACCGAGAGACAGCTGTTGCCCGCCTTCAAAATAATCGCGGAGCAGATGCTCGAAGCGGACCAAGATGTCAGAATTTTCTATTTTACGGGTAATGAACTGGCGGTTGTAAAAACGCAGGCAAAAGTTTAGGGCCAGTTCGATGTATCCCACCAAAATGGCATTCTGCAGTTTGTCGGCTTTCCCTGCAAGCTCGTCACGCATCTGTCTCATCAGCGAAACAAGGATACCATGCTCCGCATCAGTCATGTGCAGGGCCTCGTTTACCCTGTAATCGAAAAATGAATACTCGCTTATGCGCTTCTCCAAAGGAAAGCCGTGCAACAGGTCGGGATGGAACAGGAGCGCCCATCCCGCTATCGACGTCCGCTCGCCATTGTCTTCCTTTCCGCCCAGCTGCCCGGGAGCGACGCACAACAATGTGCCCTTGTTATAATCATACTTACCGCAACCGTATTCCAAATCCACACCGGCATCGTCACGCAAAAACAGCCCGAACACTTCATAGCTGTTAAGACTGTGGCGTATGGGCGACACTTCGGCGTAATCGATGACACAGACCAACGGATGCTGTTCCGCGCTTCCGACGTAACGGCAATAGTCATTGACGTTGCGAACTTTCAAAATCTTGCTCATTGGCACTCCCCCCACATTTATCTCCTGGATACAAATATATGGATTTTTTCGGACAGTCATCCGCATTGACAGGCATTTTCAGTAAAAGTGGTAGGCTTTTCGAGCCTATTGTTACATAAGTTACCGGAGTTGCATTGTAACTTTGCATCGTGACAAAAAATAAAGAAGTGAAGGCCGCCTGTAAATGTATCAAACAACCAAGACTGTTCTCATGCGTTGCAAAAGGCCACGTTTCAGCTTCCAAAAGGCCATGTTTCAGCATGCAAAAGGACACATATTGGAAAGCAAAAGGCCACGTATTGCGAACCCTCTGATTTCCAACAAGTTGCAGCAGCATGCGAACGGGGTGTCATTTGACAGGAATACAAAGCCGCCATGCACGCAAACCGCATGCAAAGCCCGGCGGAAGTGACAGACAAAAAGACATTTATGAATAATTAACGAAACCACTATGAAAAAGAACATCGGAGCCACATTGGCATTGTATCCTACGCCTGTAGTTGTCGTGGGTACGGAAGTTAACGGAAAAGTAAACTGGCTGCTCGCAGCCCATGTCGGCATCATAGGGCACGATCGGATTATGTTGAGCCTTTTCAAGAAGCATTACACAAACGAAGGAGTGAGACAAACGGGCAAAGTGTCAGTAAACATGGTGAGCGAGGCGATGCTGGAACGTGCCGACTACGTAGGCTGCGAAAGCGGTGCCAAGACGGACAAGTCTGACGTGTTCTCATACCGCAAAGGCGAAGGCGGCACGCCTGTCATCGACGAAAGCCCGCTGGTGATGGAATGTGAGGTGGTAGACAATTATGAAACGGAAACCTTCGACAATTTCATCTGCCGGATAACGAACACATACGTTGACGAAAATTGCCTTAACGAAAAAGGCAAGCCTGACTACGGAAAGCTGCGGCCAGTGCTCTTCGAGATGCCTAACTATACATACATGCGCACAGGGGGAGCCATCGGCAAATGCACCAGCTTCGGTAAAAACTATAAAAAGGAGGCGCAACAATGAAAACAAGAATATTAGGAAATGACGGTCTGGAGGTGTCAGCCATAGGGTTGGGCTGCATGGGTTTCACGCAAAGCTATCCTCCATATCCCGACCGTAATGACGCAATAGAAACGATACGCAAGGCCGTTGACATGGGCGTTACCTTCTTCGACACTGCCGAAGTATACAGCTACGGCCGCAACGAAGACCTCATTGGCGAGGCGTTGCAGCCTGTACGCGACAAAGTTATTATCGCCACAAAATTCGGATACGATTTGTCCGAAACGCCTGATTTAGGTACGTCGGCACGCCCGGTTTCGCTCTCCAGCCGCCCGGAGACCATCCGCAAGGCGGTAGAAGGTTCATTGCGCCGCCTGCGTACCGACCACATAGACCTTTATTACCAGCACCGTGTAGACCCTGACGTACCCGTCGAGACGGTTGCAGAAACCGTAAGCGGACTCATCAAGGAAGGCAAGGTGCTGCATTGGGGATTGTCAGAAGCCTCACACACCACTGTCCGCCGGGCGCACTCCGTATGCCCTTTGACCGCCGTACAATGTGAATATTCACTTTGGTACCGCAAGCCGGAAGCCGAACTGCTACCCGTATTGGAAGAACTTGGCATAGGCTTCGTGCCATTCAGTCCGTTGGGCAAAGCCATGCTGACCGGCCGCTTCAAAAGGGACACAACGTTCGACAAAACCGATTTCCGTTCCGTCATTCCCCGTTTCCAAGGAGAAAACCTTAAACACAATATGGAACTGGTGGACTACATAGAAGAACTTGCCCGGCAAAAAGAAACTACCCCCGCACGCATCGCCATCGGATGGCTGCTGGCACAAAAGCCTTGGATTGTCCCCATACCCGGCACAAAACGCATAGAACGCATAGAAGAAAACATAGGCGGCGCGGACATTCACTTCACACCTGAAGAGCTGGATGACATCCGCCGGCATCTGGACAGCATCGAGATATTGGGTGGGCGTTATCCGGAAGACCAGGAGAAGATGACAGGACTTTAAGCAGCCACAGACATGAAACGTCGCGATTTTCTACGAAAGTCTGTACTGGCGACCTTTGGCACAGCCATAGCAGGCACAGGGATAGTGCAGGCTCTCAATCATATAAGCAACAATAAAAGCAATAAAATGAAAATTGTAGTATTGACGGGCAGCCCCCGTAAGAACGGAAATTCCGCTTATCTGGCAGAACAGTTCATTAAAGGAGCGGAAGAGCAGGGACATGAAGTGTTCCGCTTCGACTGCGCATTCAAGCAAGTGGAACCGTGTCGCGCCTGCAACCGCTGCGGCATGGACGGCCCTTGCGTGATAAAAGATGATTTCGGGATGGTGCGCCAGCATATCATCGATGCCGACATGGTGGTATTCGCCACGCCGATGTACTATTTCGGAGTCTCCGCACAGATGAAACGGGTGATAGACCGCTTCTATGCCATCAACGGACAGATAAAAGGCGCATCAAAGAAAGCCGCTTTCCTGATGACATACGCAGACACTTCGAAAAAGGAAGCGGAACCCATGCTTTTACATTACCGCACACTGATGGATTATCTCGGATGGACAAGCGTAGGTGAAGTTGTCGCACCGGGAGTGTGGACCGTAGGTTCTGTCCGCAACACGGATTATCCCCGGCAGGCATACCTGTTGGGAAAAAGTCTATAACACTTTATCAAAAATCAAATGAAAAAGATAATAGCAATTTTTGCTTTCGTGTTGACTGCCAACTTGTACACGACGGCACAAACTGTTGACAATATGAACAGGACTGACGTATGCAAAAAGAACTACCGTACTTTATTCGGCGGTGAAGCCCTTACCGGGCAGGGTACAGACCCGGAAATGATGGATATTCTCCAGAAATTTATTTTTGGCGAGGTATTCCAAACAGGAGACTTGACCTTGAAACAGCGCGAAATGATTACCTGTATCACCCTTGCCACAATGCAGACCCTTCCGCAGCTGAAAGCGCATGCCGGCGCAGCACTCAACGTTGGTGTCACTCCCGAAGAGCTGCGCGAAACCATGTATCTCACAGCTCCTTTCATCGGATTTCCCAAAATGCTGAACGCTGTGGGCACGGTAAACGAAGTATTAAAAGAACGGGGCATCAACCTTCCATTGGAAAAGCAAGGCGTCGTGACTGAAGAAACACGCCACCAAACGGGCAAGGACATTCAGGACAAGCTCTATCCCGGAGGCATATCAGGGGTGATGGCTGGCATGCCAGGTGATATGGGCAAAAATGTTGAACAGTTCCTGACCGATTACTTCTTCGGCGAAATATATAGTCGCAGTGCGCTTGACCTGAAGACACGCGAACTGTTAGGCTACTGTGTATTGGCTACGTTGGAAGCAGAGAGCCAGCTACAATCACACTACCACGGCAACATCAATGCAGGCAATACGCCCGAAACGCTGACAGCCGCCGTCATCCAGTGCTTGCCCTACATAGGTTTCCCTGCGGCAATCAAGGCATTACGCATTATAAAACAGGAACACGCAAAGTCCGTTTCTGCGGAAAAGAACCTGGTACGGCTCTCTAAAATAACAGTTGACCCGACTCAGATAGATGCCTACAACGCATTCTTGAAAGAAGAGATTGAAGCCTCGATGAGGCTGGAACCGGGCGTACTGACACTTTATGCCACCGCTGAAAAAGATGCACCGCACAAAGTAACAATACTTGAAATCTACGCCGACCGTGCCGCTTATGAAAAACATCTGCAAACACCTCATTTCCAGAAGTACAAACAAGGAACGCTGGAAATGGTTAAAGAATTGGAGTTAGTAGATGTAAAGCCGCTTATACCCGGACTAAAAATAAAATAATGTTTTATCAGCCGACACACGATTTCACGTCCTTAAGATGTAAAGTCGGATGCCGGCTGATAATCACACTTGGATTTCCAACAACCTGTCAGCGTCACCATTGCAAATATACGGCAAGTTTCTCCGTATCTTTTCAACGGGCCAATCCCACCATCTCAGCGCTTCCATTTTCTGTATTGTATCTTCATCGAAACGTTTTCTTATCAGTTTGGCAGGCACACCGCCTACGATTGTATATGGAGGAACATCCTTTGTGACAACTGCATGGGCTGCTATGATTGCTCCGTCTCCTATACGCACCCCTGCCATTATAACAGTTTCATAACCTATCCACACGTCATTTCCTATAATAATGTCACCTTTATTATCCCAGGCTGTTGCCACATCAGACTTCTTCAAGCTCCAATCATCGTAGAACAACGGAAAAGCATAGGTTGACAACGACTTCAACGTATGATTGGCGCAATTGAACAAAAACTTGACACCGCAAGCGATGGAACAGAATTTGCCTATTATCAAACGCTCATGATTGACGGGATAATGGTAAAGCACATTGTTGTGTTCGAATAGCAACGGGTCAGACACAAAGTCGTTATAGACTGTATAATCTCCAACTTCGATTGACGGGTCTTTTATGACAGCATTCAGATACACTGTCTGCATGTCGCCAATACGCGGATATATCTTTTTCATCATTCCGTTCAGCGTTTAATTGTATTAAATTTGAGATGAATAAAGGACGGTACTCCAAAACCTATCACAAACAGATATTCTACCGTCCAATAGACGGCAAGGGGTACATTGCAATAATTCAAACCCAATAAATATAGAATGTAAGCTGCAATTGTTGTCGCCTGAAACATGAAAGCCATCCGCGTAGCTCCCATTCCGACAACAGCATTCATATAAACATAGCCGGGCAATGCAAAAACATAGTTCATCAGCATCACAGCAAACGGAAGCCATGACGCATGTACAATAACCATATTGTCCGTATAAACACCGACAATGGGTTGATGGAATAATAAGGCGACAGCTATCAGAGGGAAACCGATCATATAACCTAAACGAATAACCCGGCCGCATGTCGAAAGCACCTTGCCCTTTTCGTTTGCGCCAATCAGATTGCCAACCAAAGAACTTGTCGTAGCCGCAAACGAATTGACAATGACAAAAAACAGCGTGGAAACACTCCTGACGATATTCGCCACAGCCAGTTGCATTTCCCCAAGATGTTCGATCGACACGAAGAACATGAACCAAGGGGCGACACCAACGAAGGATTGCAACATGCTCCAAACAGACATACGGCAGACGTTGCACAAAACACGTTTGTCATACCGGCAGTGCAGACCATAATGAAGTTTATCCATTTTCCGCAGGACATAAGCTGACAATACTGCCAATGAACAGAATTCAGCAAAAGACGATGCAATTGCCGCACCGGCTATCCCCATGTCCAAATGGAATATAAGCAGCCAGTTGGCCAGAATATTCACTAACACGGCGGCCAAGGCAGCCACCCCCAAGGCTTTCGTCCGTGTGATACCGACCAAGAACGAACGCAAGGCAAGAAACGGGAATGAGAACAACAGCCCCCAAATACGCCAATCCATATAATCCATTACAGCATGATATACCTCCCCTGACATTATCAGTTTACTTAAAACAACAGGAGAAAACCAATTGGAAAACAGGCATAACGCTACTGCAAACCCTGACAAGAAAAACAATCCTTGAAAGAAAGTCCTGCCCGTTTCGGCATAACGTTGCTCGCCGTTGCGTTGCGCGACAACGACCTGCAAGCCTTGGCTGAAACCGAAGCCAAGCATATAAACGGCTAAATACCAAGTCCCGGCAACGGCAGACGCGCCCAATTCTATTTCTCCAACATGCCCCAAGAAAACGGCGTCGGTAATGTTGATAAGCTGTTCGATAAGTATGCTCATCATCACAGGAACATTGATGAGCCAAATGTTTTTGTATGTATAGTTCATTGTTCAACTCGATATGACGCGACAAGTCCTGCCACACAAGGCAGCACTACTCATCGCAATATTATTAAAATCATGATTAATGGCAAAACAGGAAAAGACAAGCTCATGTGTAAGCCTGTCCTCTATTGAATAGCGTTGGTCAGGAATGCTATCCGTTTAGCGTAGCTATATGCACAGCTGCCATTTCATACGATTGAACAACTTTTATCCTCTATCGCATTCTACAAATAAAAAATGCCAAATGATTAGTAATCAACCACTTGGCATCTCTTGGAGTGACCCCGACAGGATTCAAACCTGTAACCTTCTGATCCGTAGTCAGATGCTCTATTCAGTTGAGCCACGGGGCCTTTCCCTTAATTGCGATGCAAAGGTACGCAGTTTTTTTTTAACCGCCAAATATTTTCGTTTCTTTTTTCAATAAAAAGGCGTTTTTACTCTAAGTGGGGCCATTGCTGCATGTGCATGCTGGAAATATGCACCTCAAACGTGCTTATTATAAAGCACTGTCTGCAATGAACAGGACGCAAAAACAAAATCCGGCAGATGCAAATTCACATCCACCGGATTATTATGCTGTCCGATTTGTTCCGTTACCGTATGCGGTCCGCCGAGCGCACCAATGCCTCATCTGCAAGAATGGCCTTCCTTGCCATAAAGTGAAGTATTATCGATACGGCCGGAAGAGCGGATGTCATCGATATGCTGAAACTTCCACCTGCGCCATCCGTCTTTAACGTCATGGCCGCCAATACGAAATACCAGCCAAGCAAAAGCAGGATGTTGAACATGCAGAAGCGGCTTTGTATTATCCTGTTCTTGTACGAAAATATTGCGAACAGGGATATTGAGCAAGTAACTAACAGTATGGCAAACAACGCCCATACCGAGAAGTCATGGCTTCCATCGGGACGTGTAATCCACAGATTGTACACAACCGACTTTCCACCCATTACGTTTCCCGACACAAACTCGCCCAAAGGCAGGCACAGGCAGACTACCGCCGCTATCACTGCTATCAGCAGGAACAATGTCTGTTTACGCTGTATCATTATGCTTCCTTTGCGTTGTCCTTCTGGGTGTCGCGCCAATACACGTTGCCGTCAAGGAATTCCTGTGTCGCCAAGAGCGTCGGTTTTGGCAACTTCTCGTAATACCTTGATATTTCGATTTGTTCCCTATTCTCGAAAACTTCCTCAAGGCTGTCGTTGTAAGACGCAAACTCCGCGAGTTTCTTGCTCAAGTCCTGCTTTATTTCCACAGAGATTTGGTTTGCGCGCTTAGATATGATGGCAACGCTTTCGTAGATGTTTCCTGTTTCCTTACAGAGATCCATGATGTTACGGGTCACTGTATTCGTAGGGGCTTTTGACTTTTTGTAATCCATTTTTATAATGTAACTTATATTTTTGTTGTTATTCCTCTCCTGTGTATTTCTTGCATGAGGCAATGTATTTCTCGGCAAGTTTCTTGTTTTTCGATTCCGGATACTCGTTTATGAAACCGTAGCATTCGTCTTCTGCGTCCCTGTAACGGTCAAGCTTCTTTTCCTCCACGCTCTGCTGCGCCAGCTCGAACTTGCTTTTCATTATAAGCAATGCAAAGTCTTCACGCATCGCGCTGTAAGGATAGTCGTTTATTGCATTTTGCGCCGTGATGATGCATGCCTCGTAATTGCTGCCTCCGCTGGTGCAGTTGCCGAAGTAAGTGCCGAGGTTGTAATACAGCTCCGCCGAATAAAGCTCTTTCTTCACGAGCTTGTCCTGCAATTCAAACAGCCTTTGCTGCGCCTTGTCCTTCAGCTTGGCTTCAGGGTAAATGTCCATATACTCCTGGAATGCGGCTATCGAGTTTACCGTCTGCGTCTGGTCCAGTCGCGGCTCGGGCGTACTCATGTACAAGCTTTCACCTATATAAAAAGAGGCCATCTCGGCGTAAATGCCTTTGGGGTAAGTCTGCCTGTATTTCTTGAATGTCATCGCAGCCCCCTCGTAATCCATGTCGTTATACTGCGCCATGGCGAGCATATAAAGACTTTCTTCGGCGTTGTCTGTACCCTTTTGGATGGTCACAAGTTCTTGCAGCAACGTTATGGCCTGCGAATACTTGCCACGGGCGAAGCACTCCTTGGCATATTCATACTTGTAAGCGTAATTCTGAGACTTGTACACTTGGTTGAACTCGTGCGCACACCCTGAAAGCAATATTACGGCAAATATCGGGATTAGAAATTTCTTCTTCATAAAATTCCGCATTTGGCTGCAAAAATACACATTATCTCATAATTGGCAAAGCTTTGCCTTCAATTTTGAGAAAAATTTGCTTTTATACATGCCTTTATTGCCGGTATTCGTGAATATTGCGTAACTTTGCAGACTGTATTGGCGCATCTTGCGGTGCAGGGCCGCATGCCCGGGTTGGTAAAAGACGGCCTTTCGCCTTGCAATATGTGGCCTTTTGGCGTGCAAAAGGCCACATATTGCAAGGCAAAACACGGTCTTTTGCAACAACGGTTGCAACTTGCTGCATATCAGCCACTTGCATTTCATGCCACAGTCCCGTGCATTCCGATGTGCCGCCAATGCCTTTCAACGTGAATTTCATGCCATGAGTGATTTCAAACTTGTTTCCGGTTACAGTCCTACGGGCGACCAGCCCGAAGCCATCCGCCAGCTTACCGACGGCGTGCTTGCCGGCGACGAGGCGCAGGTTCTGCTCGGAGTGACAGGCTCCGGCAAGACGTTCACCATTGCGAACGTCATTGCCAACGTGAACAAACCTACGCTCATATTGAGCCACAACAAGACGCTGGCCGCCCAGCTGTACAGCGAGATGAAGTCGTTTTTCCCCGACAACGCCGTGGAATACTATGTTTCCTACTATGATTACTACCAGCCCGAAGCGTACCTGCCGCAAACCGATACGTACATCGAGAAGGATTTGGCTATCAACGAGGAGATTGACCGCCTGCGTCTGTCTGCGGTATCGTCGCTGCTTTCCGGCCGTAAGGATGTCGTGGTGGTATCTTCGGTGTCGTGCATCTACGGTATGGGCGGCCCCGTGGAGATGGCAAAGAGCGTCATTTCGCTCAAACGCGGACAGCGGCTCGACCGCAACGCTTTCCTGCGCAGCCTCGTCAACGCCCTCTACGTGCGCAACGACATAGAGCTGAAGCGCGGCAACTTCCGCGTCAAGGGCGACACCGTGGACATATTCATGGCTTACAGCGACAACGTGTTGCGCGTGTCGTTCTGGGACGACGAAATCGACTCAATCGAGGAAATGGACCCTGTAAGTTTTCACCGCATGGCATCTTTCGGCGAATATCAGATTTATCCGGCAAACCTCTTCGTTACTTCCAAAGAGCAGACGGAAATCGCCATACGTGAAATCCAAGACGACCTGACGAAACAGATAGACTACTTTAACGAGATTGGAGATACAATCAAGGCGCAACGGATAAAGGAACGTGTAGAGTATGACATGGAGATGATCAAGGAACTCGGCCATTGCTCCGGGATAGAAAACTATTCACGCTATTTCGACGGGCGTCAGCCGGGGCAGAAACCTTACTGCCTGCTCGACTTCTTCCCCAAAGATTACCTGCTCGTCATAGACGAGAGCCATGTCAGCGTGCCGCAAATCAGCGCCATGTACGGCGGCGACCGTGCGAGGAAAACCAACCTCGTTGAATACGGCTTCCGCCTTCCTGCGGCGTTCGACAACCGCCCACTGACGTTCGACGAGTTCCACTCGATGATACATCAGGTGATATACGTCTCGGCGACCCCGGCCGACTATGAGCTTGCAGAGGCCGGCGGAATAGTCGTCGAGCAGGTAATCCGCCCGACAGGGCTGCTCGACCCCGAAATAGAAGTGCGCCCGAGCGAGAACCAGGTGGACGACCTCATGGAGGAAATACTGCAGCGCAACGGGCGCGGAGAGCGCACCCTCGTCACCACTCTGACAAAGCGCATGGCCGAAGAACTGACCGAATACCTGCTGAACCACGGCATCCGGGCCAACTATATACACAGCGACGTTGCCACGCTCGACCGTGTGAAGATAATGAACGACCTGCGCGAAGGCGTGTTCGACGTGCTCGTAGGGGTCAACCTGTTGCGCGAGGGTTTGGATTTGCCCGAAGTCTCGCTCGTGGCGATACTCGATGCCGACAAGGAGGGCTTCCTCCGCTCGCACCGCTCGCTGACGCAGACCGCCGGACGTGCCGCCCGAAACGTCAACGGCAAGGTGATAATGTACGCCGACAAGATAACGGCCAGCATGCAGCTTACCATCGACGAGACCCTGCGCCGACGCGAAAAACAGCTGCATTATAACGAGCTTCACCACATAGTTCCGCGCCAGATAACCAAGGACATCAAGCGGAACGCACTCGGAACAGCCCCCGTAGAGGAAACCGCCCCAAAGACTTCGCCCAAGTACAAGCCGTATATCGAGGAAGAGCACGTGGCCTTCGCCGCCGACCCCATTGTGCAGACAATGAACCGCGAGCAGCTTGAAAAGAGCATAGCCAACACCACCCGTCTTATGAAAAAAGCCGCAAAGGAGCTTGACTTCATACAGGCCGCACAGTTCCGCGACGAGCTTTTACGGCTGCAGGCAATGCTGGAAGAAAAGAAATCATAAAGAAACCACAACAGCCTTTATGCTTTCTTTATGATTTTCCTTGACATTTCCATACCGCGTTATTCTGCATCGGAAATACTTTTGGCGGAAATAACGCCGGGAAAAGTGTGCAAGCGCAAATGCCATTGTGCCAGAACTTTATGGCGGAACGGAGCTGAATGTGCAGCCGCAAGACAGCAAAACATAGTGTAAAAACCGTCAAAACATGTTTTTTAACGGTCTTTTCGATGCTTAATGACGGCTTTTACAACATCAAAAGGACACGTTTGAGTTTGCGAAAGGCCACGTTTGGCAAGGCAAGAGGTGGCAAACGACACCCGAAAAGGCCATTTACTGCTTGCCGGAGGGCCGTAAACGGCCTTGCCGTTTCCTGTTCCAACGATTTCCACCGGCATTCTTCATCTGACGTTTTGGCAAGCATTCACGCCATGTTGCTTGCTTTTTGCCATATTGAAACGGTACACACACAGCGGCGTTCCGCCAATGTCAGGCATTTCACCTTTGATGTTAAATAATGCTTTTTGTTATGGCTGTCGGTTTAAAATTCGTAACTTTGCAAAAATATTTGCGTTTTAGATGAGACTGTTTTTTATTCTTGCCGTATTCCTTATGCCGTTTGCCGCCACCGCGCAAGGCGTTTGGGAAAAGCCCGATGCCGGCAACAAGGCCGGCGGACAGGGAAAAGAGCAAAAAGAGGAGAAGCCTAACCCCGACGCCAAATATCTTGAAGGCGCCGTCACTGAAGTTGACGGCAAAGTGGTTTGGACGATGGACGTGGATGTGCCCGGCAAGACCGCCGACCAAATATACGCAGCCATGCTGCAATGCTTCACCGACCTCACCAAGACCGAAAACCAGATAGAAGGCAGCAATGTAGCCCTTGTCAACAAGGAAGAGCACATCGTCGTAGCCAACATAAGGGAATGGCTGGTGTTTACCGACAAGTTCTTCGCACTGGACAGGACGAAGTTCTTTTATACACTCATCGCCTACTGTAAGGACAACCACCTGACCGTAACGATGAGCCGGATATCCTACCGTTACGAGGAGGGGCGCGCCCCGGGAGGCGGCTATGTGTACAAGGCGGAGGAATGGATAAACGACAAGAACGCGCTCAACAAGAAAAAGACACGCCTTGTGCCGGGGTCGGCCAAGTTCCGCCGCAAGACCGTAGACCGCAAGGACTATCTTTTCAGCGTCATCCGCAAGGCTGCGTTGCAATAAACTTTCATTTAGCATCAACTTAACGAACTATCAATGATTACCAATCAGGACAATACAGCCGGCGACAGCCGCCATATACGCAGGCGCGGCGACGGCGGCGACCGCTATATCGTGCTGCGCAACATACTTAACATAATCTTCATGGTTGGCGCGGTTGTCGGCGTAGTGGTATATTATCAATGCGGCCGTGAGGCCGGTACGGTCATCATCCTCGCCGCGATGGTGTTCAAGATTGTTGAATGCGTATTCCGTTTTATGAAATGAGAGTAAAGGTTTTCTTCGCTTTGACAGTGTTGCTGGCATTGGTTTGCCTGCCGGTTGGCGCGCAGGATTTCAACCAGCTTACTGACGACGGCAACTTTACAAGTTCCAACCAGAACAGCACGTCGCGCCGCGATTCGCTCCAGCATAAAGACAAGGAAATACCTAAAGGCCTGAAGGTGTGGACGGTAGACGAACGATTCGGCGAGCGCATAGCCGCCGAACCTGACACCATGCCCCACATGTACATGAACTCCATATTCACCGAAGGCCTGCGCGGAGAATACAACACGCTGGGCAACCTCGGCTCGGCCCGCATCAACCGCATCTTCATCGACCGGGGTGAGCAGGAGCAATTCATATTCACACAGCCTTATGACTACTTCATAACGCCCGTTGACAAATTCCATTTCACCAACACACTGTCGCCCATCACCAACATATCTTATAACACATGCGGCAACAGGACAAACGGTGAAGACCATTTCAAGGCGCTGTTCGGTGTCAATGCGGGGAAGCGGCTGGGCGTAGGTTTCAAATTCGACTACATTTACGGACGCGGCTATTACCAGAACCAAAGCACGTCACATTTCAACTATTCGCTGTATGGCTCGTATCTCGGCGAACGTTACCAGGCCCACCTCTTGTTTTCAACCAACCACGAGAAGGTAACTGAAAACGGCGGTATAACCGACGACCAGTACATCACCCACCCCGAATCTTTTGAAGACAACTTCCGCACCGACGAAATACCTACGGTGTTGCAGGAGAACTGGAACCGCAATGACAACCAGCACATATTCCTTTCTCACAGGTACAGTTTCGGCTTCAGGCGAAAGGTAAAGATGACAGAAGACGAAATCAAGGCAAAGAAGTTCGCCATGGAATCGCAAAAGGAGAATGCCGCAAAAAAGGCCAAAGAGGAAGCCAGAAAGAAGGCAGAAGAGGAAGGCAGGGAATTTGACGAAGACGAATTTGACGAGCAAAAAACGTTCGCCGGACGACCTGACGATGCTGTTATAGCCGGCAACGAGCCGGCAGATACCGTGAAAACGTCAAACGACCGTATAACCGTAGACAAGGCTACTGCCGACAGCCTGCTTGCAGCCTCGGCACGCCAAGACAGCATCGCACGGGAAGACACCATGTGGATGAAAGACGAGTACGTGCCGGTAACAAGCTTCATACATACGTTGAAGTTCGACAATTACAAACGCATATATCAGGCATACGACACTCCGGAAGGCTATTACGCCAACACATTCCCAGTCAACGAAAAGTTCACCGGCGACTCCATATATGACCGCACAACGCACTACTCGCTGAAAAACACTTTCGGCATAGCGCTGCTCGAAGGTTTTAACAAGTGGGCAAAGGCCGGACTGAGAGCTTTCGTCACATCGGATTTGAGACATTTCACACTTCCTGACTCCGTCGGAGGACGCACTTCATACAACGAGCACAACCTCAGCGTAGGCGGACAGCTGTTAAAGTCGCAGGGGAAAACCCTGCATTACGACGTAACTGCGGAGGCATGGCTGCTCGGCGAGGATGCCGGCCAGCTGAAGATTGACGGCAGGGCCGACCTTAACTTCCGCCTGTTCAAAGACACGGTAACGCTTGCCGCCAATGCTTATTTCCACAGGCTCAACCCAACTTTCTATTACCGCCATTACCATTCAAAGCACTACTGGTGGGACAACAACAACCTCGACCAGGAAATGCGCACGCATATAGAAGGCTCATTCTCGCTGAAACGAACACGTACAAGGCTACGTGTGGCTTATGACAACCTGCAAAACTATACATACTTTGCACAGAGTTACAACATAACGGAAGATTTCGGACGCAGCGGCAACAACGTATATGTGCGGCAAAGCGGCAAGAACATCAGCCTGCTCACATTGCAGCTGGCGCAGGATTTCCGTCTCGGTCCGCTCTATTGGGAAAATGTAGTGACTTACCAGAAGTCAAGCGACGAGAATGTTTTGCCCGTACCGATGCTCAATGTCTACACAAACCTCTACCTGCACTTCAAGGTCGCCAAGGTGCTTACAATCGACTTCGGAGCCGACGCGCGCTTTTTCACAAAATACAACGCACCCGACTATAGCCCTGCACTCGGTCAATTCACTGTTCAGGACAATGGAGCGGCAAATGTGGAAACAGGCAATTACCCGATAATAAACGCCTATGCGAACATGCACTTGAAGCATACACGCTTCTTCGTAATGATGAGCCATGTCAACGCAAGCAGCGGAAACAGTTTCCTTGTGCCACATTATCCGATAAACGGAAGGATTTTCCGCTTTGGAGTGTCATGGAACTTCTTTAACTGATAATTGTTGTTTTATTAGCTTATTACAATTGTTTTTTGTAATTTTGCTGCCGTTTTCAATAATAAAAAGACAATAACCATGCCCCAAATATCTGTCCGCGGACTGGAAATGCCGGAGTCGCCGATACGCAAACTTGCACCTTTGGCAGCATCGGCTAAAAAGCGCGGAATAAAGGTTTACCACCTCAACATAGGCCAACCTGACCTGCCAACTCCGCAAGTAGCACTCGACGCCATACGCAACATAGACCGTACAATCCTTGAATACTCCCCTTCTCAGGGATATCTGAGTTACAGGGAAAAGCTTGTATCGTACTACAAGAAATACAACATCAACGTAAACGCCGACGACATAATCATCACCTGCGGCGGCAGCGAGGCGGTATTGTTTGCCTTCATGTCGTGCCTGAACCCGGGAGACGAAATAATTGTACCCGAACCGGCATATGCCAACTACATGGCTTTTGCCATATCCGCAGGTGCGAAGATACGGACAATAACCACAACCATAGAAGAAGGCTTTTCGTTGCCTAAGGTGGAAAAGTTTGAAGAACTTATCAACGAACGCACACGCGCGATACTTATATGTAATCCGAACAACCCCACCGGCTACCTCTACACGCGCCGCGAAATGCACCAGATACGCGACCTCGTGAAGAAATACGACCTTTACCTGTTCTCCGACGAAGTTTACCGCGAATATATATACACCGGTTCGCCTTATATAAGCGCATGTCACCTTGAAGGAATAGAACAGAACGTGGTGCTGATAGATTCCGTCAGCAAGCGTTACAGTGAATGCGGAATACGCATAGGCGCACTGATTACAAAGAATGCGGAAGTAAGACGCGCTGTAATGAAATTCTGCCAGGCGCGCCTATCCCCTCCCCTTATCGGACAGATTGCCGCCGAGGCTTCACTCGATGCGCCCGAAGAGTATTACAGAAACGTGTACGACGAATATGTAGAGCGGCGTAAATGCCTGATTGACGGGCTGAACCGCATTCCAGGAGTGTATTCGCCAATACCGATGGGGGCATTCTATACTGTAGCGAAACTTCCCGTTGACGACAGTGAGAAGTTTTGCCGCTGGTGTCTTGAAGAGTTTAATTATGAAGGAGAGACCGTGATGATGGCTCCTGCTTCAGGCTTCTACACCACGCCTGGAGCAGGCCGCGACCAAGTGAGGATTGCGTACGTATTGAAAAAAGAAGACCTTGTACGGTCGTTAGTCGTACTGCGCAAGGCTCTTGAGGCTTATCCTGGGAGGGTGGACAAGGAATGAATTTACCGTTATTCATAGCGAAACGCATCTATTCCGCAAACGATGCGAGACAGAAAGTAAGCCGTCCGGCCATGCGGATAGCAACCGTCGGTGTTGCCATCGGACTTGCCGTAATGCTTGTTTCTGTCAGTGTTGTCTTCGGATTCAAGCATACCATACGTGACAAGGTGGTAGGATTTGGCAGCCACATTACCGTTGCCAACTTCATGTCCCTGCATGGACGGGACACACGCCCCATATGTATCGACGACAGCATGATGGCAGTATTGCGCTCGATTGACGGTGTAAAGCACGTGCAAAGGTATGCTTTCAAACAGGGAATATTGAAGACCGACAGCGATTTCCTTGGCGTTGCATTCAAAGGCATAGCCGCCGAGTATGACACAACGTTCATACACAACAACATGGCAGACGGCTCGATACCGGCGTTCAGCGACTCAGCCGGACATAACAAGATACTTGTATCTAAAATAATGGCCGACAGGCTAAGGCTGAAAACTGGCGACAAGGTGTTCGCCTACTTTATAGACAACAACGGTGTACGCGCCCGCCGCTTCACGATTTCAGGCGTTTACCAGACAAACCTTTCAAAGTTTGACGAGACAATATGCTTCACTGACCTTTATACGACTGTACGCCTTAACGGATGGGAAGCAGGCCAGGTTGGTGGAGCAGAGCTTACCGTAAACGATTTTGACGGCATCGACGCTGTTGAAGAGATATTGGTGAAAAAGGTGAACCGCACCGTTGACCGTTACGGTGAAACTTATTCTTCGGAAACCGTACAAGACTCAAACCCTCAAATATTCACTTGGCTTGACTTGCTTGACCTTAACGTATGGATTATCCTTGCACTGATGCTATGTGTGGCAGGCTTTACCATGATTTCAGGATTGCTCATAATAATCCTCGAACGCACAGCCATGATAGGCGTGCTTAAGGCTCTTGGCGCACGCAACGGCACTGTGCGCAAGACGTTCCTCTGGTTTGCCGTGTTCATAATCGGCAAAGGCATGCTCATTGGCAACATCGTCGGGCTCGGCCTGATAATACTCCAGAAACTTACAGGAATAGTGAAGCTTGATGCGGCAACGTATTATGTTGAAACCGTGCCGGTAGAGTTCAACGTTCCTGCAATACTTCTGCTCAATGCGGCAACGCTTTTGGTATGCGTGTTCGTACTGATAGCACCGAGCTTCCTTGCATCGAAAGTGCATCCGGCAAAGTCTATGAGATACGAATAAAGGCAAGTGAAGATATAAAAGCGATAAGCGATAAACCCACATGTCGGCAGTTTAACGGACATGTGGGTTTATCGCTTTTCACACTTTTACTTATCCGCGTTTAATACCCTACCGGCATATAAACCAGCGGCACGATGCTTTCTTTTATCCCGAGGAACTTCTGCATATCGCCGGGCTGTTCACCGGCGTAACAGCAAACGGTAGCCAACCCGTTTGCCGCACAATACAGATATACATTCTGCATCACGGCCCCGACGTTCAATCCGCTGATTGCCGTGTTGCCTTGTGTCAGGCCGGTATCGGAAGCTATTACGAGTACAACCGGTGCGGTGGCAATGAACTTGTTTCGGCCAGCCGCAGCTTTGCGCAAGTCCCCGTTGCCTATTTTCACCAATTTGTTAGTTTCCGCATCATACCGGAACGTTCCGTCGGCCTTGCCTACATATATTGTCACGTCCTGGCGGTTCATCGCCGACGGTGCCGTGCGCTTTCCGTCATTGCGGTTGACGCCGTCGGCAGCCCACAGGAGGTCGGCCAACGTCTGGTCAGACAGTACTTTGTCCGTAAACGTGCGTGTTGAGCGGCGGTCTTGCAAGGCTTTTGTCAAACTGCCAACCACACTGCTTTGCGTCGGCTCGGGCAACGCCGTTTCCTGTGCGCAGGCTGTTCCGCAAAATGCGGTAAGTCCGATTGTAGCGGCAAACGCCGCTGTAATGAATTTGTTTCTTTTCATGCAATTGTCGGTTAAAGTGTCAGTATCTCCTGCAAATATATTGCAAATGATTCAGAAAACACAATCCGTCAATTTTTTTTTCGTTTTGTTATACTTTATCAGCCATTGTCCTGTGCCATGGCGGCAGTTGCCGGAACAACGGCGTGAAAGCAGCCGTTACTTCAGCAAAAGCCCCCAGTCGCCTGAATAATAGGCTGCGTCCAGCTTCTTCAACATGGTTTCGTCTCCTTTCATACGCAGCATGTGCGCCATGTCCCGGTACAGGTAGAACTGTAGCCAATATCCGTTATTATACCTCTGCCGTATCGACGCGGCCTGCATCAGCTTGGCGTACCACATTGTTTCAACGCCGTACAGACGTGCCACCTTTACCGCATCGGCGGCGTTGCGCCACATTCCGTCTGCCATATCGGCGGCAAGCCGGGTATAATCCTCATACGTGAAGCCGGAAATATCGATAAGTCCGCACTTGTCATCTATGCCGAGCGCGAGAAGGTCGACTGCCGTCTCGAACTGCTTGTCGCCGTCAAGGTCGTATTCAATGCAGTCGAAAAAGCCGTTGCCGTCTTTGTCCGCATACTTCACGGTGGCGTATTTTGACGGCTGGCGGTCCATTCCAAGCCACATGCGGTCCCAGCCCTGATAATACGTGGAGTTCTGGTCTATCCTCCAGCAGCCCCACTCCGCTCCGAACAGATGCAGCCTGCCGTCGAACTTCGATATGTAAAGCCGTCCGTGCCCGGAGTTGTCCATGTCCCATTCGCCACGGTCGCCTGCCGCGTCCGACTGCTTGTTGTTGTCTATTCCGCCTGCGTTCCAACCTATCTTGAACGGGTCGCGCGGGTCGTAGAACTCAACGCGCTCCCAGCGTCCGCAGTCGTCGTCCTCGTCGTAGACGAAGTTCACGCGCGTCCATTTGCCTCTCTTGAAAATCATGTCGGCTGCGCTGTCATGGTCAGGATACAGAAATTCCTTCAGCTGCCGGTAGCGGGGATCCATGAAGAACTTGTCGGCCTCAGGCATTCCGCGCAGGTTTTCAACCTTATGCACCTGGTCGGCATAACTGAAGCCCTCGCCTTGGAAACCTATTGTGAAGTCATAGTCAAACTCGTTGCCCGGTCCGTTGTCATTGTCCAAGTCAACTGCCATCGACACCCAGTCTACCCGTCCTTCAAGCTGGCGGTTCACATAGCTGTTCGAGGGCTTGCTCCTGTCTTTTATCTTAGGCGAGTCCACGAAGCGTATGGCCATCTCGGTCAGTCCGTCGCCGTCATTGTCATAGAAGAGGAAAGGGTTTTCCCAGTTCAGGCGCAAGTCCTGTATGTCATACGTTGAGGTGTGTATCTTCATGAACAGCGTATGCCCGCTGTAATCTTCGTAGAAGTCGCACACTCCGTTCCTGTCCCAGCAGCGCAGGCTAAAGTCGTTCCAGTTTATGTAATTGAACACGTTGTCCTTGTCAAGGTCGCGCATTATCATGTAGTGGCCGTTAGGCCACACCTCGCCCGTGTTCTCCTTCGGATATTCGATTACAAACTGCATGTCGGCCTTGCCGTCGCTGTCCGTGTCGACCCAGTCTATTATAAGGTCGCCCTGCCCTCCGTAGAAGCCGTCCTTGTTGCGGTCAATCAGCAGGCAGTCGTTCACAATGTCGCCTTCCAAATCACCTTTCTCCATGTTCCCGTCGTCGTCGAGCCACAATACCGGGGTGTCGTTTATCGTGACCGACTGTATCGCGTCGGGCTTGCCGTCGCCGTTCAGGTCGATGTACCCGACATTGTATCCTATCGGAGGCAATGGCAGTCTGAACGGCTCTATTTGCAGCTTGGAGTTCCAGTAGCCGTCAGTCTGTTGTGCAAAAGACGCTGCGCCGAATGAAAGGACGCATGCCGCTATGGCTGATATGTATCTTGATTTTTCCATGTCTGTGTGCTTATTTACCGTTATCGCTTGATATTGTCCACTTGGCGGTTACCTTTATGTCTTTCTGTCCGCGCCAGCGCACTATCACGGGGTAGCACGTCCGTGCCCCGGTGCCATCCTCGGCGAGCTTCAATGCCGGTATGCCCGGCGCCTCTCCTGCAAGCAGCTCCGCGCCGTCGGGATTGTCGAATGTCAATGAAATACGTGCCGACTTTGTGTCTATTGCCAGTTCTTTCCCGATACCGGCATACCGTTTCACATTATTTATATGTGCGTGGACCTTCGATTCGCCGAGCACAACCGCTTCGCCCTGCCCTGCCTCGAACTGCGGGCGTTCGTTGAACAGCAGCACATATTCATACACATGCGCCGAGTCAGACGTGCATTCAAACGTATCATACAGTGTGTTTCCGTGCAGTGCGAGGCGGCGGCGCATGTCTACGCCTGTGTACGCATCGGTGCATTCGGCCTCCGCCGTGCCGCCGTTAGGCGTCGCCTCGAAGCTGACGAGCCGCCCCAACGCTTTCGCGTACTGGTTCTTGTAGTCAACGGTCACCATGTTATGAGGCAGCGAGTTCCTGTACCAGTCGAGATACAGCTTCAGGCCGTATGCGCAGGTGCCGAAGTCTGACACCAGTTCTTTCTTTCCGTCATGCACGGTGATTGACAGCTTGTCGGGATGGCCGTGGCCTATGCCCTGTCCGCCGAACTTCAATACCGACGTAATGCTTCCGCTGCGCAGGCAGAGGAAGCCTGATTCCGGATAGCACCAGCTCGGCTGCAACATCGGGCCGCGCGCCTGGACGACGTCCTCGCAGGTAAGCAACGCCTCGCAGGCGGTACGCTCCACTTGGGCGTAAGCATGCTCCAGCACCTGCTTTACCACGCCGTCGTGCATCCGCGCGTAGGCCAGTTCGTGTATGGGCAGCTCGCTCACGATGCTCGCCCCGTACCAGCCGTCGCTGTGGGCAGGAAAACTAAGGTCGGGATAAACGCCCTTTACCGGCGCGGAAAACATGCGGCGCATATCGTCGTCGTAAAGGTTTACGCCACGGCAACGCAGCACGTCGGCCGTGCGTATCAGCGCCTGCAAAGGGAAATAATGATAATTCGGCGACGCCTCGTTTATCCATCCGTCCGGGTTCAGGTGCTTTTTCATCAACGCATGGTAGCCGCGTTCAGGGTCGTTAAGTACCTTGTCTATGATTGAGTCGTCCTCCAACGCCACTCCGAGCGCCGCCAGCCCGCTGTTGTGCCACATCTGCCAGTTGGCGCCGGCAGGCCTGTTGAGCAGCAGCACGGCGCACGGCCTTAGCAGCCCGTCCTCTATGCGCCTTACTTCATCAGGCTTTAGCGTGTTCTTCACCACGGTGTACGCCGGTGCCACGTAGGTTATCCACGTTGCCTCGTCAAGGCTTTGCGCGAACGCCTTGCCGCTGTGCTGGTCGGTAAGCTGGCGTGCAGCGTTGTGCTCCTTGTACGCCGGGTACTTCGAAGCATAGTCCAACAGCATGTCACGGATGTATTCCGTATACTTTGCCTTGCCCGTAGCCATGTATGCGAACGCACAGGCGTGCATGTACTCGTAGTTCTTGCGGTGTACCATGTATATCCACGCCCAGTCGTAGCGGTCAATGCCGGTGTACACGGTCTTGCATGCCGAGCACAGGTGTGCGTGCGGCTTGTCCCAGTCGAACGTAAGCCGCTGTCCGTCCTTGTCGCAGAAATAATGGTGGATGTGGCCTCCCTCTACTGTCGGCACCGCCAGGTCGTGCGAACGGCGCTCGTCTATGCCGATAATTATGCGTTTGAGAATTTTTCCGCCCCACTTGCTTCCGGCCGACTTGCGTATGGCCGCCACGTCTTCGGGCGAGTAGCAATAATAACCTTTCTCTGATGCGCTTACAGTAAAAAATGTAGGCAGCAAAACAAAAACAGAAAACAGAAGCCTTAAATTTAAGTGTTTCATGATGTATTAGGTGATAGTGTTTGATTTCAGGCGCAAAAGTAACGCCGCCACGGTTAATATCCGGTTAAAATATGTATTAATGCCGCATTTTATGCGTAAAAATGACGGAACATCTTGCATCGCAGGCGTTTCGACTTGTGACATTTTAATGCAAAATACAGGAAACACGTCTCATTGTGTCACTTCAACTTTGTACACATTTTCATGCAAACCAGCTCGATTTAGTTAAAATCATTAAGTTAATTTGTAAAGAAATAATTACAAGAAAATCGAGAGCATATCTTTCGATTATCGAAAGATATGCTTTTGAATGTTGAAAGCTTATCTTTCGATGTTGAAAAACTTAGCTTTTGTGTTAAAAAAGCTGCTTTCTGTTTACATTAATAAACACAATTTAAGCACAAATCGCCTATTTTTCACATAACTCATTGTAAGCCAAACATTTACGATTGCACACACTACACTGCGATATTTACGTACAGAATTATTTTGTTTTGAAATACCGCGTTCTCAGAGCGTCAACGTTTTACAAAAAGAAAGCAAACCCGAAGGTTTGCTTTCACAGTGCTTGACTGCCTGTACAGCTGCCTGCAAAACAATGCGGAGGATGTTGTTTATTTGTTTTTCTCAAAGTACTCACGGCAGATGTCGAGAAAGAGCATCGGGCTGTAGGCTATCGTTTCCCAAAGTCGGCGGCCTCCCTTCAGCACGCGGCGGTCAACGTAGTCAACAAGTCCGGGGTGTGTCTTCTTGTAACGTATGCGCATGGCGTTCAGGCTGACAACGTTGCCGGTCATAAACGGAACAACTACGCTGTCGCCCTCGAGGCACACGCCGTATATCGTCGAAATGCCCGCCGTGCCGAGCTGCATGGCCTGACGGTCAACGCCGTTCCACCAATACATCTTGCCGACATCGTTGCTTCCCTCAACGTAGACGAACTGGCGGCTTACGCGCTTTGGACGCAGCGTTGACGGGTTGGCAACGAGATGCGACTCAAGGTGGTCGTAACGTCCGTCGGCCGATGTCTTGCTGACAAAGTCGACGGCCTTCACCGTCTCCGCGTCATACTTTGCGGCATCCTTGCCGTCGGGCTTGGACGACATGGTAAACGACGTGTTCATCTTCTTGAACAGCTTTCCCTGCGTCCAATATGTCTGCACGTAGCCTTCTACAACGCTGCCGTCGTTAAGCGTCACGCGCACATGGTCGCGCTCCGCGTCGGCCTCCTGCTGCGCGTTGATGCACAGTGCGCATGCCGAGAGGAGGATTGACAATAGTAACCTCATGGTGGAAAAAGTTTTAATGGTTTATCAGAAAACCTGCGGAAACCAGCAGGCCGTAAATAAGCATGTTGCGCGCCGTGACACCGAGAACGGCGTTAAGGGCCTTGCCGCGGCTGATTTTCACCATGCGGCGGTAAGCCGAAAAGTGCAGCGCGAGGTACGCCACGGGCAGAACGGCCGGAAGAACATGGCCGGAAACGGCAAACGCCACGCCGAGAAGCACGGCTACGACACCTGAAAGCAGGTAGGCTAACTGTCCGCCACGCATACCGAGCCTGACGACAAGGGTCAGCTTGCCTGCACGGCGGTCGCCCTCTATGTCGCGGTAATTGTTGACCAAAAGCAGAGTATCGATGACAAAGCCGCATGCAAGCGACGCGACAAACGCCTCGAAGGTTACCGTCCCCGTCTGGATGTAATATACCACGCACACAGGCACAACGCCGAAGAACACGAGCACGAGCACGTCGCCGAGGCCGAGGTATGACAGCCACGTGGTGTAAAGGAAGCAGAACACCACACACACCGCGCCGACTAAAATCATCTCCAAGCCGCCGTATATCACAAGCGGCAGCCCTACGGCGCACGCAATGGCCGTGGTGGCGGCGATGGCACGCACCATCTGCCGCGGCGACACCCATCCTTGGGCGCATGCACGGCGCGGCCCGAGGCGCGATGAGTCGTCGTTTCCGCGGATGAAGTCGAAGTAATCGTTGATAAAGTTGGCGTCTATCTGCATAATGAGCGCGAACAGCATGCACAGCACGGCAGGCATGATGTTGAACGCCGTGCCGACATCGGCGAACGCAAGGGAAAGGCCTATCATAACCGGCACGGCCGCCCCTGAAAGCGTCTTGGGACGTGCCGCCAGCAGCCACGCCTTGAACGAACCCGGTAAAACATTTGCTTCCATAGAATGTAAAGTTATAAAGTACGTATTCCGCGCAGCGGCTCCACAATGCCGCAAACATGGCAGTAACGGCAAAATACAGCCCTTACGGCTTGCAAAAGTAAACATTTAATCGTATATTTGCAAGAAATTAACAACACACGTAAGCATATGGCAGACAACAACATCAACCTTGACCTGATGGCGTTCGTCGAAACCGAAATACTGCCCCGGTACGCACACTTCGACAAAGCCCACGGCCTGCAGCACGTCACCAACGTAGTGAACAAGTCGGTAAAGCTGGCCAAGGCCATCGGCGCCGACGTGAACATGGCTTACGCCATAGCAGCATACCATGACCTCGGACTTGAAGGACCGCGCGCAATACACCACCTGACAAGCGGCAAGATAGTAGCCGCCGACGCACGGTTGAAAAAGTGGTTCTCGCCGGAACAAATCAAGGTGATGAAGGAGGCCGTAGAGGACCACCGCGCTTCGGCGTCGCATGCTCCGCGCAGCGTGTACGGCAAGATAGTGGCCGAGGCCGACCGCGAACTCGAGCCGGCCACCGTATTCCGCCGAACAATACAGTTCGGACTGTCACGCTACCCTGAAAAGGACCGGGAGGGGCAATGGCGGCGGTTCAACGAACACCTTGACAACAAGTACTCGAGCCATGGGTACATACGGCTTTGGATACCTGGTTCGGAAAACGAGGAGAAGCTGAAAAAAATCAGGGAGCTGCTTACACAACCGTCGGAACTAAGGAAAATGTTTGACAAGATATATGACGAAGAGAATAATTAAATGCTTAGCTGCCATACTGGCGGCATTTGCAGTACTTCCGTCAGCAGCACAAAGCGACAGCACGGCAAGGCGCGAGGTGATATTGGAGACAACCAAGGGGAACATTAGAATAGCCCTGTACAACGAGACACCACGGCACCGCGACAACTTCATCAGGCTTGTTGATGAAGGATTTTATGACGGACTGCTGTTCCACAGGGTGATATACAACTTCATGATACAGGCCGGCGACAGCGCAAGCCGCAACGCACGGCCCGGGCAGGTTCTCGGCGATTCGCCAGAGAGCTACAAGATACCTGCTGAAATACATTATCCGCAACTCTTCCACAAGCGCGGAGCAGTGGCGGCAGCACGCGAAGGCGACAGCGTGAACCCGTCGCGCGAATCGTCGGCGTCGCAGTTTTACATCGTCTACGGCCGCCGCTTCAACGACGCGATGCTTGACAACGAGCAACAAAAGCTCGACCGCCAGACCGGAGGCTCAATCAAAATGACACCTGAAATACGCGAAGCCTATAAAAACACAGGCGGCACGCCACATCTTGACGGCCAGTACACCGTGTTTGGCGAAGTAGTGGAAGGGCTCGACACTGTAAAGGAAATAGACTGGGCTGACACCGACAGTAACGCCCGGCCAATAGAGGACATAAGGATAATAAAGGCAAAAGTAGTGAATAATGGAGAATGAAAAATGAAGGGTGGAGAATTGATTTCCGACAATGCGCGGGGCACTATAAAATATTTTGTGTAAATGGAAAATACGGGATTCAAGTTAGAGTCT
>URUK01000027.1 GCA_900551055.1 uncultured Prevotella sp. | reverse complement strand
CAATTGTATTGTTTGCATACACTGGATTCCGTGTCGGAGCCCGGAATGACGATTACCGAGTGCCTCACTTGTGATAAATTTTGTATGATTCTTATTATAAGAATCTCATTCCCATAAAAGATTAATGATGTTATATTGGATTTTCAATAAATATTTCAGTGAATATTTTTTTGTGATGTTGTACTTTTGAATTATCTTTGTAGCGGTGATTGCAAAGGCGTTTTGCAAGAGCCGTTTTTGTGGAATTTAGCGTTTGCTATAGGTCATGCACGTTGAAACGTAGGAAATTTCAAATGCAGCGAAAAAACCGATTAAAGCAAACGTCCATGATACCGTGGACGTTACTTGTCGTTTTTTCCAGCATCCTACGGCTGCAACGTGGACAGGTTTCGTCCGCGGTCTTTGTCCGTAGGTGCATGCAAAAAACCGTGGCATACGCATTTTAAATGTTTCTTATTGTTTAATTTAAAATGTGTTTATTATGGATTTACTTAGGACAAAAGACGGTTTGGAAAAGCCGAAAGACAAAATCACAAAAGAAACGTTTGATGCGACTGGCACACTTTCTGTCAGCGTGTACTGTGAAAAGGGAGCGGAGCAAAGCCAAGAGAGGTTGGTGAACGAAGCCATAGACTTAGTGCGCACCAATTCCGGCCTTGATACGGAGAATGCAAACTTGGGGCAGTGCTCCGGTGATGTTGCCAAAACGGATGAAAACGGCAATACCGTTTATTCAAAAGCTAACTTTCAGTTAAGATTGAAAAACGGTAAATAAACAGTCGTTTACTACTTTTCGTATTGCTCCTGCATGGTCCATGTGCAGGACTAATATCGTATGTTTTAGTAAGTTTTATAATTAAAAAAGCCAAAAGATGAAAAAGTTTTTATCATATTTTGTTTTGATGTTTTGTTGCGTTGCTACTGTTTCGGCACAACAGACATCATTGGTTGTTGACAATCAAACTCCGGGTTGGCTATCGAGCAAAATACCTTTTGTAGACCAAGCAACGGTGAAACACCTTAAAGTAACAGGGTATTTGAATGGGACAGATATTAAGTTTATACGTGAACTTACAGAAACACGAGAACTTGTACATCTTGATTTGTCTGAAGCTAATATCGTTTCTGGTGGAGATGCTTATTATCAAAGTTATACGACAATTGATAACGAATTAACTGATTATATGTTTAATTTCGAGGATAAAAAAGGGACATTCTTATCAGTGCCTATATCAATAATTAAAAGTCAAGCTAATTTTTGGCAGAATAAGATTGACACACTTGTTTATGGGGGAGATAAATTACATATAGTTGTAGGTCATACATCGCCTGGGATCTCATCTGATAATTGTGATTATCTTTATTTACGTGAAGGTGTTGACTCTATATGGAGAGTGTCTTCTTTCCACTTACAAAAAGTACATTTGCCTTCAACATTAAAAAATATTTGGAACAGAAGTTTTACTACAAAAGATGGAGCTACGGTACAATATGGAACAATAGATGTTAATTTAACGAATAATATAGAGTATTTGGATCATGCAGCCTTTTTACATTTATTTATAAAAGATGATACGATAAGACTTTCTGATAAGATGGAAATATGGAACACTTGTTCTTTTGAACTAAGAAATGGGCAGGTCGTTTATATACCAGAAAGCATTAAAACCATTGACAATTCATGTGAAGACCAAAATGTTTCGGTTCGTTGTGAGCGTAGTATCTTTTCTGATACAGAGTTACAGCTTTATGTCGAAAGCAAAAATCCGCCAGTAGTAAAAAATTATTCATCTGGCGCTTTTAAGTCTTGTATTGTTCATGTTCCTGCTGGATGTGCTGAAATTTATAAAGAAGCTGACGGTTGGAAGGATGCTACTATTATAGAAGAAATCCCGGTCACAGGTATATCAATAACAAAAGCTGATGAAAATGTTTATGTTGGCGATAAAGTTAAATTGGATGTGACCGTCATACCTGAAAATGCAAATAATAAGAACTTTACATTGAAATCTTTGAATGAAGATGTTGCCACTATAGACGAACAAGGTAATGTTATAGCAAAAGCCTATGGAAAAGCAAGGATAATGGCAACAAGTGAAGATGGAGAGTTTACCGATATTTGTGAATTTGATGTATTTGAGCATGTAACGGGAGTAAATATAAATTCGTCAAATCTTAATTTGAAAATCGGTGAAAATAAGACCTTAGAGGCCATAATCAAACCTGAAGGTAAAACTGATGGGCAAATTAAATGGAGCAGCTCTGATATAGACGTTGCAGAAGTTGATGACAGCGGAACTGTTAAGGCTAAGGCGAAAGGCACGGCGATAATAACCGTAACTACGGTGGATGGTGGATATACCGCTTCTTGTGAAGTGAAAGTATATCAACCAGTTACGTCCTTAGACTTGAATATAAAGTCGTTGACATTAAACACAGGTGAGACACAACAACTTATAGCAACAGTTCTTCCTGTTGACGCGGATAATAAAAATGTGATTTGGACTTCGGAAGATGAAACTGTTGCAAAAGTTGATGACAAAGGAAAAGTCACAGGTGTTAAGGCAGGGCAGGTTTGGATTTATGCAGAAAGCGAAGATGAAGGATATAGAGATGGTTGTTTGGTTACAGTCAACCAACCTGTTACAGGATTGAAGTTGAACAAATCAAGCATAACATTTAATCAAATAGGAGACACTGAACAATTGACAGCTATCGTTTTACCAGAGGATGCTACAAATAAGGATGTTGATTGGAGCAGCTCTAATCAATCTGTTGCAATTGTCAGCAATGGACTTGTTGTATGCTCAGGATTTGGTACGGCTGTAATTTATGCTACCACAGTAGACGGTGACTTTATGGCAACCTGTGTGGTAAATGCAGCAGAAACTTCAGGTATAGATAATGTCTCAATAGAAAAGAACATACAAGTTGATAACGGACGGATTTCTTTGAAAGGGCTTGCCGCAGGGACTAAAGTTGTGATTTGTGATACGGCTGGACGTGTTCTTTATTCGACAAACGTTAATGCGTCAGGTAACGCAGACATATCTAATCTTGGGCGCGGAATATTCATTGTGAAAATAGGAGAATATACCTGTAAAATCGTATTGTGAGCTTCTAAATTGATGTGAAATATGTGTGAGAGGCTGTATCGTAAGTGAGATTTTACGATACAGCCTCTTTTTAATAGTGAAAAAATCACCGAACTGAAACGATGATAATATTATTTGTTGATATATTTAACAGTCTTAGTGCGTCCGCTCTTGTCTTGCATTTTCAAGATTAATAGCCCTTTGTTGAATTCTCCTATTTCGTTGATGTTTTCGGCATCGCCGAGGTATTGGCCGGAAGGGGTGAATACCTTGATGGAAGAATAATCCGTGCTTGAATCAATGTCGGGAAGAACATTGTCGATGGAGCTTGTAATGCTTGGTATTTCCAAAAAGGCGGTGTCACTGCCATAGTCATTCCTTGCAGTGAGGGTTACTTGTGCGCTGCCGTAAAGGTCTACGCCGGTGAAAGTGAACCTTGTGTAATAGGGAGTGTCTGAAAATACCGTGTTTACTATTGAACTGTGTTCTTCCTCAATGGTTGAATGAAGGTAGTTGCCGCCTTCATAATGTACTTCAACAACAATGTCATAATAATCAGGCGACTTCGGATTTTCGGTTATGCTTATTATGTTTGCGCTAATGATGTGGGGCTTGAGTTCCGATGTAAGGCAGTATGTGCTTGCTACGTTTTCACCGTTCGATTTACCGGTGAATGTTATCAGTCCCCGTATGTCGCCGTCAATGGTGTGCTTGTATTTTTCTTCATCGGTTATGGCAGACGTTGTAAATTCTGCATCCGATGATGTTGCGACAGTTTCATAACCGCCTGTTGCCAATGGCAGCTTGTATTCCCATTGGTGTTCGGTTATTTCAGTATTGTCAGTCTGGATGGATATAGTTGTGATTTATACATAGAACGCAACTTCTTTCAATATATTACTTTGATTTGTCAATAAATGATGTGCTGCGGAAGTGTAATTCATGTATATGAAAAAAGGTATGTCAAAAAATAGTTATTCACTTTCTGACATACCTTCTTGTGATTGAAAATTGCGTATAAATATTGTTACGGCAATGCCTGTCCTTGCGACAGAGTTGTCATTTCCTAAATGTTTCTATATTCATGAAACAGTAAAAAATGCTTTGAAAAACTTTTATATACGAGTCAAATTACCAGTTCTACCGGGCAATGGTCGGAGCCGTAGATTTCATTGTGGATGCCGGCTGACTTGATGTTTTCGGCCAAACGGTTGGAAACGATGAAGTAGTCGATGCGCCAGCCTGCGTTCTTCTCGCGTGCATGGAAGCGGTACGACCACCACGAGTATGCGCCTTCGAGGTCGGGGTGGAGGTGGCGGAATGTGTCAGTGAAGCCGGAAGAGAGCAGGACGGTGAATTTCTCGCGCTCCTCATCGGTGAAACCAGCGTTGCGACGGTTCGTCTTCGGGTTCTTCAGGTCTATCTCCTTGTGCGCCACGTTCATGTCGCCGCAGGCGATAACCGGCTTTACTGCGTCGAGCTTAAGCAGATATTCGCGGAAGTCGTCTTCCCATTTCATGCGGTAGTCGAGGCGTTTCAGCCCGTCTTGCGAGTTGGGTGTATAGACGGTAACCAAATAAAAGTCGGGCATTTCAAGTGTTATTACACGTCCCTCGTGGTCGTGCTCGTCAATGCCGAGGCCGTAAGTCACGCTTATCGGCTCGTGTTTGGTGAATATGGCGGTGCCTGAATAGCCTTTCTTCTCAGCATAGTTCCAATATGATTTATAGCCGTCGAACTGCAGGTCGAGCTGTCCTTGCTGCATCTTCGTTTCCTGAAGGCAGAAAAAGTCGGCGTCAAGCTGCTTGAAAGCGTCGCTGAAGCCCTTGCCCTCGCAGGCCCTAAGGCCGTTGACGTTCCATGAGATGAGTTTCATGATTTTATCAAATTGATGATTGAAAATTGGCAATTGATAATTATGATTACCATTGTCAATGACATATTATAAAAAAAGGATAATTGAGAATTACGTTCTTCTTGGATTTGTTTGCTTGGCAAGGTAATCATAATTCTCAATTATCCATTCTCCATTTTAATTAAAAAGTTAGAATTTCGCCATCTTTATGGCGTCAATAGCGCATTCGTCGCCTTTGTTTCCCAAGCGTCCTCCGCTGCGGTCTTTGGCCTGTTGCAGGTCGTTTGTTGTAAGCAGTCCGTAGATTACCGGGATTTGGCTTTTTGCGTTGAGGCGTGCAATGCCGTAGGTCACTCCCTGGCAGATGTAGTCGAAGTGAGGAGTTTCGCCACGGATGACACATCCGAGAATGATGATGGCATCATAGCCGTCGTTGAGTGTCATCTGGTGCGCTCCGTATATCAGCTCGAAGCTGCCCGGAACGGTCTTTACGTGGATGTTTTCGGGCAGTGCGCCATGCTTCTCGAGTGTCTTCACCGCGCCGTCAAGCAGTGCTCCTGTTATTTCAGGATTCCATTCAGCTACGACTATTCCAAAGCACATGTTGCTTGCATCGGGCACTTTGTTTGGGTCGTAGTCTGACAGGTTATGTAATGACGTCGCCATTATTTTACGGAAACTCGTTCTATGTACTTGTCAATTTCGCCGTAAACGGGAGAGTTGACATACTTCTTCTTGATGTCCTGATATATCTTCAGGGCCTCGTCCTTCTTGTTCTGGCTTTCGAGAATTTCGCCAGCTTGTATGAGGAATGTCGGTGAGAGGCTGTTGTTTGCGTTGCCTTCAGCCTCGCTGTCGGCCATGCTTGCCGCTTTCTTCAGGTATTCAACGGCCTTGTCAGGCTGCTTGATGTGTGCGTAAGCGTTGCCCAAAGCGGCGGTTGCAGCCGGGCTTATCATCTCGTCATCAGCCGGAGAGTATTTTTCGAGATACTTTACGGCATCGTTCCATTTGTCAAGGTTTGCATAGCAGAGTCCGGCATAGAGGTTGGCAAGGTTGCCTGCGTCGGTGCTGCTGTAGTCAGAAGCGATGTTCAGCAGGCCGCGGAAGCCGGTGCTGTCGCCCTTCAGTGCTATTTCGTATTGCTGGTTTGCGAAATAGTCCTGGCCTTTTGCCAAGGCCGTGCTTGCCTCCTGTTCGCGAGGCCCTGATATGTAAGTCTCATAGCTGAGTACGCCTGCGACGATGAGTATGACTACAACGATAGCTGCCGAGATGGCCTTCTTGTGCTTCATGAAGACCGCCTCTTTCTGACTTAGGGCATCTGCCACTGTGCCCTTCTGTTCTTTAAGATTTGCCATTTATGTTTATGATTTTTAATTATCTGTGTATAAAGCGTGGCAAAATTACAGATTTTATCCTGAATATTGAAATTTATCGCTGACTTTTTTTGCTTTTCAACGGCAAATGGAGTAACTTTGCATGAAAGTTGAAGGGCAAGCTCATGTTTCTAAGCAAATTATCAATTATTAATTACAAGAACATTGAAGAGGCTGAACTTGCCTTTTCTCCCAAGTTGAATTGTTTTATAGGGCATAACGGCGAGGGCAAGACCAACCTGCTTGATGCCGTATATTACCTGTCGTTCTGCCGCAGTTCGTGCTCCGTGTCCGACTCGCAGGCGATGCGCCACGGGGCTGATTTTTTCATGCTTGACGGCCGTTATGTAAGCGATTCCGGCGAAGATGAAAGTGTGTCGTGCGGCATGAGCCGTGGCAGGAAAAAACATTTCAAGCGCAACAAGAAGGAATACAAGCGGTTGTCCGCGCACATAGGGCTTGTTCCTCTGATACTTGTCTCGCCGTCAGACACTGTTCTTATCGACGGCGGAAGCGAGGAGCGGCGGCGGCTTATGGATGTTGTCATATCGCAATACGATTCGGCCTATATCGAGGCGTTGAGCCGTTACAACAAGGCTTTGCAGCAACGCAATGCCATGCTTAGGGCGGATGCCGAGCCGGATGCTGACTTGCTTGCGCTTTGGGAGGAGCAGATGGCGGCTGAAGGCGAGATAGTTTATTCCAAGCGCAACGATTTCATCCAGCGCATTTCGCCGCTGTTCCAGCGTTATTACAGCAGCATTTCGCAAGACAAGGAGAGCGTTTCGCTCGGCTATGTGTCGCATTGCCAGCGCGGGCCGCTGCTTGACGTAATCCGGCGCGACCGGAATAAGGACCGCGCCGTGGGCTATTCGCTGCATGGCATACACCGTGACGACCTTGAGATGCTTATCGGCGGTTTCCCGATACGCCGCGAGGGCAGCCAGGGACAAAACAAAACGTTTGTCATTTCGCTGAAACTCGCCCAGTTCGAGTTCCTGCGCGACATCCGCGGCGGCATGTGTCCGATATTGCTTTTGGATGATATTTTCGACAAGCTCGACGCCGCACGTGTGGAGCAGATTGTGCGCATTGTGGGCGGCGACGGCTTCGGGCAGATATTCATGACCGATACCAACCGCGAGCATCTTGACCGCATACTGGGCGGAAGCTCGCTTGATTACAGGCTGTTTTATGTTGAGAACGGCGTAATAAGGCGTAAGGAGGACGGCGATGTTCAAGCGTGATGTGCTGACTTTGGCGGATGTCCTTGCCCAGTGCTTGAGGCATGACGGCCTGGAAACGCCTTTGAAACAGCGGCGTTTGATTGATTCGTGGGGCAAAGTGGCAGGCCGTGCAGTAGAGAAATATACCGGCGAGAAGTTTATCCGCAACCAGACGCTTTACGTGAAAATCCTCAATCCGGCTTTGCGGGCCGACCTCTCAATGATGCGCGAACGGCTTGTAAACAACCTGAACGTCGAGGTTGGCGCAAGGATTATAAGCGATATAAAGTTTTATTGAATTAAGAGTTAAGGGTTAAGAATTAAGAAAATATGTTTTGTCAACAGCTCTTTTCTTAATTCTTAACCCTTAACTCTTAATTTTCTTGTCCGAACTTTCCCTGATTTTCAGTATCATCGGCACGACCTCTTTGTATATTTTCTTGTCTCCGGCTATGTTTTTCAGCAGCAGTTCGCAGGTTTTTTCGCCTGTGAGATGCGCCTGGTCCATGATGGCGGAGAGCTTTGGCGTGACGAAGAACGACGTGTCCGTTTCGGTAAATCCTATTATTGCCACGTCGTCAGGGATGCGCAGGCCGAGCGACTTGATGGCGTCGAAAGCCGCGTATGTAATGATGTCGTTGAACGCGAGTATTGCGTCGGGGCGGTCGTCGCGCTTTAGCATTTGCATTGTTGTCTCCCTTGCGTAGTTGAAGTCGATGTTGCCGTTGATGATGATAGAGCGGTCAATCTCGATGTTACGTTCGCGCAGAGCCTCAATGTATCCGTGTTTGCGGCGTTTCATCATGTCGAGATGCTGTGGTGCTCCTATGAAGGCTATGCGCCTGCTGCCAGTGTCAATCAGGTGCAGTGTGGCTTCTTTTGCCGCTTCGTCGCCGTTGGATGTTACTGACGAGAACAAGTCTGGCAGGCATGTACGTGCGAAGAATACGAGCGGTATGCCCATGTCGCTTATTTCAACGAAGTGCGAATAGTCAGTGGTATCTTGTGCAAGGCAGGCTATAATTCCGTCAACATACATTCCGATGAAGCTGTCCACGGCTTTTTCCTCTCTCAAATGGTCTTCGTGGCTGTTGGCGGCAATGACGGCGTATCCGGCTTTCGAGGCATAGTCCTCTATCCCGTCAAGTACGGCGGCGTAGTAATGCGTTACGAGGTTGGGCACCACGACGCCTATTACCTTTGACTTTTTCTGCCGTAGGCTTTGGGCAAACTGGTTCGGCCTGTAATTAAGTTTCTTAGCCAGGGCTTGCGTCTTGCTTTTCAGCTCTGCGCCTACTTCGTGGCTGTCTCTCAGTGCGCGTGACACCGTAGCGATGCTCACCCCGAGCTGTTCGGCCATTTCTTTTAAGGAAGTCCTGCGTTGTTTCATAGATACCAAATTCCTAAGACATTTCAACAGTCCGTGATTTTTGTCGGAACAGGTACATCTTCAAATCGCATTCCCGGTTGCCGCAGCTGATTGCATTTGCTGTTGTTTATCCTGTCCGGCGGACTGTAAGATTTTTAATGCAAAATTAATAAAAGCATTGGGAAATGCAATAGTTTGCTTATGTTTTTTCATTTGCAACTGTTAATTTTTCCAATCGCCATGCCGTGAAACTTCCGTTTGGCGGCTGCCGCCTGCCTGTGCGCTTTCTTGTAGGGCCCGTTGTGTGTGCTCTTGGCGGCTGTCGTGTAATGCGTTGATGCTCAGAGGTTTGGCAAAAGGCCGTCTTTTGTGCTCTAAAAGACGGCCTTTTAGAGCCTGAAAGGTGCTCTTTTGGCATGTGAAAGGTGGCATCTTGTAAAGGCGTTGCAGGCTGGTAGGGTTACAGATGCGAGTGGGGCGTATATATAATAAAGGTGTTTTGCTGTTATGGCGACCGTAGGCTGCGGTGTGCCTGGTTGATTTGTAACATAAATGAAATATCTGTTTAACTATGTTGTAACAAACGTTGCTTACTTTTGCAGCGGAATTCAGACACATATTCAATAACGTTTTTTATGACAGAGATTTATTTTTTAATAGTCGCATTCCTGCTGGTCTTGGCGGTGTTCGACTTATTTGTCGGCGTAAGCAACGACGCCGTGAACTTCTTGAACTCGGCCATCGGAGCCAAGGTTGCCAAGTTCCGCACGGTGCTGTTCGTGGCTTCGGTCGGCATTTTGATAGGAGCCGTAATGAGCGCGGGCATGATGGATGTGGCCCGTCACGGCATCATGCGGCCTGAAAGCTACTCGTTCTCGGAGGTTATGACAATCTTCCTGGCCGTGATGGTTACCGACGTAGTCATACTCGACGTGTTCAACACGCTTGGCCTGCCTACATCTACAACGGTCTCGCTCGTGTTCGAGTTGCTCGGAGGTACGTTCATCCTTGCCATGCTCAAGATGCACGCCGACCCATCGCTCACCATCTACGACCTGCTAAACAGCGACAAGGCCCTAAGCGTCATAATAGCAATATTCGTCTCTGTCGCCATCGCATTCTTTTTCGGAGTTGTGGTGCAATGGATTTCACGACTGATTTTCACCTTTAATTATAAGAAACACCTTCGCTATACCATCGCAATATTCGGCGGCATAGCGTTCACGTCGCTGGCATATTTCATCTTCATTACGGGCATAGGCAAGTCGCCGTATATCAGCGAGTCGCTGCGCGTATGGATTGACGACAACACGCCAATGCTGATGGTAGTATTTTTCATCGGTTCAACAGTGCTGATGGAAGTTCTCCACCTGCTGCGTGTCAACGTGTTCAAGCTCATTGTGCTGGCCGGAACGTTCGCGTTGGCAATGGCTTTTGCCGGCAACGACCTCGTGAACTTCATCGGTGTGCCCTTGGCCGGTCTCGATTCGATGCAGGATTTCCTGGCAAACGGCAACGGACAGTTTGACACGTTCATGATGACATCGCTCATGTCGTCGGCCAAGAGTCCGCTGCTTTACTTGGTTCTGGCCGGCATCATAATGATAATTGCCATGACAACGTCGAAGAAAGCGCAGAACGTTGTCAAGACGAGCGTTGACCTTAGCCGTCAGGATGAGGGCGACGAGATGTTCGGTTCGTCGCGTGCGGCACGCAGCATAGTACGCTTTACGCAGGACATGAATGCCGCTGTGGCTAAAATAATACCGCAGCGCATGCAGAACTGGATTGACAAACGCTTCAACAAGGAGGAGGCGATACTCGCCGACGGAGCCGCCTTCGACGAGGTGCGTGCTGCTGTCAACCTTGTGCTTGCCGCCATGCTAATCATTATCGGAACCAATTACAAGCTGCCGCTCTCGACCACTTACGTTACGTTCATGGTGGCAATGGGTAGTTCTTTGGCTGACCGTGCATGGAGCAGGGAGAGCGCCGTGTTCCGCGTTACCGGTGTTATATCGGTCATCGGAGGATGGTTCGTTACGGCTGGTGTGGCTTTCGCCACCTGTGCCATTGTATGCGCGATGATGCACTTCGGCGGAATTGCGGTTATGATAGCGTTCATGGCTCTTGACATATACCTGCTGTGGAGCAGCAACCGCAAGTTTGCAAAGAAGCAGAAGGAGGAGAAGAAGGACGACGTGTTCCAGCTGATGATGCGCACAAGGGACAAGGAGATAGTGTGGGACTTGCTGTCCAAGCACGTTTCGCGCACTCAGAGCTTCGTCACCCGTTTTGCCCTTGAGCAGTTCAACCGCATCATCGACGGTATATGCAATGAGAACCGCAAGGAGCTGCGCCACTGCGGCAGCGCCCTGAAGGAAGAGCAGGCGCAGCTTAAGAAGTTCCGCCGCAAGGAGCTTCTTGCCATGCGGCGCATCCCTGCACCGATAGCCATAGAGCGCAACACGTGGTTCCACCTCGGCGCCAATAGCAACCAGCAGTTCATGTACTGCCTGCGCCGTATGCTCGACCCGGTTAAGGAGCACGTTGACAACAACTTCAACCCGATGCCGCAGGAGTATATCGACGACTTCGAGTCCACGCGCCGCAAAATCAACGAGCTTATGTCGCATACCGAGGAGATGATTTCAACCAACAGGTACAGCCTCTATGACGAGACGCTTGCCATCGCCGACGAATGCAAGGACGAGCTTTCCGTGATGCGCAAACGTGTGATTGACAGGATGTACCGTGACGACAACGCCAACCTGAAGGTGTCGTTGCTCTACCTGAACATTCTCCAGGAGAGCCAGGAGTTCCTCAGCATAATGCGCCATCAGCTGCGCGCCGCAAGGAAATTCCTCTACGAAACTCCGAGATAGGGGTAGTCGACGAGCGACGAGAGACAAGTCGACGAGTGACGAGATACGAATTGACGGGTATTGACATCCGCGAAAAGTGAAAGCTTTTCGCGGATGTTTTGTTTTAATCGGTAACCTTGTGGATGCGCAGCTGGCGTTTTGTTAACTTGTGGCGGGGTTTTGCTTACGAACCAAAAGACGGTCTTTCAGCGTGTAAAAGACCGCCTTTTGCATTGCAAAAGACGGCAAAACGGAACGTGAAAAGCCGCATGTTGGAATGCGGCAAGCTTCTCCGCTATTTCCATAATAATGTCCGCTTTGTCATTAAAGACCGGTAAAAAACTAAAAATACCATAAAAAGTTTTCCTTTGTCGGTGATAATGCCTAATTTTGCCGGATATAAAACGAGACTTGAAGGCACATGAGATATGCGATAATTGCAGGCGGAGAAGGCTCACGGCTGCTGAAAGAAGGCGTGAATGTCCCCAAGCCATTGGTGCGGATAGGCGGCGAAAGGCTTATCGACAGGCTTGTCCGCGTGTTTGAGGACAACGGTGCCGAGGCCATTGTGGTGGCCTACCGTGACAGTATGTTCAGCGTGGCCGAGCATCTGAGTTACTTGCAGGGCCGCGCCGACGGCAACAACGGAGCGCCTGTTCTGGCCATCGGCGTTGAGACTCCAAGTTCCATGCACAGCCTTAACTGCATAATAGGCAGGCTCGACGCTGGGCCGTTCTGCCTTACAACGGTTGACACAGTGTTCGGTGAGGATGCCTTCAAGCGTTACATAGCGGCATTCACGGCCTGCCTTGACGGCGGCGAGGCTGACGGGATGATGGCCGTCACATCATACATTGACGACGAGAAGCCGCTTTATGTGGCAGTTGACGGGGGGATGAACATCACCGCGTTCCTTGACGAAGACAAAGGCTGCCGGTATGTTTCGGCCGGAATTTACGGACTTACGCCGCGCTGTGCCGACGTGTTGCGCCGCTGCATCGGGCGCGGTGAGAGCCGTATGCGCAACTTCCAGCGTGCGCTTCTCGCCGAGGGTATGCGCCTAAAGGCGTTCGACATAGGCCGGGCGTTCGACATAGACCATGCCGCCGACATTGCCAAGGCCGAACTGTTTTTACGTGACAGCCTATGACACGGGTGCTGAAAGTGTACAGGGCGGAGCGGTTTTCGCCTAATTCAGTTGACCGCGACCGCGCCATAATCGATGCCGTAGGCGGTCTGCTGGCCGTACAGGGATGCGCCGTTGACGGCATAAACGAGGAGCAACTTACTGCCGGATGTACGGCGGACGTCATACTGACGATGGCGCGCACGCCGCAAGCCCTGGACGTATTGAGGCTGAAGGAGGCCGAGGGCTGTACCGTGGTGAACCGTCCTGACGGCGTTGCGGCATGCGGCAGGAGCAACATCGACCGCCTGATGAGGGACAACGGCCTGCCTGCCGCCCCTAAAGAGGGTGTGGACGGATATTGGCTGAAGCGCGGCGACGAGTCCGCCCAGTGCCGTGGCGACGTGGTTTTTGCGCGTGACGGGGCGGAGCGTGACGAGGCTTTGCGCGGCTTCCATGCCCGTGGGGTTGGCGATGTGGTTGTCACAGCCCATGTGCCGGGTGACGTAGTGAAGTTCTATGGCGTTGCAGGCACAGGCTTTTTCAGGACGTTCCACACAGATGCGGACTACTCGAAGTTCGGCGACGAACTGCTTAACGGCGTGCCGAAGCGTTACAGGTTCTCCGCCGGCAGTCTGAAAGCGGATGCCGAAAGGCTGGCCTGCTTGGCCGGTGTCGACGTTTACGGGGGCGACTGCATAGTGCATGAAAACGGCTCGTATGCCATAATCGACTTCAACGACTGGCCCAGCTTTGCCCGTTGCAGGGATGAAGCCGCGGCGGCGATAGCCTCGAAAGCGGAAGAGATTTTTAAAGGTAAAAAAGTGAAAAGGTAAAACGGTAAAAAGGTGAAGATAGCAAATGCCAACTTTTAAGGATTTATTGGCTGCATCAATAAAGTCGAAGGACACTGAAGAACGGCTCGACATGTGGTTCAACCGGCCTGTGGGGCTGGTGATAGCATTGGCCGGGAAGAAGCTCGGCGTGCATCCCAACGCCATCACCGCTGTGTCGGTGGTGCTGGGAGTGTGGGCCGCGTGGATGTTCTCATACACCGACTTTCGTCACAACCTGCTGGGCGTGCTGCTGCTGATGCTGGCAAACTTCTGCGACTCCGCCGACGGCCAGCTTGCCCGGTTGACGGGAAAGAAGACCCTTGTGGGGCGTGTCATCGATGGTTTTGCAGGCGACATTTGGTTTTTCAGCATATATTTCGCCCTGTGCTGCCGCATGACGTGGCAGCCGATGCCTGGCACCGACACCGTGTGGGGGCCGTGGATATGGGTGCTGGCGTTCATCGCCGGCGTGCTGTGCCACTCTCCGCAAAGCTCCCTGGCCGACTATTACAGGCAGATACACCTGCTGTTCCTCAACGGCAAGGCCGGGAGCGAGCTTGACACTTACGCCAACCAGCGTGCAATTTTCGACAGCCTGCCAAAGGGCAGTCCGCTCATCGCCCGGATGTTCTACTTCAATTACGCCAACTATTGCCGCAGCCAGGAGCGGCGCACGCCGGCCTTCCAACAGCTGTCGGCGGCAGTCGGTGAGGCGTACGGCGGCGTGTCGGGCATGCCGCAGGCGCTCCGCAACGAGTTCCTTGACGGCAGCAGGCCGCTGATGAAATATACCAACATCCTCACGTTCAACGCCCGCGCCATCTGCATTTACGCCACATGCCTTGCCGGGTGTCCGTGGGTGTACATGCTGCTTGAGGTTACCGTATTCACATTAATATATGTATACATGCACAAGCGGCACGAAGCCTTGTGCTTGGACATGATAAAAAAGATAAGGTATTGATAAGAGGCTACATATTCGACTATGGCGGAACGCTCGACACGGCAGGCCGCCATTGGGGCAAGGTGCTGTGGAACGGCTATGTGCGCCACGGCGTTCCGGTGGACGAAGCGGCCTTCCGTGACGCCTACGTCTTTGCCGAACGCAAGCTCGGTTCGTGCCCCATTATACGTCCGGGCGACACGTTCCGCACTACGCTTGACAAGAAGCTGGCCTTGGAGCTTGGATTTCTCTCGTCGGGAGAGCGTGCGTATATTTCGGAGAAAGACGCCGCCAAGTTCCGCAAGGACATTCTTGACGACATATACGTGGGCGTAAGGCAGACTACGGCCGAGAGCCGCAAGGTGCTGGAGGCCGTCAAGGCGCGTTGCCCTATGGTGCTTGTGAGCAACTTTTACGGCAACATCGGCACGGTGCTCGGCGAGTTCGGGCTTGACGGTTTGTTTGACAGCGTGATAGAGTCGGCCGCCGTCGGCGTGAGGAAGCCCGACCCTGCAATATTCCGCCTCGGCGTGGAGGCGTTGGGATTGCTCCCTGAAGAGACGGTAGTTGTCGGCGACAGCTACGACAAGGACATTGTCCCGGCCTGTCAGGCAGGCTGCTGCGCCGTGTGGCTGAAAGGCGAGGGGTGGGACGAACGGCAATACGACGAGAGCCTGCCCGATGCCGTGATAACGGAACTCGGCCAGGTATTAAACGTTGGATGGCTGTAACGGTCTAAATGATATACAACTTGCACGATGATGAGAAAGCTGCTTATATTTCTCTTTTCATTGCTGGCGCAGGCTGTTTGCGCGCAGATGATAACCGGGGTGGTGGTTGACGGCGAGAGCGGCGACACCATACCTCATCCGGCGTTGCAGTACAGCGGCGAGCGGAAAGCCGTAGCCGGCGATGCCGCCGGCCGCTTCACCATACCGCGGCTCAACGACGAATACCTTACCGTCAGCGCCGTGGGCTACAAGACCCTGCGCATACTCATAGGGGCGAACACCCCCGGCGAGATGCGCATAACGCTCAAGCCGGACACCAGGCGGCTGAAAGGCGTCACCGTAAACGCCCGGCGCGGCAAGTACAGCAGGAAGAACAACCCGGCCGTGGAGCTGATGAAGCGCGTCATTGCGGCCAAGAAACGCACCGACCTCGACAACCGCGACTACTACCAATACAACAAATACCAGAAGCTGACGCTCGCCATCAACGACATAAGCCCTGAAGAGATTGAGCACGAAAAGACGAAGAACCGCCAGTGGCTGCTCAACCAGATAGAGCTGTGCCCCTACAACAACAAGCTCATACTGCCGCTGTCGGTCGACGAGACGGTGACGCAGAACCTCTACAGGAAAGACCCGAAAAAGGAGCGGACGGTGATACTCGGGCAGAACGCAACCGGCGTGAACGACCTTATACAGACCGGCGACATACTCAACACGGTGGTAAAAGACGTGTTCACCGACGTCGACCTGTACGACGACCAGATACGCCTGCTGCAGTATCCCTTCACAAGCCCCATCGGCAAGGACGCCGTAGCCTTCTACCGCTTCTACATAGTCGACACGGTGACGGTCGACCGCGACGAGTGCTACCACCTCGAGTTCACGCCCAACAACCAGCAGGACTTCGGCTTCCGCGGCGAGATATGGATACTCGCCGACTCCACGCTGCACGTCAAGAAGTGCCGCCTGTCGCTGCCGAAGAGGAGCGACGTGAACTTCACCGACGAGCTGAACATACTGCAGGAGTACACCAGGCTGCCAAGCGGCGAATGGGTGCTCACGACCGACGACATGACGGTGGAGCTATCAGTGGCCAAGTTCCTTACAAAGGCCATCGTCATAAGGACGACAAGGATGACCGGCTACTCCTTCGACCCCATACCCGACAAGGCGTTCAAAGGCAAGGCCAAGGTGAAGTACGACCCACGCTCGAAGATGCGCGACGACGGCTTCTGGAACGAGAACCGCGCCGTGGAGCTGACAAAAAGCGAAGGCTCAATGGGCACGTTCATCAACAGCCTTACCAACACGCGCGGCTTCAAGTACCTGCTGTTCGGCCTCAAGGCCCTCATCGAGAACTATGTGGAGACGGGCACCCGGAAGCACCCCAGCAAGGTGGACATAGGCCCCATCAACACCATGATTAGCTCAAACTTCATCGACGGCGCGCGCACCAGGCTAAGCGCACAGACCACAGCCAACCTCAATCACCACCTCTTCCTCTCCGGCTACTACGCCCGGGGCTGGCGCAGCCGGAAGAACTACTACAAGGGGCAGCTCGTCTACTCGTTCAACAGGAAAGACTACATGCCCTGGGAATACCCCAAGCGCACGCTTACCTTCACCTCCACGTATGACGTGTGCTCGCCCTCTGACAAGTTCATGCCCACCGACAAGGACAACGTGTTCACATCGCTGAAGTGGACCGAGGTAGACAAGATGATGTTCTACAACCGCCAGGAGCTGCTCTTCGAGTACGAGCAGGACTGGGGACTGAAGACATCGGTCAGCCTCAAGACCGAGGAGAACGAAGCCTGCGGCAAGCTCAGCTTCACCCCCCTGTCGCTCTACGACCCTGACAACCCTGTCGCCGCCCCCGGCAAGTTCCGCACTACGGAGGCGCGCTTCGAGATACGTTACGCCCCCGGCGAGACATACGTCAACACCAAGCAGCGCCGCCTGAAGGTGAACTACGACCCGCCAGTGTTCACCCTCTCCCATACCGTGGGCGTGAAGGGCGTGCTCGGCGGCGACTACAACTACAACTTCACCGAGGCCAGCGTCTACAAGCGCTTCTGGCTCAACAGCTGGGGCAAGCTCGACGTGTCGGTGAAGGGCGGGGTGCAGTGGAACAAAGTGCCCTTCCCCCTGCTCATAATGCCGGCCGCCAACCTGTCGTACATCGTCGAGGACGAAACGTTCAACCTCATAAACAACATGGAGTTCCTCAACGACCGCTACGCCTCGTTCGACGTGTCGTGGGACCTTAACGGAAAGCTCTTCAACCGCATACCCCTGCTGAAGCACCTCAAGTGGCGCGAGTTTCTCGGAGTGAAATGCCTCTGGGGCACGCTTACCGACAAGAACAACCCCACGCTGGCGCGCAACGCCGGCGACCCCCTGCTGATGCAGTTCCCCGAAGGCTCGTACGTCATGGACCCCAGCCGCCCCTACATAGAGCTTATAGCTGGCATACACAACATCTTCAAGATATTCCACGTGCAGTTTGTCCACCGCCTCAACTACAACAACCTGCCCACGGCCAAGAAAAACGGAGTGAGGATAATGATGAGGCTCACGTTCTGACAACTCCCATGTTTTTATAAAAGGCCGTCAAATACAAGGTAAAAGACGGCCTTTTGCAACACGCTGATTGCCAATGCAAAAATCCGTCCGCCGCGATTCACATCGCAACGGACGGCACAAATAGGTATGGCAAAAAAACAAAAATCAAACGGAATGCCATGCCTGTCGGCGTCTTTCAAAAAGTATCTGCGGTTAATTGCTGCCGCCGCCAAGAGCCTTGTATAGAGTTATGGCGGCTTCAAGGCGCGAGTACCGGTCTGACTGGGCGTCAAGCTGAGCGGTGAACAGGCTCTGCCTGGCCGTGAGCACTTGCAGGTAATTGGCGTCTCCATAGCACATGGACGCTTCAGTGTCGGTTACGGTCTGCCGCAACTTTGCTACCTGCATGTCCTCAAGTCTTACTTTTGCCGACAGCGACTGTATTGCCGCCAGCGCATTGTTCACTTCCCCGGCGGCGTCAAGTAGGCTTTGGCGGAACTGTGCAAGAGCTTCTTCCTGCTGTGCCTTGGCTATCGTAAGGCCGGCTTTCAGCTTGCCTTGGTTGAATAGCGGCTGCACCACCGAGCCGAGAGCCTGCAGCAGCCATGCTCCGGGATTTGTTATGGCCGCGCCGCCGCTGTTGGTCCAGCCCGCGCTGCCGCTCAACGTCACTGAAGGATAGAATGACGCGCGTGCCTTGTTTACCGAATAGAACGCCTGTTTGAGCTGCGCTTCAGCCTCGCGCACGTCCGGCCGGCGCGCAAGGTAGGCAAGGCTTACTCCGCCCGTGAGTGCCACCGGTATCGTCTGCGCGTCAAACTTTCCGCGTACAATGCTGCCCGGTGCACGTCCCACAAGCGTGGAAAGAGAGTTCTCAAGTTCAAATACCTGCTGTTTCAGGCTTTCGAGGGTGATTTCGGCGGCCAGGCTGCTGGCTTCGGCCTGGCTCACGTCCTGGCGGTTTGCCTGTCCTGCCTGCATCAAGGCTTTTTGCGTTGAGATGTATTCACGCCAGCTTTTGACGGTCATCCGGGTTACATTTATCTGCTCGTCATACATCATCAGCATGTAATACTGGCTGGCTATCGTAGCCACAAGCTCCGTCTGTACGGCCTGGGCGTAAGCCCGGCTCTCTTCAAGCGTGGCCGCCTGGATGCGCTTTTCATTCGAAAGCTTGCCGAAAATGTCAATCTCCCAGCTTATCTCCGGCCCTATGCAGTATGTCTTGTCGGCCTTCGAACCGTCGTAACTGCCGAGCGAACCGCTTGCCGAAAGGTCGATTGAGGGCAGCAACGCCTTCTTTGCTGACGACAGCGTGGCGGCTGCCTCTACCGTCTTTAGCCTTGCTACGGCAAGGTCGGCGTTGTTGGCAAGCCCCTCTTCAATCAGCGACTGTAGCAACGGGTCTGTGAAAACGTCGCGCCATGAAAGCAGGCTGTCAGTTAGGTTCGTTTCCTCTAAACTGTCGGGGCTTGCCGTTCCGCCGCCTTTACCGTCGGTTCCCATTACGCCAATCCTCACAACATTCATGTCTTCCGGCAACTCCGGGCGCTCGTATTTCTTGTATGTTCCACAGCCACAGGCCAATACGGCTGCTGCGGCCAGTGCTGTGATGTCAGTCATTATCCTGTTCATTTTACATCCTCCTCAGTCTCTTTAAAGTCTCTTTCCGGCATGATCTTCTCCTGTAACGTCTGGAATGCGATGAAGAACACCGGCACAACGAACAGCAATGTCACTATTCCTACCGACAGTCCGCCTATCACGCCCATGCTTAGTGACACGTTGCCGTTGGCTCCCACGCCGCTCGACAGGGCAAGAGGCAGCATGCCTATGAGCATGGCCAGTGCCGTCATAATGATAGGGCGGAGGCGTGCGCCGGCGGCTGACATGGCCGCTGCGGCGATGGTCATTCCCTCGCGGCGCCGTTCAGAGGCGTATTCGGTCAGCAGGATGGCCGTCTTTGCAAGCAAGCCTATAAGCATAATCAGTCCCACCTGCATGTAAATGTTGTTCTCAAGGTCGAATATCTTGGCGAAAAGGAACGAGCCGAAAAGGCCGAACGGCACGGAAAACATTACGGCCAACGGTATGAACAGGCTCTCGTAAAGGGCGCAGAGGATTACGTAGACGAAGATAAGGCAGATGACGAAGATTATCACCGTGTTGCTGCTTGAGCCTGCTTCTTCACGTGTCATGCCCGAGTATTCGTAGCCGTAGCCCGTGGGCAGTGTCTCCGCCGCAACCTCTTCTATGGCCTTTATGCAGTCGCCAGTGCTGTAACCGTCGGCAGGAAGGCCGTTGACAGCCACCGAAGTGTACAGGTTGAAGCGTGTAAGCAGCTCGGCGTCGTACACCTTTTCAAGCGTTATGAACTGCCCCACGGGCGCCATGCCTCCGTCTCCCGTGCGCACGAACATGTTGTCAAGGGCGTCACGGTCAAGCCTGTACTGCTTGTCGGCCTGTATTATTACGCGGTAAAGTTTGGAGAACTCGTTGAAGTTTGATGCGTAGTTGCCGCCTATGTAGCCGTTGAGCACGTCGAGGACAGCCGTCGGCGTTATGCCGGCACGCTGGCATTTGGCCGCGTCCACCTCTACTTTGTATTGTGGAAAGTTGGTGTCGAACGTAGTGTAAGCCATCTGCACTTCAGGCCGTTTGTTAAGTGCGGCGATGAAGTTGTTAGTGTATGTCATAAGGTCTTTTACGTCTCCGCCCTTGCGGTCTTGTATGTACAGCTCGAAACCGTTGCTCGTTCCGTAGCCCATGATGGTGGGCTGGGCGAACGCGAAGATATTGCCGCTCTTTATGTCGGCTGTCTTTTCCGTGATTTTCTGTATCACGGCGTTGATTTCATGGTCGTCGCCTTTGCGTTCGTCCCAGTTCTTCAGCTTTACGATGATGAATCCTCCGGCTGCCGACTGGCCGCCGAGCATGCTGTAACCGGCCACGTTTGAATAGCTTTCTATTTCGTCGATTGACTTGATTGAGTCCTCAATCTCGTTCATCGTTTTCTGTGTCTGGGCGAGCGTGCTGCCTGCCGGAGTGGTGACGTTGACGAAGATTGTGCCCGTGTCTTCATCGGGAATAAGTCCTGTCTTGGTGGTTTTCATCATGACAACAAGCAGTGCTGCCGCAAGTCCCAACATCGTCCAGACAATCCATTTGTGGCAGAAAAACATCTTCAGGCCGTTCTTGTACTTGAACACAAGGTTGCGGAACGATGCGTCGAAGGCGTCATGGAAGCGTGTGGAGAACGTCCTCTTGCCGCCGTTTGCCGTCTCGCCGTGGGGTGTCATGAGCAAGGCGCAGAGCGCAGGGCAGAGAGTCAGCGCGTTGACGGCGGATATTCCTACGGCGGCTGCCATCGTAAGGCCGAACTCCTGGTAGTAAGTGCCGCTTGTTCCGCCCATGAACGACGTGGGGATGAACACCGACATGAACACCAACGACGTTGTTACTATAGCGGCGGCGATGCCGTCCATAGCATGGTTTGTGGCTATGTAAGGCGAGCGCACGCCGTCGTCGAACTGCGCCTGTACGGCCTCCACCACAACGATTGCGTCGTCTACGACCGTCCCTATGACAAGCACGAGGGCGAAAAGCGTAAGCAGGTTGAGGCTGAAGCCGATGAGGTACATGAAGGCGAAGGTGCCGATGAGCGACACGAGGATGGAAATTGTAGGGATGATGGTGGAGCGGACGCTCTGCAAAAAGACGTAGACCACGATGATAACGAGCAAGATTGTCTCTATCAATGTCTTTACAACCTCGTGCACGGAAGCGTCGAGAAACTCGTTGGTGTCCATCAGATTGCCCAGCACAAGCCCTTCGGGCAGGTCTTTCTCTATCTCCTCGCACAGCTTGTCGATTTCCAGGTTAATCATCCGGGCGTTAGAGCCTGCCGTCTGGGCTACCATCGCCGTTGTGCCGTTGTGAGAGTTAACCTTGTTCGCGTATGCGTAGCTCTGCGAGCCGAGCTCTACCCGTGCCACGTCCCTAAGCCGCAGCACTTCGCCTCCGTCGCCGGCCTTTATTACGATGTTTCCGAACTCTTCTTCCGTCTGGAAGCGTCCGCGGTATTTCAGTGTGTACTGAAACACGTTTTCCGAATCCTCGCCCAGCGTACCGGTTGCGGCCTCGACGTTTTGTACGTCGAGAGCCGACACCACGTCGGACGGCTCAAGGTTGTACACCGCCAGCTTCTGAGGGTTGAGCCAGATGCGCATGGCGTATTCTTCGCCCATCGTCATGACGTTGCCCACACCGTTGATACGCAGCAACTTAGGCTCGATGTTTATGTTGAAGTAGTTTGTGATGAAGTTCTGGTCGTAGCGGTTGTCAGGGCTGTATAGGGTCAAAATCTTCAGAAATCCGCTCTGTCTTTTCTGTATGGTGACGCCCACCTTTGTCACTTCGGCAGGCAGATTGCCCTCGGCCTCGCTCACGCGGTTCTTCACGTTGATGGTTGCCATGTCGGGGTCGGTGCCCTGTTCGAAATATACCGTGATTGTGGCAGAGCCTGTGTTGGTGGCCTGCGAGGTCATGTATGTCATGTCCTCAACGCCGTTTATGGCGTCTTCGAGCGGTGTCACCACGCTGTTAAGTACGGTCTCGGCGTTCGCCCCGGTGTATGTCGCGCTGACGGTTATCGTCGGAGGGGCGATGTCAGGGTATTGCTCCATGGGGAGGTTAACCAGTCCGATGACGCCCACAAGCACTATCAGCACCGAAATCGAGGCCGACAGGATGGGGCGTTTTATAAACATTTTCAGATTCATATTGTCAAGCTTGTTTGTTTGTTGTTTCCCGGTTGTATTCCGGCCGTTATGTAAGACATGGCCTTTCGGCCTGCAAAAGACCATGTTTTGCATCGCAATATGCGGTCTTTCATGCGGTAAAAGGCCACCTTTTGCAAGATGTTCGGCAACATGTTGACAGCCAGCAGGTTACAAACGGCGGCCAGACCGGTTGCCGATGTCATTCTTTCACGCTTATTTCCATGCCGTCTTTAAGCAGGCCGGCTCCTTCGGCAACTATTACATCGCCTGACTTGAGACCGTCCTCTACAACGTAGCGCTTGCCGTCGTTAAGGGCTTCAACCTTTATCTCCGTAGACTTTGTCTTGCCGTCAACCACGCGGTAGACGAACTTCTTGTCCTGTATCTCGTAAGTGGCTTCCTACGGAATGATGATTTTGCCGGTATATACGAATGGGATAATCACGGTGGCGCTGCCTCCGCTCAGCAGCATTTGCGACGGATTGGTGAACGTGGCGCGCATGGCTACCGAGCCTGTCGATGCGTCAACGTTGCCGCTTACGGCATCAACCTTGCCCTCGCCGCTGTATATTCCGCCGCCGCCCAGGCGCAGCTTCACCTTCGGCAGGCTGGCAATGGCCTTGTCAAGCGAGCCGTGGTCGGACACAAGCCGCTGCGCCTCGCTCTCTGTTATCGAGAAATAGGCGTGCACGGCCGACGCGTCGGCGACGGTAGTCAGCGGCTGTTCAATGCTTGAGCTGACAAGCGCGCCCTGCCGGTAGTTAATCATCCCGATGACGCCGTCGGCCGGACTGCGCACTTCGGTATACGACAGGTCGGTGCGTGCCGCAGCCAGCTGCGCCTCTGCGCTGTGCAGAGAGGCCTGCGCCTCGTCTAAAGAGCAGCGCGCCTGCTCCACTTCATAGGTTCCCACCACGCCGCTTGCATACAGCCGTGTCTTGCTGTTATACGTAAGCCGGGCGCTGCCCACTGCGGCACGGGCATTGCCCACTGCGGCCTTGGCCGAGCTGAGGGCGGCGCGGTAAGGCTCCTGGTCGATGACGAACATCAGCTGGCCGCGCTTTACCTTCGCCCCCTCGCTTACGCATATCTTCGTTATCGTGCCGCTCACTTGCGGTCTCACCTCGACGCTCTGCACGCCGCGGAGCGTGGCGGTGTACTCCTTGTCCAATGTACATGTTGACGGAGCGAGCGTCATGGTCTTGTACCGGCCGGTCGCACCGCTCTTCGCCTTTTCTCCGCACGACTGCGTCAGCAGCGCCCCGAGGGCGCACAGGCAGGCGGCGATGTTGCATTTCAATCTTTTCATACCTTGAGTTTTAGTGTGACAAATGTTAAAATCCGGCGCAAAGTTATGCCTGTGAGGGCGGTTGGTCGATGTCTGATGTGCAACGAATGTTGTCGTTTTGAAAACAAAACAAGGCTTTGTTGTTTTTAACGCGACAAACGTTGTCGGTTTTGAAATAAGCCGTATCTTTGCGGATGACACTTGACGAGTTTTCACAGACTTACGGGGCATGCAGCACAAGCGCGCTCGGGGCGGCGGTGTGGCGCCTTGACGGCAGGCGGATAACCGAAGCTGGGGCGCGGGTGGTTGACCTTCACTTCATCATGCTGGTGACGCGCGGCTGGATGAGCCTGCGGATAGACTGCCGTGAGGCGACCGTCACGGCCGGCTGTTATGTCGACTCGGCCGGCTGCCACGACACTACGGAAATAACGGCTGCCTCGGCCGACGTTGATGGATATGCCCTCGTAACTACTGAAGAGTTCCTGGCGCGTGTTTTCAAGAACCGCCTGCCTTTCGAGACCGAATACCTTGAGCTTGTAAGGAGGCGGCCCGTGTTGCTGCTTGACGGCCGGCAGGCCGGTGTTGTGGCCGAGGCTTTCGGCAGCCTTGGGCACAGCATGGCCGACCGCGCCAACATTCACGCCTCGGCGCTGGTGGCGGTGAAGACCGCCGCCCTGTTCTATGAAATATCCAATTGTTTCATGCAGCGCGCGGCGTATGACGGCCGTCAGGCCGTTACGGACAGGAGGACGGCCGTGTTTATGCGGTTCATTGAACTTGTCAGGCGGAACGCCACTCGCAGGCGCGACGTGGCTTTCTACGCCTCGGAGCTGTGCATCACGCCGCAATACCTCAACAAGATAGTAAACGCTGTTTCGGACAAGACGGCCTCATACATGATAAACATGGCCGTTACGGCCGAGATTAAGGAACTGCTTGCCGACCCGGGGCTGGCGCTCAAGGACATAGTAAGGCGCATGGACTTTGCCGACCAGGCCGTGTTCACCAAGTTCTTCAAGCGGCAGACGGGAATGACACCGATGCAGTATAGGAACATGAAAGAGTGAAAGAGTGAAAGAGTGAAAGAGTGAAAGAGTGAAAGGGTGAGAAGGTGAAAAAGTGAAAAAGTAAAAAAGTAAAAAAGTAAAAAAGTAAAATAAAGCATAATGGCTAAGGCCACCGGCAAAGCATTGTCTTAACTTCTTGACTTCATAACTTCTTAACTCCCTAAAACAAAAGGAACTTATAAATAACAACAAGTTATGAGAAAAATAAAGAACCCGTTTGAACACCGTGAGGGCTACTGCTGCTTCGGGTGCAGCCCTGCCAACCCCATAGGCATACGCATGGAGTTTTATGAAGACGGTGACGACATTGTAAGCTTCTGGAACCCGAAGACATACTACCAGGGCTGGTTTGACACGATGCACGGCGGCATTCTTGCCACCATCGCCGACGAGACGGCCGCGTGGACAATGTTCCGCAAGCTGCAGACTACCGGCATGACCGTCAGTCTCGACCTGCGCTACAAGAAGGCCGTGATGACTACCGAGGGGCAAATAACCGTGCGCGGACGCATCGCCGGACAGCGGCGCAACCTCGTGACAATAGGCGTGACGATTGAGAATTCGCGCGGCGAGGTGTGCGTCGAGGCCACCGCCGTGTACTTCGCCTTCGGCAAGGACAAGGCTGCCGAGATGGGCTTCACGTCGTGCGAGCTTGAGGGCGACGAGCTACTGCCGATGTGAATGTTGGTTTGCGTCCGGACGGCGTGTCAGATTACGCAGTCCATTGCTACGTCGTTGTCGTCGGTCGGTATGGTTTCTTGTTTTTGGAAGCCGAAGCATACTCCGATTTTGTATGCCTTGGCGGCTTTCGGCAGGAAGCGGTCATAATAGCCTTTGCCGCGACCGAGGCGGTGGCCCTGCGCGTCGAAGGCCATGCCGGGCACTACGGCTACGTCGATACTGCCGTAGTCGGTGTAGACTTCGCCCGTTGGCTCCATTATCCCGTAATGTCCGGCGGCAAGGTCGGCGGGTGCTGTGTAGATGCGCAGCTCCATGTCGGTGTAGCCGGTGACGCGTGGCAGCAGCACCGTCTTGCCTGCCTGTACGAGGCGGTTTACGGTGTCGTGGGTGCATACTTCGTCGGGCAGGGAGTAATACATGAGTATTGTTTTCGCTTTGGCGACGGCTGGGTGGGCCAGCAGCCGTGACATGACAGGAAGCGACAGTTCCTCCAATTCTTCATTGGTGAACTGCCGCTTCGTTTCCCTTATGTGTTTGCGCAGTGCGTTCTTGCTTGTGTTCATGCGCGTGTGATGTAGTTGACGGCTGTGCGCGGTATGGGTGCTTCCCGTGCCATGGCTGTCTTGCCGCCGCTTCCGTCATTTTCGTCCTTGGGCTTTTGCGGAAAGGCCTCGCCGCGGTTGAACACGCCGAGGGCGGCCTTGATTACGTTGTCGTCAAGGTTGAGGTATTCAATCCAGTCTTCCTCATCCATTATGTTGTATATGATGCGGCTGTTGATGAATGTCTTTAGCAGGTTGTACGACTTCTTTATGAGCAGGTTGCGCCGCTTCAGGCCGTTCTTGTCGGCGTATGTGGCGAACTTGTCGACTGTGTGCTGCCTGTCGAGGTATGCTGCCAGCTCGTCCATCGTTTCGAAGCTGCTAAGCTTTGGGCGGTTCTCGTCGGTATAGGCGAAGGCGTACTGTATGATGAGACCGCTCATGGCTGCTTCCTTGTAGTATGAGGTCATGCCGAAGGTGTCTTCAGGCACGAAGATGTCGGGCGTTATTCCGCCTCCGCCGTATACGGTGCGCCCGTTGCTTGTATGGTATGCGGGGCCGGTGTGCTTGATGCTGTCCTGCGAGAAAAACTCGCCGTGCTGGTAGCGTGCGAGCAGGTCTTCCTCGTAGTCCTGATTGTCGCCTGCGGTGTATGGCTTCTGTATGCAGCGGCCTGAGGGGGTGTAGTAGCGCGCCACGGTGAGGCGTATCATGGAGCCGTCGGTGAATTCGAGCTGCTGCTGCACGAGGCCCTTGCCGAATGAGCGGCGGCCTATGATGGTTGCGCGGTCGTTGTCCTGCATGGCTCCGGCGAATATCTCTGACGCGGAGGCCGACCCTTCGTTGATAAGCACTACGAGGGGTATGTGCTGGTAGCTGCCGCGACCGTCGCTCTTGTAATCCTGGCGTGGCGACTTGCGCCCTTCGGTGTACACGATGAGGCGGTTCTTGGGCAGGAATTCGTTTGCCATCTGCACGGCCGACTTGAGGTAGCCGCCTGTGTTGTCGCGCAGGTCGATGATCAGGTTGCCGAAACCTTCCTGCGAAAGGCTTGCGAGTGCAATCAGAAGTTCGGGATAGGTGTTTTCGCCGAAGTTCTTTATTTTTATGTAGCCGGTGTTATCGTCAATCATGTAAGCCGCGCTGACGCTTTTCTGCGGTATGTCGCCGCGAGTGATGGTGAACAGCCTTGTCTTCTTCTCGCCGTATCTTACCACGCCGATTTTCACCTTGGTGTCCTTGGGGCCTTTGAGGCGGCGCATGGCTTCGTCGTTGGTCACAACCTTGCCAACGAAGGGCTTGCCGTCAACGCTCACAATCTTGTCGCCGGCGCGTATGCCGGCCTGGTCGGCCGGGCCGTTCTTTATTACGCCCTGTACGTGGATGGTGTCGTTGCGTATGACGAACTCTATGCCTACGCCGGAGAACGAGCCTTTAAGGTCGTCGGTGGCTTTCTGCACATCCTTGGCGCTGATGTAGACGGAGTGGGGGTCGAGGTCGGCAAGTATCTGTGGAATGGCCATGTCTACGAGCGAGTCGATGTCAACCTTGTCTACATACTGGTCGTCTATGATGTGCAGCAGGTTGTTTATTCTGTTGCTGCCGGAGTTGATGATGTTGAGCCTGTTGCCGGAGAAGTGGTTGGCATAGAATGTGCCTATGATGATGCCTGTCACCACGCACAGCGCCATGATGAGCGGCATTAGGCGGTTTGACTTATTCTGTCTCATATTCGTCGGGGTTTATGTAGATTACTTTTACGCCGGCTTTCTCCAGCAGGTTGATACCGTCGTCAAGCCGGTATTTCTCGGCGTAGACCACGCGCTTTATGCCGGCTTGTATTATCAGCTTGGAACATTCTATGCACGGAGCGGCGGTGACGTAGAGCGTTGAGCCGTCGCTGTTGTTTGAGCTGCGCGCCAGCTTGGTTATGGCGTTGGCCTCGGCGTGCAGCACGTATGGCTTTGTCAAGTTGTTCTCGTCTTCGCATACGTTCTCGAAGCCGCTTGGCGTACCGTTGTAGCCGTCGCTTATAATCATCTTGTCCTTCACGACAAGTGCGCCCACTTTACGGCGTTCGCAATAGCTGTTTTCCGACCAGATGCGCGCCATACGGAGGTATCTCAAGTCCAATAGCAACTGTTTTTTGTCCGTTTCAGTCATGGTTTTATTTTTATAGGAGTAAGAAGTGGAGGAATAAAAGAGTAAGGAAAAATCCTTGCCTTAACTGCAGCCTTTCTCACTTTCTCACCTTGTCACCTTTCTTTATTCCGTTTCTTTTCAGTAGCGCGTCTATCGTAGGTTCGCTGCCGCGGAAGCGTTTGTAAAGTGTCATGGGGTGCTCTGTTCCGCCCTTTGAAAGGATGTTGTCGCGGAAGCTTTGTGCTGTTTCGGGGTTGAATATTCCGTGCTTCTTGAATACGCTGAAGGCGTCTGCATCGAGCACTTCCGCCCATTTGTAACTGTAATAGCCGGCGGCATAGCCCCCGGACATGATGTGGCTGAACTGTACCGTCATGCAAGTGTCGGGCAACTGTTTGGTGACAATAGCCTTCTTCCATGCTTTCTTTTCAAACGGCATGATGTCGTCGGTAAACGGTTCTTTCTTTGTGTAGTATGCCATGTCGAGCAGTCCGAAACTTACCTGGCGCAGACACGAGTATGCCGCCATGAAGTTGCGGCTTCTGACAATACGGCCTATAAGTTCGTCAGGCAACGGTTCGCCGGTCTGGTAGTGGAAGGCGAATGTGCGCAGGAAATCTTTTTCCACTGCAAAGTTCTCCATGAATTGCGACGGCAGTTCCACAAAATCCCACCAAACGTTTGTGCCTGACAGGCTTTCGAACCTTGTGTTGGCGAACATCCCGTGCAGAGAGTGTCCGAATTCATGGAGGAATGTCTCCACTTCGCCGAGCGTAAGCAATGCCGGCTTTTCTTCGGTCGGCTTTGTGAAGTTCATCACAACACTAACATGAGGACGCACATTGTTGCCTTTGCGGTCAATCCACTGCCCTTGGAATTGCGTCATCCAGGCACCACCCTGCTTCCCTTTGCGTGGGAAGAAGTCGGCGTAGAACACGGCGAGGAACGAGCCGTCCTTGTCGTACACCTCGTAAGCCTTCACGTCGGGGTGGTAAACTTGTATCTCTTTGTTCTCCTTGAATGTTATTCCATAGAGTCTGTTGGCAAGTCCGAATACCCCTTTGATGACATTTGAAAGTTCAAAGTACGGCCGCAACATTTCAGAGTCTATGTTGAACTTCTTTAGTTGCAGCTTATGGGAATAGTAACTGAAGTCCCAAGGCTCCATGATGAAGTCCTTGCCTTCCGCCTTTTTCGCAAGTTTCTCAATGTCAGCAACTTCTTTGACGGCTGTAGGCTTGTATGCGTCAACCAGATCGTCCAACAGCTTGTACACGTTGCGTGCGTTGCCGGCCATGCGGTGTTTCAGCACGTATTCGGCGTATGTCTTGTAGCCTAATAGCTGCGCTATTTCACGCCTTAAGTTTATAAGGCGTTTGCAGATGCCGGTGTTGTCCTCGCTGTTGCCGTGGGTGCAGACGGTGTTGCGTGCCATGTACATTTCCTTGCGCAACTCCCTTATGTCGGAGTATGTCATGAAGGGGCTGTAGCTGGGGTAGTCGAGAGTGAATACAAAACCTTCAAGCCCCCTTTCGCGTGCCGCGGATGCCGCCGCTTCACGTGCCGTGTCGGGAAGTCCTGCCAGCTGGGGCTCGTCAGTGATGTGCAGGGTGTACGCCTTGTTCTCTTTCAAGAGATTTTGTGAGAATTGGAGGGAAAGCATGCTTGCTTCCTCGGTCAGTTTGCGCAAGCGTTCCTTTCTCTCATCGTCAAGCAATGCGCCGCTGCGTACAAAGCCGTCATAGCAGTTGTCAAGCAGCATCTTTTCCTCGGGAGTAAGCTTCCTGTGGTGCAGGTGTACGGCCTTGATGCGCTCGAACAGGCGTTTGTTCAGCCTGACATCGTTGGCATGCTTTGTCAGCATCGGCTGTATCTTTTGCGCCAAGGCGTCAAGCTCGTCGTTGGTCTCCGCGCTAAGGAGATTGAAGAACACCGTAGATACGCGCGATAGGAGGTCGTAGTATCCGTCCTTATCGTCGTCAACGTTGATTATGGTATTGTCGAAAGTCGGTTTTTCGGGGTTGTTGATGGTTTTTTCTATCTGCTCGTCGTCACGGCGAATTCCCTCTATAAAGGCTTCCTCAAAGTCTTCAAGCCTGATGTTCTTGAAGGGAACGGTGTCGTGCGGAGTGTTGTATGGTTCAAAAAAAGGATTTTTGCGTTGTTTTCCTTCAATACTTTCATTCATACTGACGTTTCTCCCTGTTAGTGATAATGCAATAAAGCGCAACCTTGCAGGTGCGCACTACTTATTTATGCAAAGATACGTATTTTATTTGGTGTATATGTTGGATGCCCGGTAATTTAACTAATATTTACCTCGTTTATGAGTGTATGGTTTTTTCAAGGGCGTATATGTGTATTTCGCCGCGTTTCAGCGAGATGACACCTTCTGCAGCCATAGAGTTGAGTTCTCTTGATGTGTTGAGCCTGCTTTCGTTTATTTCCATGCCGAGGCGCTCCATCTTTATGCGCAGTATTTTCTCTCCTGCCGGGCGCAGACATCTTGTTTCCACGAATCTTTTTATCTTGCTGCGTATGTCCTTGGGCTGCGTCTTCCATGGAAAACGTGCGAAGCGTTGCGACTTGGTGCAGACAATGTTAAGCAGGTTGAGCCTGAATATCTCGTAGTTGCACGCCAGTTCCAGAGTCTCTTTTTTCCCGAGGCAGATGAACGTGCAGTCGGTCACGCTCTTGAATGTGCGTGTGTATCGTTGTGTCAGTCCGAAAATGCGTTCAGGTTGCAGTATTTCGGGTGCCTGCATTATTTCCGTTATTGAATATCCGTTGTCGTCGGCATATCCTGTCGCGCTGATAGTGCCTTTCAACAGGAAGTATGTTTTGTCGCATACGTCGCCCTCACTTACTACGGTTTTCCCCTTACCGTAGCTTAAATGCCTGAATTTTGTCGACGACACAATCTGTTCAAGGTCGTTTCTGCTTATGCCTTGGAACAGTGGAAGTTCAAGCAGCCTTTCGTGTAACCTTGCCTGGCTCATGTCAAAACCTTATTGTCATGCTGTTCATAAGGACTTATTCTGCAATCTTGTCCTTTAATGACGGCGAGTACCACACTGCGTTTCTACCTTTCTCGTCAGAGTAGATTAAGTATGCCATAAGCTCGGGATGCCTGTCGAGTATGTCCTTTGCTTTTTCGAGTCCTGCAACCATGAACGCCGTTGCGTATGCGTCGGCTGTGGCGCAGTTGTCAGTCAGCACGGTTGCCGAAAGTATGTTATGTTGCACCGGGCGGCCCGTTTTAGGGTCAATGGTGTGTGCGTATTTCTTCCCGTCCTTGTAATAGAAGTTCCTGTAGTTGCCGCTGGTCGCCATCGCCTTGTTTGTAACGTTGAGTATTGTCTGCAGTTCCTGATTAGTGCTTAGCGTGTCGTCTATAGGTTTTGTCACTCCTATTTTCCATGGCAGACGCTGGGCGTTGATGCCTCGTGTTACTATTTCTCCTCCGATTTCCACCATAAAGTTTTCAATTCCGGCTTTTCTAAGGAATGAAGCAACAACATCGCATGCGTATCCCTTTGCAATCGCGCTGCAGTCAAGCATTATGCGTGGGTCGTCTTTTTTTACTTTGCCGTTGCTGATTTTGACTTTCTTGTATCCTACAAGCTGTTTCAGGCTGTCAATTGCATGTGTGGTGGGCTGCCTGTCGTTTTTGAATCCGAAACCCCATAGGTTCACAAGTGGGGCTACTGTTATGTCGAAAGCCCCGTCTGTTTCAGCCGATATGTCTTGTGCAAGGTTGAATATGTATGTAAACATATTGTCGGCCTCGGCGTTTTCGTTACGGTTTATTTTGGAGATAGTAGATTGTTTGTTGAATGTAGACAGAGAGAAATCAACTTTTTCAAGCTCCGCTTCAATGTCTTTTTTCAGGTTCTTGTTGCTTTGGTAGGTTATGTTGTACACCGTTCCGAAAACGAAGCCAGTGTCTTTTTGGTACGGCATGGAGCGTTGCTGGCGCACAATTATTATCGTGCCGACTATAAGGAACAGCAGGAATGCGGATTGCAGAAATAGCTTTTTTTTGTTTTTCATATTTTCTTTGACTTGTTTATTAGCTTCATGCCTCATAACCTTACAACCTCATAACCGTATCACCCCATTATATATCCACCGTGATGTTGAATGTTCCGCCGATGTTGCTTCCTCCGGAGATGCCGTAACCAGGCACATACCAAGTGTTGCCAAGCTCTCCGTCATTGTGTGACAACCGGCTTCGGTATCTAAGGCTCCAGCCCAGATGCACTGGTCCCCACATCTTTGCATCAACGCCGATTACGGCTTCAAACCATTGGTAAGAGCATTTTACGCCTTTTGCCTCGAACTGGCTCGTGCCGCCCCAGACCGGGTCTGTCATACCAGGATGTGAAATGTCGTATTTGAATGACGTAAATGCGTATCTCAATCCGGCGAACAGCCGGTATATGTCGTGCTTGTTTTTAAGCAGGTTGAAGTCAACGCCGATTTTCCAGTAGGGTGCGCTTGTTTTGTATGAAATGTCCGTAGCGTCGTTGGTATGGTCGGCTTTGCCTATTCCGGCTTCCACTATTGGGAAGTACCTGTCTTTCAGGTTTATGCGCAGTGCGGCCTCGTATTGCCCGTAGTCGCCTATGAGCATCTGCACAGGTCCTACCAAGTCGACGGACACGGCAAACCCGTTGAACAGTGGCACGCTGTCGTTTTTTGCGCTGCCGTCCTTGCCTTTGGCGTTTGCCGGTATGGAGGCAAGCAGCATGCACAGGCTAATCGCGATGCTTGAAATATATGTATAAATGCTTTTTTGATGTGTCATAGCTGACATCGGGGTTTATTATTACAATCGAGTCGATGGCGTTGTTTGTCGTGTTTACCCCTGTTATGGTGTGGAAATACAGTGGGGCGCAGTCAACCGACTCAAAGTGGGGATGGTCTTCTTTCGTAATAGTGACAACGTCTGTAGTCGTTACTTTTGTCACCGTGTCGATAGTCTCGAAGTAGAAAACGTCCTGGGCTTGCGTGTAGCTTATGGGAAGTGAGAACTCCGTAGTTCTTACATTCCTGTTAATCAGTACGGAATCGCCTCCGTCAGTCACACGTCTGGTGTATATTGTCAGCGTGTCTGCCAGTGTGTCAACCCTGCCTTCAGGGGTCATCAGCTGGTATTGTGTGTACACAAGGCTGTTCAAAGGGCAGTCTATTGAAGAGCACGAGGCTGCCAGAAGCATTAAAGCCGTGAGGCATAAAGGCAATGCCCTCATGGCGTTTTTGTGTGTGAATGACTTTCCTGCCATCTGTTTCAGTCCTTTGTTTTTCTACGATAACATGTTTCCCTGTCCTTCTTTATTTGTCTCCGCACCTTATTTCTTCTTCTATCTGATAGTCGTTGCGGCTGGTGGAGTCGCGGCTGATCAGGTCGCCGATGAATCCTGTCAGGAATAGTTGCGTTCCTATAATCATCATGGTTAGTGCTATGTAGAAATAGGGTGAGTCTGTAACCAGTCTTTGCGGTATGCCGTGCGCAAGCGAGTATAGCTTGTCTATACCTATTATTGCGGCGGAGACGAAGCCGATGAAGAACATTATAGTGCCGAGAAAGCCGAAGACATGCATCGGTTTGCGTCCAAAACTGCTTAGGAACCACAGTGTAATCAAGTCCAAGTAGCCGTTGAAGAAACGGTTGAGGCCGAACTTCGACTTTCCGTACTTTCGTGCCTGGTGGTGTACAACCTTTTCTCCTATTTTGCTGAAGCCTGCGTTTTTTGCCAGATACGGGATGTAGCGGTGCATCTCTCCGTACACTTCGATGTTTTTCACCACGTCGCGGCGGTAGGCTTTCAGTCCGCAGTTGAAGTCGTGAAGGTTCTTGATACCGCTTATCTTGCGTGCTGTGGCGTTGAACAGTTTTGTGGGAATGGTCTTCGACAGAGGGTCGTAGCGTTTCTGCTTGTAGCCGGACACGAGGTCGTAACCTTCCTCCTTAATCATCCGGTATAGTCCGGGTATCTCGTCGGGAGAGTCTTGCAGGTCAGCGTCCATTGTTATAACCACGTCGCCTTGCGCCTCTTTGAAACCGCAATACAGAGCGGGGCTTTTACCGTAATTCCGTCGGAACTTGATGCCTTTCACGCATTCATGGTGCTTGCTCAGCTCTTTTATCACTTTCCATGAGCCGTCGGTAGAGCCGTCGTTTACGAATATCACTTCATAAGTGAATCCGTTTGCCTTCATCACACGTTCTATCCAGGCGTACAGCTCCGGCAGAGACTCTTCTTCATTGTAAAGAGGTATAACGACCGAAATGTCCATTTTCGTTATTGTTGTTTTTTGTTTTACGGATTCCAAGTTGGCGTTAGCGAAGACAACCGCCGGCTGTCAGAACCTTTTTCTGTATCTTGACTTCATCATGGCGGCTATCGGCAGGCTTATCATGAAGCCAAGTATGATGTTCGTTGTCAGGAACTGCAGGGCGATGTCTATCGGACGGAGGGAGGCGAGATTGTCCATGGCAAGCTTCATGTCGTCGGGTTTCATGCCGTATGCCGACAGCATTGTCTTGAACTCCGGCGTGTTGGTTATTTCCGCATACTTTGAAAGCATGAATCCCTGGTCGATGAACTGGAAGTAGACAAACTGCGCGGCGGCCATCAGCAGGGCCGCGTAGAAGTAAATCATCATGCAGTAAAACAAGGCGCGGCGGAACGAGATGACGCCATTCAGGGCCGTGTCGCGGTAACGACGCAGGCGCAGCGAGGCGAATACCAACGAGTATGCGCCGACTATGAGCGATAGGAAGCCAAGCAGTGGGTTGTAAAACTCGCCGATGAAAAAGGCGAAGCTTAATATCCACAATCCGCCTACTATTGCGCCGTCGGTACGTGCGTATGCTTTCAGCTGTTCGTATTCTTCGCGTGTTGCCATTTCCTTTGTGTTCCTCTTTTTGTCCGCCGGATGAGTATACGGTAAGGTAAAACTGCGCCGACAGCCTGCAAAATTACTTATTTTCCGCAACATTACGGTTGCATGTGCGCCTTTTTTTGATTTTTTATGGATATGGACAGTTTATGCGCTTTGGTTTTCAAGTGCGTGGCGGTGTCTTATACGGGTGTTCCCTGCCTGTCTGTACAAAATAAAAAAGGCGTTACATATCATATTGATAGTAACGCCTTTAATGCTTTCCTTGGAGTTTTTACGCAGTGTAATGCTCTTTGGATTGGCGGAGAGACAGGCTCTCGAACCTACATATTCAAGAAATATCATAAAATTGCAAATCATTAATAATCAAGCACTATTTGGAGTACATAGTAAATCTAAATCTTTCTGAATATCTTTTGCTATTCCAAATATTGGGTGTATATTTGGGTGTAGAATTTCAAACACACCCAATTATGAATATCAAACGAAACATCATTTTTGCATTGGAAAGCCGGAAGAAGAACGGTGTGCCAATCGTGGAGAACGTGCCTATCCGTATGCGTGTCATATACGCAAGTCAGCGCATTGAGTTTACAACGGGTTACCGCATTGATGTAGCCAAGTGGGATGCTGACAAGCAGCGAGTGAAGAACGGGTGTACCAACAAACTAAAGCAAAGTGCATCTGAAATCAATGCCGATCTGCTGAAATACTATACCGAAATTCAAAACGTGTTCAAGGAATTTGAGGTACAGGAAGCCATGCCCACTACCCAACAGCTAAAGGACGCATTCAACCTGCGGATGAAAGATACAAGTGAAGACCAGGAAGACGTAAAGATAAGTTTTTGGGAGGTATTCGATGAATTTGTAAAAGAATGCGGCAACCAGAATAACTGGACTGAATCCACAT
>URUK01000026.1 GCA_900551055.1 uncultured Prevotella sp. | reverse complement strand
TGACTTTAACTACTTAGCGAGCGCAGCGAGCGATAACTCCTTTAACTACTCTAACTACCAAACAAAAGACTTCATATCTTTGACCCATGTCAATAAAACGGCCGTTTGCGGCATTTTGTAAAATAAAATTCTTGCAACTGTCGGAAAAAACCGTACCTTTGCATCGTGTTTTTCATAGTATTAGATTTAAGGTTAACAAGATTGGAGTACAGCGGTACTCCTTTTTTTATGCCTTAACGTAAAGCCTGAAGCGTTTGTAACGGCTGTTTTATCAGCGAAATCAATGTTTTTTGCAACTTTTGCTAAATTCACTTGACAAAATGGCGAAACGTTTTTTAGCAAGATGAAATTAATATGAAAAATCATCGCAGGGCATTATTAAAAGTGCGGCCAACCTTTTGTTTTGCCGGAAGAATGTGTTAACTTTGCAGTGATATAGCGACAGATTATTCATCATAACATAAAACTTTTTGAATTATGGTAAGTTACAAGACACTTGGCTTGGTGAACACGCGTGACATGTTCGCAAGGGCCATCAATGGCGGATACGCCATTCCGGCGTTCAACTTCAACAACCTTGAGCAGCTACAGGCCATCATCAAGGCTTCTTCAGAACTGAAGTCGCCTGTCATCCTGCAGGTTTCCAAGGGCGCGCGCAACTACGCCAACCAGACTCTTCTTCGTTACATGGCTGAAGGCGCGGTAGAATATGCAAAGGAACTCGGCTGCGCACATCCTGAAATAGTGCTCCACCTCGACCACGGTGACAGCTTCGAGCTTTGCAAGAGCTGCGTTGACATGGGCTTCTCTTCTGTCATGATTGACGGCTCTTCACTGCCTTACGACGAGAACGTGGCACTGACCAAGAAGGTTGTTGACTACGCTCACCAGTATGACGTGACAGTTGAAGGCGAACTCGGAGTGCTCGCTGGTGTAGAGGACGAGGTCGTTGCAGAGGAGTCTCACTACACAAAGCCCGAGGAAGTAATCGACTTTACAAGCAAGACAGGCGTTGACTCTTTGGCTATTTCTATCGGCACAAGCCACGGAGCATACAAGTTCAAGCCCGAGCAGTGTACCCGTGACCCGAAGACAGGCCGCCTTGTTCCTCCTCCTTTGGCATTCGACGTTCTCGACGAAATCATGCAGAAGCTGCCCGGATTCCCCATCGTGCTCCACGGCTCTTCTTCAGTTCCGCAGGAATATGTTGACATGATTAACCAGTACGGCGGCAAGCTGCCCGATGCAGTGGGCATTCCCGAGGAGCAGCTCCGCAAGGCTGCCAAGAGCGCAGTTTGCAAAATCAACATCGACTCTGACTCTCGTCTGGCCTTCACGGCAGCTGTCCGCAAGACTTTGGCCGAGAAACCGGCAGAGTTTGACCCACGCAAGTACTGCGGACCGGCACGCGAACTCATGGAGGAGATGTACAGGCACAAGATTATCGATGTGCTCGGCTCTGACAACAAGCTGGCACAGCTCGACTAAATTGACTTGATATAAGCGTAAAGAGTGAAGGATATAGCGGCGAAAGCTGCGTTTCTTCACTCTTTTTTTGTGTCCTTATATTGATAATGTATAATAATTTCGGCCTATCGTTCCTTGCAGTTAGCTTTTCAGCTTCTCACGAGATTGCGGCTTGCGTCGATGCGCAGGAATATGAACAGCAGGATGGTGAAGCCCCAAAGCGACGAGCCTCCGTAGCTGAAGAAGGGCAGGGGGATGCCTATTACGGGTGTGAGGCCGAGCACCATGCCGACGTTTATGAACACGTGGAACAGGAAGATGCTCAACACGCAGTAGCCGTACACGCGTCCGAACTTGAACGGCTGCCGCTCGGCCATCTTGATTAGGCGCAGTATCAGGGCGAGAAACAGCAGCAGCACGCCTGCCGAACCGAGGAAGCCTTCTTCCTCGCCTACGGTGCAGAAGATGAAGTCGGTGTCCTGTTCGGGCACGAACTTCAGCTTTGTCTGTGTGCCGTTGAGGAAGCCTTTGCCCTTAAGTCCGCCCGAGCCGATGGCTATTTCGCTCTGGTGTACGTTGTAGCCTGTGCCCGAAAGGTCTTCGTCGAGGCCAAGAAGGACGTTGATGCGTACTCGCTGGTGCGGCTCGAGGATGTTGTTGAGCATGTAGTCGGCCGAATAGAAAAAGGCTATCGAGCCTATCGCGAACAGCGCGATGTAGATGTAATGCTTTATCCGCCTGTTCAAGGCGCAGTAAATCAGGTAGCCTATGAGTGCCGCGCATGCCGCTATCTGCACCCATACTATGTCGAAGGGAATGACGAACTCGGCGAAGAGCAGTGCCAGGATGGTAGCTCCGAGGCTGTAGCCGAGTATGGCGAGAGCTTGCCTTTTTTCATGGCAGTAGGTGTAGACCATGCCCGAAACGAACGCCTGCACGAGCGTCAGCACGGCGAACTTGCCCACTGATGCGCCCGTGTCTAAGAGCATGGTTTCCTCATACCGTATGCCCACAACGAAGTATATAATCATCGCCAGGCCGGTGAACAGCACGCTGCCGGTCATCCCCTCGCGGTAGAACATCAGGAAAAAGGATATGTAGACAAGGGCGGAGCCGGTCTCTTTCTGCGCCACGATGCACATCATAGGCAGCAGTACGACGGCGCATGCGGCTGCAAAGTCTTTCCAGCGGTGCATGTTGAAGCCGTAGGTGCTCATCAGTTTGGCCACCGCAAGGGCCGTGGCGAACTTGGCGAACTCGGCAGGCTGAAGCCTCAGAGGCCCCAGCACGAGCCACGAGCGCGAGCCTTTTATCTCGTGGGGGTTGAATATCGTGACGAACAGGAGTAGCAGGAGCACCGCGTAAATGATGTATGCGAAGGTGTCGTAGAACCTGTCGTCGAGCATGAGAAGCACGAAGCCGAGGCATACGGAAGTGCCGATCCACACGATTTGCATGCCCGAACGTGTGCCGAGGCTTAGTATGTCGGTGTCGCCGTAAGTGTAGCTCGCACCGCATACGCTGAGCCATCCGAACGCCAGCAGGCACAGGTAGATGCCTATTGTCCACCAGTCTAAAGAGCGGAGCACGCTCTGTTGTTTATCTGTTTGATGCGCCATACGCTATACGTCTGTGTTGGAAGTCGGCCGCTTTCTTTTCCGATTCTGGTGAAAGCTTGCCGTTGATGTACTGTTCCATCATCAGCGAGCCGATGGGCACGCCGTATTCGGCACCGAAACCGCCGTTTTCCACATATACGGCGACGGCAATCTTCGGCTCGTTCATCGGCGCGAAACCCATGAAGATGGAGTGGTCCTGCCCGTGGTTCTGCGCCGTTCCAGTCTTTCCGCATACTTCGTAGTCGGGCCGGTTGGCGGCGTGGCATGTTCCGTTTGTCACCGAGCGGCGCATGCCGGCTACTATGTAGTCGTATGCCTTGCGGCTGGCCTTGGTGTAATGCTTTGTGGTGTAGGCAGTGTCAAGCGGCTCTCCCTGCACCTTCCTCACAACGTGGGGCGTGTAATAGTAGCCGCGGTTGGCTATGGTCGCGCACATGTTGGCTATCTGCAAGGGTGTAAGCAGCACTTCGCCCTGGCCTATCGCGATGCTGATAACTGTCAGTCCGTTCCACGAACCTTTGTAAGCCTTGTCGTAATACTGCGCGTTCGGTATCAGTCCTCGTTTCTCTCCGTACAGGTCTATGCCGAGTTTGTAGCCGAAACCCATGCTCACCATGTAGTCGCGCCATGTGTTCATGGCCTCCTGCACGCTTTTGTATTTCTTCCTGTTGCCCAGCATGTAGTACAAGCCCCAGCAGAAGTAGGCGTTGCATGAAGTGCCGAGCGCGGGGACGAGGCTTACCGGCGAGGCATGGCCGTGGCAGCCTACGTGCAGTCCGCGGCAGTAAAAGCCGTGGTGGCAGGGGAACATCGTGCCAGGGGTTACGATGCCTTCGGTGAGGAATGTCAGCCCCTGTGTGGTCTTGAACGTCGACCCCGGAGGGTACATTCCCATTATGGAGCGGTTCAGAAGCGGTTTCCACGGGTTGCGTGCGAGTTCCAGGTGCGCCTTGCTCCGCTTGCGTCCGGTCATCATCCTCGGGTCGTATGTGGGCGATGAAACCATGCACAGCACCTCGCCTGTAGACGGTTCGATTGCCACAATGCTGCCAATCTTGCCCTCAAGCAGCCGTTCTCCCAATGCTTGCAGCTTGATGTCGATGCTTAGTGTGAGGTCTTTTCCCGGCACGGGGCGGCGGTCAAGCTGGCCGTTCATATAGCTTCCCTGGATGCGTCCGTGTACGTCGCGCAGCAAAATCTGCACTCCCTTTTCTCCGCGCAGTTGCTTTTCGTAATACTTCTCTACACCTTGCTTGCCGATGTAGTCGCCGAGCTGGTAGTAAGAATCGTCCTCGATGTCGTTTCCCGACACTTCAGCCACGTCGCCGAGAACGTGCGCCGCGTGTGGCATTGTGTACTGCCTGACGCTTCGCCGCTGTACGTAGAAGCCGGGAAAGCGGTATATCTTCTCTTGGAAAATGCTGAATTCCTTTTCCGTCAGCTGGCTCATGAACATCTGCTGGGTGAACGGAGAATAGCCGGGATTTTTGTTCCGGTCTTTCATTTCGGCCATTCTCTTGTCGAAATACTCCTTCGTTATGCCAAGCGACCGGCAGAACTCAAGGGTGTCGAGATTGCCTTTTGCCTCGTTGGGCACAACCATTATGTCGTAAGCGTTTTGGTTGTAGACGAGCAGGCGGCCGTTCCTGTCGGATATGATGCCGCGTGCCGGATACTCGACTTTTTTGAGGAAAGCGTTGCTGTCGGCGTTTTTCTTGTAGTCGTCGCTCATGATTTGGAGCGTGAACAGGCGTATGATGTACACCACGACGATGAAAACGGCAACGCCGCCAATCACGTATTTCCTGTTTTCAAGTCCGTAGTCCTTGTCCATTTCGCTGTCCGTTTCGCCTTGTCAGGTGGCGTTCACCTTTTCCTTAGGTTTTCAATCACGATGATGAGCACGGCCGTTATCGCCGAGCTTCCGCCTATGTTCTTGGCCCACTGTCCCGGGTTGAAGAAGCTGAATGACTCGAGTGTGAAGAACGCAAGGTGGAAAACAACCACGCAGATGACCGTATAATATATGTATCTCGCCACGCCCAGCTCTTTCATCGACGGCTTCATGTCGTCCGGGCTGTCCCGTTGTGTGAACAGGTTGAGCAGGTAAGGCTGAATGAAACCGAGCAGCGTGGCCGACGCCGCGGCCACTCCGGGGGTGTTTGAGAATATGTCTACGCACAAGCCCAGGCAGAAACTCCACAGCAGGATGCCCCATCTGGGGTAGCCGCGCCTGAACATCATTATGAAATAAACGTACAGCAGAGGCGTGGCGCAGCCAAGAATGTTGATGTGGTTGAGCACCAACACCTGCACCAGGCATAATATGATGAATGTGAAGAGATGCCTTACAACTTCTATCTTCATGTCTTGTTGCTATTGTTTCACTTCAGCCTTAGCGAGTCTTCCGCGCTGCGTAGCAGGTCGATACGCTCCTCCATGCCCGTGTTGTCGATAACGCACACGTCGCGAAGGTTGCCGAAGTCGGTTGTCAGCCGCACCTGTACGCGGTATGAAAGGCCGTCGGCGGAGTTGTAGACATGGAGCACTTGTCCGGCGATTATGCCGGGAGGGAATATCGACGAATAGCCGCTTGTCTCGACAAAGTCGCCCAAGCGGAAGTGCGCATGGCGCGGAATGTCGTCCACATAGGCAAGGTCGGCTGCGCCTCCGGTCCAGTGCAGGTAGCCGTAATACCCTCTTTTCCTGATTGTCACACTTACGTTCGACTTCGAGTTCAGCAGCGGGATTACTACGGCATAGTGCTCCGAGACCATGTAGACCACGCCCACTACGCCGTTGCCGCAGGCTACGCCCATGTCCTTGCGCACGCCGTCGGCGCGCCCTTTGTCAATGGTTATGAAGTTGTCGCGCTTGTCAACCGAGTTGGTTATTACCTTGGCGGGTATCAGCTTGTAGTCTTTCAGCACCTCGGCCTGCGTCAGTGCCAGCCACGAGGAGTCCTCCTGCGGTTCAAGCCGCTCTATTTTGTCCTGCAACCGGCTGACGGTCTGTTCCAGATACAGGTTTCTCTGGTTCAGCTGTTCGTTGATTTTTGTCAGGCTGAAATAGTTTTTCACCGCGGCGTCCACCTCGTACACCTTCCCTGCAACGACGTTTGCCGACGAGAACCATACGCTGCCCTGGTAGCTGTTGAACTTGAACAGCAGCACGAAGCTTACCACTTCAAGCAGGACAAAGACAAACCAATGATTGTATTTCTTGATGAATTCAATCAGGTTTCGCATCGGCTTATCTCATCAGGAACGAGAAGCGGTCAACGTTCTTAAGTGCAATGCCGGCTCCCTTTGCAACACTGTGCAGGGGGTCGTCGGCCACGTGGAACGGGATTTTTATCTTGTCGGTCAGTCGCTTGTCGAGTCCGCGCAGCAGTGCGCCGCCGCCTGTCAGATAGATGCCGTTCTTCACGATGTCGGCATACAGCTCGGGCGGTGTCTTCTCAAGTGCTGAGAGCACGGCGTTTTCTATTTTCGCCACGGTGCGGTCAAGGCAGTGGGCTATCTCCTGGTAGCATACGGGCACCTCCATCGGCAGCGCCGTAACCTTGTTGGGGCCGTGTACAACGTAGTCTTCGGGGCCTTCGTCGCCGAGGTCGGTCAGCGCCGAGCCTACGTGTATCTTTATCCTTTCGGCCATTCGCTCGCTCACTTTCACGTTGTGCTGCTTGCTCATGTACTCCTGTATCTCGGCTGTCAGATCGTCGCCGGCGGTGCGTATGGAGTTGTTCGACACGATGCCGCCCAGTGATATTACTGCTATCTCGGTGCTGCCGCCGCCTATGTCAACCACCATGTTGCCCTCGGGGGCTTCCACGTCGAGACCTATGCCCACGGCAGCGGCCATCGGCTCGAATATCAGGTACACGTCTCGGCCGTTGGCATGCTCTGCCGAGTCGCGCACGGCGCGCAGCTCCACTTCGGTGGAACCTGACGGAACGCCGATTACCATGCGCAGCGAGGGCGAGAAGAGACGGCTTCCCGTGTGCACCATCTTTATCAGTCCGCGCATCATCTGCTCGCAGGCGGTGAAGTCGGCTATGACCCCGTCGCGCAACGGACGTATGGTGCGTATGTTGTCGTTGGTTTTCTCGTACATCATCTTGGCCTTCTCGCCTACGGCAATCATTTTGTCCGTGCGGCGGTCGAGGGCTACTACTGACGGCTCGTCAACCACAATCTTGTCATCACTGATAATGATTGTGTTGGCCGTACCCAAGTCCATTGCAATCTCTTGGATGAATGAAAAAAATCCCATAATACTGAAATTATTTAATACCTACCCCCAATCCCTCCCGAAGGGAAGGATGTTTGATTACTTCGTATTATTGTGCTTTTAATATTTGTGGCATGTTGAAGCCCCTCCCTTGGGGAGGGGGTTGGGGTGGGTGTTTGGTGTTTTGTATTATATTCCTTTTTTATTTGCCTTCAAACCAGTTGTGTATCGCGGTGTCATAGTGGCTGCTTACGCCGAAGGCACGTGTCGCCAGCATGCGGCGGTCTTCGATGTCGGTCTGTGCGCCTTTCCTGTTCAGTATGTCCAGGAGCACGCTGTATTCGGCCTTGCTCGGCACTATTACCACGTCGTTGAAGTTCTTTGCTCCGGCGCGTATCAGCGAAATGCCGCCTATGTCAATCTTTTCTATTATGTCGGCCTCGCTTGCTCCGCTCGCAACGGTCTGTTCGAAGGGGTACAGGTCTACGATGACGAGGTCTATTTCAGGTATTTCATACTGCGCCATCTGCTCGCGGTCGCCCTCGTTGTCGCGGCGGCCGAGTATGCCACCAAACACTTTCGGGTGCAGCGTCTTGACGCGGCCGCCCAGTATTGAAGGGTAAGTAGTGACGCTTTCCACCGTTTGGCACTCGTAGCCGAGCGATTCGATAAACTTCTGCGTACCGCCTGTTGACAAGAATTTCACACCCTCTGCGTTGAGTTTTGCAAGCAATTCGTCAAGCCCGTCTTTGTGGAATACAGAGACAAGGGCCGTCTTGATTTTCTTTGTTCCTGACATGTCTTTGAATAACTAATTAGTTTTGAGGGTGCAAAGTTAAGAAAAAACGCCGATTTGGCAATACAATTCTCTGAAAAATGCAATATTTGTTTGCGCGCACGAGACGGCCTGCGGCTTGCCGTCAGGCAGCCCCGTGGCTGCTTGTCTGCGGCTGCCGGCTGAGCCTTTGGCGGCTTCCTGCCGAGCGGTTTGCACCCCTTTCGTAACCGGTTGATAATCAGAGGCTTTCCGGAAGGCCGTCTTTCGCGTTGTAAAAGGTGGCCTTTTAGCGTGCGAAAGGTGGCCTTTTGGACGGTAAAAGACGGCAAATGAGAAACCCGCCACAGTCCAACCATATACTATCCCCAAACCTTCCGAAGGTGGGGAGCTTGATTGCCAACTTGCCATTTACCGCAAGCGAGGCTCTTGGCAACCGTAATGCCGCACTCCGATGTTGCATCCGGATAGTTGTTGAGGCTTGGTGTTGCGGCGCGGTTTGTGAAAAGCGGTAAAAACGCAGACCGTCTTTCGAATGGTGTACGGTTAACAACTATTAACAAGATGACGCGCAAGTTTTATTCGACATGTCAATTTATAAGGCAAAGACGTCTTTGAAATTCAGAACAGAAATTAACGAACCATTAAATTAACAGAACAAAACATCTTTATGAATATGAAAAGATTTTTCAAGCCTACGGCTCTCTTTGCGTCAATGTTGCTGATTGGTTTTGCTTTCAGCTCGGTATCATGCAGTGACGACGATGATAATAACAACGGCGATGTTGTTACGGTCAAGGCTGTCTGTGGTGAATATACAGGAAAGATGCAGTCGTCGCAGATTGCGCCCAGCAGCACCGACGGCACCGGCGATGGCAGCGAGACACCTGCCGGAGTTGACGTGACGGCCAGCGTTGATGCCGACTCAGTTCTTATACAGGACTTCCCGATAAAGGACATCGTGCTCTCAATCGTGGGCGACGAGACCGTTGCCGACGGTATTGTTGAGGCCGTAGGTCAGGTTGACTACCGTATGGCGTACACCCCGGCGCTGTCTGTTGCAAAGGACAGCATCAGCATGGAGCTGAAGGCCGAGCCGCTTAAACTCAATGTGTCAATCCCCTCAACTACCGAGGGAGAGAGCACTCCGCTGGTTGTAGAGGTTGATGTCGAAGTGGAGTCGGCGGCAAAATATTCTGTTGAAACCGGCAACCTGAAGTTCAGCTTCGCAGCTACGAAGGTGAAGCTCGGCGAGGGCGACAGCCAGACAGAACTGCCTTCATTCAACGCTACGACATTCGATTTCGACATGAATAAGAACATGGCAGCCCATTACCTGTATTGAATATTTTTTTATTAGACAATCAATGAGGGGGTACGTCTGCGTTGATGCAGGCGTACTTTCGTTTTTATCTAATTGAGAATTGAGAAGGGAGAGTGGAGAATTATGATTACCTTAAAGGCTGTCTGCCAGCAAGATAAATCATAATTCTCCACTCTCCCTTCTCAATTCCCAATTAAAAAGCGCGTTACCCGACGATGTGTCCGTCAAACAGGTGTATCGTCCTGTGGGCTATCTGGGCGTCGTGCTCGTTGTGGGTCACCATCACTATGGCCGTGCCGTCCTGGTTAAGTTCGGTCAGGAGGCGCATAACCTCCGCGCCGTTCTTCGAGTCCAGGTTACCCGTAGGCTCGTCGGCGAGGATTAACTTCGGGCCGAACACCACGGCTCTTGCTATCGCCACGCGCTGCTGTTGTCCTCCCGAGAGCTGGTGGGGAAAGTGTTTCGCCCTGTGGCTGATGCCCATGCGCTTCATCACTTCCTGCACTTTCTGCTTCCGCTCGGCGCGTCCCACGTTGAGATAGGTCAGCGGCAGTTCGATGTTTTCTTCCACATTAAGCTCGTCAATGAGGTTGAAGCTCTGGAAAACGAAGCCGATTTGCCCCTTCCGAATGCCAGTTCTGTCTTTCTCTTTGAGCAGCGATACCTCCTGCCCGTCCAGCCAATACATGCCCGATGTGGGGTTGTCAAGCAGTCCGAGGATGTTCAGCAGCGTTGATTTTCCGCAGCCTGAAGGTCCCATTATGGCGACAAACTCGCCGTCGTTGACCTCGAACGATACTTTGTCCAATGCAATAGTCTCCACCTCTTCCGTGCGGAACGACTTGCTTAAGTTCTCTACTTTAATCATATTTTTTTAATTTTAGTCGACAAGTTACAAGTTGACAAGCATACGAGGAGGTTTGCTTTTCCTGCTGAATGCCGTTGTTTGGCGGCTTTTTCGTGGGCAAGGCTATTTCCCTTGTCTGCTTGTTTACTTGCCCCTTGTCTGCTGTTAATAATTCTTCCTTTTTATTTTAGTTGACAAGTTACGAGTTGACGAGCAAACAAGGAGATTTGTTTTGCTCTGACGAATCGTGCTGACAGGAATATATACCTTATAATTTGGCTGCCGTTTGATGGCAAAAGGTAATTCCCTTGTCTACTTGTCACTCGTCTGCTTGTTGACTTAAGAATATCATTCATCCTTCAGATACTTCGCCGGATTGCCGTTGGCGGTCTTGTAAGCGTCGGCGATTACGGTGGCGGCGATGACGAGCAACACGGCGGCTATGCCCAAGATGAACAGCCAGAGGCTCATGTCCGCCTTGGTGCTGAACTCCTCAAGCCACTTGCCTGCAACCATCCGGGCCAGCGCCGCGCCGACTATTGCCGCTGGGACGGCCGTTATAAGCACGCCGCGCAGCATCATTCGGAGCACGTCGAAGGTGTTTGCGCCGTTCACTTTGCGTATCGCTATCTCCTTGCTTCGCCGCTGCATCTCGTCGTTTACGTATCCTATGAGACCTAACAGGGCGATGAGAAGGGCGCAGAGTCCTGCTATGCTGACCGACGAACGGAAGTTCTTTATCGCGTCATAGTTGGCGTTCAGCTGCCTCTGGTAGCTGTCAACTATGATGGTGTTGGCCGGGTACAGCCGTTGCAGACGCCGCTGTACGGCCTGCATGTTGTCCGTTGTCAGGTCGTGGAATTTCAGCAGGAAGAAGCTGGTATAGCCGTCGTAAGGGTCGGCGTAGAACATCATCGTGGGGCGGTCGTCGTCATCCAAGGCCGTGCTTGAATGGAAGTCGTCGTATATTCCCACGATGGTGAACAGGTCTTTATAGGTTTGGCTGTGCTCCGTTACGAGGATTTTGCGGCCTATCACGTCGTTCCATCCCTTTTCGTTTTTCAGCTTTTGGGCGAAGTCGGGGCTTATCATAATCTCCCTCAGGCTGTCGCTGTGGGCGTTGAAGCCGCGCCCCTGCCTGATTTTTATGCCCGACATGTCGAAGTAGTTGGCACCGGCCATGTACAGGTCGTTGGCGTTAAACAGCTCTTCTTCTGTCTCCGGGTCTACCACATTGTTGCCGTTGCCATTGGCATACATGGGCCGTGTCACCTGCGTCCACGCCTCAATTTCCGTCATTTTGTTCAGTTCCGCCACCATGGCGCGGCGTTCCTCGCCCTTTATCTGGTCCACATTGATTACCGCCATGCGGTCGTAGTCATAGCCGAAGTCGAAGTTCACCAGCACTGAATACTGCCTGTTGACAACCAAGAGCAGGCATACGAGCAGGCTTACGAATACGAACTGCACTGCCAGTAACGCCATTTTCCACCGCCTGCGGTTCTCCGTGAAGCCGCGGAAGGCCGTCGTTACCGGCACGGCATTGTATATTTTGCCGGGCAACAGGGCGCTGATGATGAACACAACGGCTAATAAACCGACGAGCACAAGCACGCCAATGTTGGTGAAGAGGTCGGTCACCGGCGCGGAGAGCAGCGTCTCGATGGAGCCTTTGCAGACGTAAATCAACGCCCCGGCCAGCACTAATGCCAGCGCGATATGTACCAAAGTCTCGCTCACCGTTATGCCTAATATGCTCTTGGGCATGGCTCCGTAGCACTTCCTTACTGCCATTTCGCGTGCCCTTGTAACCGTGTTTCCCATCACGATTAGCAGATAGTTGAGCACGCTGGCGGCCAAAACCACGGCGGCGAGGATGAGCATCACTGGCATCATCTGCTTCGCGTCGCTGTTCTCGTAGTGGTATTCGGATATTGGGGTGAACACTAACGAGAAGTCAACGTCGCCCTTCTTCAGCTCCGCCAGCAGCGAATTTACAATCTTTTTTATCGTCGCGTCAAACTCGCCCGACTCTGGATGACATCCTTCCTTCACCTTTATGAACGAGCGGTAGCGGTCGTTCCCCATCAGGTTGTCTTGTCCGTCATAGCCGAAATGGCGTTGTGTCGTCATTGATAGCATTACGTCATAGTCGTGGAAAGTCGAGTTCCAGGGGTAGTCTTCATACACTGCGCCGACGGTCATCGTCAGCCCCGGAATGGTGGTACTCTCTAATTTGCGCCCTATCACGTTGCCTCCCATGCGTTCGGCCATCGTCCGCGACACAAGGCAGTAGAACGGCTTGGAGAGAGCGTCGTCAGCGTCGCCCTCCAAAATCTTTGCCGTGAATACCTTGAAGAAGCACGAGTCAACTACATACACGTTGCCCTTCACGCGCCGTTCGGTGTCAATCTTCATCTCCTCGTCAAAGCAAAGAGGGTTTATCCTCGTTGCAGTCTCTATTTGCGCGAAGTGCTTTTTCAGCAGTGGGGCTACGCCTCCTGGAGTGCTTCCGTATATGGCTTCAGGGTCGGAGCCGCGTTGTACCTTCTCGCTTACGCGGTAAATGCGGTCGTGGTCGGGGTAACACGTGTCGTATTCGCTCTCAAAGCACAGCTTGGCTATTAGTACCGAGGACAGCGCGAAGCCGACGCCGAGGCACAATATCTTGACGAAATTGTGCTGCCCCCGGCGCGGAATGTTCTTTAATGCGTTGATAAAATTGTTCATGTTTACGGTTTTGCGGTTATTGGGTTATGAGGTTTTACGGTAAGGTTTGCGGTTGCTTATTGGGCGGTTTGTAATCATTTGATAATCAATATGTTACGAATGGTGTTGCAAAAGACCATGTTTTGGCCTCTAAAAGGTGGCCTTTTACAGCCTAAAAGGCCACCTCTTGCAATGCGAAAGGCCATCTTTCAGCCCCCTCCTAACCTCCCCGAGGGGAGGAGTTAATTTGCTTTTGTTGATAAATAAATTAATTTATACGCAGCTCCGCATCCTTTCTCCTCCCCTCGGGGAGGTTGGGAGGGGGCTGTTCTTTCATTCTTGCTTAATATTCTTCACCGGGTTTTCGCCTGCCGCAATCCAGCTCTGTACTGCCACTGCGGCGAAACTTATCAGCAGAACGATTACGCCCGCTACGATGAGCCACGGCCACCAGGTGATGCGGTAGCTGTATTGTGAAATCCAGTCGGACATGAAATGTACCACAATCGGCACTGCGATGACGAACGCTATGCCCACGTAGAGTAGGAAAGTGCGTATCAACCGTCGCCGCACTTGGTTGCTCGTAGAGCCGAACACCTTGCGGATGGCTATCTCCTTCGCCCTTTGCTGTATGAAGTACGTTGACATTGCGACGAGTCCGAGCAGCGATATTATGATGGCGACGAACGAAAACAGGGCGACAATAGTCGATGTGCGCCGCTCTTGCTTGAAGCGGGCCTGCACCTGCTTGTCTACAAACGGCGATGAGCTTTCATCCACGTCTTCATGGAAAACGCTTCTGTAAACGTCCTTAATTTTGGCATATGCCTCCACCGGGTCGCCCTCAACGAGTATCGATATGTCCCAAGGCTCTTCTATATTTTTGCATATCTGCACAATCATAGGGTGCTGCTCTTCAAGTATGTTGCGTATGCGGAAGTCGTTGAAGATGCCTCCTAACTGCGCGTTCTTTGCGAATTCGCCGAACCTTACCTGCTCGTACCTCTCGTTTAAGTGCGTGTCTGTGGGCTTCATCTTCAGCGCTTTCATCGCCATGTCGTTAAGATATACGATGCTGTCGCCCTTCGCTCCGAAGTCGTTTTTCAGCGTAAGGCCGTATATCTTCAGCAGTTCGGGCGTGCCGTTGATGAACTGGAAGCTCCAATCCGTCTTTTCTCCGTCAAACGTTATGGTGTGGTTGTTGCCGCCGTTGGCCGGTGTTCCGTATGACGGAGATACTGCTTTGACGAATGGAAGGGCGCGAAGCTTGTCGATAAACTTGCCCGAATTTTGCGCCGAATAGTCGTCTACAATCTCTATGCAGATAACGTTCTCGGTGTTGAAACCGAGCGGAGCTTTTGCCAGATGGCGCATCTGCAACGTCATTACGAGTGCGCAGGCCAGCATGACGATGGTTATCACGTTCTGCACCGTTATGAAAACGCGCGACAACACCATCTTTGTCTGTTTGCGGAACGTGCCGCGCACCACCTCGATAGGCTTCACTTTAGACAGTATCGTGGCAGGAAGCACGCCGGCGACGAGGCTCACCACGATGACGAAAGCCGCTATGGCGAGCACCGTTACGGGGCTTGCCAGCAGGCCTGTGTCGAGCTTCGTGTCAAGAAGTCGGCCTGCGTATGGGGCTGAGACGCATGCAAGTGCTATGGCGACGGCCAACGATATTACGCACATCACCAACGACTCCATGAACATGTTGGTGCCTACGGAGCTTTTGGAGCAGCCGAAGAGGCGGCGCGTGGCCATCTCGCGTGCACGGTAACCGCTTTGGGCTACGGTCAGGTTGATGTAGTTCATTATCGAAAAGAGCAGTATCACCACGCCGACGGCGAACAAAATCTTGACTAAAGTGAAGTTGCCATTTTGCAGGATGAAGGTGTCGAGGCTTGAGAAATACAGCTTGTCAAGGCGCGTAAGGATAGGGTGGTAGCCCTTCCAGAACGTCTGGAAGAAGGCGTCGACGTCCTTTTGCTTGGCCGCGAAGTCGCAACCCTCGCGCACTTGGACGAACGATGCCGCGCCGGTAATGTTCGTATATTGCAGGAAATACTCGTCTTTGTTGGCGATGTTGGTGTCGAACGAGGTATCGATAATGCCCTGCACGTCCTTGTCGATGATAGTGTTGTCAAAGTCTTTTACCACTCCCGTGACGCGGAAATGCCTGTTGTCGGCTGTCGTCACGGTGCGTCCTACCGCGTTGGTTGTGCCGAACAGGCGGCGTGCAAAGCTTTCCGTCAGTACGATGTTGCCCTTCTTTTCAAGGCAAGTGGCGCGGTTGCCGTGGAGCAAAGGGAAGTCGAACATGCTGAAAAACGTCGAGTCGGTATGCAGCACGTATGCGTTGACGAAGCTGCTGCCCTCTTTCAGCTTGATGCTTCCTGCCGTGAAGCCGCATGTCTGCTCTATTTCGGGGTAATGGTTGCGCAGGTAACGCAGCACTCCGTGGTGGCAGTTGGCCGACCGTCTGCCGTCGTCGCCGAAGTCAAGGCCGATGTTATAGATACGCTCGGCCTTGCTGTGCTGGTGGTTTACGCCGCATTCCTGCCACGTGTAAAGCCCTATGATGATGACGAATGTCAGGCTGACGGCCAGTCCGAAGACGTTTACCGCCGTGTACGCCTTGTTCCGTGAGAGGAACGTAAAGTAGCTTTTCAAGTTGAAGTTTGGCATAATTTTAATATTTAACAGCCCCCTCCTAACCTCCCCGAGGGGAGGGGTTGGGTTGCTTGTGTTTATTAATTAATTATATTTATTTCCAGTTCCACATCCTTTTTCCTCCCCTCGGGGAGGTTAGGAGGGGACTGCTTGATAATCAATACGTTACGAATGGCTTTTTAAAAGGCCATGTTTTAGCTTCTAAAAGGTGGCCTTTTACAGCCTAAAAGGCCACCTTTTGCAATGCGAAAGGCCATCTTTCAGCCCCCTCCTAACCTCCCCGAGGGGAGGAACAGGTTTGCCTTGTTGTTTTAATGTCATTTTGATGGTCGTTTTATTGTTCTGCATTTGGCCGGCTCCTCCCCTCGGGGAGGTGGGAGGGGGCTACTCTTGCTTAATATTCTTCACCGGGTTTTCGCCTGCCGCAATCCAGCTCTGCACTGCCACTGCGGCGAAACTTATCAGCAGAACGATTACGCCCGCTACGATAATCCACGGCCACCAGGTGATGCGGTAACTGTATTGTGAAATCCAGTCGGACATGAAATGCACCACAATCGGCACTGCGATGACGAACGCTATGCCCACGTAGAGCAGGAAAGTGCGTATCAACCGGCGCCGCACTTGGTTGCTTGTAGAGCCGAACACCTTGCGGATGGCGATTTCCTTCGCCCTTTGTTGAATGAAGTATGTCGACATGGCAACAAGCCCGAGCAGTGAGATTATTATGGCGATGAAGGCGAAGAGCGACACGATTTTTGTCGTGCGGATTTCCTCTTGGAACACGTCTTCAATCTGTTTGTCGACGAACGGCGGCGTAGGGTCGCTTATTTCCTCGTGGAATACCTCTTTATATATGCTCCTGATTTTGGCGTATGCCTCCACAGGGTCGCCCTCCACCTGCGCCGTTACGCACCAAGGCCGTTCCACTTTCTTTGTCACGAGGATTAGTATTGGCTTCTGTTCTTCGAGTATTGAGCGCAGGCGTATGTCGTTGATTATGCCTCCGAGCGTCGGGTTCTTCGGAAACTTGTAGAAGTAAGCGCCCTTGTACCGGTCGCTTGCGTGTGTGTCTGTCGGCTTCATGTGAAACGCTTTCATCGCCATTTCGTTCATGTAGACGATGCTGTCGCCCTCGGCGTGCAGGTCGTGTTTCAGCGTTATGCCGTATATTTCCATGAATTCGGGCGTCACGATGAATTGCTGGAAGGGTGTGGACACCTTGTCGCCTTTCAGGAACAGGGTGTTGTTGTTGCCGCCGTCGGCCGGCGTTCCCATCGACGGTGCGACCATATTGACCTCTGGCAGGGCGCGCACCTTGTCGAGGAACACGTCGAAGTTTTTGCCGTTGAACGCCATGCTGCCGTATATTACGACGTTGTTTTTAGTCTTGAAGCCCAACGGAGCCTTCACCAAGTGCAGCATCTGGAGCGACATGATGAGCGCGCAGGCCAGCATGACGATGGTGATAACGTTCTGCACCGTTATGAAGATGCGCGAGAAGAGCATCTTTGTCTGCTTGCGGAACGTGCCGCGCACAACCTCGATAGGTCTCACTTTCGACAGTATCGCGGCAGGAAGCACCCCTGCGACGAGGCTTACCAACAGTACGAAAGCCGCGATAATGGCTATCCCTCCGGGGCTTGCAAGCGGGGCGAGGCTGATGTCCGTGTCGAGCAGGCGGCCTATGTAGGGTGCGAAGACGTAGGCAAGGGCAATGGCGATGACGAGTGACAGCAGGCACATCACTAGCGACTCGCCGAACATGTTGGCGCCTACGCCGCTCCGCGTGCAGCCGAAGAGGCGGCGCGTGGCCATCTCACGGGCACGGTAACCGGCCTGGGCTACGGTCAGGTTGACGTAGTTCATTATGGAGAAGAGCAGTATCACCACGGCCACCGCGCCGAGTATGCTCACTAACTTGTAGTTGCCGAGGCGCATGTAGTCAACGTACTGCCAGCCCGAGAAGTACAGTTTGTCTAACGGCATGAGCACGGGTTGGAATTTGAACACGTCTTCATCGTCAACGGGCCAGAACGTAGGGAAGAACTGCTGCACGTCCTTCTCCTTCCGCATGAAGTCAACTCCCTTGCGCACCTGCACCAAGGCCATGGTGGAACCGACGCTTACGGAGTAGGGGAAGTTCTTGTCCGTATAGCCCGAACCGTTCCTCTCGCTGTACGAGAAGTCTATTATGGCGTTCACGCTCTTGTCGATTATGGTGCCGTCGAAGTCTTGCACCACGCCTGAAACGCGGAAGCGGAGCGAGTCCTCGGTCATTATGGGGCGGCCTATTACGTCGTCCGAGCCGAACAGGCGGCGCGCGAAGCTTTCCGTCAGCACTATGTTGCCCTTTTGGTTCAAGCACGTCAGACGGTCGCCTCGAAGCAGTTTGAAGTCGAGCATGTCAAAAAACGTCGAGTCTGTATCCAACACCTTGGCGTTCACTATGTCTCCGCGGTCGAGCAGGCGCAGGCTGCCGTTCACGAAGCCGCAGGTCTGCTCTATTTCGGGATAGTGCTTGCGCATGTACCGCAGCACTGCGTGGTGGCTGCCGGCGTAGGGTGCAGGCTCGCCGTTAAACTTCAAACCTACGGCGTAAATGCGGTCGGCTTTGCTGTGCTGGCGGTCTACGCTGAACTCCTGCCACGTGTAAAGGCCGATTATTATGACGAACATCAGGCTCACGGCGAGGCCGAACACGTTGACCGCCGTGTATGCCTTGTTCCTTGAAAGGAACGTGAAGTAGCTCTTTAAGTTGAAGTTTTGCATGGTTGTTTGGGGTTATACGGTTGTTGGGTTATGGGGTTTTACGGTATGCTTTTGGGTTATATGGTTGTAGGGTTATACGGTTTTACGGTGAGATTTGCAGTTGCTTGTTGGGCGGTTTGTAATCATTTGATAGTCAATATGTTACGAGCGGTGTTGTAAAAGGCCATGTTTTGGCCTCTAAAAGGTGGCCTTTTAGGCGGTAAAAGACCATCTTTTGCAATGCGAAAGGCCACCTTTCAGCCCCCTCCTAACCTCCCCGTGGGGAGGAACAGGTTTGCTTCGTTGTTTTAATTGCATTTTGATAGTTGTTTTATTATTGTTCAGCATCTGTCCTACTCCTCCCCTCGGGGAGGTCGGGAGGGGGCTTGTGGTTTTATTCCAACACCAGTATCTCGTTGTCCTTGTAGCTCTCGTAGCCGCTGACTATCACCTTTTCGCCCGGTTCCAGACCTTCAAGCACCTCGTAATACTGTGGGTTTTGGCGGCCTATGCGTATCTTTCGGCGGTAGGCTTTGCGCCCGTCCTTGTCGAGAACGAATATCCATGTGCCGCCGGTTACGCTGTAGAACGTGCCTTTGGGTATGATGACGGCCTTCTTGGCTTCGCCTAATTGCAGGTCGACGTAATACGTCTGGCCCGTCCGGATGTTCTTCGGGCGTTCGCCACTGAACACGAAGTCAATCTTGAAACGCCCCTCGCGCACCTCCGGGAACACCTTGCGCACACGCAGAAGGTACTTCTTGCCGTTCTGTTCGAACGTGGCCGACAGGCCGGTATGCACGCGGTCGATGTAGTGTTCGTCAACCTGCGCCTCCACCTTGTAGTCGCTAAGGTCGTTTATTACCCCGATTTTCTGTCCCGGCGATATGCTTTGGCCAAGCTCAACGTCAAGAAGTCCCACTTCACCGTCGATGGTCGAGCGCACGTCGAGTTTCTCCTTGCGCTGGCGCACCAGCTCAACGTTCTTGCGCATCGAGGCCAGGTCGCCCGTCATCTGCGCCACTTGCGAGCGGTTAAGCTCGTTTGTCTTCTTCAAACGCTGCTGTATCAGCTCCTCTTTCTGCACCGCCAGCTCATAGTCTTCTTTCGCTTTAAGGTACTCTTCGCGCGAGTTCAGCTCCTCCTTTTGCAGGGCCGTCTGATGATTGTAGGCGCGACGCTTTGTCTGAACGTCCATCTTGAGCTGTAAAGCCTCGTTCTGGTTGTTGAGGTTGTCCTGCTCCATCGACAGCTGCGTGCTCCTAAGCATGTTCTGTTTCTCTGCAAGCTCGCTCTCGGCGTTGAGTATTTCAAGGTCAAGATTGGAATTGTTGAGGCGCACAATGACATCGCCCTTCTTCACGTGGGCGCCTTCCTCTACCACCTTTTCAAGCACTACGCCTCCCTCTTCAGGCGAAATCTGCACCACTTGGATGGGTACTACGTTGCCATCGACGCTCACATAGTCGTCAAACTGTGCGTTCCTGACGTCGCCTATGCTAAGTCCGCGGCGGTCAACGCGCAGCGTCGACGAGAAGTTTCCTAACGCCAACCACACCAAAACGGCCACGACGAATGCGCCGCCAACAACCAACGGGCGGTATCTTTTCGGTATAACGTACTTCTTTTTCTCTAATTTGATGTCCATAGGGATGTTCTATAAATTCTGTTTTTAACCTTAATGGAATGTTTAATCTTTATATTTCGGTCACTTTTTAATTTTATCGGTGTCACTTTGCCAAGCCTCATTGGTCGTATAGCCCGCTATACTCCCTCTTCGGCTTGCAAACTGGCACTCGCTAAAATTGAAAAATCGCCTCGACATAATTTATTGAACATCCCATAACGGTTCGTTATTGATGTAATAATTGACAAGTCTTTGCTTTATTGCGACCATCATCTGCATTTGCAGCAGAGTGATGCGGCTTTCAAGATAGGTTTGTGACGACTCGTGAAGGTCGAACGTCGAGAGCATGCCTTCCTCGTATTTGCGGTATGACAGGCGGTAGGCCAGCGAGTCGGAGGCCACCTTCCGCCTCATCTGGCGCTCCTCGCGGACATATCCCTCATAGTCGGTTACGGCCTGCCGGGCGTCGTCTTCCAGCTTGCGGCGCGCGTCTTCCACGTCCAAGCGCGCTATGTTGTAGTCGGCCTTGGCGCGTTTCACGCTCCGCCAGTCGTTTGCCGAGAAGATTGGTATCGACAAAGTGACGTACAGGTATTCACCGAGGTTGTTGCGCATCTGCGACCGGAAGCCGTCAACCGCCATGCCGTTGGACAGGTTCTTGTAGTAACTTGTAGACACGCCGCCGCCGAGATAGAGCGAGGGAAGCAGCGAAGCACGCTGTATTTTCCAGTCCAAGCGAGCCTTCTGCGCGTCGGCCTCGGCTATGGTGACATCGGGTTTCGCGGCGATTGTGGAGTAGTCGATGGACTCATGGCGCGGTATCACGGCGTGCCTTGACGTGAGCGAGGGGTCGAGCTGCAGCGAGTCGGCGCCGGGATAGTTCATGGCCGACTTGAGGGAGAGGAGAGCCGTGCGCGCGAGGTTGCGCTGGTGAAGCAGGTTGTAGTCGTCCTCGGCTACCTGGCTCTCCATCTGCACCACGTCGGGACGGCTCTTTTCGCCCAACTCGTACAGGCGTTGCGTCTTGCGGAGCAGCGCCTGCGAGTCGTCAAGTTTTTCCTGCATGAGTTCTATCGACTTGATTGCGTACACGGCTTCAACGAACTTCTGCATAACGTCTATGGCCTTGTCGTCGCGCGCCTTCTGCACTGCTGTGGCCGAAGAGCGCTTTGACAACCGCGCCCTGCGCATGGCATTCCACGTCTGTCCGCCGTCAAACAGCGGCATGGAGGCCGTAAGCTGGTAGTAGTTGTTGAACGTAGTAACATTATTATATGTATTGGTTTCCGGGTCGATGTTGCGTCCCCAGTTGTACTGTCCGCCTACTTGTGCCGACAGTTGAGGCAGGAAACCAAGGATGGCAGTGTTGTAGTCAACGCCTGCCTGTTTCTGCTCTATGCGTTGCCTCTTCACCTCCGTGGCGTGCTCCAAGGCGTAGCTGACGCACCGGTCGATGCTCCACGCCTGTTGGGCGACCGCCACGGCAGGTGCGGCGAGGCTCAAGAGTATTATGGAAAGTTTATTATTCATACACTGATTATAATGCCAAAAGCGTGCCAAAACAGCTAATCCTTTGATTGTTAGGTTATTATGTAAAAAGCGTCCCACGGCCACTGTCTAATTATTAGACAATCGGTGTTTAATTATTAGACAGAAGATAAAGGTGAGAAGGTGAGAAAGTGAGAAGGTGAGAAAAAACGATTAAAGGTAAAAAGGTAAAGAAGTAAAAAGGTAAAACATGGCTGGTGAAAGTGAAAAGATAAAACGGTGAAAAAGTAAAAGACGGCAAATTGCATTGCAAAAGGCCACCTTTTAGAGGCTAAAAGACGGTCTTTTGCAAGTGTGGTTGCAACGTATTGATTGTCAATGGGTTACGGTTGGTGCGCGAAGCGGTGGCTGGCTGCTGCATACATGATGGTGTTTTTAATGAAAATGGATGTTCGCAACCGGCCTGAACAGCCAATCACGCACATAAATAAGCAAGGCATTTGTCTTTAACTACTTAGCGACCGTAGGGAGCGATAACTTCTTTAACTCCTTTAACTACCGATGAATGGGAGCTTTGCGGACATTCATGTTAAGGATTTTGCCTAAAAAACAACCAACCGCTTGCTTGTTTCGCCATAACAGATTACTTTTGCATAGCGATGAAACAGGGTACGATACTTATTGCGGACGACAACCGCAACATTCTTTCTACGGTGAAGATGCTGCTTGACGGCACGTTCGAGCACATTGTTGCCGTGGCTAATCCTAATAATATTCCGGCGCGGCTGCGAGAGGACAAGCCCGATGTGGTGCTGCTCGACATGAACTTCCAAAGCGGCGTTAACAGCGGCAACGAAGGTCTGTACTGGCTGCGCCAGATAAAAAAGCAGAGGCCGCAGGCGCAGGTGGTGCTCTTTACGGCATACGCCGACATCGAACTGGCCGTTACAGGACTGAAAGAGGGCGCGGCGGACTTCGTTGTGAAACCGTTTGACAACGCCAAACTGCTGTCCGTCCTGACCGGCGCCTACCGCAAAACGATGGACGACAAGGGCACGGCTGACAGCCGCGAGGGGAGCATGTTCTGGGGAACGTCGCCGCGCATGCTCGACCTTAAAGCCATGGTCGACAAGGTGGCGGCGACCGACGCGAACATTCTGATAACCGGCGAGAACGGTACCGGCAAGGAAGTTCTTGCCAACGAGATACACAGGCTGTCGCAACGCCGCGGCGCGAAGATGCTGCCGGTGGACATGGGAGCGATAACCGACACCTTGTTTGAGAGCGAACTGTTCGGCCATGTGAAAGGAGCGTTCACCGACGCGAAGGCCGACAAGCCCGGAAAATTCGAGCTGGCCGACGGCGGAACGCTGTTTCTCGACGAGATAGGAAACCTCGGCTACGCCTTGCAGGCAAAACTGCTGACCGCCCTGCAGCGGCGAAGCATCGTGCGAGTGGGCGGCAGCAAGGCCATACCCATTGACGTAAGGCTGATTTGTGCGACAAACCGCGACCTCAGACAGATGGTGGCCCGGGGCGAGTTCCGCGAAGACTTGCTCTACCGCATCAACACCATCCACCTGCACCTGCCGCCGTTGCGCGAGCGCAGCGAGGACATTCCGGCACTGGCAAGGCTCTTTCTCGGCCGCTATTCCGCCATGTACAACAAGCCCGAAATGGACTTTTCGCCTGCCGCCGAGCAAAAGATGAAGGCGCTGCCGTGGTTCGGCAACATACGCGAACTGCAGCATGCGGTGGAGAAGGCGGTGATACTTGGTGACGGAACTGTAATAGGCGAGGACGACATAAGCGGCGACACGCCCGTGTACGGCAAGCCGGTGGAGGAGGTGCAGACCATCGACGAGATGGAGAGCAGGCTTATCGGCAAGACGATACGCGACTGCGGTGGCAACCTTTCGCAGGTAGCGGCGAAGCTTGGGGTGACGAGACAGACGCTGTACAACAAAATAAAGAAGTATGGACTTTAGTGTTATTGCGCCCGTTGCGACTGTTGCCGTACTGGCCGTGGCCTGCATTTGCCTGTGGCGCAGGTACAGGCAGACGGTTAGGAAGGTGTTTTTCCTCTTCAACGCCTTGGACAACGGCGACTACACCTTCCGCTTCCCGGAGGGTGGAAAGACCGGCGACGACAAGCTGCTAAACGCCTCGCTCAACCGCGTGAAGGACATACTGCAACACGCCCGGGACGAACAGAAGGAGCGCGAGAAATATTTTGAGCTGATAATCGACTCCGTTGATACCGGCATATTGGTGCTCGACGACGAGCGCGGCATAGTGTTGCGCAGCAACAACGCCGCCCACAGGCTGCTTGGAAGGGAAGCAGTTACGCATATAAGCCAGGTGCAGGACAGGCTCGGAAGCCTGTCGGTGCGCGACGCATACACCACGCTGAAAGGCCGCAGGGTGAGGATACTCGCCATAAGCGACATCAAGGGAGAGCTTGCCAATCAGGAAATCGACTCGTGGGTGAAGCTAATCCGCGTGCTGACTCACGAGATAATGAACACCGTTACGCCGATAGTGTCGCTTAGCGACGTGATGCTCAAGCAGGACGGAGAAGGCCGCCGGGAAGAGCTTGAGGTGATAAACCGCACGGGCAGGGAGCTTGTGCGCTTCGTGGAAAACTACCGCAAGTTCACCCATGTGCCAGCACCTGTGCCGCAGCTGTTTTACGTCAAGCCGTTCGTTGAGCGCATGGCGAGGCTGGCCGCGCCGCTGATGAAGGAGGGTTGTGCCGTAGATATGGACGTGATGCCTGACGACCTGCTGGTATATGCCGACGAGGGACTGATTAGCCGGGTAGTGTCCAACCTGCTGAAAAACGCCGCCGAGGCCACTGGCGAGGGCGGACACGTAAGCATAAGGGCGTACACGGGAGACGACGACGCCGTGGTCATTGACGTGACCGACGACGGAGGGCTTATCCCCGACGACGTTGCGGCGCACATCTTCATCCCGTTTTTCACCACGAAAAAGGACGGCAGCGGCATCGGCCTGTCTATTTCAAGGCAGATAATGAGGGTGAGCAACGGCACGATACAGCTTGTGCAGGACAGCGGAAAAGGGTTGACAACGTTCCGCCTGACGTTCAACTAAACAGGCGCTTGTTTTTATTTTATCCTTGTTTTGTAATTAATTGGATTTATAATAGGCAGTTAATCCCTTTTCATTTGAGGCACTCGGTAATCGTCATGTCGCACGCCGATGCGGCATCCAGTGTATGCAGCCAACAATATTTGACGCTATTTGTGTTTTCTGGATGCCGCATCGGCGTGCGACATGACGATTACCGAGAGCCTCAAATGTACTTAAATAAAAGCAAGTAATCAAGCTCCCTCCATTCGGGAGGGCTGGGGTGGATCGTCCTTTTGGCTGGGATGGGTATTCGGTAGGTTTTTGATGGTTTTGCAAAAGGCCGCCTTTTAGCTTGTGAAAGGTGGCCTTTTGGCGTGTAAAACATGGCCTTTTACAAGGCGATTGATGACCTTTTGCAACATGAATGGCAACCTGCTCCAGTCCTTCCGAGTGGAGTGAGCTTGATAACATGTGTCTGTTTTGCTACAATTGAGGCAGTTGGCTCTTGTCAAGACATGCTTTGGTGTGGCATCCATCGCAGCCGGACAGAAATCGGAAGGTGTGCAAACGCTTGTTGAGAGATGAAGAAAACGCCCCGACGGAACGGTGTTCCATCGGGGCGTTGGTTGCATTTGTAGCGGGGGTGGGACCCGAACCCACGACCTCCGGATTATGAATCCGACGCTCTAACCAGCTGAGCTATCCCGCCATCGAATGTCCTTTTTGCGGGTGCAAAGGTAATACAATTTCTTTACATACCAAAAAATATCATGCTTTTTTGCTGTTTTATTTGGCAAAATTATTATTTTTGTGGCAAAATATTATCACGCCGTGATTTATGGAAGACAATAAAATCAGTATAGAGAGGGAGCTGCGCTCGAAGTCTGCCAATATAATATGGTCGCTGATGAGTACTCCCGAGGGACTTGCGAAGTGGCTTGCCGACGACGTGAAGCGTGACGGCGACACGCTGACCTTCACCTGGGGCAACACATGGGGGCATCATGAGACGAGGACTGCGGACGTGTTGGAGACGAAGGACAATGAGTACATACGCCTGCGCTGGAGTGAGGATGAGTTTCGTGACACGTACTTGGAGCTGCGCATGGAGAAAAGCGACATAACGGGTGACTACATCATGGTAATCACCGACTATGCTCCCGACGGCGACACCGACACCCTGCGTGACATATGGGACGCCAATATGGAGACCCTGCACCGCTCGACAGGACTTTGAAAAGGGAGAAGGTGAAAGGGTAAAAAGGTAAAAAAGTAAAAAGGTAAAAGGATAAATCTGCTATTTTTACCTTTTTACTTTTTTACCTTTTTACCCTTATATATTGTTTTCTGATATTTTTGTGCTAATTTTGCACGCTGGCATGGCTCTGCCGCAACCACACGATAAAGAAAACGATGTTCCGCATAAGAAAATTAGACAAGTTCATAGCCAAGCAGTTCGGGCTGCTTTTCGTCGGCACGTTCTTCATCTGTCAGTTCATACTGATGATGCAGTTCTTGTGGAAATATATCGACGATTTGATAGGCAAGGGCCTGTCGATGGACGTGCTGGCTCAGTTTTTCTGGTACATGAGCCTGATGCTCGTGCCGCAGGCGTTGCCGCTGGCCATCCTGCTGTCGTCGCTCATCGCCTTCGGAAACCTCGGCGAGAGCAGCGAGCTTACAGCCATAAAGGCTGCCGGAATATCGCTTATGCAGGCGTTCAGGCCGTTGATAGTCATTGTTGTGTTCATATCGTTCGGCTCATTCTATTTCCAGAACGTCATTGGGCCTAACGCCAACCTGTCGTTCTCGCGTCTGCTGCTGTCGATGAAGCAGAAAAGCCCCGAGCTGGAAATCCCCGAAGGAGTGTTCTATGACGGTATTCCGGGGTGCAACCTGTATGTGCAGAAGAAGGATTTGGAAACCGGCAAGCTGTATGGCGTGATGATATACAAGATGACCGACAGCTACGAGGATGCCGCAATAATACTGGCGGACTCGGGAATGTTGCAGTCTACGGCGGAGAAGAAGCACCTGCTGCTTACGCTTTACAGTGGAGAGTGGTTTGAGAACATGAAGTCGCAGCAGGTGATGCGCGGCACGTCGGTGCCTTACCGCAGGGAGACCTTTGTGACGAAGACCATACTTCTTGATTTCGATTCCGACTTCAACGTGGCCGATGCAAGCGCGTTGTCGAACAACTCGAAAGGAAAGAGCGTCAGGCAGATAGCTCTTGACGTGGACTCTTTGACCCATGTGTACGACAGTGTGGGGCGTGTGTTCTACAAGGATGTCCGTGAGCGGTATTTCTCCAACCGGGGAGTGAGCCGCGAGGACTCTGCAAGGGCGGTGAAGATGGCTGCAACGAAGACGTTTAGTTTCGACTCTGTGTACAGCCGGTTGTCAGCCGACAGGAAACTTAATGCGGTAAACGCGGCGATGGGCAATGTCAGGAACGAGATGAGCGACCTCGACTTCAAGGGCATGCTGACTTCTGACGGCGACAGGCTGATAAGAGACCACAAGATAGAGGCCATCAACAAGTTCTCGGTAGCGTTGCAGTGTCTGCTGTTCTTCTTCATAGGCGCGCCGCTCGGTGCGATCATAAGGAAAGGCGGACTTGGCGTGCCGGTAATCATATCGGTGCTGGTGTTCATCGTGTTCTTCATCTTCGACAATTCGGGATTCCGCATGGCGCGCATCGGGGAATGGACAATCTGGTTCGGAAAGACAATATCGCTTGCCGTGCTTACGCCGCTTGCGGTGTTCTTCACGTACAAGGCCAACAATGATTCCGTGGTGTTCAACATCGATTTCTACCGCAACCTGATGATGAAAATGCTCGGACTGCGCATGAAGCGCTCGGTATACAGGAAAGAGGTAATCATAAAAGATCCCGACTATCAGGCTGATGCGGAAGAGCTTGAACGCATAAGCGCAGATATTACGGAATATGCACACCAGCACAACCTGCTGCTGGCTCCAAATGTGGGCAAGGCTTTCTTCAAATACGCTCCCGACCATACGATAGAGGAAATAAATGAAAGGATGGAGGAAGTGATAGAAGACTTGTCGAACTCAAGGGACAAGCAGGTGCTCAATTTGCTGAACGACTATCCTTTGATGGCGGTGAAGGCGCATACAAGGCCGTTCGAACGGAAATGGCTCAACGTGGCAGCTGCGGTTGTGGTGCCGGTAGGCTTGTTCTTCTATTTGAGGATGTGGAGATTCCGGTTGAGGCTGTTGCGTGACTTGAAGGCGGTGAAAGCCACCAATGACGCGATGCTGAAGCGGATTGAAGAGATGAAAAATGCCGGCAATTGATGCCTGGCTTATATATAAATTATATATAAATAGGTGTAAAACAATATGGGAAACTTGAAAATAAATACGGTGGAAGAGGCTTTGGCCGACTTCAAGGAGGGGAAGTTCGTGATAGTTGTGGACGATGAGGACAGGGAAAATGAAGGCGACCTTATTGTCGCGGCTGAAAAGATTACCGCCGAGAAGGTGAATTTCATGCTTAAGCATGCGCGTGGAGTGCTGTGCGCACCGATAACGTTGAGCCGGTGTGACGAGCTTGACCTGCCGCGCCAGGTGGCAGAGAACACGTCGGTGCTCGGTACGCCTTTTACTGTTACAATAGACAAACTCGAAGGCTGCACGACTGGAGTCTCGGCCCATGACAGGGCCGAAACAATCAAAGCCCTTGCCGACCCGGCTTCAACTCCGAAAACATTTGGCCGTCCGGGACACATAAACCCACTCTATGCACAGGACAACGGAGTGCTTAGGCGCAGCGGACATACAGAGGCTGCGATAGACCTCTGTAAGCTGGCTGGCCTTTATCCGGCCGGGGCTTTGATGGAAATAATGAACGATGACGGCACGATGGCGCGTCTGCCGCAGCTGTTAGAATTTGCCGCGGAGTATGGACTTAAGGTTATATCGATAAAAGACCTCATTGCTTACAGGCTGCAGCGTGAGTCGCTGATAACTGTTGGGCAGACCGTGGACATGCCTACCGAGTACGGTCATTTCAAGCTTATACCATTCCGCCAGACAAGCAGCGGCCTTGAACACATGGCTTTGATAAAGGGCGAATGGAAGGAATACGAGCCTATACTTGTGCGTGTGCATTCGTCGTGTGCTACCGGTGACATCCTCGGCAGCAAGCGTTGTGACTGTGGGCAACAGCTCCACAAAGCCATGCAGATGATAGAGAAGGAAGGCAAGGGCGTGCTGATATACATGCAGCAGGAAGGACGCGGCATCGGACTTATGAACAAGATAGAAGCATACAAGTTGCAGGAAGAAGGTTATGACACGGTGGATGCGAACGTGCACCTCGGTTTCAAGCCCGACGAACGTGATTACGGATGCGGCGCGCAGATGCTCCGGCATCTTGGCGTACACAAGATGAGGCTTATGACGAACAACCCGACAAAGCGTGTGGGGCTGGAGGCATACGGCCTTGAAATCGTCGAGAATGTACCGATAGAAATAACTCCAAACGAGTATGACTATAAGTACCTTAAGACAAAAAAAGACCGCATGGGGCATACATTGCATTTGTAATGCGTAGGTAAGGTTGTCAGAATGTATATATTTTTTTTGTTTTTGACATGAAAATATCACTTCTTTTATTTCCGTAAAACGAATAATTTATTTAATTTTGCAAGGCAAATCAATATTTATTATGGCACAATTATCAGACCGTCTTAATCGTTTGGCTCCTTCGGCCACTCTTGCTATGTCGCAGAAAAGCAACGAGATGAAGGCTCAAGGCATCGATGTCATCAACATGAGTGTCGGCGAACCGGATTTCAACACCCCTGAGCACATAAAAGTTGCCGCCAAGAAAGCTATTGACGACAACTATTCAAGGTATTCTCCCGTGCCTGGATACATGGATTTGCGCGAGGCCATCGTTGCAAAGTTGAAAAATGAGAACGGCCTCGAATACTCGGTTAACGAGGTGCTGGTGTCAAATGGAGCAAAGCAAAGTGTTTGCAATGCGGTTATGGCATTGGTCAATGATGGCGAGGAGGTCATAATCCCGGCTCCTTATTGGGTAAGCTATCCGCAGATGGTCAAGCTGGCCGGAGGCGTGCCCGTGATTGTAGAAACCGGTTTCGCGCAGAATTTCAAGATGACTCCGGAACAGCTTGAGGCTGCCATAACTCCGAAGACGCGTATGCTGATACTTTGCTCGCCGAGCAATCCTACTGGCAGCGTCTACTCTGAAGCCGAACTGGAGAAACTTGCCGAAGTGATAAAGCGCCACGATGATTTGTTTGTCATTGCAGATGAGATATACGAGCACATTAATTATATAGGGCGGCACAACAGCATTGCGAGTGTTCCAGGAATGAAAGAACGCACTATTGTTGTCAACGGCGTGTCGAAGGCTTATGCCATGACAGGCTGGCGCATCGGCTTCATTGCTGCGCCTGAATGGATAGTCAAAGGATGCAACAAACTGCAGGGACAGTATACAAGCGGTCCGAGCTCGATAAGCCAAAAGGCCGCAGTTGCAGCCTATACTGCTTCGCAGGAGTGCGTTGAGACAATGCGAAAGGCTTTCGAACGCCGCCGCGATTTGATAGTAAGCCTTATTAAAGACATTCCTGGTTTGGAAGTGAATGAGCCGGAAGGAGCTTTCTATGTATTCCCGAAGTGCAGCAGTTTCTTTGGTAAAGGCGATGGCTCGCGTACAATATGCAATTCTACCGATTTCGCATTGTATTTGCTTGAGGTCGGTCATGTTGCCACGGTTGCAGGTGACGCTTTCGGCGACCCGGAATGTTTTCGTATAAGCTATGCAACCAGTGACGACAACATACGTGAAGCAATGTCGCGTGTGAAGGCCGCGTTGGCGAAGTTGAAGTAATGTTTTTAGGTTGCATGGAAAAACAAGTAACGAAAAGATATTAATAAAAGTCAAAAACATTGTTAAAAACATTGGATTTGATGCCTTTGTTTTTTGTAATATGGTTATCTTTGTGTGCTTGTTTATACATGACAGCCTTTTACTGGAAAAACAGACAGACTATTAACATTAAATCGAAACTTTATAACTTAATAATTAACTAACAAATTAAATTAAAATTATGGCAACTACACAAAAGGCAGTGAGCCCTAAGAAAAATCAGGGCTTCCAGGGAATTAGAGCAGCGATTTGGGTTATTGTTGTATGTCTTATCATAGCGATTTGCATATACACCTTATTGCTCGGCAATCCTTCTAACTTCGCAGGCAACGATCCGGCCGGTCATCCGACAAACCTTCTCGGAACAATTTACAAGGGTGGTGTGATCGTTCCTATCATCCAGACTCTTTTGCTTACTGTCATTGCTTTGAGCATCGAGCGTTGGCTGGCTCTCCGCACCGCTTTCGGCAAAGGCTCTTTGGCTAAGTTCGTTCTGAATGTAAAGGCAGCCGTAAGCAAGGGCGACTTCGCTGCAGCTCAGTCTATTTGCGACAAGCAGAGAGGTTCAGTTGCAAATGTCGTTTCTGCTTCTCTCCGCGCTTACAAGGAGATGGAAACAGCTCCCGGATTGAAGAAGGCACAGAAGGTGGCAAAGATACAGCAGGCTCACGAAGAGGCTACACAGCTTGAAATGCCTACTCTCCAGATGAATCTTCCGATTCTTGCAACTATCGTTACGCTTGGTACGCTTACCGGACTTCTCGGAACTGTCATCGGTATGATCCGTTCATTCCAGGCTTTGGCAGCTGGTGGCGGTGGCGACTCTCTCGCCCTTTCTACTGGTATTTCTGAGGCGTTGATTAACACCGCGTTCGGTATTTTGACTTCTTGGTGCTCGGTTATTGCTTATAACACATTCACTAATAAGATCGACAAGCTGACATACGCACTCGATGAGGTTGGTTATTCTATTGCTCAGACATACGAAGCCAATCACACGGACGAAGCTTAATTTTACTAACCCTTTAAATTTTAATTACTATGGGTAAAGTAAAAATTAAGAGACAGTCCATCTGGATCGACATGACCCCGATGAGCGACGTGATGGTCTTGCTGCTTACGTTCTTCATGTTGACATCAACATTCGTAAAGAACGAGGCGGTGAAGGTCAATACGCCAGGCTCGGTGTCGGAGGTCAAGGTCACAGACAAGAATGTCCTGACTATCCTTATAGACAAAAAGGGTAAGGTGTTCTTGGGCTGGGACAAGCCTGGTGACATGGAGACAGCTCTTGGAACTATGGCTGACCAGTTCGGAGTAAGCCTGAACGGGACACAGATGAAGAATGTGCGCAGTGCCACGAACATAGGTGTGTCAATGGATGATATGGCCGCATTCCTTAGCCAGGAGTCTTCACAGATGAATGCGTTTCAGCAGGACAGGGGTGTGCCTACAGACAGTATCGACGGTGGCATGAGCGAGTTCCAGCTTTGGGTAAAGGCTGTTACTGATGCTAATTCGGACATGAAGCTGGCCATCAAGGCCGATTCTGATACACCTTACAAGGTTATCAAGAAAGTGATGTCTGAACTTCAGGACATGGACCAGAACCGTTACGAGCTTATCACTTCTTATAAAAAGGTGGAGGACTAAGACATGGCAAAAAAGAAAGCAAGTAGACAGAAGAAAATCGACCTCCGCGTGGACTTCACGCCTATGGTGGACATGATGATGCTTCTTATCACGTTCTTCATGTTGTGTACGTCCTTGAGCAAGCCACAGGCCATGCTCTTGACCATGCCGAGTAACGATAAGAATGTTCAAGAAGAGGACAAGACCGCAACAAAGGCTTCACAGACAATCACTATCTATGTAGCCGGAAATGATAAGATTTATTATATCGCAGGTCTTCCGAATTACGACGACCCTTCATGTATCAAAGAAACAACGTGGGGAAAGGACGGAATTCGCAGCGTGCTCATCAATCATGTCACTGAAGACGGTACTATTCCTGTTGCCGCGATATTGAAGGCCAAGGCAGATCTTGACGCCAAGAAGCTGAAAGACCCGGCAAAGTATCCTGATTCTATTTATAATAAGGAGCTTGACAAGCTGAAGGATGGTAATGTCAACGGGCAGAAAATTCCTACGTTGACAATCATCATCAAGGCAACTGACGATGCTTCTTATAAGAATTTGGTTGACGCTCTGGACGAGATGCAGATTTGCAGTATAGGTAAGTATGTCATCGACAACATTACTCCAGAAGACAAGACGCTCCTTACAAAGAGGGGAGTGCGCTTCAACTGACGGTATTTGTCGGTGGTTAACATTTAAAATGTAGATACAATGTCAAAAGTAGATTTAATATCTAATGCATGGTGTGACCTTGTGTTTGAAGGCAGAAACCAGTCTTACGGTGCATATAGGCTCCGCAAGAGTACTGGCAAGCGCAACATATGGTCAATCCTAATCGTGCTTATTGCTGCTGTTGTCATATTCTCTGCCATAGCGATTAAGAATGTAATCCAGGCCAATCAGAAAGTTGCCATCACAACTGCCGTTGAGCTTTCGTCAATCCAGACGAAAAAGGAGGCGAAGGTTGAGAAGAAGGCTCCTGTCAAGATTGAGCAGCCTAAGCCGGTAGAGAGAGTGAAAAGCTCGATTAAGTTTACGGCACCAGTCATCAAGAAAGATGAGGAAGTGAGACCTGAAGACGAGATGAAGAACCAGGACGAACTCATGAAGACTAAGACAACCATCGGTGCTTTCAACGTTCAAGGTAACGATGAAGTAGGCGGTGAAGTTCTTAAGGCAAAGGAGGAAATCGCTCAGCCCGAACCCCCGAAGGAGGACAACAAGGTCTTCGACGTTGTCGAGGAGCAGCCTTCATTCCCGGGTGGCCAAGGCGCTTTGATGCAGTGGTTGAGAGATAACATCAAATACCCTGTAATCGCGGCGGAGAACGGCATTGAGGGACGTGTCATCGTTCAGTTTGTCGTTAGCAAGACTGGTTCTATCTCTGATGTCAGAGTGGCTCGTGGTGTTGACCCGTCATTGGACAAGGAGGCAGTCCGCGTTGTAAGCAATATGCCTAATTGGACTCCGGGTAAGCAGAACGGTACTACTGTGAATGTGAGGTACACATTGCCGGTAACTTTCAAATTGCAGTAATTAAAGCATAATAAATGAGAAGAGAACTATTCTACGGTTTTGTAGGATTTACACTGCTCTTTGGGCTTGTTTCGGCTTGTGCCAACAAGTCCAAGAGCGGTAGGACAGACACTTATTCGTCAGGAGCGATTTCTTTCGCTTCTGACGAAAGTTTTAGCCCTATTATTGACGAACAGATACAAGTGTTTGAGAGTATTTATCGTGAGGCGAAGCTGACTCCGATTTATACGAACGAGCTTGATGCGGTCAATATGCTTATGACAGACAGCATACAGCTCGCCATAACTTCAAGGAACTTCACGAAAGAGGAGCTTGAAAATCTAAAGGCCCGTAATTATCTGCCTGTGGCCATACCGTTGGCTTATGACGGGCTGTCGCTTATTATCAATCGGGAAAATACCGACTCGTGTATTTCCGTGAAAGATATAAAGCGTGTGCTTAACGGGCAGGCGAAGACATGGGGCGACATTGTTCCAGGGTCGAAGCGAGGTGACATATTAGTGGTTTTTGACAACAAAAAGTCAAGCGCGGTTCATTTCTGTGTGGATTCGTTGCTTGGTGGCAAGCCAATCAACAGTCCTAACATTGTGGCGGCAATGACGAGCAAGGAAGTTGTAGATTATGTAGAGAAGACTCCCAATGCCATAGGCATAATAGGCTCAAACTGGTTGAATGACAAGCGTGACACCACTAACACCACATTCAAGAAGAACATAACAGTAATGTCGGTAAGCCGTATGGACTCAGCGACTTATATGAACAGCTGGAAGCCTTACCAGGCATACTTGCTCGACGGACGTTATCCGTTGGTGAGAACTATATATGCGTTGCTCAACGACCCCATACACGGTCTGCCGTGGGGATTTGCCCATTTTATAGAAAGTCCCAAGGGGCAGTTGATAATTTTCAGGTCGGGTTTGTTGCCCATGCGTGGCGACATAACGGTCAGGACAGTCAATGTGACCGATGATTAAACTTTAGTGTGTTTATGCGGTCTTAAAGATAGAGGTTGCAATGCCTTGATGGAGTTTTATGGTGTATAAGGTTTTAGTTTGATATTGGTTTATAAATGATTGTTTGTAAAACATTTTGATTATGAAAGCAATTAAATATTTTTTAGCAGGAGCTTTGATGACAGTTGTATCAGCTCCGTCTGTGGCTCAAGATGTTAAGTCACAAGTAGATGCCATCACAAAGTTGATAGCAAGCAACAAGTCAAATCCTGAAGCAGTTGAAGACCAGGTGAAGGATTTTGTAAAAGAGAACAAGAAGAACGCTGAGGCTTTGGCCGGGCTGGGTCGTGCTTTTTTGGAAATAAGGGACACAGTTTCGGCGCGTGAGTATGCCAACATGGCCATAGAGCGTGGAAAGGACAACAAGGGCAAGGCTATTGCATCCATCCTTCTTGGCGACCTCGCGGCGATGAGCAGCAATGAGGGAGGTGGAGCCGCAAGCTATTACAATCAGGCAATACACTTCGACCCCACAAATCCTACAGGTTACATCAAGTACGCTTCCGTTTACCGCAAGGTTGACCCGGAGGGTGCTGTTGCAAAGCTTGAGGAACTGCGCGCTGTCGACCCTTCTTACCCGGTTGATGCCGAGGCCGCTCACTTCTTCTATGGAGCCAACAAATTAGAGCAGGCCGCAGAGTATTATGCAAAGGTTGACAAGAACCAGTTGAAGGAAAATTACCTTACCGAATATGCTACGGCGGAGCTTCTTCTTGCAAATTCGCAGAAGAGCCTTGAGGTGTCGTTGTTCGGTGTGAACAAAAATCCGCGCAGTGCGGCCATGAACCGTATAACGTTCTATAACTACACAGACCTTAAGGACTATAAGAATGCCTTGAAGTATGCCGATGCGCTTTTCAACAAGTCTGACAGTGCCAAGATTTCTGCACGTGACTACCAGTATTATGGTTATGCCTTGATGGGAGACAGTGCATACGACCAGGCTATCGAGAAGTTCAAGAAGGCGTTGGAGATGGACGCCAAACTGAACGATGTGCGCAAACAGCTGTCTGATGCCTATATCGCCAAGGGCGACTTTACGAACGGTCTCGCTTTTTATGACGAATACCTGGGCAAGATTGAGAAGCCGTCAGTGCCCGACCTTGACGGTCTTGCACAGTTGTACATGCGGCAGGCTGCATCCATCGACACACTCAATGCCGACAAGGTTAACGCTTTGAAGAAAGCCGACGAGATTTACGGCAAGGTAGCTTCCGAGTCACCGGGCAATAAGCTTTACGCTACAATGATGCGTGCCCGTGTCAATTCGCAGCTCGATCCGGAGACAACACAAGGTCTTGCAAAGCCTTACTATGAGGAGTATGTACAGTTGGCACAGGCTGAGCATGCCGACAATCCCAAGCTCCTTATCGAGCCTTACCTCTATCTTGGCTATTATTACATCGTGAAGGAGGACAACGCCACAGCCAAGACATATTACGAGAAGATAATCGCCATCGACCCGCAGAACCCGACTGCAACGCAGGCTTTGAGCGTTCTGCAATAATATTGGTTGCGTAAAGTAATAAAAAGACGCGCCGTTCATTATGAACGGCGCGTCTTTTTATTGTTCCGTTAAGCCCGGTTACATCCACATGGAGGCTGTGTCCATCTTTGCATTTATAGCCTGCCGTCGCAGCGTTTCAGGTGTCATATTTTACGGTTGGGGCGTGTCTGTGGCATGATGTCAAGGAAAAAATGACACTGTCCAAAATTTTGTGTAAATGGAAACAGGATTCAGTTATAAGTTTCT
>URUK01000025.1 GCA_900551055.1 uncultured Prevotella sp. | reverse complement strand
ACGCATCCTCTACCGCCATCTACGGTGCCCGCGGTGCAAACGGTGTCATCATCGTAACGACAAAGAGCGGACACGAAGGCAAAGTGCAGGTGAACTTCAACGGCTCGCTTGGTTGGAAGAAAGTTACAAAACTTATCGACACCATGGATCCGTACAACTACGCCTACTATCAGTATGAATTCGGCAACGATGCTTACGGTGATTTTGAAGACCTTGATATATGGAAATCCATAGAAGGACGCGACTATCAGGACGAAGTTTTCGGACGCACAGGTTTCCAGAAGCAGTACAACGTAAACGTGAGCGGAGGCTCGAAGGAACTGAAGTTCAACATCGGCTTCTCGCACAACGACGAGGAAAGCATCATGTACGGTTCGGGATATTCGAAAAACAATATCAACGCCAAGCTGAACGCGAAGTTGAACAAATGGCTCTCGCTTGACTTCACCGGCCGTCTGGCTTTCACCAAGCTCGACGGACTTAACGGCGGTGCGGACACAAACGAAACCAACGCCGCAAACTCAGCCGTTGCCAACGCGGTAAAGTGGAATCCGGTAGAGGCTATCTCGTCTACTGATGAAGGCGACGAGGAAAGCAGTTCGAACACACGACGCAACCCGATGGAACGCCTTACCGATACATACAAGTATCAGGAACGTTTCTCGCAGAATTACAACGTGGCTTTGAACTGGAAGCCGTTTAAGGGTCTGACATTCCGCACGGAGTTCGGCTACGGATGGAAATATAATAAGGTAGACCAAGTTTGGGGTGCGCGCGCCGTTACAAATTCAAGATACGGATACAACGGTCAGCCGCAGGCTTACTTCGAGCGCGTGGAGAACAAAAACTGGCGCAACTCAAACACCGTTACTTACGACAACGACAAACTCTTCGGCGGACGCGACCATCTGAACGTTCTCATCGGACAGGAATGGAGCAGTTCGCAAGATGTTACGCGTACCAACGTGTCTGTGGCATTCCCAACGTCAATGACTATCGACGAGGTGCTTGCCAACACTGGAGCAGGCACGGCTCTGCCCAACAATGGCACCATAGAAGCAGAAGAGAACATCCTCTCTTACTTCGGCCGTATAAACTACACCTTGGCCGACAAATATCTGGCTACGTTCACGCTACGTGCCGACGGCTCGTCGAAGTTCGGCAAGGGTAACCGCTGGGGTTGGTTCCCGTCAGCTGCACTGGCATGGCGCATTTCCGAAGAAAGCTTCATGAAGCCGGCGCATAAGTGGCTCTCAAACTTGAAGCTGCGCCTCAGCTTCGGTATGGCCGGTAACAACCGTATCAACAGCGGACTTATATACCCTGTTTACTCCATACCTGAACAGGACGACGCAAAGTTCCCCGAATGGAACAATGGAAACTCCGGCTTCACTACACCTACGCTAATGCAGCACGGCACGTATCTTTACAATCCTGACTTGAAGTGGGAGACCACCATTACACGTAACATCGGTATCGATTACGGTTTCTGGGACAACCGCATCAGCGGTACGTTGGACTTCTACTGGAACACGACCAAAGACCTGCTCATGCAGACTGCCATACCCTCAAATACCGGTTACGAATACCAGTATCAGAATTTCGGAAAAACGTCGAACAAGGGTATAGAGTTCGCCTTGAACGCCGTGCTCGTTGACAAGAAGAACTGGGGCTTGAACTTCAATTTCAACATTGCATACAACAAGAACAAGATTGAAGAACTTAACACCAGCAGCCCGTGGCAAAGCTCTGACTGGAGCGGCAGCACCATCAGCGAGTACGAAGACTTCCGCGTGGAAGCAGGCGGCGCACTCGGCGAAATCTGGGGTTATAAGACAAACGGCATCTACACCGTTTACGATGCAGCCACAGGCACGGGCGACCTCGTTTGGAACGGCTCGGCATGGACGCTCGTTGACGGCCATGCTCCCGACAACAGCTACAGCAAGTTCGGCAGCCTTTCTCCTGGTATGATAAAGCTGGAGGTTGACGAGAACGGAGACCCAATCAAGCAGCGTCTCGGCAACACTGTGCCTACAACTACCGGAGGTTTCGGCTTCGACGGCCGCGTAGGAAACTTCGACTTCAACATCTTCTTCAACTACTCGCTCGGCAACAAGATTGTCAACGGCACGAAGCTCGCTACATCGTTCCGCGCAGGCTCAAGCCCGAAGTACAACCTTGTGTCAGACTTCAACGTGAACAACCGCTATACATGGATTGACCCGGAGAACGGAGCGAACCTCAGCAACCCGACATCCACAATTATCAATACATATTATGGAGGAGATATTAACAATGTTTATGCACGACTGAATGAAATCAACGCAGGCCGCACGCTGTGGAACCCTGCCGGCGTTACCAAGATGGTACTTCTCGACTGGGCCGTTGAAGATGCCGACTTCCTGCGTGTACAGAACATCACCGTTGGTTACACACTGCCTAAGAAGTGGACGAGGGCTTTGCAAATAGAGAACATCCGCATCTACTTCACCGGCTACAACCTCTTCTGCATCACCGGCTATGACGGCTACGACCCGGAAGTGGACACCAGCAGCAAGAAGAACCCGATGTGCCCCGGCGTTGACTATGCCGCTTATCCGAAGAGCCGCACGTTCGTTGGTGGTATAAATATAACATTCTAATAAACAAGGAGTAAAGGAGAAAAAGGAGTAAAGTAATAAGTAGATTACAAGAGTAAGCATATATACTTACTCCTTACCACTTCTCTCCTTACTACTAAACAAAACCGTAAAAAAACATGAAAAAGATATTTCCAATAATCGCGCTTTCCGCCGGACTTGTCGGGGTTACGTCATGCCAAGACTTCCTCGACCAGACATCACCGTCGGAAATGAGCAACACCACGGTTTACAACTCTACCTATTATACCGGGTTGCGCGTAAATCAATTATATGGAGGTATGGGGCAAGACAGGACTTACGCCCAAGACTTTGCCATAACATCCAACATGAACAGCGACATTGAGCTTGTTGACGCCGTTGAAGCGGATGATCACAATGCATCGGGTAATGCACGTGGAGAATGCAACTTCAATTTTGATACAGGCTTCAGGAACAATACGAACCGCTGGACAGATATGTATGGAATCATAGAAGACTGCAATGACGTTATCGAAGGAGTGCGCCAAAGTCCGCTGTTCGAAGAGGGTAATTCCGACCGCGCGGAAATGGGCCGATACCTCGGCGAAGCACTTACCATCCGCGCCATGGTTTACCTCGACATAGTCCGCACCTGGGGCGACGTTCCGTTGAAACTCGAAACCTCGCAGCCCGACCTTAGCAACGCCTATCTCGGCAAGACCGACCGTGACATTATAATGGACACGCTCATGGTTGACCTCGAGGAAGCAATAGAGCTGTTGCCTTGGGCCGGTGAGAACAGTTACACGACCGAACACGTAACCAAGGGCTACGCCCATGCACTTTTGGCGCAGATCGCATTGACAAAGGCCGGATATTCTATCCGCGAACAGGCCAAAGACGGTTACGAAACGGCAGAATATTCCGATCCTACTTATCCTACGCAACGTCCCGATGCGACAGAGCGCAAGGAACTTTACGAAACAGCCCTGAAGCATCTCTCGGCGGTTATTACAAGCGGTGTGCACCAGCTCAACCCCTCGTTTGAGAACGAATGGTACCTGCTCAACCAGCAGCAGCTTGACCTCACTTACAGGGAGAACCTTTTTGAAATACCTTTGGCTGAAAACCGTACAGGCGAGCTTGGCTACACCGTAGGTGTGCGTATAGCGAAAGACAACGCAACATTCGGCAACAACAACTCTTCAGGTAAGATGAAGCTTACTGCTCCTTACTTCTATTCGTTCCGTGACAACGACACCCGCCGCTTGGTGACTGCCGCTCCTTATGAAATCACAACCGCAAGTGGCTCTGACAATCTGGCAGAACAGGCAATTGAGAAGATGACAGGCAACAAGCCTTTCAGCGGAATATATGTAGGAAAATGGAATCCGCGCTGGATGACTTCCACATGGCTTAGTGCAAATATGGCCATAGATGCCAAGCACTGTACCGGCATCAACCTTGTCAAGATGCGTTACTCCAACGTGCTGCTGTTCTATGCCGAGTGTATGAATTATCTTGCCGGTCCTGACGGAACGTATGAAGGCAGTGCCGGCTTGACGGCGCGCCAGGCTCTCGCATTGGTTCACGAACGTGCATACGACGATGAATACAAGGCAGAAGCACAGGCTTACGTAGCGGCATTGCCAGGCGACGCTGACGGTTTCTTCGATGCCATTGTTGACGAAAACGCATGGGAATTTGGTGGCGAAGGCTTCCGCCGCTGGGATCTTATCCGCTGGAACCTGTTGCACGACAAGATTGTTGAAATGAAGCAGACTTACATGCAGCAGCTGACCGACGGAACTTACCCGGAGAAGCTTTACTTCTATTACACCGATGCAACTCAAACACGCATCGACTTCTCTACCGCGACATGGAACACTCCATCTGAAGACATCGTCGAGGATAATTACTCTTCTGCCAACAACGGAGGCAACTGCGACTGGTATGGCAAGATAAAGCCCGGAGATGAGAAATGGGACGAATCTCCTGCCGTAGAGAACCTGCCATATATCAGCAGCGGCCTCGTCGGAATCGGCACGCCGGAGGATGTAACATCAGGAGAAAGCTCGCTGACAGTTAAGAACCGTTATATCTATCCGATAACGTCAGCAATCATAGCCGACTCGCAAAATAAGCTGTACAACTCGTATGGCTATTAATCCCAAGGGAGAACGGGGCTGATGCCTTAAGCTACGCCCCACTCCCCTTACCTAACATAAAACAACAATAAAAGAAGCAACAATGAAAACCATTGACAGATATTTAGGCATTGCGCTGATAGGTCTCGCTTTTGGCTCTTTAGCGGCATGTACCGACCACGAAGAGTGGGATGTCGACTCAAGCTATGGCAGGCTGTTCGGAGCAACTGAGGACGGCATCTCGGTTACGGCTGCCGAAACATCGGCAACCGTCGAGTTCAGTGCGCCGCAACCAAAAGAATCAGATGCCGGCAATATTTATTACATAATAGAAGTAAGCAAAGACTCGCTTTATGACGATGTTGAGATGGGCGGCGAGAACGCCATTGTCTACGGAGAAGACCAGAGCATAACTTCGTCACCGGCGGAAATTACCGGCCTTGACGGCGACACAGAGTATTATCTCCGACTCAAAGTCATGTCTGACACCAAGAAAGAGTCACGTTGGAGTTATTACAACGACGGAGAACCTTTCGAGACTCTGGCCGAGCAGCTGTTCATCGAAAGCGAGATTGTACGCGGCGACACGTATATAGACTTGAAGTGGACGCCCGGCGCAGAAGTAACACACATTACCGTAACAGCATCCGACGGGACACCTGCAATGGACGACATCGACTTGGAACAATATCCTGATGCCGTTGCGAATGGAGAATATAAAGTTGAACCTCTCACGCAAATGACAACATACGTATTCACTATTTACAACGGTGATGTAAAACGTGGTGAAGTAACACTTACCACGGCAGCATCAATGCCTGACGCAGAATTCAAATATACCCTGCCTTCTACGGTAACTGTTCTAAGTCAAGACATCATGGACGATGTAGAGCAGCAAGCTCTCGCATCAGGAGTTACTCCAGAAAGCTATAGCGTTACAATCGGAATACCGGCAGGCATCACACTTGATGTTCACGGTACAGACGAAGAAACCGGTGATGCGACCAGCATAGTTATACCTGACGGAATGTCTGTAACATTCTTCGGTCTTGCAGGCGGAGATGCTCCAACACTGAATGTGGACAAAAGCATAGACTTGGCAGGAACCCACGCTTATGTGCGTTTTGAGAACGTAAAGTTTGTTGATACCGGTGGCCAATACCTTATCAACCAAAGTGCTGCTTGTACTATAGGCAGTGACTTGTCATTCACCAACTGTACATTGACAGATTTTGAACGCAGCTTCGTGCGTTCTCAAAAACCCGAGGTGGTTATTAACGAGGTTAATGTTGACAACTGTATAGCCACAAACATGTCTCATGGTAACGGCTATTCTGTGTTCTATTGGAAAGAAAATGGTGGTAAAATAAATAGTTTGAATATAACAAACTCAACATTTGACACTTTCCAACGTTCATTCATCGAACTTACGAAAAACGATGTTGGTACAGCCATAAACATAAGCGATTGTACATTCTATAACGGTGCAGGCAATGACAAGTATATAATTGACACCAATGAAAGTGCAAATGCAACTGTAAGCATTACAAGATGTATATTCGCGCTTAGCCCTGCCAAACTTAGAGGCGTCCGCTGTGCAACAGACCCTGTAATTGCACAAGTTTATTTCACAAGCGATTTCAATTTGACAGCAAGCGCATTTGAGCCTACACAACAATTGCAAGTCGATGCCGCAGGTTTATTTGCAGATCCTGCAAATCATGACTTCACATTGTTGGATAAAGACATTGAGGCCGGTGACCCACGCTGGTATCAATAACGACCTATTTCATATCAACGAAAAAGAGGGGCAATTGCTTGCCCCTCTTTTTGTTTTTCATACCAACCGTTCTGTCTATCAGCATATTTTCATAATCTTTGCCGATGCGGCAAACGGAAAAGAAACCAATGGCAACACTGCTGTCAATACTTGTCAAGCATTTCCTTGATTTCCTTACGCCGCTTGGCATGCTTGCGAGCCTTGGGGTTGAAGATTGAAAAGAAGTCGAAGTTGGCACCCGAACCTCCCCGGACTCCTGCTCCGGCTGCTGCGCGTTGAGTTGCAGCCTTTATGTCGAAACCGGGCTTCGGTTTCTTGCCGTATACCACAACCTCATCGAGCCGCCGCATTTTGGGCAACAGCCAGATTGTATCGCGCACGGAAGACTTGTCAAGCGACAGGGCTTCAAAACTTCCATGCGACAGCGTTATGCCGTTACAGCCACCACTGACGGTAAACCGCCCATAGCTGTCTGTCATGGTCTTGCCCGAAGGATTGATATACACCGTAACACCCGGCACACACCGCCGCGTCTCAATATCGAACACTACGGCTGACAGCTGGGCACGGCATGTAACGGCGGCAACAACGAACAACAGAATCAATATGTAACGGCAACAGCGCATCACAGCATAAATCATGTCAGCAAAGTTAAGCTTTTATGCCGTGAACCGACAAACACGGCCTGCCATTTACAGAATTTTTGCATTATTTCCAACGACATAACACAGACATGGGCTTTGCCTGACGCCGTAACAAAAAATCCCCACAATGTACTGAAAAATGCACATTATGGAGATAAAACCGTTAAAAATGCAGACCTTTCAGCCGCAAGAACATTACTCCCACTCGATTGTCGAAGGCGGCTTTGACGAGATGTCGTAACAAACGCGGTTGACGCCTTTCACCTTGTTTATAATCTCATTGGAGACCTTAGCCATGAAGTCGTAAGGCAGATGCGCCCAGTCGGCGGTCATGGCGTCGGTGCTCGTCACGGCGCGCAGAGCCACAGGGTGCTCGTAAGTGCGCTCGTCGCCCATCACACCGACGCTGCGTATCGTCGAGAGAAGCACTGTGCCGGCCTGCCAAACCTTGTCATACAACGGCTCGCCGTCCTCACAAATGTAGTTGTGCATGTTCTCGATGTATATGTCGTCAGCGTCTTGCAGGATGCGGACCTTCTCACGTGTGATGTCGCCGAGTATGCGCACGGCCAGTCCGGGACCGGGAAACGGGTGGCGCTTGATAAGCCGTTCGGGCATGCCGAGCTGATAGCCAACGCGGCGCACCTCGTCCTTGAACAGCCATTTGAGCGGCTCACACAACTGCAGGTGCATCTCCTTGGGCAGTCCGCCCACGTTATGGTGGCTCTTGATAACCATGCCCGTGATGCTAAGGCTCTCTATGCGGTCGGGATAGATTGTGCCCTGTGCCAGCCATTTTGCATCGGTTATCTTCTTCGCCTCAGCGTTGAACACCTCAACGAAGTCACGGCCTATGATTTTGCGCTTCTGCTCCGGGTCGCTCACACCTTCCAAGTCCTTGAAGAACTTGTCGCTTGCGTCCACTCCGATTACGTTCAGGCCGAGTCCCTTGTATGCCTCCATTACCTTTTGGAACTCGTTTTTGCGCAGCATACCGTGGTCTACGAATATACACGTAAGGTTTGAGCCGATGGCGCGGTTGAGCAGAGTGGCACATACGGAAGAGTCAACTCCACCCGAAAGTCCGAGTATCACGCGGTCGTTGCCGAGCTGTTCTTTCAACTCCTGCACCGTTGTTTCCACGAACGAAGCCGCGCTCCATTCCTGCCGGCTACCACAAATGTCAACTACAAAATTCTGCAACAGCTGCTTTCCCTGCTCCGTATGGAACACTTCTGGATGGAACTGCACCGCCCACAACGGGTTGCTCTCGCTGGCGTATGCCGCAAACTTGACATCGGCCGTGGAAGCTATGGCATGACAATCGGAAGGCAAAGCCGTTATCGTGTCGCCGTGGCTCATCCACACCTGAGAGTTTTCCTTAAAGCCCTTGAACAGCGGATTTTCAGCGTCAAACTGCATAAGATGCGCCCGTCCGTACTCGCGTGTATTGGTCTTTTCAACCTTTCCGCCTCCCTGCGAGGCTATGAACTGCGCTCCGTAGCATATTCCGAGCACAGGAAACTTGCCTACAAACTGGCTCAAGTCTGCCTTGAACGCCTCCGGGTCGTGCACGGAATAAGGCGAACCGCTAAGGATTACGCCGATGACGCCCGTCGTGTCTTGCGGAAACTTGTTGTAAGGCAGGATTTCACAAAACGTGTCAAGCTCGCGCACGCGGCGGCCTATGAGCTGCGTTGTCTGCGAACCGAAGTCGAGAATGATGATTTTCTGCATCGTATCTTTTTATTAGTAATTAAAGGAGTTAAAAGGAGTTACCGCCCGTTTCACTCGCTAAGGAGCTAAAGGCAATGGCTTTCCAGTTGACAAGCAACAAGATACAAGTTGACAAAGAGATTTGTCCCGTCACCCGTCTACTCTTTCCTTCGCCTGTATAAATTCTTTTGCAAAAGTACAACATTTTTTTAATGTTTCACTATAATACACTGACTTATTGAGCGAAAACGCATCATCCAACATCCAAGGGCACGTCACCGACAAGCCGTAGCCCCAACTCCCGTCTTGCAAAAGACGGCAAACGGCATTGCAAAAGACCATGAATTGCAACGCAAAAGGCCGTCTTTCAGCGCATGAAAGGCGGCCTTTTGCCAATATATTGACTATCAATCAGTTAGCAACTATTCAACCGTTGGCGGCTATAAACCGTTCCGCTTCGGCCAAAGTGTCGAGCTTTCCCACGTCAAGCAGCTGCAAGTCGGGCTTGACACAAGCCTTGATTACGGCCTTGCCGCACACTTTCAGGTAAAAGTCTATTATGCCGAACTTGTCAGGAAAACCGTCCATCAAAGGGAAAAGACGCGGCGAAAAGACGTGTATTCCGGAAAAGGCGAACCGCTTACAAGCGCTTACATCCAAGTCTGGATAAGGGCTTTTAACCTCGCCTGTCTCTATGTTTGTCCAGCCTACGAGGCGCATTTCGTCGTTGAAAAGCAGGTAACGTTTAGTCTTACGCTCACTGACAAGCAGAGTGGCGTCACTGCCCTTATGGCTTTCGTACAGCCAACGGAGGTCTACATTGCTCAATATGTCTACGTTGTGGATAAGTATCGGAGCGTCAGGCGCAAACAACGGGGCGGCCTTTTTCAGTCCTCCGCCGGTGTCGAGAAGCATCTCCGACTCGTCGCTTATGCGTATGTCAACACCGAAATTGCCGTTATCATGCAAAAAACCGACCACCTGCGACGCAAAATGATGTACGTTTACAACCATCCTTTCAACGCCTGAAGCCTTCAGCTTTTCCACCACGCGCTCGATAAGTGGCCTGTCCCCCACCCTCACGAGTGCCTTAGACATTGTGTCGGTAAGCGGCTTCAGGCGCGTACCAAGCCCCGCGGCGAATATCATTGCCTGCATCATAATCTGTTGTTTTATTTTTTCTTAGCCTCCAACACGGTGCTTATGTTCTGCTCACGATGTACAATGCGTACCTCCACGCCAAACTTGTCGTTGATGTGTTCGGCAAGATGCTGGGCCGCATATACGCTGCGGTGCTGTCCGCCAGTGCATCCGAAGCTGAACATCAGGTTTGTAAAACCGCGCTGAATATAGCGGCGCACATGGGTGTCGGCCAGTTTATAAACATTATCAAGGAATGTAAGTATTTCGCCGTCGTCCTCAAGGAAGCGTATCACCGGCTCGTCAAGCCCCGTCAGTTTCTTGTAAGGCTCGTAACGGCCGGGGTTGTGCGTGCCGCGACAATCGAACACATAGCCGCCCCCGTTGCCGCTCTCGTCTTCAGGAATGCCCTTGTGATAGGAAAAACTATACACGCGGACAACCAGCGGCCCCTTGTTGTCATACTTCGAGAATGTGGCCGGACCGTCAGAAGGATGGGCTGCATACACTTTGCTGTCAGTTGTCTTGAAACCGTCAGCACGTGTCAATGCAGGCTCTTCAATGTGTGCAAACTGCGGCATTTCGGTAAGCTGGCGCAACACATCAAGCAAATACGGATAAGTGAAGACATTAAGCTTCAGCAGTTCGCGCAGGTTCTGTATGGCCGGAGGTATGCTGTCAAGGAAATGCTTTTTACGCTCGAAATACCCTCGGAAGCCGTAAGCGCCGAGCACCTGGAGCGTGCGGAACAATACAAACAGGCTCAACCGTTCCACAAAATGACGTACAGATGGAACTTCAGTATAAAGCTTCAACGAGTTGTAATACTCGTAAACAAGCTCTCGCCTGAGCTTATACGGATATCTGGCCGATGCCTGCCAAAGGAATGAAGCCAAGTCATAGTAATACGGCCCCTTGCGTCCGCCTTGGTAATCGATGAAATACGGACGGCCTTGGGCGTCGAGCATGACATTGCGTGCCTGGAAATCACGGTACATAAAGCTGTCAGCCTTCTCCGCGACAAGGTCTTTCGCAAAGAGGCGGAAGTTGGCTTCAAGCTTCAATTCGTGGAAATCAAGTTCGGCAGGCTTGAGGAAACAGTACTTAAAATAATTCAAGTCGAATAGCACGGTGTCCTCGTCAAACTCGGGTTGCGGATAACAATTGGCCCAGTCCAGTCCGCGCGCGCCGCGTATCTGTATGTTAGGAAGCTCACGAACAGTATTGACAAGCAACTGCTTCTCACGCTGGTTATATCGCCCGCCGGCCTCGCGTCCGCCGCTTATCGCACCGAATAAAGACACACGCCCAAGGTCTTCCTGCAAGTAACGCAGCTCATCGTCCGACACGGCAAGGATATGCGGCACAGGAAGCTGACGCTTCCTGAAATGCCCGGAAAGGTAAATAAAGGCATGGTCTTCATCACGGCTTGTACCTATAACGCCTATGACAGAACCTCCGTCAGCCCCCAATATACGGAAATACCGGCGGTTGCTGCCGGCTGTATCAAGCTGTTCCACGCCCGAAGGCGCCGAACCGCTCCACGACTTGTATAAATCCAAAAGCTTCTGCATAGTTTACAACAATATATCGTCATCGTCGCCACCACGCTTCTTGCGCTCATATTCAGCAAGCCAGCGGTCGAGCAATATCAATAACAGGATTATGCCAAGCGACATAAGCCACGACTTGGTGATGTAAAGCAGTCCGCCCGAAACGGCGATATACAGCACCCACTGCCACCATTTTATCTTGAAATCATTTACATCCATAATCTTACAATATGGCCGCATACGCAAGAAGCACGCACACAGGAACATGTCTGCAAAGATACGCAAAATCAAGGACAATGTAAAACAAAGGCTTCGATTTTTGATTTAGGTACAAACAAAAAAATCGCATGTCGTCACGACAAGCGATTTTCAAAAAACAAACTACTTAAAAACTAATCTACTAAAACAAATCAAAAAAATATCTACTTTAGGATCTATTCGCTTTTTGTTCTTATTTTCAAGTGCAAATTTATGCACTTTGCCCATAAGAAGCAAATTTTTCATGCTAAATTTTAGATATTTCATGCCAAAAACAGTAAAAAAGAGGGGCGAACCTGACAGGTGCCCCTCTTTTTGTTATCTTAAGTTTGCAATTTTACATCATTCCGCCCATTCCCGGGTTGCCCATCGGCATTGCCGGTTTCTCCTCGGGCTTTTCAACGATAAGGCATTCCGTTGTCAGGAACATGCCGGCAATTGAAGCGGCGTTCTCAAGAGCAACACGGGCTACCTTGGCGGGGTCGATTACTCCGGCCTTACGCAAGTCCTCGTACTCGTCGGTGCGTGCATTGTATCCGAAGTCGCCTTCACCTTCGCGAACCTTCTGCACTACGACTGCACCCTCGCCTCCGGCGTTGGCTACAATCTGGCGGAGAGGCTCCTCGATGGCGCGTACCACGATGTTGATACCCGTCTGCTCGTCGGCGTTGTCGCCCTTGACATCTTTAAGAGTGTCGAGTGCGCGGATATATGTCGTGCCGCCGCCTACAACTACACCTTCCTCGATAGCCGCACGTGTGGCGCAGAGGGCGTCGTCTACACGGTCTTTCTTCTCCTTCATCTCAACCTCGCTGTTCGCGCCTACGTAGAGCACTGCGACACCGCCTGAAATCTTGGCCAAACGCTCCTGCAGCTTCTCCTTGTCGTAAGAGCTTGTGGTGTTGGCAATCTCGTTCTTCAACTGAGCTACGCGGTCAGCGATGCACTGCTTGTCGCCAGCGCCGTTTACGATGGTTGTATTGTCCTTGGTAACGGTAACCTTGTCGCAGGTGCCGAGCATCTCGAGCGTAGCCTGCTCAAGCTTCAAGCCTTTCTCCTCGCTGATAACAACACCGCCGGTCAGTATCGCGATGTCCTCAAGCATAGCCTTGCGGCGGTCGCCGAAGCCGGGAGCCTTGACAGCACAAATCTTCAATCCACCGCGCAGACGGTTTACAACGAGTGTTGTAAGAGCCTCTGAATCAACGTCCTCTGCGATTACGAGCAACGGGCGTCCGCTCTCTGCTGCAGGCTGAAGGATGGGAAGGAAGTCCTTGATGTTGCTGATTTTCTTGTCGTAAATCAGTATGTAAGGATTTTCCATCACGCATTCCATCTTGTCTGCGTCGGTTACGAAGTAGCCGCTCAGGTAGCCACGGTCGAACTGCATGCCCTCAACCACGTTGATATGGGTGTCGCGGCTCTTGCTTTCTTCGATTGTGATTACGCCGTCCTTGCTTACCTTACGCATTGCGTCGGCGATGAGCTTGCCTATTTCGGGGTCGTTGTTTGCGCTGACGGTGGCAACCTGTTCAATCTTGTCATAGTTGTCGTCAACCTTCTCGGCGTTAGCCTTGATATAATCAACAACGGCAGCAACGGCCTTGTCGATGCCGCGCTTCAAGTCCATGGGGTTGGCGCCTGCCGTTACGTTCTTCAGTCCTACGTTCACGATGCTCTGTGCAAGTATCGTAGCGGTTGTAGTTCCGTCGCCAGCATCGTCGCCGGTCTTGCTTGCCACGCTCTTAACGAGCTGTGCGCCGGTGTTCTCGAAGTGGTCGGCCAGCTCAATCTCCTTTGCCACGGTAACACCGTCCTTGGTGATTTGCGGAGCGCCGAACTTCTTTTCAATGATGACGTTGCGGCCTTTCGGGCCGAGTGTAACCTTCACTGCGTCTGCCAACTGGTCAACGCCCTTCTTGAGCAAGTCACGGGCGTCTACGTTATATTTAATCTCTTTAGCCATGATGTTTTGTTTTTTTATTTTCTGAAGTTATAGAAGTTAAAGAAGTTACCGTTCACTGCATTCACTCGGAAGTTATAGCCAAATGTATTGCTGCACGGCTCTTGGTAATGGCTCTAACTTCTATAACTTCTCTAAATTCCTTAAATTCTTGATTATTACTTTTCAATCACTGCGAGTACGTCGCTCTGGCGCATCATCAGGTATTTCTCGCCCTCGAACTCCAGTTCGGTGCCTGCATATTTGCCGTAAAGCACCTCGTCGCCGGCCTTCAGCACCATCTCTTCATCCTTGGTGCCCTTGCCTGTGGCGATGATTGTGCCGTGAAGCGGTTTCTCCTTTGCAGTATCGGGAATGATTATTCCGCCGATTTTCTCTTCTGCCGGTGCCGGCTTAACCAGCACCCTGTCTGCCAATGGTTTGATGTTCATAGTTCTATGATTTTAATATTGTGTACTTAAATATGCTTGTCCGCGCCCTTGGCGCGTCCGCCAACATTATAGCGAAAAGCGTGCCAAAGGCCGTACTGACAGTTTTGGCACACAATGACTGACAAAAATGTCACATAGTCAGACAACAACGGCATGCCAGAATGCACCGGGACGCAACTGTGGACGAGCCGCAATTACCGTACCTCCACCTTAATAATATAAGCATTATGACCGCGCTTGCCGAGCCGTCGTCACACGAAAAGACGGCACTTCACAAACGCCTGTATATCAAGCGGTTACAGACGGCCTTGCAAAAGGTGGCCTTTTACCGTGCAAAAGGTAACATTTCGGCGTGCAAAAGATGGCCTTTCAGGATGCATTTTGTGTCCTTTCAGTAAACAGTCTGAAACCAGTGCCGCAGCAAGCAGTCATACCTCACGGCCTGTCGCACTCCACTTGCCGACGTATCCACTCCATTATCACGGCCACGATGTAGCCCTGCTCCGCAGCCGTAAGCCTGCGCCCCGCCGGTATGCCGTGCCATTTTGCCAGGCATCCGCGGCAGCAACAGCCCGTGGCATGCTGCGCTATGAATACGGGATGGCCGCGCATGGGCGTCTGCCTGCCGTCGTTCTTCGGCGTAGACGGCGCGAGACGACTGCGCACAAAGTCCTCGGCGTGGCGGCGTATCACGGCCATGCCCTTGGCCTTGACATATTCAACGTCTCCCGGCTTCAGGCTAAAACCGCTGCGGAATGCCGACCGCGAGAGCCTGTCGAAAAGGTCGCCAAAAGCGTATTGCACCGTTTCGCAGGTTGTCTCGTCACGCCCTAAGTCTTCGTCGGCGAAAAGGTCGCCCTCAACAGCGCGCCCGTACATGGCGTTCTCTTCTTTTTTCCTCATCTTACAGTTTCTTAGACCCAAAGTAAAACATTTTTGGCGAAAGGACAAAGCAATCGGGCCAAAATGACCGGAAGTGGAATGAAAATAACAAAAACATCTTCAAATGCTTGCTGTATATGAAAAACCTGATTAATTTTGCCATAACCCATGCAACAGCAAAGCTCACCGAAACCATGAAACTTAAAGACAAACGGTTCTTTGTTTTCGAGGCGGCAATGGCCTTGGCTGCCGTCGTCACGGTAGCCGTTACATACATCGCCCTACAAGAAACACCCAAATCCTTACGGGATTTTGTCGATTTCGTCATTGTATCCATGAGCGGAATACTGTTACACACAGTGTGCGGAGCAATTACATGGGCCGCCGCAAAAAACGACAAGTACTTGGAATTGAGCCTGACGCAAGTTGTATACACATCGTTTTTACCAATCGCAATCATCTCTCTTTATGTACTATTTACAATTTTAAGCGGCATCAATCCCTTGGAAGGTCTATTCATGGCATTCCTCTTCGCATGGTTCATATTCGTATTGCCATCAGGAATTGCAGTCATGCTGTGCACCGGCCTTTACAAGATTGCCGCCAAACGATATGTCAGGTGAAAACACAAAATCCGGCATTCAGCACGCTTTTACCTCGAAAAACACACTAAAATTCTTAAAATTCAACTTATTTCCGTATCTTTGTCTGCGTATGATTAAACAGCAAAAGACATGGAAGAAATACTAAACATGCACCTTTTCGGCGTCTCCGTGCGCTGGCTCGTCGTGTTCGCCATAAAGGGCGTTGTCATTTATCTGTTCGTCCGCCTGCTCACGGGACTGACAAAATACCTGTTCTACCGCTCCATGCACAAGCAGCGCAAGGTAGTACTCGACGAGACAAAGGTCAGCTTCATGCGCCGCATCATCGTCACAACCATATATATTATAGGTATAGCGGCCTTCCTCTCGCTTATTCCGGGCATGGAGAAGGTAAGCAACTCCATACTTGCCAGTGCCGGAATAATGGCCGCCGCAGTAGGTCTGGCGTCGCAGGACGCGCTGTCAAACGTCATCGGCGGACTGTTCATAATCTTCTCGCAGCCGTTCAAGCTCGGCGACTTTATCGAGGTAGACAACATCGTAAAGGGCACGGTGATGGAGATTACGCTGCGCCACACCGTCATACGTGACGCCGAAAACCGCATGATACTAATCCCGAACAACAAGATAAACTCAAGCACCATCATCAACTCGTCATACGGCGACACGGCCACATGCGCCTTCGTAGAGGTGGGGGTGTCATACACGGCTGACCTGAACCACGCCATCGACACCATGCGCGACGAAGTGATGAAGCACCCGTTGCTCATCGACCACCGCTCGGAAGACGACAAGAAGAACGGCACGCCGCAGGTAGTCATCCGCGTGACAAACCTCGGCGACTCGGCCATCACCCTGCGTGCATGGGCGTGGGCGTCAAGCGCAGGCAACGCATTCACAATGAAATGCGACCTGCTCAAAGCCGTAAAGGAACGCTTCGACCGTGAAAACATCGAAATTCCATACCCGTACATCAACGTCGTAAAAGCATGATTTTTAGTTGACAAGGGACGAGGGACAAGTTGACAAGGGACAAGATGCAATGCCGACAGGCTGTATTTGACGGACAACAAGATGACAGAACAAATGGCAAAATCACCCACTGGCACAAGCATAAGACACATTACGGAAAACAAGAAACAGTATCTTGAACTCCTGCTGCTGGGCGACGAACAGGAAACGATGATTGACCGGTATCTTGAACGCGGCGACATGTACGTAATGTTCGACCGCTACGACCGGGCTATTGCCGTGGCCGTAGTAACCGATGAAGGCGAAGGTGTGTGCGAACTGAAGAACATCGCCGTAGCTCCCGACTGCCAACGCAGAGGCTACGGCGCAGAATTTATAAAATATCTTTTTGGCATTTACAGTCACGCATTCAGCACAATGCTTGTCGGAACAGGCTCAACCGTAGGCACATTGAAGTTCTATGAGCATTGCGGTTTCACTTATTCACACACCGTAAAGGACTTTTTCACCGACAATTACGACCACAAGATAATCGAAGACGGCAAAGAGCTGCGTGACATGATATACCTTAGGCGCATCTTGGCGGCAACGCCCGATGCTGCAAAAGGATGACGGAACTATAAAAAAGCATCATGAGCAATACCCCGAATAACGGAAACAAGGCCGGCATCACATACACAACGGCCTGCTGCGGGTTCGACTGCAAGGAGTGCCCCTTATACGGAACGCAAGGCAGCCAAGGCCATGCCATGCGCTGTACAGGCTGCCGTGGCGATGGCGTACGCCACCATTTCTGCGACGACGGATGCCAAATACGCCGGTGCGTAATGGACAAAGGCATCGCCACCTGCGCCGAATGCAACCTCATCAGTTCATGCCCCACTGTGGCAGAACTGTTCAGCCGCTCGCCGAAAGCCAAGGAGCGGCTGCTTCCATAACGTCCATACCTAACGTCAGTCAGCCCCTTTCATGTTCAGAGCCTGCATGAAACGCTTTACCACTTCAGGCTTTCCTACATGTTTTCCCTCGTCTTCGCTCAGCTTGCAGGTGTCGTTATAGAACGTCCACGATTCCGTTATCTTGGCCGCAACAAGCTTTATAACGATGTTCATTGGCTTCACTCCGTCGAAGTCATTTGTGAAGTGGGTGCCTATTCCGAACGAAGGCTGGCAGTAATCGGTGGCATACTGCTGTATGGCTATTGCCTCGTCAGTGTCCAGCGCGTTGCTGAATATCACCTGCTTCGTTTTCGGGTCGATGCCCAGCGAGCGGTATTTCTCCACTATGCGCATAAGCTGCCGGCGGTTGTCTCCGCTGTCGATGCGCAGCCCTTTGAACAGGTTTGCAAAGTCTTCGGAGAAGTTCAGGCTGAAGATGTCCCACCCGAAACTGTCGTAAAGATACGTGCCGAGCGCGCCGCGGAACGTGTTTCGCCATGAATTCATGGCTATATGGTTTGCCATCTGCGGCCCGTACATGCCGCCTATGGCGCAGACAAACTCGTGTGCCATCGTGCCCACGGGCAGCACGTCGTGCTTCATCGCCAGGTAGACATTGCTCGTTCCGACAAAACGCCCCGGCCACTCGCGACTCTGATAGCAGTCCTTCATGGCGCGCACCACGGTGTCCTCGGCCTTGAACGAGGCGCGGCGGCGCGTGCCGAAATCGCTGAACACGCAACCGGCGGCCAGCAGCCGCTCGGCCTTGCGGTATGTCTTAGTGTAGTAGTCGTCATAGTTGAACAGCTTGTCCTGCCCCGTCATTTCATAATAAAGGTCGGAAATGATGGCGAGCACCTTCACCTCAAGGAAGATGGTTTCAGCCCATCCGCCCTCAAACTCCACGTGCAAGTGCCCCTCGTCGTCCTGCCAAGCCCTTGCCCAACGGCGGCTGAAGCGGAAGCCCTTGAGGTAAACGTAAAACCACTCTGGCAGGTAATAACACTTGCGGCGCATGAAGTCTATCTCGTCATCGGTAATGACGACATCTTCGAGCGCGGCTATCTGCTCTTCAAGCTCACGCGCGAAGCCCGGCGGATAAACCGTTCCGTCCCTGTCGGTGAACGTATATTTTACCTGCGCACGCGGAAAATTGTCTATTACGGCGCAGCACATGGTAAACTTGTAAAGGTCGTCGTCGGTGAAGTGGGTTATGATTTGTCTCATAGTCGGATGTTTTTTCGCCAGTCCGCGCATGTCGTCCGGAAGCACGGAAGCCATCGCCAAAGGTAACACTTGTTTTTTAATTATGCAAACCTGCGGCGCGTTTTGACGGCCAAAGCCTGCAAATAATGAAAAGTTATCACTACTTTTGCAGGAAATTGCTTACAAAAACATACCACAGCATGTACGAAACGACATTCAGACAGGCCTACGGAAACGATATTGACGGCATAATGACAATCATCAGGCAGGCAGTAAGCCAGATGCTCCGCGAGGGCAAACACCAGTGGGACGACACTTATCCGCAACGCTGCCACATTGTCGACGACATAGCCCGGGGCTGCGGCTACGTGATGACGTGCGGCGGACGGCTGGCCGCCTACGGCGCAGTGGTGTTCAGCGGAGAGCCTGCATACAACAGCATCCGCGGACAATGGCTGTCGGACGGACGGTATGTGGTGCTGCACAGGCTGGCCGTAGCCGACGGCATGAAGGGGCAAGGCGTGGCTGCAAGGTTCATGGCTGAAGTGGAAAAGACGGCCGCAGAAAGGGGCGTACACAGCTTCAAGGTTGACACAAACCATGACAACACACGCATGCAAAGGGTTCTCAACAAGCTCGGTTTCACTTATTGCGGAACCATATCATACGAAAAAGGCGACCGCATGGCCTACGAAAAACTGCTGTAAGTCCGTCCTTGTGCAACGCACTGACAGTCAGCCACTTGGCAATATGCCACGTTTTGCATTGCAAAAGGCCACCTTTTACAATGCGAAAGGCCACCTTTTACAGCGTAAAAGATGGCCTTTTGCTTTGAGCTTGTCAAAGCTCCATATTATTCAAACAGACATTCCTTTATTCACCTTCGGTCGCAGAGCCTTCCCCTCCTTCGGTAGTGCCCTCGTCGCCAGTGGTTCCATCGTCGTCAACGGTAACCCCTTCTTTCCACATGTCGCCGGTGAACTCCGAGCCGATGTCATACCCAGCTATGCCGTCGCACAGGCCCTTGTAAGCCAACTTGCGCTCATAGTTCGCGTCGAAGAGGTTGGGCGCATCATTAGGAATCCAATACTTGTGCTCGTCAGCAGCATCGGACAGCGTCCAAATCACAAAGCCGCCGCGCAGGTTTTCAGGCACATTCTCCTTGTATGACTCTATTATCATCTTGTAAACGTCTGACTGCAGCTGCAAATCTTCTTCCGTTGGCGATGCCGTTCCGAGGGCAACATCAAGCTCGCTCACGCGCACCAGCTTGCCCGTGGCGGCCATCGTCTTGAACATCTGGTCAACCTGCTTCCTCGTAATGCTGCTGGCCGTTACGTGCATCTGCGTGGCGATGCCGTCTACCAAAATCTGACCTCCGTTTTGGTCGATGTAGTTGACAAACTCGATGAGCTTCGCCAACTTGTTCGGATTACTTTCAAGTCCGTAGTCATTAACGTACAGCTTCATGCCGGCCGGAGCGTAGTGGCGCGCCAGCTTGAACGCCTGCACGGCATAATCCTTGCCGAGGTAATAGCCCCAATAGAAATGGTTGTTGACCCAGTTAAGCGTAAGACCGTTAGTTTCATCTTCCACCGGTTTTGTGTCCCACGTCTTATTACCGTTGTCATCTTCCACCGACCCGCCGAAGTGTCCGTCTATTCCACGGTAGTGACCGTCGTCGGTAATCGGCTCGTTGATTACGTCCCAACCCACGAAACGCTGGTCGCCGCTGACATGCTGGACATGCTGGAGCATTCCGCCTATCCAGCTCTCCATTGCACCGAGCAACGCCTGACGCTTTTCTTTGGCGGTCTTCAATGTGTAGTTAATGCCACTACCTGGCAAAACATCATGGCTGTCATCATCGTAAAGTTTCTCGCCGAAAACGATGTCATCGATGTAATATGTAGAAGCAACCTTGCCTAAATTGCATATAATTCGGTTGTCGTCTGCATAGCTCGGAGTGAACACCCATTCATATTCTGTCCAGCCTGTACCCAAGTTGGCATTCTCCGGTCCCCATTGCTGGCTTCCGTAAGAAGGAACATTTTGGGTCTGGAACTGAATATATCCTCCATCAATAGAAGACCTGACTTTGAATGAAACCTTGTATGTTTTGTTCGGGTCAAGATTTTCCGAAAGATCGTAATAGAACTGTACCTGGTGAGCTTCACCCGGGTCAAGAACTTCAAGTTTGATGCAATCAGAACCATCCTGACCGCCTCCTTCCTCTACACTCATATTTACACGCTCGTCACCGGTAACTCCCCAATTGCCACGTGTGCCACCATCGAAATTGTAACTGTCATTGAGAAGCTGTGTGGCTATACCGCCAATTATGAACTGGGCTTGCGTAGGAGCAATAAGCGAACGCAGATAGCTCTGGTTCTGCTGGGTGTGCCAGATGAAGTTGTGTCCGAACAACTGCTTATCGGCAGGAACCTTGGCAAGAAACGCATCTACCGTTGCCAAGTTAAGCGAGCCGTCACTCTGCACGATTGCGTCCATCTTCATGGCGTTGCCTGTAACAAACTGCTGGAAGTGAACGTTGCAAAGACTATCGTAAGTGGGGTGTTCTTCGTCCGCATCGATATAATAATTTGCAGTCAGTCCCAAGCCGATAGGTGTCTCGGGCATGTATTGCGCCATGTAATTCTTGATGTTATCGTAATGGTCTATTTGCTCCTGAAGCTGCAAAGGAATCTCGTCAGAAGTCACAGGATTGTGACCTTCAGGCGTATGCCAGTCCATCTTCTCGTCGTAACAGCCGGTAAGAGCCAACGAGCCGGCCAGCATCGGGAATATAATGTTTTTCAGTTTCATGATATTCTGTTTTTAATTTTATAACTTGACAGGTTTCTGCGACGGTCGGGCAGGCAATGAAGCCTTGCCCACAACCGCCACATTGAATGTTACTCCTCTTCCTCCTCTTCGTCGGGGAAGTCTGATACAACCTCGCTTGCACACGGCACAACGCGCCAGTTGTCAATATAGATTTCCTGTGAACATACCGCCGATTCGTATTCAACACCGTCAAGAGTGAAGTCTGTATTGACAAAACCCATACCGAAGTTGGGGTATGTCGCAGAATTGCGGTCGGTCACAACCTCGCTGAAAGTCGGCGTATCGCCGTCTTCTATCTCGGCTGCGTACTTGCCGAACTCACTGAACGGTATTGTAACCGTTACCCACTGGTCGCCCGTTGTAAAGGGAACAACCTCTCCGTCAACAATCCATGGGCAGTAGAAAGCGCACTGCTTGCTGTCAGAATCGTCGTCAGAACCTATGCCGCCGAAGTTAAAGTTGTTCATAAGGCTAAACTGTATGTGCCCCGTGCCAACCCATGTGCCCGGCACATAGATGTCGAACTGGAATGCAACGTCGGTCAACGGCGTGGTTTCAGGTATGTATGTGTACATTCGGCTCCAGTCGTCAAGCTCGTTGCCGCTGCCTGCCGTCCAGCATTCCGTTGCACGCGGCTTGCCTGCAGCTATTCCACCGGCGTCAAGCAGACGGTCGGGAATTATTTTAAGCACCATTCCGCGTCCTGTTCCAAGCGGGTCGTCAACCAAGTCGTCAGGACTTATCATGCTGCCGGTCTCGCTCCAGCCCCAGTAGCCTTGCGTTCCGTTACCGTCAAAGTCGAGCACTATGCAGTTGCTGTTGTTGAAGTATTCTGCTGAAACGGCTGTTCCGTTGGCGCACGTTACGGTTATTGCACCGTACTCGGTAACGTCTGAAGGCATCACGAACGAGAACCATTCGCCGTCCTCTTCCTCGGGAGCATTGGTGATTTCAGTCACCTGCGTGCCGCCGGGCAGCGTCACACTTTCTGTAAGTTGCAGGTTCTCACCATACACGGTGACAGTCTCGCCGGCCTTCGGCAGGGTGTTGCTGATGCTCTTGATGACGGGAGACGCTGCGCGGATTTCAAACTCATAGACGTACTCCGTACCGCTCTTGACGAAGCGGATGGTGTTGCGCTCTTCCGGATCGGCGCCGCTGATGGGCGTATCCATATCGAGCGACACAATCATGTTGTTGTTCGTGATGTACGTCGTGTTGAAGTATGTCCTGAAACCGTTGACATACAGTTCTTTCAATCCCTTGAAGCCGGAGCCTTCAATACGGATAGTCTGTCCGAGGCGGGCGAACTCCACCGGCCTGTCGGTTACCGTAGCAGTGGATCTTTCAAGGTAAATCTGCGTCACGGTGATGGGCGAGCTGCCTGAAGCCTCGTCGTCATCGTCGCATGATGTAAAGCCTACTGTCACGACAGCGAGGCAGAACATCCAAATATATTTTAATGTCTTCATGATGATTTTTTCGTTTTTTGCCCCTCGTTGCCTCCCCGGTGGAGAGGGGCCTGGTTAGCTTTTGTTTGTCCGCCTCTCCCTACCGGGGATGTCGGGAGGGGCCGCTTATTGTTAATCGAACAAATCTTCTACTGTTACTTCACGCTCTCCGAACTGGTAAGCCACGGTCTGAAGGTTGCCGTTTCCGTCGCTCTGGAGGTACGGGTTGCGGTTTACGTCGGCGTCAGGATAAGGCAACCGCAGGTTTCTTGCAGTCGCAGTAGCAACACCCGGACCGGGATTTACCCAATCTTCGTCAAGCTCATACGAGTGAGTTTCAGCGTCATAGTAGCTTGCGTTACGGTCTTGGTTGTTGATGTAGTTGACGACTTCCTGCTGCTGATAGTACGCACGCCTTACCAGGTCGTACCAATACTGTCCCTCGAAAGCCAGCTCCATACGGCGCTCATGACGCAAGTCTTCGTATGAGATGGAGCGTTTCGCCTCAAGACCGGCACGTGTACGCACCTCGTTGAAGTAATAAAGGGCGGTCTCGTCTCTTGTCGTTTCGCTGTTGCCAAGTATCGCCTCGGCAAGGTTCAGGTAAACTTCGGCCAGACGGAGCATGTGAGTGTTGATGCCGCTCGACTGCTTTTGGCTCACTCCGTTGTCAGAGTTTGTACCTACAACATACTTCTTTATGCTTGCGCCTTGGCTCATGGCGTCTTCAGTTACGCCATAGATGTAACCCCCGCCGCGCACGTTAAGCTCGGGATACTCTTCTCCATACCAAGCCACGCTCTCGTGTTTGCGCTTGTCGTTGGCCTCATATTCATTAAACAAATCCCAAGAACAATAGGTAGCTCCGCCCCAGTTCGTACCGTCGGCTACCATCGACGTCCATCCGAAATATGACGAGATAGTCTGGTTACAGCCCCACCCGATAGCATCGGTTGTACCCGTAATAAACTGGAGTTGGAACATATCCTCCTTGCAATTGTTGTTCTCAATCTTGAAAAGGTCGCCGTATTCTTCCATAAGGTCGAAGTTCGACTCGGTCACAACCTTAAGAGCCGCCTGGCGTGCAAGGTCGAGATAATAGGTGTTACGCGTTCCGCGGTTGAAGTCGGTGGCGGCGTTTGTCCCGTCATACTGCCCGTCCGTTGTCAGTCCGGCCATCGAGAGGTAAACCCTTGAGAGCATTCCGTATGCCGTGTACTTGTTTATACGGCCCGTCTCGGGCGACGTCTCGGGCAGGTTTACAGCTGCATATTCAAGATCGCGTATGGCAAATTCCATCACGTCAACACACGGATTGGCCGGTATCACATAGTTGTTTACCATGGCGCTGGTATTGGTATAGATGATGGCGTCGCCCCAAAGCGAAGCTATATACCAGTAAGCAACACCGCGCATGAAGCGCGCTTCGGCCATGCCTACGGTCTTCGCCTCTTCGCTTACAGCCGATGAAGAGCGGTCGCGGATGTTGTTGATGACATTGTTTGCCTGCGCAACAACCGAATATAGCGAGCCCCAAGCGTCAGGAAGTCCCGTGCTGATACCCGTCTCGTTGAAGTTGGTGTATGGATAGATGTAGTCTGAGTATTGTGCCGTTATGTTGTTGGCCCTTCCGTCGCCCATGCCGTAATAAGCCTTGTCATTAAAACTATGCCAAACATAGTTGTAAAGAGGATAGATGGCCTTGTCGATGGCCTCGTCGCTGTCGAAGAACGTCTCGGCGTTAATGCTGGTGGTATTCTCTTGGTCGAGAAAATCCTCGGCGCAGGAAGTCACCATCAGACCGGCAGTCAAGAGCGAACCGAATAAATATATCTTTGCTTTCATTTTTTCTGAAATATATAATGGTTTCTTACTTTTTCCTTGATTTCACAGGCTTAGAACGATATGTTGAGACCGAAAGTGTAAATTCTCGGTGACGGATAGCGTCCGTAGTCGATGCCTGTCATAAGTGCGTCGCCATAGAGTGAACCTACTTCAGGGTCGTAACCGCTGTAGTTGGTCCAGGTGTAAACGTTTTGCAGGTTCATGTACACCTTGAGGTTCTGCAGCTTCAGCTTGCTTACGATTGACTTCGGGAACGTATAGCTTAACGAGATGTTCTGCAAACGTATGTAAGAGCCGTCCTCAACCCAGAGGTCGCTGATGCGGCTGTTACCGTTAGTCTGCGACGCACTGATACGCGGCAGACGTGTGTTGGGGTTGGTCACGTACAGGTTACGGAAGTCATCGTCAGGCAGGTTGGGATCGATAACGCCAATCTGTGCATATCCGGCACATTCTGACAGCAGGTTGCTGCTCAGGCGGACGTCGCCGACGCTACGCTTTGTCAGGTTGAGAATATCGTTGCCGTAGCTGCCGTTGAAGAAGATTGTAAGGTCAAATCCCTTCCATGAGAAGGTGTTGCCGATACCGTATGTGAAGTCGGGCTGCGGGTCGCCGATGAACGTACAGTCAGCAGCGTTGATTACGCCGTCCTTGTTCACGTCTTCAAAAATATAGTCGCCAATCCATGTTCCGCTCTCGCTGATTGAGCTTCCTTCAGGTCTTGCCACAGGCTTTACCACTCCGTTGGCATCCTTGTAATAAAAGTCTTCAGCCTTGTCGAAACGTCCGATTACCTTGTATCCGTACAGCTGGCCTACCGGCTTGCCTACCACGGTGCGCGTAATGGTACTCGTTTCAGAACCTATCTGGAAATCCTTGTTGATTGATGCGCTCTCGGTATCGAGGCGGATAACCTTGTTGCGGTTCATTGAGAACGTGAGGTTGGTGCGCCACTGGAAGCCGCCCTTATCGATATTGACAGTGTTCAACGTCATTTCTATACCTGTATTGCGCATAGCTCCGACGTTCTGCCACGGGTTTGAAGCCGCTCCGTTACCGTAAGAACCTACATAAGTAGGCAACGGGAGTTGCAGGAGCAGGTCGTCGGTTTCCTTGTAATACCAGTCGAAGATGAACTCGATGCGGTTTTGGAAGAGGCTAAGGTCTAATCCTACGTTCCACGATGTAGTGGTCTCCCACTTCAGTTCGGGGTTGGGAGTATTGCCTGTCAGCACGCCGCTGCCCCACGGTGTGGTCTTTGAAGAGAGCAAAGCCATGTAAGCCCAGTCGGAAACGTTTTGGTTACCGGTAGCACCCCAGCCGAAGCGGAGTTTCAAGTTGCTGATGACATTGCTTGTCTTAGCCATGAACTTCTCGCTCGATACGCGCCATGCGAGCGCCGCCGAAGGGAACCAACCCCAACGGTTGCCGCGTGCGAAGCGCGAGCTGCCGTCGCGGCGGAGAGTGGCGGTTACGAGATAACGGTCGTCGTATGAATAGAACGCGCGTCCGAAGTAAGAGAAGATGGAGTTGTCGTTCTGCGTACCGTTACCTGTTGACTGTGTAAGGTCGCCCGCCGAGGGGTCGTGTGTGCTGTTGGAGAGGAAGCCGGTTGCCGTGCTCACCTGGTTCTCCCAGTGTGAATGGCTCATTTCCTGACCGAGCATTACGTTTACGTTGTGCTTCTCGGCAAAGGTATTCTGATACGTAAGGATGTTTCGCCATGACCAATACTTTGTGTCAGTCTTCGTCCAACGGCCTGTACGTGTGTCGTTGGTGAGCGAACCGAACTGATAGTCTGGCTCGTAATAATAGAACTTGTTGAGGTTGTAGTCGGCCGAAAGTTCAGTCTTGAATGTAAGACCTTTATATAATGTGGCCTCCAAACTGCCGTTCACGCGGAAGTTCATCTTCTTGTTGTAGTTCTCGCGCAACTCGGCAAGAGCCACGGCGTTGAGCGGCATGTACACGTCGTCAGGACCGTCAAACGAGCCGTCGGCACTCCTGACAGCGACCGAAGGCTGCTGCATAAGGGCGTTCATGATGACGTCGTTGTCGGCTCCCACCTCCTGCTTCGAGTCGGTAAGAGAGAAGCTAAGGCTGGCCTTGAGCCATTTCTTTACCTGCGCGTCGGTATTTCCGCGCAACGTAAGACGCTTGAAGCCCGAGCCTATGGCGATACCTTCCTGATTGAGGTAGCCGGCGCTTATAGAATAGGTAGCCTTGTCGGAACCGCCGGTTACAGAGAGGTTGTGGCTCGTCATGAGCGCGCTGCGGAACAAAGCGTCCTGCCAGTCGGTACCGCTACCGAGCAAATCGGGGCGCACGAAAGCATCGCTCGACTGCACGATGCCGGCCTCGGCGCGTGCGTTGTGATGGCGTGCATACTGCCGCAGGTCCATCATGTCGAGCTTGTTGGCCATCTCCTGCCAGCCTACGTAACCGTCATAGGTTATGGTCGCCTCGCCGGCCTTTCCCCTCCGAGTGGTAATCATGATGACACCGTTGGCCGCACGCGCACCATATATAGCGGTGGCGGAAGCGTCCTTGAGCACGTCCATAGACACGATGTCGCTCGGGTTGATGCTTGCCAAGGGGTTGTTACTTGACAAGGGGTCGCTCGTATCGGTACTCTGCGGCTCAACAACAACACCGTCGATGACGAAAATCGGCTGGTTGGTAGAGTTCAGCGAGTTGATACCGCGGATGCGGATACTGGTGTTAGCACCCGGCGTACCAGAGTTAGCCTGTATCTGCACACCGGCGGCACGCCCCTGAAGCACCTGGTCGATACTGGTTGGCACGGCGCGCTCGATTGACTCGGAGTTGACAGAGACAACCGAACCGGTGACGTCAGAGCGTTTCATCTGGCCGTAACCTACGACTACGACCTCGCTCAACGCCTGCGCGTCAGATACCATGGTAACGTCAACCTGCGTCCTGTTGCCAACGTTCACCTCTTTATTCTGGTATCCCAAATAAGTAAACGTAAGAGTGGCGTTTGGCTGCACCTTAATAGAATAGTTACCGTCAATGTCAGTAACGGCAACGGCCTTGGTGCCCTTTTCTCTTACAGTCGCTCCGATGATAGGCCCCTGGTCGTCAGTGACCTGCCCCTTTACGGTTATTGCCGACCCCTGCGCCATCGCCACCAACGGGAAGACGCTCATGAGTATAAGCAAACCGAGGGTTTTGCAAACTTTAATAGAGTGTTTCATGTTTTGGTTGTTTAATGTTATTTAAGGTAAAAAGTATTCACGGCCACAAAATTATGTTATTTAATCTTTTTATTAATTGCTATTTGTTTCATGCGCGTTTCAAAACGTCTCAAACGCCTGAAACATGCATTTTAATCGCAACATTTTGCATACAAAAACCTTTTCCGACACAAAATGAAACACCTTATGGACATTATCGGACGAGCAACAATATTGCGGGATAATGAAACATTATTGACAATCGTGGGCTGGGTGTAAAGTCTTAAAATCTTATTTTGAGGAGAGTTCGGTATAAGGCCACTCTTTCCTTGAAATGAAACAACCTATATGGCCTTGTATTTCAAACAGCCACCAACCGACCGCTTGAAGTAGGAACATTACCACTCTTATACCAAACTCACGTAACGTTAACACTCCCAGAATACCCGTGGCGAGAAAGAAACATACTTCCGGTCTGAAAAAACACGTTTTTCAGCGTCAAACGTAACGCATTGGCAGACAGAACATTACGCCAACCAATGCAACAAAATGAAACATACGGCAAGACAAAAGGCCACCTTTTGCAGGCTGAAATACGGTCTTTCAGCCTCTAAAAGGCCGTCAACGGCAAGCCTTTCAACGGCCTACAAACATTCAAAACCACACTATTTTGCAAACCGCACATGGCAAAATCACACCTTATATAATAATAAAGGCAAATGAGACGACAAAAATCCGCCTTGCGAGGAACGTAGTTTGAGAAATTTAATTGTCCTGATTTTTTACTCCGCCGGCGGTAGGGACTTTTGAAAATAAGTTAAAAAACAAGACAAAAGGCCGTGCACCCACATTCATGTCCGAACTTTTTATTACCTTTGCAGCCGCAAAGACGGGCAAGTCTTGTACGGCCAGCTCCCTTCGAATCCTCCAGGGCGGGAACGCAGCAAAGGTAGTTGGTTGTAGCGGCGCGATGCAAGTAGCTTGCCCACCTCGCCTCTTTAGCTCAGTTGGCCAGAGCACGTGATTTGTAATCTCGGGGTCGTTGGTTCGAATCCGACAAGAGGCTCTCAACACAATTCATCATATTTCACGCGTGGGGACATGGCAAGTGTTTCCATTTTTTTGTGCCCGTCCGCAGGCATGTAACCCACTCTTTTTCCAGTTTAGACCAACTTAGACCAAAATCCAGCAAACTGTTTGTGCCCTAATTCATAATTTTGCAACAAATCCATGCTGCAAGATGAAGATATGAAAGAGGATTGCACAAAAAACACCGGCAAATGTTTGAACATTGGAATAAAATTCATAACTTTACCCAATAATACTTATCTACATGAAAAAGGGTTTGGTTTTATTGATGCTTTGCCTTTTACCGGCAATGCTATTCGGACAAGACAAAGGCACAATATCAACAGAGGGAACGGTCAAAGGCGAACAAATTTACGACATTGTAGAACAGTATCCAGAGTTCCCGGGCGGCTACAGCGCCTTGACATAATGGATAGATGATAACCTGAAATATCCCGTAGAAGCCGCCATGGACGGCATAGAAGGACGTGTCATAGTGCAGTTCATAATCAGTCCGACCGGCAAAATCATTGATGCAAAAGTCGTCCGCGGCATTGCACTGTCATTAGACAAGGAAGCGTTGCGCCTGATTAACATAATGCCCAACTGGATTCCGGGACGGCAAAAAGGCAAGGCCGTTAATGTAAGATACACATTGCCTATTACATTCAAGCTGTAACAGACCGGCAAGCGTAAAAGTTCCACACGGGAAAAAATGAGGAACCGGCAACCGATGGACTTGTTCTCAAAAGAAAAACGCAGCAAGATAATGGCCGCGATACGCTCGAAGAACACGCGGCCGGAGCTTATCGTGCGCCGGTTTCTGTTCGCCTGCGGCTTCAGGTACAGGCTGAACAGTCCGCGGCTGCCCGGCCATCCCGACCTGGTATTGCGCAAATACCGCACCTGCATCTTCATAAACGGCTGCTTCTGGCACGGCCACGACTGCCCCACTTTCCACCTGACGAAAAGCAACACCGCATTCTGGCAGGCAAAAATAGAGCGTAACCGCACACGCGACAAGGAGGAACAGCGCGCCCTCGCACGCATGGGCTGGCACTGCATAACCGTGTGGGAATGCCAGCTTAAGCCGAAGGTACGCCAGCAGACGCTACAATCGCTCGCCTACACGCTGAACAAAATATATCTTGATGACCATGCCGTAAAGTACAAACAGCCTGAAGACGAGGCATGGGGCATGGCGGCGGAAGATTTAGAAAGGTAAAAGGGTAAAAAAGTAAAAAGGTAAAAAATCAGACAGAACATCCCGGCTGTTTTACCTTTTTACTTTTTTACCCTTTTACCTTTACCCTTACTCAAGGTCTACCACCGTTATTCCGGCTCCGCCGAACTGCACGTGTTCATCGCGGAACGATACGACATTGGGCACTGTTGCGAGGTATTGGCGGATGAGCTGGCGCAGTATTCCCGAGCCGGTACCGTGCAGTATGCGCACGCGGCTCATGCCAACGAGGATGGCATCATCAATGAAATAAGTGACGGCGGTTATCGCCTCGTCGCCACGCATGCCGCGCACGTCGAGGTCTTGCTTGAAGTTCAGCTTGCGGTTGTCTATCGTTTCGCGCGTCTCACGGCTGACGTTGACATACGCCTTCGGATCCTCCGACTTGGGCTTCTCTGCCCTTTCGAGCCTGTCGGCACGCATCTTTGTGCGCATGTCGCCGAAGATTACAGTCACAATCTTGCCGTCAATGCTCTCAATCTTGCCAACGGTGGTAAGCCCCTTTATGCGCACCGTGTCGCCGGGAGACAATGAAGCATGGGCCTGACCGGCAGATTTTTCATTGCCTGTCGTTAACTTTTCATTGTCAATTTTCAATTTCTCATTCTCCCGGTCTTTCTTTCTCTTCTCGCGGCGAGCCTTCCGTTCCTGTATCTGCCGCATCTTCCGGGCTATCATCTCGTCGTTGGCTGCGGTGTCGATGTCCTTCATCCCGGCCTTGAAGGCTTCAAGTTCCTCGCGGATTTTCTTGGTTTCCGCCTTCTCGGCCTGGCTTTCGCGTATCTCCTTTATTGTCTTTTCTATGATGCGGTTGCTGCCTGCCAGCAGTTCTTCGGCCTGCTGTTTGGCCTTCGCCAATATCTCGCGGCGGCTCTGTTCAAGCTCTTTCACCTCGTTCTCGTAACGGGCTATAGCCTGTTCAAGGCTCTTTTCGCGCTGGTGAACGGCCTGCCGCTTGTTCTCCCAATAGCGTTTGTCGCGCACTATGTCCTGCAAGTACTTGTCGCTTTGTATATAGTCGCTGCCCACAATGTCGCTTGCATCCTTTATTACGGCCTCGGGCAAGCCTATTTTGCGTGCTATCTCGATGGCGAAAGAGCTGCCCGGATTACCGATGGAGAGCTGGAACAGCGGCTGCATCTGCTGACGGTCGTACAACATCGCGCCGTTCACCACGCCTTCGTGCGCGTCAGCAAAGTGCTTCAGGTTCTGGTAGTGGGTGGTTATTATGCCGTAAGCGCCCTTGGCGCAAAACTGCTTCAGCACGGCTTCAGCTATCGCTCCGCCTATCTGCGGCTCTGTGCCGGTGCCGAACTCGTCGACCAACAGCAACGTCGAGTCGTCGGCATGACGCATCATCTGCTTCATGTTCATCAGGTGGCTGGAGTACGTACTGAGGTCGTTCTCTATGCTCTGCTCGTCGCCGATGTCGATAAAGATATTGCGGAACACACCCGTGCGCGAGCGTTCACCAATGGGAACGGACAGTCCGCACTGAAGCATGTACTGCAAAAGACCGGCCGTTTTCAGGCACACCGACTTTCCGCCGGCGTTAGGGCCCGAAATAATCAGTATGCGTTTCTGCTGCGTCAGCATGATGTCGAGCGGCACAACGGCCTTGCCCTGCTTCTCGAGCGAAAGGGCGAGCAACGGATGCGACGCCCTAATCCAGTCGATATGCGGAAAGGCCTCAACGTCAGGCTCAACACCTTTGATGAGCCGTGCCAGCTCGGCTTTGGCGCGCACAAGGTCGATTTTGGCGAGAAACTTATACGAGTCAAGTATCGGCGCAACGTAGGGACGCACCAACTTGGCGAACTCGGTGAGTATGCGTATGATTTCTCGGCGCTCTTCCGACTCAAGCTCGCGTATGCGGTTGTTGGCCTCAACCACTTCGGCCGGTTCTACAAAGACCGTCTTTCCAGAGGCCGACTCGTCATGCACGATGCCGCGGATACGGCGTTTCAGTCCGGGACTGACGGGTATCACGAGGCGCCCGTCGCGCATGGCAGGGGTAACATCCTTGTCTACGAGCCCCTCGCTCTGCGCCGAACGCAGTATGCCGTAGAGAGTCTTGGATATTGAGCCTTCGGTACGCGCCAGCTCGCGGCGTATGTCCGCCAGCGCAGGCGACGCCGTGTCCTTTATGCGTCCGAACTTATCGAGTATCTGGTCGATGCGCTGTACAAGCTGCGGAAAAGTCTGTACGCCGTCCGTCAGACGATGAAGCGCAGGATAAGGATAACTTACGTCACCGCGGTCAGACACGTCGCCGCGGTTAAGATAGGCAACAATGGCGCAAATTGTGTCCAACGAACGGCGCAGGTCAAACAGCTCCGCCTCGTCGAGATGCGTGCCCTCAAGGCGCAGACGCGCCACCGCCTGCCTTACATCGAAAAAACAGCTTAACGGAAAATCGTCGGCCTCTTCCTGCAAACGGCGGAACTCGCGCACCTGCGCCAGCCACTCGTTTATCGTGGCAGGGTCGTCAGAAAAAGCCATGACATCAACCATATCCTTGCCCAACGTACTAAGGCAACGCCCACGCAGCAGCGCCCTAACCTCGTCGAAGCCGAGCTTGCTCTCAAAAGTCTTTGGATAAATCATGCTGCAAAATTACTCATTTTGCACGTCACGGCAAAACTCAAAAGCGGCCAATTGCATTTTGCCGCATCACAAGCCGACAGCAGACAAAATCCCAAAAGCCACCTTTTATGCTCCAAAAGACCGTGTTTTACCTTGCAAAAGGCCACCTTTCGCGTTGTAAAAGACGTCCTTTTACAACGCACTGGAAATCAACCTGTTACAGCGGCAATGGCAAACAGGCATGAAAACAACCGAAACATGGACAGGAAACAATCAAGACTTTAAGCACTGCCGCACACTGCATCTACATAAAAATATCGCAAAAAATTTGGCGGAATGAAAAAATCTGCCTACCTTTGCACTCGCTTTTGAACACAAAGCTTGTCTTCCCGACAAAAGGAGAGATGGTAGAGTGGTCGATTACAACGGTCTTGAAAACCGTCGTGCTGAGAGGCACCGGGGGTTCGAATCCCTCTCTCTCCGCAACAAACGCTGAAAATCAGCAGATTGCAAAACAAACACCCAGTTTTACACCCAAGAATGTAAAGTCGGGTGTTTTTGTTTTATTTAAGATAATACAACCACTACATAATAAAAGAGTAGCGATATTAAAAGAATCCGATGAGAAAAGACTAATATTTATCTATCCATTCAGTTTGATTTTTCAGGACTTTACATCGTCCTGAAAGTATTTGTTATTGTATTCCAACGTCAGGAGTGGATTATAATACAAGTTTTTTGTGTGGATAGAATTTCGTTTTGCTTAATGTACGAAAGTACTTATCTATAAACGCATGAAATATTAGCACAATGAATCATTGGAAATCAACTTTGGCCGTGATAGGAATAGGCCAACTCATATCTATTTTAACAAGTACGATTGTTGGCTTCTCCATTATTTTTTGGATTAGCAACGAATTTAAATCCCCGACAGCTTTATCTCTGGCTATTTTAGCTGGATTTTTACCACAATTTGTATTAGGCTTGTTTGCCGGGGTCTATGTTGACAGATGGAATCGAAAGAAAACGATGTTTTATTCGGACTTGTTCATCGCGTTCTGTACCCTATGTCTTTTTATTGTGATAACCAAGGGTTATAAAGACCTTTCTTTTTTTTATCTATTGACTGCTTGTCGTTCAATAGGCAGTACGTTTCATGCACCTGCTTTACAGGCAAGCATCCCTCTACTGGTTCCCAAGCACCATCTTGTCAGGGTATCAGGTTTGTACCATTCCATTCAATCCTTCAGTGAGGTGATAGCTCCCGTTGTAGGGGCAAGCCTCGTTGTTTGGCTTCCCATACAGTATATTCTGCTCATAGATGTGATCGGAGCTGTTGCTGCTTGTCTGACCTTACTTTGTGTCCAGATTCCTTCTCTTCAAAAAACGAAAGTTCTTCCAGATTTCAAAAAAGAACTGACGGAATGTTGGCATACCTTGCGGCGTACAATGGGCATTTTGCCTTTATTCGTATGCTTTACGCTGGTGACTTTTGTCCTTATGCCTGTTTTTACGTTATTTCCTTTTATGACGCTTCTGCATTTCAACGGAAACATTTTGCAAATGGGAGTTGTGGAAATGGGTTGGGGCTCAGGGGCATTGTTGGGCGGTTTAGTACTTGCCTGTAAGGCTTTGAAAAGCAAGCAAACATTAGTGATGCATACGGCTTATGTGATATTGGGATTGTATCTGATTAGCGCCAGTTATTTACCATCAAGCGCATTTATAGGTTTTGTTTGCCTAACATTTACAGGAGGCATAGCCTATTCCATTTACCATGCGCTTTTCATCGCTATTATTCAGCAGAACTTGGCTTCGGACATGCTTGGACGGACTTTTTCTCTCATCTTTAGTTTGAGTACCTTTCCATCAATGCTGGGTATCGTAGCTTCAGGATATTGGGTGGAAGCATGGGGTATCACATCCGTCTTTATGATCAGCGGATGGGTTATCTTTCTGATTGGAGTGGGTGCAAATTTTATTTCTTCAATCAAGCAGTTGGATAATTACGCATAGTATTATTTATTAAAGAATTATTATATGACAAAGAAAGAACACACTACGATTACAGAGTTATTTCAAGTTTTGGACTTGTTGGAAAGCCTGGACATGCAGTTTTGGTTGGATGGAGGCTGGGGAGTGGATGTCTTGTACGGACAGCAAACCCGCTTGCATAGAGATATTGACATTGATTTTGATGCCAATTATACAGACCAACTCCTTGATCTTTTGCAGGAGAGAGGATATCAAATTGAAACAAATTGGTTGCCCACCCGTGTGGAACTGTATAGCAAAGAATTAGGCTATATTGATATCCATCCTTTTGTCTTGAATGCGGACGGCACTTCCAAACAAGCCGACTTGGATGGAGGCTGGTATGAATTTCAACCGGACTATTTTGGAACAGCAGTCTTTGAAGGCAGAAGCATCCCTTGCATTTCTGCAAAAGGGCAACAAGTATTCCATTCGGGCTACGATTTAAGAGAGAAGGATATTCACGATTTATCTATAATTAAACAATGTATAACAACAATGAGCCTAACAATTAGATAAGAACAAGAAAATGACAGAAAAACAAATTGTCTGGTATATCTTACTTACAGAAGTAAAGATAGACAGTGACACCCAGTCTGTCACATCCCTGAGTGTAGCTCCATTGGCAGTCTTGCCGGAATTCCAGCGTAAGGGAATTGGGGGGGGATGTTGATTCAGTAAGCCCATCAGAGGGCAGCACTTTTGGGTTACGGCACAGCAGTCGTATTGGGGCATAAAGAGTATTATCCTCGATTTGGCTATCGCAAGGCTATCGATTTAGGAATTGAATTTCCTTTCGAAGTCTCTCATGAATATTGCATGGTGGCTGAATTAATACCTGGAGCTACTGAGAATGTGAAAGGTATGGTTTGTTATCCAACTGACTTTAAATAGTTTAACAAGTAAAATTCATTATATAACTCGGACTGGGTATTTCAATTTCCCAGTCCGTATTCTGATAGTACTTATTCAATTGGAAGATTGTGTTGCTTCAAGAATGAAAGTTTATCCCAATACCCTCTTTGAAAGACGATTTTGTTATCTTTTACATGAAAAAATCCGCATCCACGAAGTCCAAGAGAGTCTTTCCATTCCATGATAGCCCATTCGCCATCTTCAAAAATATTTTCCACCATACAAACCATTTTAGCAGTGGCAAATTCATTCACAAACATTTTGTAGATTGATTCTTTACCTATTATTGGTTCGTTTGCGACTTGATGATTTACTGCATTAGTAGCATACAGCTCTGCTATATGATAAGCATCTGCTTTGTTAAAGCAATCTATCCATTTTTCCAAAACTTCTTTAGGCTTCATTTTTTATAAATTCTTAGGATTTTGATTCTGTAATAAAAACAATCTGTTTGGATGCATAGATACTTGATTTTATTAATAATAGGCTATTCTATATTCTAAATCCTCTGGATTTTTGCTCTCTCTGCACCGAGTTACGTAGATTCTGCTGTAACTTTTCCCATTGTTCCTTAAACCATTGTACTATGGGTTGTCGGTTTATGGTCAGCATAAGCTTACCACTATCCATCGGATGTTTCTCAACCCTAAAAATATCATTCTTGATGTCAAATTTCCACCTGTGTTCTTCGGAATAAATTTTGCCACTACATTGTATGGATTCTTTCTTTGTCAAGAGGTTTTCTATCATGTCTTTGGTAAACCCGATAACAGCGCATAATTTTTCCATTCTCAACATCTCTTTGAACATGGGAAACCATTTGTGGGCTTTTTCAAGCAAGGTGCTCAATCGTGATATTTCCTTGTCTTTGGCTTCAAGTTCTTGATTATGTATTCTTTGAAGATTACGAATTTGTCTGCTATGCTGTTCCTGTATTTGTTGTATCTGAATTTTTAATTCATCAGTAGCTTTGTCCCGTTTGGTAATTTCCTGATGTAGCTGCTCGATGTGATGTTCCAGTTCTTTCAGCTTACCGCTTCCGAAAAGAGAACCTACACCGCTTGCTATGGCGGTAGCAGCATTGGTGGCTGTTTTCTTTAGTTTGTCCGTGCGTATCTCTGCTTTTACCTGTTTGAGTTCCTGTTCGGCAAGGCTTACTTGTTGTTCCTTGTGTCGCTTGGTTTCCTCTATACGTTGCAGTTCGGCTTTCTGCTTCTCAATGATGAAATCATTTCGTTCCAGATGCTCTTTACCTGTGACAGCTTTTGCCTGTCCACGTTCCATCAGGAGAATATCGGAAGCAAGGGTCTGCATGGTTGCCATATCCTCGTCATTGAGCTTTC
>URUK01000024.1 GCA_900551055.1 uncultured Prevotella sp. | reverse complement strand
ACGGTTATCATGCCTACGTTAGGCTCTATGGTGCAGAACGGGAAGTTGGCCGCCTGCGCCTTCGCGCTCGACAAGCAGTTGAAAAGGGTGGATTTGCCCACGTTGGGCAACCCCACTATACCACATTTTAATGACATCTGTTATAAACGTTTATAATCTTCGCGTGCAAAGGTAGTTCTTTTTTAAGAAGTTAAAGAAGTTAAAGGAGTTAAAGAAGTTAAAGACATGACCTTTGTCGGTTGACAAGTAACAAGGGACAAGCAGACAAGGCATTTGTCTTAACTCCCAGCGAGCGCAGCGAGCGATAACTTCTTTAACTCCTTTAACTCCTGAATCAATCACCTCCTCACATAGTGCGGCAGTTCGTCGGGTATCACCATCGACACCTCGACGATGCCATCAACGCGCCCGTCGGCATCGGTGCAGGCCGTCTGGTAAATCATCTTGCGCACGCCCTCCTTCTCAATCGTGTACGAGTTGGTGCCGCCCTCGGCCAGCAGCCGCCGTATTATGCCTGCGGCGCGCTCGCCGTGGCAGTCGAAGAGGCTCTTGCCCACGAGGTCGCCGTGCTTCCTGTACGTCTCCCTCGCCCTACGGTTCATGTAGCGTATCACGCCGTCCTTGTCGGCGGCGGTCACGGCGCACGCCATGCCTTCCGCCCAGTCAAAATCTCTGTCCATATCCACTGTTGTTTTTCTTATCATTTCCACATTGCAGTGTACGTTTTGTTTATTGTTTACGGCATTGGGTTCTCATATATGTATTTTGCTGCATTACGTATGAGTTCACCCGTCGTTTCCGGAGTGATGTATTGCCAATCATCATACGGGGCGGTATATGATGAAAGCACTTTTCCTGATTTGCTGTATGAAGAGACTGATTTCATACATATTTTTGACCATTCAGAATTGAAGCACCAAAGTATTCTGTCTTCAAAGATATGATATTTTGTACCATTTTCGTTCATTGCTTGTTTTCGTGCTTCGGGCGTGTCGTAAGTTATTTTTTCCCATACGAGATGGTTGCCGTACTCGTCTTGTATGTTTCCGTATACGTATAATGTCTGCGATTCTAACTTTCCTATTTCTATCCATTCCTGGGCTGATGCGAGCATTGGTATCAATGTCATCAGCAGTGTTATTACAATGTTTTTCATGATGCTTTGTTTTTGTTGGTTAGATAATATTTGATAGTGATAAATTTGTCCGTTTCACTCCTCCTCTACAATCCACTTGTCGATTGTCTTTGTCTCGCGGCTGAAGTTTATTCCGAGCTTTACGATGCGGCGGCCGTCGGCCTTGAATGGCGCGGCATAGCCTTTTTCGTTGATTTGGCGGATGGCTTCCTCGGCTGTTCCGTCGAACTTGAACTCCATGACGTATATGTATTCGCGCGCCTTCAGCACGAGGTCAACGCGACCGTTGCTTGTGCGGTATTCAACGGCTACGTGGAAGCCCATGAGTCGAAAGACGATGAAGAGCACGTTCTGATAGTGAACCTCCAGGTCGCGCTGCATCTCGTAGGGAATGTCGGCGTAGAAGGAACGCAGCCGGGTGAGGAAACTGTCGTAGTCGCCACGCTCTATGTCCTTTACGAAGCGGCTTATCTCGAAGGCCGTCTTGCTCTGGTTCACCGTGGTGTAGAAGGGCATCAGGTACCTAACAAAGCCCTTTTCCACCTCCTCGTTGGGGAAGCCCAGCGTGTAAAGCTCGAACTCCGGGTCGTAGTCCTTTATCGTAAGGTAGCCGCTCTGGTAGATTACGGGTATGGGGTTTGTCGACGCGGCGTCGATGCTGTTGAGCACGTCTTCCGACGTCTGCTCGTTTGCCATCTCGTTAAGGTCGTAGTTGTGCAGCTGCAGCAGCTTCACGAGGTAGGTCGGCGTGCCCGTCTCAAACCAGTAATAGCCGAACTTCAGCTTGGCGAACGTGTTTAGCAGGCTGAAGGGGTTGTACACTCCGGGCGTGCCGGCATCGAAGTGGTAGCCGTCATACATGTGCTTCAGCCGCGCCATGCAGTCGCCGTAGGTCATGCCCTGCGCATCGGCCAGAGCCTCGATGTCCTCGCGGAAGTCGCGCTCAAGCTCCGCCTCGCTTATGCCGCAGATGTCGTAATACTTGTCCCACATGGAAATGTCGTTGAGGTTGTTCAGGTCGCTGAACACGCTCACCTTGCCGAACTTCGTCACGCCCGTCAGGAAGGCGAAGCGTATGTCGGCGTCGCGGCTTTTCAGCGCGCCGTAAAACGGCTTCAGCGTCTCGCGGTATGCGCTTTGCAGCTGGTCGTTTCCGATGGCCTGCAGCATGGGCTTGTCGTACTCGTCGACGAGTATCACGGCGCGCTGCCCTGTCTTCTCGTGGGCGCGCTTGATTACCCCGTCGAAGCGCCTTGCAAGGCTTTGTTCGAGCGGATTGCTGCCGTACAGCTTTTCCCATTCTGACAGATGTTCGTCGAGTATGTTTTCAAGGCTTTCCGGCTTGTCGTATTTCTGCGTGTTGAGGTCGAGGTGCAGTATGGGGTGGGGCGTCCAGTCGGTCTCCAACTTCTCGATTTCCAGCCCCTCAAACAGCTCCTTCTTGCCCTCGAAGTAGGCGTGCAGAGTGCTGAGCAGCAGGCTCTTGCCGAACCGCCGCGGGCGGCTCAGGAAGTAATACCTGCCCGTTGTGGCGAGCCGGTACACAAGCTTGGTCTTGTCAACGTAATAATAGCCGTCCTTTATCAGGCTCTCGAAGCTCTGTATTCCTATGGGGTACTGTTTCATTTCGCGGTGGTTTTCTTAGCGCAAAGATAATGATTTTGAATGAAAAATTAATGATGAATGGTGAAAAATCTGACGGCTGCGCAAGTGTTTGGTTTTCAGTGGGTTGCAAGATGCGGCCTTTCACGGCGTGAAAGGCCGCATCTTGGTGGGCGGTTTGCCGCCTTTTGCATGGCGGCAGGGTAGGGGTGAGGGGGAATAGGACTGATAAGGCTGATGCGGCAGATGGCCTTGTTTGCCGAATAGGACTGATAAGGCCGATGCGGCAGATGGCCTTGTTTGCCGAATAGGACAAATAAGGCCAATAGGGCAGATGGCCTGACAGCTGCCGAAAGGCAATGAATTTTTAATTATTCATTTTTAATTTTTCATTTACCCTCAGTGTGCCTCCAGCCAGTTTGCGCCCCATCCGCAGTCGGCCACGAGGGGTACGTCAAGGGGATATGCGTTCTGCATTTCCTCGAGTACGATGTGTTCCACGCGCTCCTTTTCGTCGGGGTAGACGCTGAAGTTGAGTTCGTCGTGTACCTGGAGCAGCATTTTCGAACGGATGTTCTCGCGCTTGAAGCGGTCGTAGATGCGCACCATGGCTATTTTTATTATGTCGGCGGCTGTGCCTTGTATGGGTGCGTTGATGGCGTTGCGCTCTGCGAAGCCGCGCACGGTGGCGTTGTGCGACGTGATGTCGGGCAGGTAGCGACGGCGGTGCATCAGTGTCTCGGCGTAGCCCTTCTCCCTCGCCTCGGCCTTTGCCTTCTCCATGTATTCCGCCACACGTGGGAATGTGGCGAAGTAGCCATCAATCAGCTCGGCGGCTTCCTTGCGGCTGATGTCAAGCCGCTCGGCCAGTCCGAACACGGTGATGCCGTATATTATGCCGAAGTTGGCGCGCTTGGCCCGTGTGCGCTGGTCGCGCGTCACGCTGTCCATCGTCTCGTGGTAGATTTTCGCTGCCGTTGCGGCGTGGATGTCGTAGCCTTCGCGGAAGGCTTCCTGCATGTTTTCGTCGCCGCTGAGGTGCGCCATCACGCGCAGTTCTATTTGAGAGTAGTCGGCTGAAAAGAACAGGCAGCCCTCCTCGGGCACGAACGCCTTGCGTATCTCCTTGCCGTCTTCGCCGCGCACGGGTATGTTCTGCAGGTTGGGGTCGCTGGACGAGAGCCGCCCGGTGGCCGTAACCGTCTGGTTGAACGACGTGTGTATGTGCCCCGTCCGTGGGTTGACGAGCTTCGGCAGGGCGTCTACGTATGTGCCGAGGAGCTTCTTCAACCCCCTGTGTTCCAGTATCTTGCCCACTATCTCGCTCTTTCCGCGCAGCTGCTGGAGCACTTCCTCGGACGTGACATACTGCCCCGTCTTGGTCTTCTTCGGCTTCTCGACGATTTTCATCTTGCCGAACAGTATCTCGCCCACCTGCCGCGGCGACGCAATGTTGAACTCCTCGCCGGCCAGGCGGTATATTTCCTGCTCGATGTCGTTTATCCTTGCGGTGAGTATTTGCGACGTTTCCTTGAGCGAGTCGGTGTCAAGCCTCACGCCGTTCCTCTCCATTGAGGCCAGCACGCGCACCAAGGGCATCTCCACTTCGCTGAAGAGCTGCCACACGCCGGCCTCCTTCAGCTTCGGCTCAAGCAGGTTCTTGAGCTTCAGGGTGACGTCGGCGTCCTCGGCGGCATACTCGTACACCTCCTCCGGCGGCAGGTCGCGCATCGACTTCTGCCCCTTGCCCTTCGGCCCGATAAGCTCGTCGATGTGGATGGTTCGGTAGCCGAGATACGTCTCGGCCATGTCGTCCATGTTGTGGCGCTGCTCGGGTTGGAGCAGGTAATGCGCCAACATCGTGTCGAACATCTCGCCGGCGAGTTCCACGCCGTAGTTCGCCAGCACCTCCATGTCATACTTTATGTTCTGTCCTATTTTTAGGATTGAGGGCTGTTCGTAGACCGGTTTGAAAATATTAACAATGTTTTGCGCTTGTTGACGGTCGGCCGGAACGGGTACGTAGAACGCCTCGTTTTCGCTGACCGAGAAGCTCAAACCCACCAGTTCGGCGTCGATTGTGTTGGTGGAAGTCGTCTCCGTGTCTAAACTTAAAAAACTTTTTGTCATGAAAAAGTCACGGAGTTTGAGCATATCTTCCTCTGTGTCAACGAGTTTGTACGTATGCGGTGTGTCAGTTAACGTCTTGAGAGCGGATTTTTCTTCGCCAACCTGCCCGTCGGCCGGGATTTCTGAAAATAAATCGAGCTGTCCGTTAGCATTGTTTTTAATGTTTTCACGGTTGTTAAGAAACTTGTCCAAGAGCGTCTTGAACTCCAGTTCGGTGAACAGCCGGCGCAGTTCGGCGGTGTCGGGTTCGGTCACTCGCAGTTTCTCCAGGTCGAGTTCAACGGGCACGTCGGTGCGGATGGTGGCGAGGAACTTTGAGAACCTTATTTGCTCCGCGTTCTCCTCGACCTTCTTCTTCAGCGCGCCCTTCAGTTCGCCGGTGCGCTCCAGCAGGGCGTCAACCGACCCGAACTGCTGCAACAGCTTGACGGCGGTCTTCTCGCCCACGCCCGGACAGCCCGGTATGTTGTCCGCCGCGTCGCCCATGAGGCCGAGCAGGTCGATTACCTGGGCCGTGCCCGTGATGCCGTACTTCTGGCAGACGCCGGCCTCGTCGAGCGTCTCGTAGCCTCCGCCGTGGCGCGGACGATACATCACGACGTTGCCGCCCACCAGCTGGCCGTAGTCCTTGTCGGGCGTTAGCATGTACGTCCTGATGCCCTCGCTGCCGGCTTTCCTGGCAAGGGTGCCTATCACGTCGTCGGCCTCGAAGCCCTCGGCTTCAAGCACGGGTATGCGCATGGCCTTCAGTATGTCCTTGATTACGGGCACGGAGCGGCGTATGTCCTCGGGCGTTTCCTCGCGCTGCGCCTTGTATTGGGCGTAAGCCTCGCTGCGGAAGGTGGGCCCGTGGGGGTCGAAGGCCACGCCCAGGTACTCGGGCTTCTCCTTCGCCAGCACCTCGTGCAGCGTGTTGCAGAAGCCCAGTACGGCCGATGTGTTCATGCCCTTGGAGTTAATCCGGGGGTTCTTTATGAACGCATAATATGCCCTGTATATCAGGGCGTAAGCGTCGAAAAGGAAAAGCTTGTCCATCTTTTTGTCGGTTTTTACGTGTAAAGTTACTTATTTTTTGGTATTAATCAGAGAAAATAACTACTTTTGTAACAAATTTTGTAGCATGACCGACTATCTATCCATCATCAAGCAGCCTATCGAGAGGGAGCTTGGGCAGTTCGTCAACCTTTTCAACTCATCGCTTACGCATGAAGGAATGTTGCAGGAGGAGATTTTTTCACGCATCCGCAACCGCGCCGGAAAGCGCATGCGCCCCATGCTCATCATGCTCATGGCGAAGAACTACGGACGCATCACCGATGCAACCCTGCACGCAGCGGTGGGGCTGGAGCTGCTCCACACGGCGTCGCTCGTACACGACGACGTGGTGGACGAGAGCCGCGAGCGCCGGGGGCAGGCTTCGGTCAACGCCGTGTACGACAACAAGGTGGCTGTGCTCGTGGGCGACTACATCCTCTCCACCGCGCTGCTGCACGTCTCGGTGACGCACAACGAGGTCATAGTAAGGTATCTGGCCGAGCTTGGACGCACGCTGTCAGACGGCGAGATACTGCAACTTACCAGCATCGGCGACAGCGAAATATCGGAGGAAACGTATTATAAAATCATCAGCCGCAAGACCGCGGCCCTATTCGAAGCGTGCTGCGCCATCGGCGCAATATCGGCCGGAATGCCCGAAGACAGGGTGGGGGAGGCCAAGAAGTTCGGACAGACGATGGGCATCATCTTCCAAATCAGGGACGACATCTTCGACTATTACGACTCCGCCGACATCGGCAAGCCCACCGGCAACGACATGGCCGAAGGCAAGCTCACACTGCCCGTAATACACGCACTCAACTCGGCGGGCTATGACAGCATGTTCAAGCTGGCGCGGAAGGTGAAGGACGGCACGGTGAACCGTGACGAGATAGCCTGCCTCGTTGACTTCACCAAAGCGCACGGCGGCATAGAATACGCCGAGCGGCGCATGGAAGAGCTGCACGCCGAGGCGTCAGACTTCATCCGCAAGGAGGTAAACGACCCCACGCTGCGCGAAAGCCTGCGCGCATATCTTGACTTTGTGATAAAAAGGAATAAGTAAAGGCGCACCACAAAACCAGCCTAAAACCTACCCCAACTGCACTTGACACCCACCCCAGCCCTCCCGAAGGGAGGGAGCTTGACATGCATTGCAGGGTTGAGTAGGGCGGCAGCGGCTTAATGGCTTGACAGCCAACAGATTACGAAAGGCGGCAAACCGCATTGCGGTTTGCCGCCTTTCGCATTGTAAAAGATGGCTTGTCAGCCTGCATTTTGGCATATATTAGAGTTCGTCAGCCATTTTGCGTGATAGCAAGTATTTTGTAATTATTGCCATCTTCGGAGACAGTCTGTTTTATAAAGCCGTCGCGCAGAACTGAAAGCCGCAAGTAAGGTAATGCCGTATAAACCTTTATTACTCGGCTATGGCTTTTGGTTTAGGCATGTCAAGCTCCCTCCCTTCGGGAGGGTTGGGGTGGGTGTTAAAAGAACTTCGTCTCTTCACCGAGGATTTCGCTCAGCAGCATGTTGGCCAACCGGCTGGTGCCGAGGCGCAGCCACTTGTTTGTGAGCCATTTTTCGCCCAGAACCTCTTTTACTATGGTGTAGTAGATAAGTGCGTCCGTCACCGAGTTAAGCCCTCCAGCAGGCTTAAAACCAATCTGAATGCCCGTCTCGTCATAGTATTCCTTGATGGCCTGGCACATCACGTAGGCCGCCTCGGGCGTCGCGGCAGGCTCCAGTTTGCCGGTGGATGTCTTGATGTAGTCGGCTCCGGCGTACATCGCAAGGATTGACGCCTTCTTGATGTTCGAGGCCGTCTTGAGGCATCCCGTCTCAAGGATTACCTTCATCGGAGCGTCGCCGCACGCCTGTTTCAGCTCCGAAATGTCGTCGCACACGCCCTCGTAGTCGCCGCTCAGGAACTTGCCCACGGGCATCACGATGTCTATCTCCGTAGCGCCGTCCTTAACTGCGAGCGCCGTCTCGGCCACCTTTACTTCTATCAGAGCCTGCGACGAGGGGAAACTGCCCGACACGCAGGCTATTTCAACGCCGTCAATCTCCAACGACTCGGCCACCGTCCGCGCGAAACACGGGTACACGCAGATGGTCGCCACGTGGGGCAGGTCGGGGTAGGTGGCGTCAAACTGGTTCACCCTTTCGGTGAAGGCGAGTATCGACTCGTCGCTGTCGGTCGTCTTGAGCGATGTCAGTTCGATGCTGCCGAAGAGGAACTTCTTTACCTCCGGCGTGTCGTTCTCGTGCACTTTCTCGGCTATCAGCTTCTTTACGGCATCGCGCACTGCGTTGTCGTCAAGGTCGGTCTGATACTTGCTGAGCGCCTCTTCATACTTGCTCATCTTCGGGAAATCGTGCTCATGCTTGTGCTCGTGAGCCGTTTCGTTGTGCTTGTTGTTCTCTAATGTTGCCATAATGATAATATTTTTATTGGTATTTTCTTAACTCTTAATTCTTAACTCTTAATTTCTCATTTGCGATGTGCCTTGTGGCGTCGCGCTTGGTCTTCTTTTCTATGCTCTTGCGCAGAGCCTCGGTCAGGTCTACCCCCGTCTGGTTGGCCAGGCAGAGCAGCACCCACAGCACGTCGGCCATCTCGTCCGACGGGTCTTGCGGCTCGCCTTCCTTGAAGCTCTGGTCGCCGTATTTGCGCGCCATGACGCGTGCCAGCTCGCCCACTTCTTCGGTGAGGCACGCCATGTTGGTAAGTTCGCTGAAATAGCGCACGCCGTATTGCCTAATCCATTGGTCTACAAGGCGTTGCGCTTCGCGTATGGTTATTTCGTTGTTCATTGTCGTATGGTTATCAGCCCCCTCCCGGCCTCCCCGAGGGGAGGTGACAGCGTGGGGGCAAATTGTTGTTTAATGTATGCTGCAAGGTGGCCCCGTAGGCTTCCTCCCCTCGGGGAGGACAGGGTGGGGGCTTTACTCCTTGTGTCTCGTGTCCATGCAGATTGTCACCGGGCCGTCGTTAATCAGCTCCACTTTCATGTCGGCTCCGAACTCGCCGGTGAGCACTTTAAGCCCCGTTTCGCGGCGCAGCTTCTCGCAGAAGCTTTCGTACAGCGGTATGGAAACCTCGTGCCGGGCGGCGTGAATCCATGAAGGGCGGTTGCCTTTCTTGTACGACGCCAGCAGCGTAAACTGGCTCACAACCAATATTTCGCCGCCGACGGCGGTCACGGGGAGGTTCATCACGCCCTCAGCATCGTCGAAAATGCGCAGCGCGGCGGTCTTTTTCACAAGCCAGTCAACGTCCTCCTCGGTGTCGCCCTCGGCCACTCCGAGCAGTATCATGTAGCCTTTGCCTATCTCTGATTTTACCTCTCCGCCTATCGTCACTGACGCGCGGCTTACGCGCTGGATAACTGTTTTCATATTTTATATCCACCCCAGCCTTCCCGACGGGAGGGGGCTGGATGTGCTTTGTTGTTTAATTGTTTTACTATTTAATGCTTATAATTGTTTGCTGACAGCCTTTTTGGCAATAGGGCGGCAACTTTCAGGGCTAATCAAGCTCCTTCCCTTGGGAAGGGTTGGGGTGGGTTTTTTAAGTGTTCCCACACAATCTTCGCCTTCGCTTGCCCTATAACGTCTGTAAGTTGCTGTAAATCAGCGTCTTTGATGCGCTTTACCGACTTGAAGGCTTGCAGCAGGGCGTCCTTTGTCTTGGGGCCTATGCCGCGTATGTCGTCAAGCTCCGAGTGCAGCGCATGCTTCGAGCGTTTGTCGCGGTGGAACGTTATTGCGAAGCGGTGGACCTCGTCCTGCATGTGCGTCAGGAGGCGGAACAGCTCGCTGTCGGTCTTCATTCCGATGACGACGGGCGGCAGGCCGAAGAGCAGTTCGTTGGTGCGGTGGCGGTCGTCCTTGGCAAGTCCGGCGATGGGAATATCAAGTCCTAATTCCTTTTCCACAACTTCGCGCACCACGCTCATCTGCCCTAGTCCTCCGTCGGTTATGATAAGGTCGGGCAGGGGCTGGCCTTCCTCCACCATGCGTGAGTAGCGGCGGCGCACCACTTCCTGCATGGATGCGTAGTCGTCAGGCCCTTCCACAGTCTTTATTATGTACTTGCGGTAGTCCTTTTTGCTGGGCTTCATCTTCTTGAACACCACGCACGCCGCCACGGCATCGGTGCCCGAGATGTTCGAGTTGTCGAACATCTCAATCTGGTAAGGCATCTTCGGCAGCTTCAGGGCGGCCTGAATTTCCTTCATCAGGCGCACGGATTTCTGCTCGGGGTTCAGCTTTTCGGCCTGTTTCAGGCGGTCGAAGCGGTACTGCTTGCCGTTCATTTCGGATAGGTCGAGCAGCGTTCGCTTGTCGCCGCGCTGCGGAACGGTGAACGTAACGCCGTCAAGCGCCATGTCGACGGCGAACGGCACCACGATTTCACGCGCCGTGCTGCCCATCCGCTCGCGTATTTGCAGTATGGCGATTTGCAGTATTTCGAGCACCGTCTCGCCCAGTTTCTTCTTCATTTCGAACGTCTGCGCCTGGTTTATGCTGCCGTTCGTCACGTGCATGTAGTTCACGTAAGCCGTGCGCTCGTCGTCGTTGACGCTGAACACATCAACGTCCGTAATGGTGTGGCTCACCACCTCGCTCTTGGCGCAGAAGCTGTCGAGCAGCAGGTAGCGTTGTTTCAGCACCTCGGCCTCCTCGAAGCGCATCTCCTCCGCCAGCCGTTGCATCTGCGCGTAGAGGCGGCGCTGCAGCTCGCGCGTGTTTCCTTTCAGTATCTCGCGAGCCTGCGCGATGCTCTCCTGATAGTCTTCGTAGCTCTGTTTGCCAATGCACGGCGCGCCGCAGTTATGTATGTGGTACTCCAGGCAGGGACGGTATTTGCCCTGTTCGACGCCCTCCTGCGTTATGGGTTGGCGGCATGTGCGCGGCTTGTAGAGCTTCTTGATAAGCTCAAGGATGGCATACATCGAGCCTATGTGGCTGTAAGGGCCGTAGTAAGAGCCCCACCGCTTGTTGATGGTACGCGTCTTGAATATGCGTGGAAAGTACTCTTTCGTGACGCAGATTGAGGGGTATGTCTTGCCGTCTTTCAGCAGGATGTTGTACCGCGGCTGGTATTTCTTGATAAGGCTGTTCTCCAACAGCAGGGCGTCCTCCTCGGTGTTGACCACCGTGTAGGTAATGTCGTGGATTTTGCTGACAAGCACTTTCGTCTTGAAGCGGTCTACTTCCTTGTGGAAATAAGACGATACGCGCGCCTTCAAGTTCTTCGCCTTGCCTACGTATATTATGGTGCCGCCCTCGTCGTAGTACTGGTAGCTGCCGGGCTTGGTGGGCATGTTGCTCACGATAGCCTTCAGCCGGGCCAGCCGCTTCTCGTTTTCTTCTTTAGTCATGGCGCGTAAGTGCTTTATACAAAGGGGTTTTCAAAAATAATGTTTCACGTGAAACTTTAAGCGACTTTTAGCAGACAAGTGGACAAGTGACAAGCAGACAGGCCTGTTTGTCAATGCTGTAGGCTCTTGTGGCGGTATTCCCAGCTATGGTAATTTACTTGTCTGCTTGTCACTTGTCTACTTGTCTGCTGTCTGCTACACTTGCAGCAGGCTCGTGATGTCGGTCTCCTTGTCGAAGTTCTCGCGGCCGTTCAGTCCCTCGCGTGTCAGTTCTATGATGAAGTTGACGTAGATTTTTTTCGGGTTGAACTTCTTTACGAGGTCGTAGGCGGCCTTCATCGTGCCGCCTGTTGCCAGCAGGTCGTCATGCAGCAGAACGATGTCGTCGCTCGTTATGGCGTCCTTGTGTATTTCGATTGTGTCCGTGCCATACTCCTTCGAATAGCTTTCCTGTATGGTTTCTCCGGGCAGCTTGCCGGGCTTGCGGCAGAGAACCACGCCGGCGTGGAGCCTTATCGCCAGTGCCGACGACATGATGAAGCCGCGGCTTTCGATGCCTACTATTTTGGTGATGCCCTTGTCGCGGTAAAGCTCGAACAGCTCGTCTTCCATTATTTGCAGGCATTCAGGGTTGGAGAACAGTGTCGTCACGTCTCTGAAATTAATTCCTTTCTTCGGAAAATCGGGTATGCACCTCAGGTTTTCCAGCAGTGTCTTGTTGTTCATTTCTCTTTTTTCTTGTTTTTATATTTATGGTTGTTGTAAGTCGGGTGGGGCGGATAGGCCTGCAAGCTGAATAGGGCCGATGGGGCGGATAAGGCCGATAGCCCTTTTGGCTGAATAGGACTAATATGCCCAATACGGCAGGTAATCCGGCAGGCTTTTTCACCTTTTTACTTTTTTACCTTTTTACCTTTCCCTAAAAGGTTGTCTTTTGCTTTGCAGTTAGTGGCCTTTTGCCTTCCAATTCGTGGCCTTTTGCGCGGCGTTTTGCGGCCTTTTGCAACGCGCTTGTTTCCAATGTGTTGCGCAGGTGGTTTCATGCCGTCGGGCGTGGGGTGGGGATGTGCCTCTGCGGCAGTCCCGTTTCATCGTGAAACCTCGCGGTTTTAACATTCAAGCAAATCTGTGGACGCTCTCCGTATATTGCTAATTTTCAGACCGTTCCATCGTTTTTGTTTGATAAAAAACATACGATTTGTTTCACGTGAAACATTTGTGCGCCTTACCGGTTCATCAGCACTAACATGATGTTGATGTCGCTCGGCGATACGCCCGGAATGCGGCTGGCCTGTGCAAGGGTTTCGGGGTCGATTTTTTTGAGCTTTTGCCGCGCTTCGGTCGACAGCTGTTGCATCTCCGAGTAGCGGAAATGTCCGCGTATTTTGATGTTCTCAAGGCGGCGCATCTTGTCCGCCACGAGCCGCTCGCGCTCTATGTAGCCCTTGTATTTCATCTTGATTTCGGCGGCTTCGGCAATCTCTTCTCCGCGGTTTGGCAGCGATTTCAACGCTTGTTTCAGTTCCGGCAGTATGTCGGAAAGGTTCTGCATCGTGAGTTGCGGCCTCGCTATGAGGTCGGCTATCTTGCATCCTTCGCGCAGAGGGGTGGTGCCCAATGCCTCGAGTGCGGAGTTGATGTCGCGCGGTTTCACCGGTGTTGTAGCACAAAAATCCGTCAGGCGGCTGACAGCTTCTTTTTTCTGCATCCACCAGTCGTAGCGTTCGCGCGTGGCAAGGCCTATGGAGTAAGCCTTCTCCGTGAGGCGTGCGTCGGCGTCGTCCTGGCGCAGCAGTATGCGGTATTCGGCGCGGCTGGTGAACATGCGGTAGGGTTCGTCGACGCCTTTGGTCACGAGGTCGTCGATGAGTACGCCGATATAAGCCTCGTCGCGGCCGAGGGTGAAGGGCTGTCCGCCCGAGCAGCGCAGCGCGGCGTTTACCCCGGCTACGAGTCCTTGTCCGCCGGCCTCCTCGTAGCCGGTGGTTCCGTTCACCTGTCCGGCCATGAACAGGCCGGGTATTATCTTTGATTCGAGGGTGTGGCGCAGCTGCGTCGGGTCGAAGAAATCGTACTCAATGGCGTAGCCCGGGCGGTAAACCCTGGCGTCGCGCAGCGCCGGTATCTTCCTGAGCGCGTTGATTTGCACGTCCATGGGCATTGACGACGAGAAGCCGTTGAGGTACATCTCGTTGGTGTCTTCGCCTTCGGGTTCGAGGAATAAGGGGTGTTGCTGCTTGTCGGGGAAGGTGACAAGCTTGGTTTCTATCGACGGGCAGTAGCGCGGCCCGATGCTCTGTATCTGTCCGTTGTACAGCGGCGAGTCGGCCAGTGCGGCCACGAGCGTGGCGTGTACGTCGGGGTTGGTGTAGCAGGTCCAGCACGTGAGCTGCTTTAATTGCCTGCGGATTGGCATGAAGCTGAAGCCGTGGAAGTCGTGTTCGCCCTCCTGCACCTCCATGTCCTCGAAGTGGACGGAGCGGCGGTCGATGCGCACGGGCGTGCCGGTCTTCATCCTTCCGGCGGTCACTCCGTGGCGCGTGATGCTTTCGGTGAGGCGTCCGACGGCCGGTTCGGCTATGCGTCCGCCCGGCAGATGCTTGCGCCCGATGTGCAGCAGTCCGTTGAGGAAGGTGCCGGCGGTGAGCACCACGCTCTTAGCGCGCAGCTCCACGCCCCACACGGTGCTTACGCCCACGGCGCAGCCATGCTCCACGAGCAGCTCCTCGGCCTGGTCTTGCCAGATGTCGAGACGGTCAGTGCGGTCGAGCACGGTGCGCCACTGCCAGATGAACTTGCCTCGGTCGCACTGCGCGCGGGGGCTCCATACCGCGGGACCTTTCGAGCGGTTGAGCATGCGGAACTGTATCGCCGTCTTGTCGGTGACGATGCCCATGTGTCCGCCCAGCGCGTCGATTTCGCGCACTATCTGGCCTTTTGCTATTCCGCCGACGGCGGGGTTGCAGCTCATCTGCGCTATTTTGTTCATGTCCATGGTGACGAGGCATGTGCGTGCGCCCATCTTCGCCGCCGCCGCCGCGGCCTCGCAGCCGGCATGTCCTCCGCCTATGACGATAACATCGTAGTGTAAAATCATTGTTTTTACGGTTTTACGGTTGTGGGGTTATGCGGTTTTACGGTTGTGGGGTTATGCGGTTTTACGGTTGCCCGGCTAATATTCGTCCGGCGTTTTTGACGCTGTGCGATGCTTCGCGGCGTCTTGAAAAATCCTGAAACCGTATGACCTAATAACCCCATAACCGTATAACCTTACCCAGCTTGTCTGCTGTCGGCGTGTCCGCCGACGGCGCAAAAGTAAGAATTAAAATCGAATTTTTTGTCAAATAGTTTGATTTATCATCAAAATGGAGTATATTTGCATCCTCTAATGGATGCCGGCCTACCTATAACAGAGTATGGCTGTACTGTTCGCCGGCACAGGCGAACGGTGGTTCTTTTGTGGGTTGACAACAACAATCAATTCATTTAATACATTAAAATTCAAATCATTTATGTGGTTATGTAATTCATCCATCGGAAGGAAAGTGGTGATGTCGGTTACCGGCGTCGCGCTTATCCTGTTCTTGACGTTCCACATGTCAATGAACGTAGTGGCTCTATTCTCGGGCGATGCTTACAATGCTGTTTGTGAGTTCCTCGGGGCTAACTGGTACGCGCTCGTGGGCACGCTGGCCTTGGCAGCCCTGGCCGTAATCCACATCGTGTACGCGTTCCTGCTGACGATGCAGAACCGCCGCGCACGCGGCGAGGAGCGTTACGCCGTAACGTCGCGTCCGGGCAAGGTGGAATGGGCTTCACAGAACATGCTCGTTCTGGGCATCATCGTTCTTCTCGGCCTTCTGCTCCACCTGTTCAACTTCTGGTACAACATGATGTTCGCCGAGCTGGCGGGCCTTGCCGTTGTTCCCGAGCCGTGGAACGGCTTTGAGTACATCAAGCTGACGTTCTCGAACCCCGTTTACGTGGTGCTGTACATCATCTGGCTGGTGGCAATCTGGTTCCACCTCTCGCACGGTTTCTGGAGCGCGATGCAGACATTCGGCTGGAACGGCAAGGTGTGGTTCAACCGCTGGAAGGTCATCGGCCTCGTCTACACCACGCTGCTCATGCTGGGCTTCCTCGTGGTAGTGCTGGCGTTCGCATTCGGCATAGCTCCCAGTCTGTGCTGTTTTTAATTCATAATTAATAATGCATAATTCATAATTGTTATGGCAAAGCAAATCAATTCCAAGATACCAGAGGGGCCGATAGCTGAGAAATGGACCAACTACAAGGCTCACCAGCGCCTCGTCAACCCTAAGAACAAACTGAAGTTGGACGTCATCGTAGTGGGCACCGGACTCGCAGGAGCCTCTGCTGCCGCGTCGCTCGGCGAGATGGGCTTCAACGTCCTCAACTTCTGCATACAGGACTCTCCGCGCCGCGCACACTCCATCGCCGCGCAGGGAGGTATCAACGCCGCAAAGAACTACCAGAACGACGGCGACTCTGTCTACCGTCTGTTCTACGACACGGTGAAGGGCGGCGACTACCGTGCACGCGAGGCCAACGTCTACCGACTGGCTGAAGTGTCCAACAACATCATCGACCAGTGCGTGGCTCAGGGCGTTCCGTTCGCCCGCGAGTACGGCGGCATGCTGGCAAACCGCTCGTTCGGCGGCGCGCAGGTGTCGCGTACATTCTATGCAAAGGGACAGACCGGCCAGCAGCTTCTGCTCGGCGCTTACTCGGCTCTCAGCCGTCAGGTTCACACCGGCCGCGTAAAGCTGTACACACGATATGAGATGGAAGACGTGGTAATCGTCGACGGCCGTGCACGCGGCATCATCGCTAAGAACCTCGTGACAGGAAAGCTCGAGCGCTTCTCGGCCAACGCCGTCGTGATAGCTACCGGCGGATACGGCAACACATACTTCCTCTCGACCAACGCGATGGGCTGCAACTGCACCGCCGCGATGGCTTGCTACCGCAAGGGAGCCTATTTCGCCAACCCGTCTTACGTGCAGATACACCCGACCTGCATCCCCGTGCACGGCACGAACCAGTCGAAGCTCACGCTTATGTCGGAGTCTCTGCGTAACGACGGCCGCATCTGGGTGCCCAAGAAGCTTGAAGACGCAAAGGCACTGCAGCGCGGCGAGAAGAAGGGCAGCGACATTCCCGAGGAAGACCGCGACTACTACCTGGAGCGCAGGTATCCGGCCTTCGGCAACCTCGTGCCCCGTGACGTTGCAAGCCGCGCCGCCAAGGAGCGTTGCGACAAGGGCTACGGCGTTAACAACACAGGTCTGGCCGTGTTCCTCGACTTCTCCGAGAGCATCGAGCGCCTCGGCATAGACGTCGTTCTGCAGCGTTACGGCAACCTGTTCGACATGTACGAGGAGATAACCGACGTCAATCCGGGCGAGCTTGCCAATGAAATCAACGGCGTGAAGTATTACAACCCGATGATGATTTACCCCGCAATCCACTACACGATGGGCGGCATCTGGGTTGACTACGAGCTTATGACCAGCATCGAAGGCCTGTTCGCAATCGGCGAGTGCAACTTCTCCGACCACGGAGCCAACCGCCTCGGCGCGTCAGCCCTCATGCAGGGACTGGCCGACGGATACTTCGTGCTGCCTTATACCATCCAGAACTACCTGGCCGACCAGTCCATCTGGCCGCGCATCTCGACCGACCTGCCCGAGTTCGAGGAGGCCGAAAAGGGCGTACAGGCTGAGATTGACCGCCTCATGAACATAAAGGGCAAACGCTCGGTAGACTCCATCCACAAGGAGCTTGGCCACATAATGTGGGAGCACGTGGGCATGGGACGCACCGCAGAAGGCCTGAAGGAAGGACTTGAACTCATCAAGAAGATACGCAAGGAGTTCGAGACCAACCTCTTCATCCCCGGCTCGAAGGAAGGCCTTAACACAGAGCTTGACAAGGCAATCCACCTGCGCGACTTCATCACCATGGGCGAGCTGATAGCTTACGACGCGCTGTCGCGCAACGAGTCGTGCGGCGGCCACTTCCGCGAGGAATACCAGACAGAGGAAGGCGAGGCAAAGCGCGACGACGAAAACTACTTCTACGTAGGCTGCTGGGAGTACCAGGGAAGCGACGAGAAGGCGCCCGAGCTCATCAAGGAGCCGCTGCATTATGAGGCAATAAAGGTTCAAACCCGAAATTATAAGAATTAATTTAAGGTTATAAGGTTATAGGGTCATACGGTTATACGGTGATGACACTCTTGAAAGAATAAAGGAAACATGGGGCCGCATAAGAACCTCCGGGTTTGGAATGAAAGCATGGAACTGGCTAAAATGGTTTACCAGATTACTGCAAACTTCCCGAAAGAAGAGCTTTTTGGCCTTGTAAGCCAGATGCGCAGATGTGCAGTCTCAATACCCTCGAATATCGCAGAGGGTTACGGCAGAGGCACAAACGCCGAGCTGATACACTTCCTTTACATCTCATTGGGTTCATCAAACGAGCTGGATACCCAGTTGGAACTGTCGAGACGGTTTGCTTACGTAAGCGATGACGACTTTGTTATGGCTGACAGCTTAAACAATTCGGTCAACAAAATGATACAATCGTTGATTTATGTAAGGCGAAACCAACCTTCCACAATGTCACCGCAATCTCTGGAACCGTAAAACCCCATAACCTCAAAACCGTAAAACCGTATATAAAATGGAAAGAAATATAAGTTTCACGCTTAAGGTCTGGCGTCAGAACGGACCGAAGGCAAAAGGTCATTTTGACACGTTCGAGATGAAGGACATCCCAACGGATACGTCGTTCCTCGAGATGTTGGACATCCTCAACGAGCAGCTCATCGAGGCCGGCAAGGAGCCGTTCGTCTTCGACCATGACTGCCGCGAGGGCATCTGCGGCATGTGCTCGCTCTACATCAACGGCCATCCCCACGGCCCGGCGACGGGGGCTACGACCTGCCAGCTGTACATGCGCCGCTTCAACGACGGCGACATAATCACCGTTGAGCCGTGGCGTTCGGCCGCCTTCCCCGTAATCAAGGACTGCATGGTTGACCGCGGCGCGTTCGACAAGATTATACAGGCCGGCGGATATATCAGCGTCCGCACCGGACAGCCGCAGGACGCCAACGCCATCCTTATCCCCAAGGAGGCTGCCGACGAGGCTATGGACTGCGCTACGTGCATCGGCTGCGGCGCCTGCGTTGCGGCTTGCAAGAACGGTTCGGCCATGCTCTTCGTCAGCTCGAAGGTGAGCCAGCTCGCCCTTCTGCCCCAGGGACGCCCCGAGGCGGCAAAGCGCGCCAAGGCTATGGTGATGAAGATGGAGGAGCTTGGCTTCGGAAACTGCACCAACACACGTGCCTGCGAGGCCGAATGCCCCAAGAACGAGTCGATAGCCAACATCGCCCGGCTGAACCGCGAGTTCATAAAGGCGAAGCTGAACGACTAAAAACGATAATTTGTATTTTACGACATAGATTATGTTTGATGGCGGCCCGCAGTGATGCGCGCCGCCATTTTTCGTGCCGTCGGTTGCCGCCTGCATGTATGTTGTTGTAAACCTATGGTTTACACAAGTGTAAACCGTTTGTTGAAACGCCGTGTCGGTTAACAAGTTTTATGAAAAACAGAACGGCTGGAGCGGTCATGTTGCTTATCTTTGTGCATGAAACAGGGCGTTGGCAGGGCGTTTGCCCCATGTTGCCGCACATCCTGTGCCGCGCTTGTCTGCCGTGTCCTGTGTGTCATGTCTTATCATTCAAACAACCGTATATCATGAAAAGACTGTTGTCATTAATGTTTTTTGCGGGCATTATCACCCTTTCCCTTCACGCGTATTCGTACAACGACTACAACGTAATCTGCGAGGACGGCAGGTACGGTGTGGCCTATGGCGACATCGTATGCGTGTATCCCCAGTACGACTCGTTGCTCGTCAGCAGGAAGGCATACAAAGAAGGTGTCTTCGGGGCGTATGAGTCCGGCGGCAAATGGGGCGTGTTTGTCAACGGCAACCGCACCAGCGGGCCTAAGTTCGACGCCGTTTATGGCGACACTGGCATGAACTCCTTTGTGTCGTCTTCAAGGAACGTGCTGTTCGAGGGCAAGGACCTGTCTTATTTCTTCGTGCTTCCCGTCTGCGTCGGCGGCAAGTGGGGCTATGCCGACGCCATGGGTAACTACGTCATCGAGCCGCAGTACGCCAAGGCGTCTCACTTCTGCCAGAGGTTAGGCGACGAGGGGTATGTACACGTTGCGCTGGTCGAGAAGGACGGCGGATGGTACGTCATAGACCTGCTGAACAACGTTTGTTCGGAAGACCTGCGCGCGAAGCTCGACACCGGCGACCGCAATAAGCGGAGCAAGAACTGGAGCAACGCGGTAAAGAAGGCCGTCAAAGCGGCTACGAAGGCGCACGGGGAAGAAATGGCTGCGGCTGCGGAGCGGCTGCACGGGGTGTACGAAAGCGCAAAGACTGCGCCCTCCCTTGTGCCCGACGCAGCGTTGAAGGCCGTTCAGGAAGGCTCGCAGTGGCGTGTGGCGGGTGCTGACGGCAAGCCTCTCTCTGCGACGCTTTACGACGACGTGGCCGAGCCTGAGGGCGGCGTGGTGCGCGTGGTGAAGGACGGCAAGTACGGCCTTGTGGCGGCCGGATGGGGCGAAATAGTGCCGTGCAGCTTCGACTACATCACAGGGTTCAACGCCGACGGCTACGCCGAGGTGTGGAACAACGGCTTTACGGGGCACGTCTCCAAGCACGGCCACGTGGACATTGAGGAAAACCTGCTAAGGGAAGCCGAGGGAAACGAGATGTTCGGCAAGGACATTACGCCGATGAGGAACTACGTGGAGTACAACCCCACGTCAATCCAGGGCTACCTGTTGCTGGCCAAGTGGTGCGAGCGGAACAAGTATTACACCGACGCATACAAGGCGTATGACATGGCCTTCGCCCTTGCCGGAGAGCAGGGCAAGCAGGACATGGTAGCCAATAAAAAGTCGCGCCGCGACTATATATACAATCTGTCACAGGGCGTGGTGTATGAGGCTGACCCCTCGTTCCTCGAGCTAATGGGCCAGCTGGTTGAAAAGACTATGGAGATACGTAATTCCGTCAGGGAAATCAAGCATGGCTCTACGGCCGCGTCGTCAGGCGTTGTGCAGTCAGGCGGCGTGTCTTCCGGCGGCAGTTACCAGACGCAGTACAAGCGATGGGAGAACCTTGCCGAGCGGCATTACAACTCGATAACCAACACCGGCGCGCGCGCCACCGTCAACGGCGAGCACAGCGGAGTGGCCGGCTCGATGTCGCCGTCGAACTACACGCAGCAGAAAAAGGCCTTCCGCCAGGCGCAGCGCGAGATGGCGCGCATCCGCACGAAGGCAGCCAAGGAGGGCGTCAACATTCCGCAGTCACGGTGGGAGACGGCCACCATATCGCTGTAAGCCGTCCGCTGCGTGCCCGTTAAAGTCGCTCGGCAGCCGTCAAGGCTGCGGACGAACTGCAACAGGCGTCCTTTCACATTGCGAAAGGACGCTTTTTAACGTGCGAAAGGCCGTGTTTTGCAACGCAAAACACGGCCTTTCGGTAACTCTCTGGCTGTCAGGCGGTTATTCTATACGCACTATTTGGCAATAGACCGAACAGGCCGGATGCACCCGATAAGGCCAATATCCTGCATCTGGCGAAGGCATATCAAGCTCCTTCCATTCGGGAGGGGTGGGGTGGGTGCTTGTCATTTTGTCATTAAAAATATGTTATAATGATTAAAATATTTATACTTTGCTGACTATTTGTCAGTAAAATATGCCATTATGTCGAAATGTGTAAGTGGCACGGATGTTGCATTATGATGAGTGAAAGTTCCGAACGGAAGCGAGGGGCAATCGAAGGAGGCGAGGCCGCAGGAGGCGGAGCTTCCGGATATGAAAGGTTAAAAATAAAAACAAGGAGGATTTAATTATGGCTATGTTACCAGTTTTCGGACGCAATTCTTGGATGCCTGACGTATTCAACGACTTTTTCGACAACGACTTTATGACGCGCGCCAACGCTACAGCGCCGGCAATCAACGTCAAGGAAAGCGACAAGGAGTACACCGTAGAGCTTGCGGCTCCGGGGCTTAAGAAGGAGGATTTCAACGTGAACATCGACCGCGACGGCAACTTGCACATCCGCATGGAGAGCAAGGACGAGCACAAGGACGAGGACAAGAAGAGCCACTACCTGCGCCGCGAGTTCTCTTACTCGAAATACGAGCAGACGCTGCTCTTGCCCGACGATGTCGACAAGGATGCCATTGAGGCCAAGGTGAACGACGGAGTGCTTACCGTCAACCTGCCCAAGACTGCCAAGAAAGAGGAGCAGACGCTCAAGCAGATTGAAGTGAAATAAAAAGGTAAAGCCCCTCCCCAACCCTCCCGAGGGAGGGAGAAAGGGCAAGAAGGGGAGAAACGGTAAAAAGTAAAACCGTAGAACCCATTTGAAGGCTTAATGAAAATGGAAATGTGGAAGTCCCTGCGGTCGGAAACGACTGCAGGGATTTTTGTTTTTCAAATAGTCGGTTGGTAACAGTCATTGCCTTAACGGCGACTTTCAGTTACCAACCGACCGCTTGAAGTAGGGTTATTATCACATTCTCATTATATCGAATTCACGCTAATCAAGCTCCCTCCCTTCGGGAGGGCTGGGGTGGGTGTCATAAAAATACGCGGCGGTGGCACCTCCGTCAACGAGGAAGTCGGCTCCGGTGATGAACGCTCCGCGGCCGCCCATCAGCAGCTCGGCTACGTTGGCCACCTCGTCGGCCGTTCCCGGCCGGCCTGCCGGGCAGGTGGCGAACATGTTTTTGTAGAAACCGCCGCGCGGCCCGTTAAGCTCGTCGATGGCGAGCGGCGTCACTATGATGCCCGGAGATATCGAGTTGATGCGCGCCTTGCGCTTTCCCCACCTCACGGCCTCGGCCATCACGCGCTTCACGTTGCACCGCTTGGCCAGCTGGTAGGCGTGCAGCGTGTCGCGGATGTTCTGCGGTTGCAGTATGTCGAGCGCCAGCAGCTCCTCTGTTGGGGTGCAGGCCAGCAGGCGGTCGGCCTCCTCGCCGAGTGCCGGAAGGCGGTGGCCCGACTGGCTCGACACCGTTACGCCCGTGCCGCCGGGCATCATCACCTTGCCCACTTCTTCGAGCAGCACCGCCGTTCCGTACAAATCCACCTTCAGGATTGTCTCCACCGGCGCCTGCGAGGGCGACACTCCGGCGGCGTTGACAAAGTGCTTTATCCCGCCGTAACGCCGCGCCTCGTCAATCATTGCCTTGATTGAGTCGCGCGACGACAAGTCCGTTTGCACGGCAATGGTGTCAAATCCGGCGTTGTTCATCGTCTCGCTTGCGCGCCGTGCGTTGTCAATGCTCTTGTCGCCGATTATTATTTTCATTCCGTAACCCATGCGCCGGGCTATCGCCATGCCAATCTGCCCTGCGCCGGTAAGTATCATCACGTCCATTGCTTCAGTATTTCAGATTGCTTAGCCATTTGCTTACGCTCGCCCGTGTGCGGCCTCTGTCATGCTGTGCGGTCGCTCCGCGCACTGCAAGTCCTTCAAGTACGGTAGCCCCCTGGCAGGCTGCGGCCAGCTTTGAGGCCGTGCTGCCCAGTCCGCTTCCTTCGTGCGTGCAGAACGGAACGACGGTTTTTCCTCTCCAGTCGTGCTTTTCGATGAACGTATATACGGCCATCGGCATGTCGCCCCACCAGTTGGGGTAGCCTATGAACACAACGTCGTAGTCCTCAACTCTCGCGTCTCCCTTTATTGCCGGGCGTGCCTTGGCGTTCAGCTCGCGCTGCGCCACCTCCGTGCATTCGGTGTAATCGTCGGGATAAGGCGTCGCAGGCTCTATCTGGAAGAGCGTGCCGCCGGTCTCCCCGGCAATCATTTCGGCCACGATGTGTGTGTTGCCTTTCTCGATGCGGCCAACGGCGTAGTTCTCTCCGGCGCGCGAGAAGAACGCCACGAGTGTTTTCTTTTCCGTCTTCATGTCGTTTCCCTTTCTTTCTTTTGTCTGTGCGCACGACGTGACCGACATCAGTCCGGCCAGCGTCATGGCGATTAATGAATTGAATTTTCCCATTGTCTGTGGTTTTGTTGTTTGTCCGACAGTTTCATTTCCGGCTGCAAAGTTAGCCTGAAAGCCGCTTGCCGTTGTTATACAAAACACGGGGACGCTTCACATATCCACTGATTTTCAATCCTTTCTGTCCGTGCGCCGCCGTGCGTATGATACAAAACACTGGCATGGTTAACGAAAACACGGTTTTTTGCGGGCCGCGCATTCCCCGGACGATAATGTTGTTTATCTTTGCAAAAACGATAAATACCAACGACGATGGAAAAGGCTTTGTTGAACATCGAGACCGTAACCGAATACGACGATATGCTCGGCGTGGAGACGCTCCACCCCTTGGTGAGCGTCATCGACCTGTCAAAGGCCAGGCCGATGCGCCACATGCGCCATACGTTCAGCTTCTACGTGGTGTTCCTGAAGGACGAGAAGAACTGCGAACTGATATACGGCCGCCAGCGGTACGACTATCAGAAAGGCTCCGTCGTCTGCCTTGCGCCGGGGCAGGTCATCGGCATCGAGGACACCGGCGAGGTGTTTCAGTCGCAGGGTTACGCCCTGTGCTTCCACCCCGACCTTATCCGCGGCACCAACCTCGGGCGCAACATGAAGGACTATACCTTCTTTTCCTACGAGGTGAACGAGGCACTGCACCTGTCCGACCGCGAGCGGCGAACGTTCATCGACTGCCTGATGAAGATACAGGAGGAGCTTGAGCACTCAATCGACCGCCTCAGCCGGCGGCTCATCTCCAACAACATCGAGCTGCTGCTCAACTACTGCCTGCGCTTCTACGAGCGCCAGTTCGTCACCCGGCAGGATGCAAACCGCGACATACTGACGCGCTTCGAGGCTCTGCTCGACCGCTATTTCACCGGCGACAACGCCCTTCAGCACGGCCTGCCCACTGTGAAATACTGTGCCTCGGAGCTGTGCCTGTCGCCCAACTACTTCGGCGACCTGATTAAGAAGGAAACCGGCAAGACAGCCCTTGACTACATCCAGCACAAGATTATCAGCCTTGCCAAGGAGCAGCTGCTCATCCCCTCGAACACCGTCAGCCAAGTGTCATACAACCTCGGCTTCCAATATCCCCAGCACTTCACGCGCGTATTCAAGAAGGCCACCGGCATGACGCCCAACGAATACAGGCGGTAGAGCGGGGGATTGAATTGAGAGTTGAGAATTTAGAATGGAGAATGGAGAATTGGGAATTGATAATTATGATTACCTTTTGAGGTTGTCTGTTTGCAAAGGTAATCATAATTATCAATTCCCAATTCTCCATTCTCAATTCAATTCACGGCAAATTGCCGTGCAAAAGGCCATCTTTTACACGCTGAAAGACCGCGTTTTGCAGGCTAAAACACGGCCTTTTGTAACGCGTTGACAACCAGGTGGTTGCGCAGATGTCAGCAAAGCCGCAGGCTTTCTCACCTTCTTACCCTCTCACTTTCTCACCTTTATTTCGTACCTTTGCACCCCGTATGGCTTTAACTATCGAAAAACTGGACAGCCGTTACGGCGCGTTGGTGCGCCTCGGCGTGCCTATCGTGGTGGGACAGATAGGCAACGTGGTGCTCGGTTTTGCCGACACGATTATGGTGGGTCACCACTCTATGGAGGAACTGGCGGCCGCCAGCTTCGTCAACACGATGTTCTTGCTCGTGGTTATCTTCGCCACGGGCTTCTCATACGGGCTTACCCCCGTTGTGGGCAGCCTGTTCGGGCAGGGCGACGCTGGCGCTATTGGCCGGGCGGTGAAGAACAGCCTTGCGGCCAACCTCGCCCTGTCGGCGGTTCTCGTGGCTGTATGTTCGGCCTTCTGCCTGAACATCCACCGCTTCGGACAGCCCGAAGAGTTGCTGCCGCTGATGCGTCCCTACCTGTGGGTGAACATCGCGTCGCTGCCGTTCCTGTGCTGTTTCAACACTTTCAAGCAGTTTTTCGACGGCGTTACCGACACGCGCACGCCCATGTATGTCATCATTGGCGGCAACCTTCTCAACATTTTCGGCAACTGGGTGCTCATCTACGGCGAGCTGGGCGCGCCCGAGCTGGGGCTCTTCGGGGCTGGAGTGTCCACGGCTGTGTCGCGCGTCGTCATGGCCGTTGCCTGCATGCAGGTGTTCTTCAGGCACAGGCGTTACGGCCGTTTCCGCGCCGGTTTTGCCGCAGGAGGCGTCAACCGCGCAGCCGCCGGTCGGCTTGCCGGGCTTGGACTGCCCGTCGCCATGCAGTTGGGCATGGAGACTGCGGCGTTCTCGCTGTCGGCAATCTTCGTGGGATGGCTCGGCACCACCGCCCTGGCCGCCCATCAGGTGATGCTCACCGTGTCGCAACTGCTCTACATGGTAAGCAGCGGCATGGCGGCGGCGATTGCCGTCAGAGTGAGTTACTTCGCCGGGCAGGGCGATTACGCGGCTGTCCGCCGCACGGCTTACAGCGGCCTTCACATAGTCCTCGGGCTGGCTTTAACGCTCTCTGTGCCCGTCGTATTGCTGCGTGGCACGGTAAGCTGGTGGTTTACCGACAGTGCGGCGGTGGCCGTCCTCGTGTCGCAGACTGTCGTTCCGCTCATCGCTTACCAGATTGGCGACGCCATCCAGTACACCTTCGCCAACGCGCTGAGGGGCATACAGTGCGTCCGCCCGATGATATGGATTGCCTTTTTCTCTTATTTCGTGGTGTCGCTGCCGTTAGGATGGCTGCTCGGCATACACATGGGTTACGGCCTTGTGGGCATCTGGTCGGCCTTCCCTGTGTGCCTGTCTACTGCCGGACTGCTGTATTTCCTGCGCTTCAGGAAAGAGCTGAAGAAAAGGTAAAAAGGTGAAAAAGTAAAAAGGTAGAAAGGTAAAAAGGTAAAAGGGTGGAAAGGTAAAAAGGGGCGGCGTTGCGAAAGGCCGCGTTTTGCGATGCGAAAGGCCGTGTTTTACAAGCCAAAAGGCCACGTTTCATAGTGTGAAACGCGGCCTTTTGGTATTTGCTTGGTTTTCAGTGATTTGCGCGGTCGCGGCGATGCCGCCTGCCGGTAGGCTTTATTTCCATACTGCCTTGTCGGCTGTGCGGTAGGCGTTTTCAAGCTGCGCGTCGGCTTTCAGGTAGGTGTGGGTGCCTATCTGGAGCACGGGCGGCACGTCGTGGCCGTTCACCGGCTGCCATTCGGGCTGCCCCAGGCCGTTCGGGTTGCCGGTCTTGATGAAGTTGAGGTAATAGTTCTGGAATATGGTTGACACGGTGAAGTCGGCTGCCTGCCAGTCATACACGCGGTTGGTGGGCAGCGTGCCCATGGCATATTCTATGTCGGCGGAGTGTACCGCGCCGGTCGCCGCAGGCTGTTGTGCCTCGCCTTCCTCCGCGTCGATAACCCCTCCGGCCAGTCCGGCCACCTTTCCGCTGACGCGCATTGCCGGGCGCGGATGGTAGTATAGATACCTGTAAACGGGCTGTTGGCCGGTGCGTGCGTGCATGTCGGCCCATTTCCACGTGCCGAACGCCACGAACATGTCGCTGCCGAGACGCCATCCCGGCTGTCCGGCCACGGCCTCGTCGGTAGTCAGTCCGTATGCCTCGAGCACCTTGTCGGTGTCGTCGCCGAAGACGCTCTTCACCGCTTCCCTGACAGACTCCACCGTCATGGGGCGTCCTCCGAGCACGGCAGCGATGGGCATTTCGGCCGAATTCCAGCCCACAAGCAGCGGCACGTGCGCCTGACGGCCATTGTTGTATGTGTCTACGGGTTGCTCCGTGAAGAAGTAACCGTCAATGTTGTACATCTTCTGCATGCTTGCCGCTCCGGCTTTCTCCAGCAGTTCAGCCGCAGGCATCGCCCTCATCTCCGCTATCGAGGCGCAGCCCACCGCCTTCATCACGGCCTTGCCGGCCTCTTCGGCTTCCTTCAGCGTGGGCACTTTGTCGTAGGCCACCACCGATGCGCTCGACCCCATGGCCTGCGCGAACAGCCCTTGGCACAGCGGCGAGGCCATGAGGGCGCTGACGGAGGCCGAGCCTGCCGACTCGCCCACTATGGTGATGCGCTCCGGGTCGCCGCCGAAGGCCGCGATATTGTCCTTCACCCATCTGATGGCCGCTACCTGGTCGAGGAAGCCGTAGTTGCCCGAGCCTTTATAGGAGGTTTCCTTCGACAGTTCCGGATGTGCGAAGAAGCCGAATATTCCCTCGCGGTAGTTGGCCGTGATTGATATTATTCCGCGCCGCGCCATCGACTCTCCGGCGTAGCGAGGCTCGCTGCCCGAACCGGCCACAAGCCCTCCGCCGTTGAAGTAAATGAGCACGGGCAGGCGCTCGTCCATGGTTTTTGACGGCGTCCAGATGTTCAGGTAGAGGCAGTCTTCGCTGTTTTCAGGCGTGCCGAAGTTCATGTCGCCGAAAAGGTTTTGCTGCATCGGGTTGGGTCCGAAGTGCTTGGCCGCCCTCACGCCTGTCCACGGCTTGACGGGCTGCGGCGCCTTCCAGCGCAGCTCCCCGACAGGAGGCTGGGCGAAGGGCACGCCCCTGAACACCTTGATGCCTGACTCGTAAGTGCCTTCAAGCACGCCGCAGGATGTCTTGGCCTGCGGCCCTTGTGCGCCGGCTGCCATCGTTATGACGGCCAGCGCGAGTGTTGTCAATGTTTTTTTCATGACTGTATGGTTTGGTTTTGGTGATGTTTCTCGCATATTATGAGCACGTGTCGGTTGTCGGCTGTCGTCGTGCCGAAGATGTAAGTGTCGCCGCCGTCCTTCAGTTTGAGCTTCTTGCGCAGCGCGTCGGCGGTCATGGGGAAGTTCCTTACGCTTACGTTGGCTTGGCCGGTGCCGCCGAGCGCGGCTTTCAGCTCGCGCTTGTTCATCGTTGTTATGGCGCGTATGGCGAAGCCGCGGCCGGGAAACGAAGGGATGGGTTCTGATGAAAGGAACAGGTGGCTGTCGCGGCTTACTTGCCGGCAGGCGTACCGCTGCTCTATCAGGGCGAAGCATCCGGCCTTCATCAGGGAGGCGTTGGGCTCGTAGAGACAGGCCGGCGGGGAGGACTGGGAGTGCTGGGAGGACTGGGACTGATGGAAAGACAGGGATGACTGGGAGGTCTGGGAGGGGGTGAACGAGAACGTCTGGTCGTCGTTCACGCAGTAAATCCTTTCAAGACCGGTGAACTTGTGCGACATGACCAGCAGCAGTTCCTTGCATTCGTTGCCTGCCGATACGATGTGGACTTCGCCCACGTGGCTGCCCATGTCGGCCGCGGCCTTGCGCCAGTCGAGCATGGGCGAGAGCTTGAGCATGGTGAAGTCGGCCTTGTCAATCAGCGTTTCCTTCATTGCGAGCACGTCGGGCGTGCAGTCGCTGATGGCGAACGTGCGGCTGCCTGACGCCGAGCGGCGCGCCGGGTCGGCATATATCAGCGTGGCATGGCTTATTTCCCCGATAATTTGCGCACAGTCGCCGCAAACCGTCTCGGCCTGGGTGATGCCCAGCGCGGCCATGTTGTGCCGCGAGAGGTCGCACAAATGGCTCTGCCGCTCGATGTAGACGGCCTTGTCGAAGAGCGGCGCGAGGAACGAGAAGTCTACGCCGAAGCCGCCCGTAAGGTCGATTAAGGTTGTGGGGTTGGGAGGGAGAACTGGGAGGACTGGGAGTTCTGCGATGAGGCGTTGGGCCACTTTGGCCTTGTACCTGGCGGTCTGCTCGGACGAGCATTGTTCCATCGAGATGTGCGGCGGGTATATAATGCCGTCGGTGGCGGCCCATAGCGGCAGCTTGGTTTGCGCCGTGCGGCGGCCGGCAATCTGGTCGAGGGCGTAGGGCAGGTCGATGTCCGTGCGGCCGGCATGGCGCAGGGCGAGGTCGCGGATGTCGGCGTCGAGGTTCTGGGTGATGAATTCTTGGGTGGTCATGGTTTTCTTTTTATTGGGTGGGAGGGGAGGACTGGGAGGTCTGGGAGGACTGAGAGGACGGGGAAATTAGGAGGACTGGGAGGTCTGGGAGAGCTGGGAGGACGGGGATTGCTGGGAGAACTGGGGGCTTTGTTGATGTTCCCAGTCCTCCCAGTTCTCATAGTTCTCCCAGCACTCCCAGTTCTCTCAATCCTCAACTCCTTTCAGTTTTCCCAGCATTCTCAGTGCTCTCAGCCTTTACTTCCTGCCATTCCTGTATTTCAGCCGTGCCCTTGTCATTTCTTCCCTGATGCCGCCTTCTTCGAGGAAGCGGCGCTTGGCTGACTCTATCAGCCCTGCCATGAGGACGTCGGTCTGGTGGATTAGTATGATGGCGATGTTCGCCGTGGTTTCGGCCGACCGCGTTTTAATCCTCTCGCGGTAAAAGGCCGAGTCGTCGTGGGCGCGGCACGCCCTCCTTGTCTGTACGGCTTTGGGCGAGTCTTTCGGCCAAGTCTCCATGTCCCTCACCCTGAGAAAGTCCTCATAGTCGGCCAACAGCTCTTGCAGGCTGGCCTTTGCCACGTTGTAGAGCTTCAGTTCCGTCTCCTTCGATGCCGTCGCCGCCTGGCTTCCCTCGGCTATGTTCTGCTTGCCGCTGCGCGCCGCCTGCACCATCTGGTCTATCGTGCGGTCGCCCCGTTCGAGGTAAGTGTGGGCGAAGTGGTAGGTTATGTCGTAGATGCATTCGGCCTTGCGGTAGACTATCAGCTTGTGGTAGTCGCCCCGGGGCGGCATGAAGTCTTTGTTGACGGTTGTCATGGTATTGTTGTTTTTAGAAGGTTTTGGGAGGACGGGGAGTGCTGGGAGGACGGGGAGGGCTGGGAATTTCTGGGATTTTTGATATTTCCCAGTTCTCCCAGTTCTCTTAGTTCTCCCAGCTCTCCCGGTTATTTAATTACTTTATAATATTTTTTCGCCGTTGCTCTTGACACCAGGTTGAAGTGCCACCACTCCGTCCTTAGTGGCTTGAAGCCGGCGTAGCGCATCACCTGGCGCAGCAGTTGGCGGTTCTTCTGCGCCTGCCGGCTGATGCGTCCGCTGCTTACGAGGGCGTCTTCGCGGTCGATGTGGGCGGCGCTGCCCATGTAGTCGATTTTCGTTCCCATGTCGAGCGTGTCGCCCTTGGCGTCGCAGAGGGTGATGTCAACGGCCATTCCGTAGTTGTGCAGTCCGCCGCCGCGTGCCGGGTTGCTCACGTAGAAGTATTTTGAAGTGCCTTTCACCTTGTCCCACATGCGCTGCTGTATGCTCATGGGGCGCGCCGCGTCGTACACCTTCAGGCTCAAGTCGGGGCGCAGCTGCTTCAGTCTTGCCTGCGCCTTTGCCAGCGCGGCGGCGGCCTTGGGGTGCAGGTAGGCGCGCGTGAGGTCGGTGTAGAGCACCTCGCCGGTGAAGTTGTCGGCCCTCGAATACATCAGGCTGACGGGTATCGACTTGTCTTTCGTGTGTATGTCGACCATTCCCTGCCGTTCCATCGACAGCTCCGTCTTGCTTTTTCCGCCCTTTGTCTGGGCGCAGGCCGTGGCCGCGAGCATGGCGGCGAGGGCCGTTATGGCGAGTGATTTTCTCATTTTTGCTTGTTTTTTCAAGCAAAAATAAGGTTTTTGATGGTATGAAACAAATTTTGATATGTAATTAATCATAACTACGTATGGAAACGTCTGCGTAACCCTTTGACGTTCAAGGGGTTGCAAAAGGCCGTGTTTTGCAGGGCGAAAGGTGGCTTTTTACACGCTGAAAGGCGGCCTTTTGGAATACAAAAGGCCGCCTTTCAGCGTGCAGTAGTTAAAGGAGTTAGAGTAGTTAACGCTCGCTTCGCGAGCTAAGTAGTTAAAGTCAAATGTCTTGCCAATAGTTTTCTTTAATAGAAAAACAAAAGTAAAAGGTAATGACTTTAACTACTTAGCTCGCGAAGCGAGCGTTAACTACTCTAACTACTTTAACTACTGAAAAAAGAAATCACTTCTTCTTGCTGACCGTGTACACCACTTTCCCGTCCTTGTCGATGAGGTGCAGGTCGAGCGTCTGCTTGTCGGCGCATACCAGCGAGAAGCCCGTGACGCCCGAGCAGAACTGCGTGCCGTCGATGGCCTTTACCTTCGGGCGGCTGAGCGAGCCGCTGGTGTTCACGATGTAGTCGATGTCCGTGCCCGGCTTGCGTATGTGCTGGAAGTTGTGTATGTGGCCGCACACGTACATGGCGACGTTCTTGTGCTTCAGCAGGACGGCGTTCAGGCGGTTCTGCATGTCGGTGCGCTCGGTGTCGTTCTTGCTCGTCTCGGCGTAGATGGGGTGGTGTCCGAGCACAATCACCCAGTCCTCCTTGGCGTCGGTCAGCGTCTGGTCGAGCCATACCAGCTGCTTCTGTATGTCCTCCTTGCCTGCGTCGGGATAGCCTTCGCTGTCGTTGCGGTACTTGTCCATCATCGGGGTGGTGTCGACGAAGACAAGGCGCACGGTGACGTCGTCGTCCTCAATCACCTTCGTGTAGTACTTCGCGGGCATCACCCATCGGCGGCTCACCTTGGCGTAGTCGAGCACCGCCTGCGTGTTTCCCCTGTACTCGTGGTTTCCGCAGATGGGATACCAGTCGAGCATAAGCTCCGGGTGCGAGTAAATCAGCTCGTAGTTGGTCATCCACAGGGGGTCTTGCGTGCTCGCAACGCCCTCGAAATGATGGACGTCGCCTATCGCGGCGACGCACTCTATGCCCACAGTCTCTGCCATGCGGCCCATCAGTTCGGCTATCGGTTTCTGGTCGTAGTAGCCGTTGCGGCCAAGGTCGTTTGCCACGTAGAAGTTCACCGACTTCTCAAGTTTCGCCCACTCTTCGGGCGTCTGGCCGAATGCCGCAACCACGGTGACGGCCAGAAGGAGGAAGATTGTCTGTATTCTTTTCATTTTCAATTGGGTTTTAGACCCACCCCAACCCTCCCGAAGGGAGGGGGCTTGATTACTTTTGTTGGGTTGTTAATCAACAATTATCAACTGATAAACGAAGTAAATCATTGACAATGCTAATCAAGCTCCCTCCCTTGGGGAGGGTTGGGGTGGGTGTTTGATGTTTGTCTGTTTTAGAAGTTCACCTTGAATCCGGCGTTGAGCTTCGCTCCGTAGTATTCAACCTGCATCGTGCGGTCCTTCTCGCCCTGGTAGTAGCGCAGAGGTTGGTTGAGCAGGTTGTTGGCCGATACGTAGAATGTGTACTTTGTGTTCTTGCCCCATGTGTAGCTTGCGTTGAGGTCCATGTAGTGCGTTGCGTCGTAGTAGCGGCGCAGGGCGGTCTCCTCGACATACTCCTCGTCGTCCTGGAAGGCTGACGTGTAGTTGTAAGACAGGCGCACGTTCAAGCCCCACTTGTCGAAGTAAAGCGACGCGTTGGCCATGTGTTCGGGCGAACCGGGCAGTGCCTGCTCGTCCTTGTCGCCGAATACAGACTTCACGATGTTGCTGTGGGTGTAAGTGTAGTTGCCGTAGAAGCCCACGCAACGCAGTGCCGGAGAGATGAAGCCGAAGTCGCGCTGGAAGCCAAGCTCCACTCCGAGCAGGTCGGCGTCGAAGGCGTTGAGCGGCTGGCTCACCTCAGCCTCGGCGTAGTTGCCGTAAGCCATGTCGCGCTTCAGGTTGACAGAATAGTCCTTGACGCGCTTGTAGAACACTGCCGCCGATACGAGGCCGACGCTCTTGAAGTAGTATTCGCCCGACAGGTCGAAGTTGTGCGAGGTGATGGGCTTCAGGTCGGGGTTGCCCAGTGTGATTTCAACAGGCGACTCCTCGGTGTTGTAAGAAGCGTTGGCTACGAGGTGAGAGTACTTCGGGCGTGCCAGTGTCTTGGTGTAAGATGCGCGCACCTTGAGGTCGTCCGTAGCGTCCCACTTGACGAGGAAGCTCGGCAGCCAGCTTACGTAGTTGTTCTTGAACTTGCCCGTTGGGTCGAGGCTCTCGTCTCCGTTCTCGTCGATATTCCAGTTGAAGCCGCTCGTCTCAAGGTCAGTGTACTCCATGCGGAGGCCGGCCATTACCGTGAACTTGCGTCCCAGCTTCTGCGTGAAGCGCAGGTATGCGGCTGTAACCTGCTCGGTTGCGTCGTAGTCTCCTGCCGATTCTTCGTACACACGCTCGCCTCCGAGCAGTGCCCAGTCCTTCGCGTTGAACTGCTCGAGGTAGTCCTTGCTTACGAAGTCCATGGCCTTGTACTGGTCGCCGGGCATGAAGCCGTCGCGTATTTGTGTGGAGTAATAGTTGGTGTAGTCGGTGCCGTAGATGTCCTCGTAGCCGTCCTTGTAGTCGTAACACAGCACTTCCTTTGTTTTGTGCTTGTGAGTGTACTTCGCGCCGAACTTCAGCGAGTTGCCGAACAGGCCGCTTGCGAGGGGCAGTTCGAAGTCAACCTTGGCCTTCCACTCGTTCTCGCGTATCCATTCGTTAGCGTTAGTGAACTCGTCAACTTCCCAGTCGCCGTCATGAACAGAGATGGGCGTTATGGCATAAGGCTGGCGTCCGCCCTCGTCCTCCATGTCGATTGTCATGTCCTTCTGCTTTATGGTGAAGTAACGCTCGTCGGGGCGGTCTTCGCTTGCACGCGAGTAAGACACCATCCAGTCGGTCTGCAGCTTGTCCCAGAGCAGGTGGTCGCCGCCGAGTGTGAAGTCCATTGTCTGCTGAAGCTCGAGGCGTGCGCCGCGGTTGTCCTTTGAGCCGGCCTTGGTCTGTATCTCGGTCTTCATCTCGCCTGCGCCGTCGGCCAGGTCCTTGTAGCTAACGCGGTAGCGGTTTTCCCAGTCGTTGCGGCGGTTGTAGATGCCGTTGAAGTAGATTTTATGGTTCGGGTTGAAGTCGTAGTCCATCGAGAGCGAGTAGCTTTGGCGCTCGCGCGTTACGTAGTATTGGCGCACTTCGGCGTCGGTGAGGATTACGTTGCCGTTGTCGTCGAGGTCGTACTCGAACTCGGTGTTGTCCGAGCCGGCCGGCGAGTTCTGGTAAGATATTGCGGCCATGATGCCGAACTTGTCGTTGAAGAAGCGGTCGCCCCACGTCGCTCCGAGGTCGAGGCGGAACTTGTCGCTAATCCAGTTGTAGCCCGTTCCGGCCGTTATGTTGAACACGCGCTTGTAAGGAGTGTTCTTTGTGACGAGGTTTATGGCGCCTCCGATGGCGTCGCCGTCCATGTCGGCGGTTACAACCTTGTTGACCTCGATGGTCTGTATCATGTCGGCCGGTATGAGGTCGAGCTGCACGTTGCGCGCGTCGCCCTCGGCGGAGGGCAGGCGGTTGCCGTTGATTGATACGCTGGAGAGGTCGGGCGACGTTCCGCGCACCTGTCCGAAGCGCGCCTCGCCCTGGTCGTACTGCACGTTGATGCCGTTGATGCGCTTGAGGGCGTCGCCTATGTTGGAGTCGGGGAACTTGCCTACCTGGTCGGCCGACACGACGTTGGTCAGGTTGAAGTTGTTTTTCTGCTGGTTCAGTGCGCGGCTCTGTCCGTGGAACGCGCCTTTCACCTCGATGCCCTGAAGCTCCACGCCGTCGGTCAGCACGAAGTCCTGGACGGCTGTCTTGTCGGGGTGTACGGTCAGTTTCATCGTCTTCGGTTCGTATCCTACGTATGAAACCTTCACGATGTACGTTCCGGGTTTCAGGTTTGCGAGGGTGTAGTAGCCGTTGACGTCGCTTACCGCGCCCGTGTGCAGGCTTTCAATCATTACCGTGGCGCCTGGCAGCACCTGGTTCTGCGTGTCGACGATGCGTCCGCGCATCACGCCGAATGCCGCCTCGTTTGAGTCGGGCGCTGCGTAGGCCGCAGCCGACATGGCCGCAGCCAAGAACAAAACAGATAGCTTCTTGTAATTTCTCTTCATAAAAATTATTGAATGATTTGACGGGTGCAAAGTTCCGGCTTCTGTGTTACACAGATGTTACATGAATTTGTTTTAAACTTTAACAAAATGTTACAAAAGTGTTAACAAGATAACGACCACCCCAACCCTCCCGAAGGGAGGGAGCTTGATATGCCTTTGTTGGATGAATAGATGTAATGTAAGCGCGTATGCGCGTGACGCCAGGCGTATAACGCCTTGAGGCTCAACGGTTTGCAATATGCCATCTTTTGCAAAGCAAAAGATGGCATATTGTTTTGCAAAAGGTGGCATTTTGGAAGGCAAAAGGCCACGAATTGGAAAACACGTTGTAGTGGCGTACTGCCCGGCCAAGCTTCCGGCAACGCCTTATCAGCCCTATCCGGCCTATCAGTCCTATGGCTTAATGGGAGAAATAGGGCAGATGAGGCCGATAAGGCTTATAAACATTAAGCTGACGACAAACGTGGCCTTGTCAGGCGCTTTTTTATTATTTAACTTGCAAAATGTTATGTATGTCTTGAAAAAACGTTAATTTTGCATGATTAAACAAACACGAAAATGTCATCAGTAACGATAAAAAGGGTGGAAAGCAAACGGGAGCTTGCCCGTTTCATAGACTTCCACTACGACCTGTACGACGGTTGCGAGCAGGACGTGCCCAACCTCTTCAGCGACGAGATGAAGACGCTCGACAAGGAGAGGAACGCCGCCTTCGAGTTCTGCGAGGCGGAATATTTCATGGCTTTCTACAGCGACGGCCGCATGGCCGGCCGCGTGGCGGCCATCATCAACCACAAGGCCAACAAACGGTGGGGCAGGAAGTGCGTGCGCTTCGGCTGGATTGACTTCGTCGACGACATCGACGTGAGCCGCGCACTGCTGGATGCCGTCGAGCAGTACGGCAAGTCGAAGGGCATGGACGAGATGATAGGCCCGCTCGGCTTCACCGACCTCGACCCCGAGGGAATGCTCACATGGGGCTTCGACCAGCTCGGCACGATGCCCACCATATACAACTATCCCTACTACCCGGAGCACATCGAACGGCTGGGAGGCTTCGAGAAGGACAACGACTACGTTGAGTTCAAGATGATGGTGCCCGACACCGTGCCCGAGAAGTACACCAAAATAGCCGAAATGATAGAGAAGAGGTACAACCTGCACGTGCGCAAGCTCACGAAGAAAGACGTTTTCGAGGGCGGCTACGGCAAAAAGATGTTCGACCTCATCAACACCTGCTTCAAGGACCTTTACGGCTACTCCGAACTCTCCGACAAGCAGATAGAGCAGTACATCGACATGTACTTCCCAATGGCCGACCTCAGTCTCATCACCGTTGTGGAAGACTGGAACGAGGGACGCAAGCCCGTCGCCGTGGGCATCACAATACCCTCGCTGGCACGCGCGCTGCAGAAGTGCCGCCGCGGACGCCTCTATCCCTTCGGCTGGTGGCACGTGCTGCGAGCCCTGAAGGCGCACAAGACCGAGGGCGTGGACCTGCTCCTGCTCGGCGTTCTGCCCGAATACCGCATGAAAGGGGCCAACGCCATGATGTTCGCCGACCTCATACCGCGCTACCAGGCCTACGGCTTCAAGTGGGGCGAGAGCCAGGTCGAGATGGAAACCAACGAGAACGTGCAGAGCCAGTGGCAGTACCTCGACCCCAAGCTGCACAAGAGACGCAGGTGCTACAAGAAGTGGCTGTAAGGGAAAACCTGCCATAAAGCACCCGACACCCACCCCAACCCTCCCCAAGGGAGGGAGCTTGATGTGCCTTGCCAATCGGCTCTATCCGGCTAATCAGCCCCATTCTGCCAGCCGTGTTATCGGCCCTATCCGGCTTATCAGCTCCATCCGGCCTATTAAACAATAAACGACCATGAGCGAAAACGAAATACAAAACCCACAGGTTTCCTACACAGATGATAATATAAGGCACTTGTCCGACATGGAACACGTGCGCACCCGACCCGGAATGTACATCGGGCGGCTGGGCGACGGCTCCATGCCCGAGGACGGAGTGTACGTCTTGCTGAAGGAAGTCATCGACAACTCCATCGACGAGTTCAAGATGAACGCCGGCAAACGCATCGAGGTTGACATCGACGACGAGCTGCGCGTGACCGTCCGCGACTACGGACGCGGCATTCCGCAGGGCAAGCTCGTCGAGGCTGTCAGCGTGCTCAACACCGGCGGAAAGTATGACTCTAAGGCGTTCAAGAAGAGCGTCGGCCTTAACGGCGTCGGCATAAAGGCCGTCAATGCGCTTAGTTCCAGCTTCGAGGTGCGCTCTTACCGCGACGGCACAGTGCGCACGGTGAAGTTCGAACGCGGCGTGATGACCGGCGACACGACCGAGGACACGCAGGACGAGAACGGCACATACGTGTTCTTCGAGCCTGACGACACGCTGTTCAAGAACTACCGCATACACACTGATTTCGTCGAGACGATGCTCCGTAACTACACTTACCTCAACACGGGGCTTACCATCATGTTCAACGGCCGCCGCATCCTGAGCCGCAACGGACTTGAAGACCTGCTCAACGACACGATGACCACCGACGGCAT
>URUK01000023.1 GCA_900551055.1 uncultured Prevotella sp. | reverse complement strand
ACATCACGGTGCTGAAGGACGCGTCGTCGACGGCCATCTACGGTTCGCGCGCGGCTAACGGCGTTGTTATCATAACATCGAAGAAAGGTGATTTCGGTGAAGCTCCAACCGTTACGATTTCTGCACAATACGGATTGTCTGAACTTGCTTCAGACAGGCTTGAAATGATGAATGCGAACCAATGGCTTGACTTCCAAGAAATGTTGACACCGTCTTTAGCCAACGATGCAAATTTCCAAGCACAAAAAGATTATTATAGAAGGTATAACATCGGCACGGACTGGACAGACAAACTTTTTGGAGGAACGAAGCCAACTTCACAGGTGGACGTTAGCGTGCGCGGCGGTTCAAGCAACTTGTCATACCTTTTGTCTTACGGCCATTATCAGGCAGAAGGTATCATGGACGATTCGGATATGCGCCGTGAGACATTGCGTGCCAACCTTGAAATCAACGTGACCCCTTGGCTGAAAATCGGTTCAAACACCAACCTTGCCTATACAAAAACCAAGACTGCGGCATACAGCACGAGTGGGGAGGCTAATTCACCGGGCAACAAGACCTTTGTCGCACGTACAGCTTTGCCGACACAGCCATACTATGAGGTTATAGGACTTGACCGCAATGATTGGGCAAACAGCACCTTCGAAGGATATGGAGACAGGCTGAACATCTGGTGGGACGGAAGCTACAACCCGTATTATCTTTCAGAAATCCAGCCCAGCCACAGAACGCAGGTTCGTATAAACGAAAACGCTTTTGTCAATATCAATCCTATTAAGGGACTTAATATCCGTTCGGCATTAGGTCTTGATTGGAACGATTATCGTCTGTCTGCAAAATGTTATGTAACTCCGGATGTGTCGTTCGCACAAACAGGCTTGGTGGCAGAACAATTCTCACGTGTTTACCGCTGGACTGTAACCAACACTGTTGAATACAAGTTCGACTTCCTGCGTGACCATCACGTAACCATACTTGCCGGCCAGGAGTCAATGAATATGAACACAGGAGATTTCACTGCCCAAGCAACCGGCTACACAGACAATCGTCTCCTTACATTGTCTGATGCACCGGCTACGGCAGATTATATTCCTACAGTAGCGCAAAACATGTCTGACGAAGTGCGCAACTCTTGGTTCGGAATGCTCAACTACAATTATGACGACCGTTATTTCCTCGATGCTTCAATCCGTCGCGACGGCTCTTCGCTCTTCGCAAAGGATCACCGTTGGGGTACGTTCGGTGCTATTGCAGCAATGTGGAACATCACCAACGAGAAGTTCATGCAGTCTACAAGAAGCTGGCTCAATGATCTTCAGCTGAAGGTTAGCTATGGTTCAACCGGCAACTCGGGTATTGATCCATATATGTATTTAGGCTTGGTAGGCTCAACACCTTCGTATGGTGCAGGTGACGGCAGCTCTGGTACAGCTATTGCCAACGCGTCTAACCCGAACCTGTCATGGGAGACAGTAAAGACATTCAATGTCGGACTTAGCGGAAGGGTTCTTGACAAGATTTCTTTCGATGTCGAGTTCTACAACAAGGTTACTTCCGACATGCTCATGCAGATTCCTTATTCTTATACCACAGGCTTCTCAAGCGGTTGGGGCAATGTGGGCGAGATGTACAACCGTGGTGTTGACGTGAACATAAGTGCGGACATTATCAAAACCAAGGACTGGTACTGGAACGTGAACCTGAACTTCAATTACAACAAGAACGAGATAACCAAGCTGTTCAACAACATTGACAGTTATGACGTTACCGACCTTGTACACCTTGAGAAGGGGCATCCATACGGTGAGCTTTATTACGTGCGCTGGAGCCACGTAGACCCTGCCGACGGACAGACGGTATGGCTCGACAAGGACGGCAACGAGACTAAGATATATTCTGAGGACAACCGCGTGATGACAGGCAAGAGCGTTATTGCTCCTTGGTCGGCCGGACTTTCAACCACCCTTTCATGGAAAGGCATCCAGCTTGACATGCAGTTCACCGGGATGTTCGACCGCTACATGATGAACAACGACCGCTACTTTGTAGAGAACCCTGCATTCGCAACAGATGGGAACCAGAGCACTGCAATGCTTGACATGTGGATGGAGCCTGGCGACGTGACCAACATCGCGGCTGCAAACTGCCAGCGTCAGTTCGACACGAGCCTCATTGAAAACGCGACATTCATTCGATTGAAATTCTTGCAGCTGTCGTACACCTTCCCAAAGAAATGGATGGACGCCACACACTTCCTCAAAGGAGCAAAAATCTATTTCGTAGGCCGTAACTTGTTCACAATCACTCCGTATAACGGTTACGACCCGGAAGTTGACTCGTATTCGACAATAGGTGACTATCCTAACACTCGCCAGTATTCGTTCGGAATTCAACTTACATTATAATTAAATATAAGAATACAGACAATGAAAAAGATATATTTATTACTTGCTCTGACTGTTGGGCTTGTTACATCGTGCGATATGGATACAATGCCCGCCGGAACAATCCCTGAAGAAGAAGCACTGATGACACCTGATGATTTTAGAGCTATGCGTAACGGTCTTTACAGCGGACTGCGTTCTTCAGTGGGAGGTACAGCGTTCTATACAGCATCAGACGTGCAAAGTGACGAATTCCATGCTTTGGTTGGTAATTCAAACACTTTCGGCGACATGTACCGCTGGGACTTCACTCCGCAAAATTCGTATGTCAGCACGGTGTACGGCAACTACCAGGCGGTGATCGCACGCGCCAACTTCATCATACAGGGCTACAACAGCTGCGACTTTTCCGATGCCAGCACGTTCGACGAAGAAGGCATGGCTATAGCACGTGCAGCCAAGGGCGACTCATTCTTTGCACGCGCTTACTGCCTCTTCATGCTGTCGCAATACTTCTGCGCAGATTATGAGGAGTCAACAGCCGACAACGCGAACAGCGGCGTTTCTTACCGCCTTGACTACGCACCGTCTTCCGACCCGTCAACTTATCCGGCGCGAAAGACGCTCAACGAAACATACGCACAGATAGAGGAAGACCTTGACAGCGCGGCCCTTTACATAACGACGGCCGGCGCAATAAGCAGCGACAGGATAACAGTCGACGCGATAACGGCGCTCCGTGCGCGTGCAGCCCTTGCCAAGGACGATTACACAAACGCGGCAAGCTATGCGGCAAGTCTTGTCGACGGCGGAAACTACATCCTCGCGTCAAGTGTCAGCGACCTTACAGACTTGTGGAGTAATGACGGAGGCATGGAAACAATCCTCCAACTGGCTATAGGAGACCCCAATCAGTTCGTTTCCGGAAATACCATATACTATCAACCTGTAGACCGCAATCCGGATTTCGTTCCAACACAGACGCTTCTTGACTTGTATAGTGCTAATGATTATCGTAGGAGTGTTTACTTCAACACCCTCGACATTACCACTACGACTGGAACAAGTGGAACAGTATTTGGATTTAATAAAATCCCATTGGAAACGCGACTTTATAATGGAACAACCGACTCACGTGGTGTGATAGAGCCTAAAGTTTTCCGAATTGCAGAGATGTACCTCATCGCAGCTGAGGCATACGCCCAACTGGCAAACGGCAATGACAACAACCTGACAAGGGCCGCCTACTATCTCAACGAGCTGGAGAGAAACCGCATCAGAGGCTATCAAGACCAGACATTCGCAAGCAGGGACGCCATCATGCAGGAAATCATGGATGAACGTACACGTGAAATGCTTGGCGAAGGCACCCGTATGTTTGATATCAAGCGCTGGCACATCGCAATGGAGCGCGGCGAAGCACAGAACGAAAGCCTCTGCCTCACGCCCGGTTCGACCACGACAAGCCTTACGCGCCCTGCGGACTCTGACCGCATGACATGGCCGATACCGCAGAACGAGATCGACCTTACCGACAGGATTGTGCAAAATCCCGGATATTAAAAAAGCAAACGGCGGCAGGCATGCACGCACATGCCTGTCCGCCTTGTAAAACAAAACATAAACGTACAAACTAATGAAATACATAAAACTATTAATGCTCTTGGCGGTGGCCACGCCGTTCTTCACCTCGTGCTCCGAGGATGACAACGACGTGAACACAAGGGAATGCACCGTAGGCTTTGAGAGCAACGCCGTCACCATTGACGAAACAGCAGGTTATGCACAGATTCCAATCGCCGTGAGCGGCCACCGCAACGGCCCGGTGCGTGTCGTAATAGAAGCTGCGCCGGCCGGAACAGAGAACGCCGTTGAGGGCACTCACTACATGATAACCGACAAGACGCTCAACCTCAACGCCGACACGCTTAGCACAGGCACAATCAACGTTGAAGTAAAGGTTATCGACGACCGTGAAATCAACGACGACCGTCAGTTTACACTGACAATAACTTCTGCCGAAGGAGCTGAAATAACCACACAGCAGACAACCGTAACCATCAGTGACAACGACGGCGACTTCTACCGTGCGTTTGCAGGAACATGGACGATCAACGCAAAGGAGCCAGTCACGAACGACGAAGGCTATGTGGTAGGCGAGCAGGACTACACAGCCGATGTGGAAATAACCGCCGCTTCGGAAAACGACCCCGACTATGAGAACTACCTTTCGGCATCAAGCGTGGGAATGTTCAATATCGGCATATCGGTAGACTGCAACTGGCGCTTCCACTACACGTTCGACATGGACAGCATGCAGGGAACTCTCGGCTTCGTGCTTGGCGACCTGATAGCTTCTTATGGAGGCGTATATAACTGGACATGGGGTACGGACACTCCTGACGGACAGAGTATAACATGGCAAGGCGAGGTGACAGCTACATGGACTTTGTCAGAGAGTGGCGGTGTTCCTGACACCATCACATTCCCTGAAGGTGCTACATTGTACTTGGTTGACCCCAACTTCGGATGGTTCAGTGCTATTTATGACATCACTATGACACGTCAATAACAGTCTCTCATAAGCACAAGGCATATCCATACAAGTGGGTATGCCTTGTCTTTTTTCATAACTAACATTCTTTAATCAATGCCACAAAGTATGAAAAAACTATTATTCTCACTGTCTTTCCTGCTTGCTTCTGCCATGGTGACGGCGGCTCCGCGCAGCCTGTCGCAGATGAAGTCGGCAGCCGAAAGCGCACTGAAGGTGCAGCCGGTGGCGGCGACACGCGGCGGCTCGGCGCAGCTTGAAGTGATGAAGCAGGGCAGACAATACACCGTGCTTGGCTACAAGACGGGCGGATTTGCCGTCATCGCCAACGACGACGAGTTCAATGCGGTGATAGGTTATTCAGACAGGGAGTTCTCGACGGACAACTTGCCACCGGCAATGCTGTGGTGGATGGAAGCCGCCGACGAGGCCATGACGCAACGGCTTGCAAGCGGCGGGCAGACCGTCAGCGCCGCCGAGATGCGCAGCAGCTCGTATCCCGAGGCCGTAGAGCCCCTCATGGTGTCGGAGTGGGACCAGTCGGCGCCTTACAACAACATTGTAAGCCAAAGGCTCGGGGCGACCGTCTACACCGGCTGCGTGGCCACGGCGATGGCTCAAATAATGTATTACCACAGGTCGCCGACAAGAGGAACAGGCGGAAAAAACTACATCATAGAATCTGAAGACCCGTCAACCAACGGCAAGAGGCTCGCAGTCAGCTTCAATAGTGCCTACGACTGGGACAACATGCTGCCCACATACACCACGGGCAGCTACAACACGACGCAGGCCAACGCCGTAGCTACGCTTATGCTTCACTGCGGCGTGGCAGTCGAGATGAGCTATGGCACGGCACTCGTTGGCGGCAGCGGAGCTTTCGATTATAATGTGGCACTGGCGGCTAACCAGTATTTCGGCTACGCCGCAAAGCTCTACACGCGCGACGTTTACTCCACGGAGCAGTGGATGGACATGATTTTCGATGAAATCAGCAACGGCCGCCCCGTTTATTACGGCGGAGTGACGGCGCAGGAAGCCGGCCACGCCTTCGTCTTCGACGGCTACAACGAGGAGGGTTTAGTGCATGTCAACTGGGGATGGAGCGGCTCCGGCAACGGATATTTTGACGTTGCATTGCTCAACTCGTCAACCGGCGGCTCGTACTCATATCAGCAAAGCATGGTGGTGATGCACCCCGGAGGACAGCCCGAAATACCGTACACGTCGCAGTGGGGACTGCTCGACTGGGCGCTGCAAGACATCGAGGGAAGCTTCACCGTGACCGTAAATGGCACGCAACTTACATTCCAAGCTACGCAGCTGTACAATCTTGATGCCGAAGACTTTGAGGGCAACCTCGGCCTGCTGGCCGAACCCGTAGACGGCGGAACGGCAACGGTGCTCACCGAAATGGAAGTAACCACAGGGGTCAGCAACATTATGGGATACCTTGGCGGTTACAGCCACATAGGCAACACGGTAAGCATCGCCGGGCTGCCTGACGGCACTTACCGTGTCTACCTGGCATCGAAAGCCACTACGGAGACCGACTGGCAGCCCGTACACAGCAACGAGAACATCGTAAACAACTACATCCTTACGATACGCAACGGCTCTGCAAGCGTTGAGGAGGGCAAAGGCGGATGGACCACCGGCATTGAAAGCGTCAATGCAGGCGCGGCCGCAGGCGACGGCACAGTGCGCGTATACACTGCTGACGGAGTGCTTGTCTACACCGCTCCGGCAGCCGAATACCGCCTTGAGGACGTTCCGGCTACCGGCCTGCTCATAGTGAAGAATGGCGTGAATACGGTGAAGGTGGTGAAGTAAAGGGAAAGGGAAGCCCAAGCCCAACCAAAGGAGAGCCCCTCCCCAACCCTCCCGAGGGAGGGAGATTGGCTGGCTTTGCCATTGGGCGTATAGGCCTTATCGGGCTTATTAGCCCTATTCACCCAGCTGAGATATCGGCCTTATCGGGCTTATTTGGCCTGTCAGTCCTGTCAAAAGGACAGGGCTTGTAAGGCCGATGGGACGTAGCGGCTAACCGGCTGACTGCCAACCAATTACCAAGAAGCCATGTTTTGCATCGCAAAACATGGCTTCTTGCATTGCAAAAGGTGGCCTTTTGCAGGGTAAAACACGGCCTTTTGCAACGTGAGAGGCGGCCTCTTGCGCGGTGCCCGGCAACCATGAGCCACGCCGCGGCTTTTCCGGGAAATGGGGATTTTGGCCTTCAAGAATTGGATTTGACAAATTAATTTGTTATTTTTGTCGCCTAAAACAAACCTGAAATAAAACATGGAACGGATGACAACGCCGCTGGACGAATTGGCGAGGCTTACCGGCTCGGCCAATATTGACAACGACCTGCTGCTGTTCGACAACCTCGACAGCTTCCCCAGACACACCGAGTCGAGACGCACAAGCAACATAATAGTGGCTCTCTGCCTTGAAGGGCTGTCGAAATACACGGCCAACACGGTAGAGCACAACGTAGGGCCTGACGACGTGCTCATAATACACGACGGCCAGGTGGTCGACAATTTCTCGATTGCCTCGTGCCAGCAGTGCGTCGGGCTGATAATGTCGAGGAACTTCTTTCAGGACGTGCTCAAGGACATCCACGAGTTGTCGTCGCTCATAATCTTCTCACGCAGCCACCCGGTGCTGCACCTCACGCCCAAAGAACGTGACTGCATGCTAGAATATTACAGGCTGGTGAAGGCAAAGGCGGCCGACAGCGGCAACACGATGCGCCGCCAGGTGGCACAGCATATCATATCGGCCATGGTGTGCGAGCTGTGCAACGCCATACGCAGACTGTCATGCTGCCAGGGCGAAAAGCAGATGAGGGCTGAAAAGATTTTCGCCGACTTCATACGCCTTGTCGAGCAAAACTACAAGACAGAGAGGCGCGTCGGCTGGTACGGGGAGCAGATGTGCCTGTCGCCGAAATACCTTTCGGAGACGGTGAAGACCGTAAGCCTGCGCTCGCCAAACGAATGGATTGACAATTATGTCACCATGGAACTGCGCGCACTGCTGCGCAACACCACGATGAGCGTAAAGGAGATAGCCAGCGAAATGAACTTCCCCAACCAGTCGTTCCTCGGCAAATACTTCAAGGAACACGTAGGCATGTCACCCGTTTCCTACCGGAAATCGTAAATTCCAGCTGGCAAGGGGTGAGGGACAAGCCTGCGAGGAACGGACATAAAAGAGCTACAATTTACTATAAAAACACTGCATTACATATCACGCCTGATGCGGACCGCTTTGTGTGCGGCCGCCATGTGGGGCGCGGTCGGAGCCGGCGCGCAGCCCTATTGCCGCGTGCGCACGTTCAGCATAGCCGACGGCCTTGCCGCCAACAATGTCTCGGAGTTCAGCCAGTCAGTTGACGGCATCATGTGGGTGAGCACGTGGAACGGCCTTTGCAGCTATGACGGCTACGGCTTCAGCAAGTTCCGCGACACGCCAGGGACGAGCCAAGTGCTCACGTCAAACAGGATAAAGCTGATGCGTCCGAACTCTCTCGGCGACATTTGGCTTTCGCTTTACGACGGCAGCACGTACCTTTTCGACCGCTCCACATATACTTACATATCCATCGACAGACATCTCCGCAAGGCCGTTCCGGAAGGTTTCCGCACGCGCAACATCATCACCCTCGGCAACGGCAACGCCTGGCTGTTAGGTAACGGCAGCGTTAACTTCCACATAGACGAGTCGAAAATAAAGCTGGGCAGCGGCATAACCATTGTCGACACGCGCCGTATGCGCCACCATGGACACATACGCAAGGTGCTGACAGACAGCAAAGGGCGCGAATGGGTGTTCTCCGGCAAGGGCGTGACGCTTTACGGCAGCAGCATCACTCTTGACTATCCGTTTGAATACATGTGCGAAGCCGGGGGGCAACTCTACTTCGTCACGCGCGGCGGAATCCTCGCCCGGTATTCCGAGAAGTCGCCCGGACTGGTGGCAAAGATAAGCCTTAACGGCTCGCCGGGCGCAATAAGCAGCATCAAGAACGTAGGAAACGGTGTAATAGCGATAGCCACCGACAAGGGAGTAGCCATGTACAACACGCGCACCGGACGCTCGTGGACGGTCAGCATAGCACCTGCCGGACAGCCGGAGGGCGTCCGGGCCATCTTCACCGACAGCCGCCACCGCATTTGGACATTCACCGACGCACCCGGAGTGAGCCTCATCGATGCCGACGGACACAGCGTAACCCACCTCAAGACACAGTCTCCCGGACTCTACGGAACATCCTCGCGCCTGCCCGTTATGCACGAAGACGGCAACCATACGGTGTGGCTCGTACCCACGGACGGCACCTTCTCCTACTTCGACGAGGACAGCCGGACGCTCGTTCCGTACAACCTCAACGGCCATTCGGGCATGAGGATGCCCGTAAGAAGCATCGTGAAGTACACTGGCGACAGGCAAGGCAACCTGTGGCTAACGGGCGACCACAACCTAACTCTTGTCTCCTTCAAATTCCACAGGTTCAAGTTCACACGGACATTGCCCGGCGACGACACACGGTCGGTAATGCCCGACGGCCACGGCAACGTGTGGACAGGCTCCGTGGGAGGACATCTCACGGTGCATCCGGCCAACGGCGGCGCACCGAAATATGTCCGCACTGACGGCACTTTGAGCCTTACGCCGACGGTATTCTCGCCGAGCGGTGTCTATGCCATCCACTGCCGACGTGGCGGACAGATATGGATTGGCACCAAGGGCGACGGCCTTTACGTGCTCACTCCTGCCAAGGGACGCTACGCCGTGCGCCATTTCATCCACTCTGAGGCCGACCGCCGCTCGATAAGCCACAACAACATATACGACATTATGGAAGAACCCGGCGGCCGTATGTGGGTAGCCACGTATGGCGGAGGACTCAACATAGCCGCCGGCAACGGCCGAGGCGGACTTCAGTTCATCAACTCGCGCAGCGGCCTAAGCCCCTTCAAAAACGCCGGTTTCAACGAGATTAGGAAACTGTCGATGACCCCCAAGGGCGTAATCGCCGCCTCTACAACGGGAGGCTTGGTTACGTTTTCAGCCAAGGAGGCATCTCCCGGCAAAATAAAGTATTACTACACGACTCATGTACGCGGCGACACGGCATCGCTGCTCGCCCCCGACGTGCTCAACGCCTACACCTGCAAGCACTCCGGCAAGCTGTATGTCACGACGATGGGCGGCGGCTTCCAGTGTGCCGACGCAGACAACCTGCTGCGCGACGGCATACGTTTCGACGGCGTAGATGGGCTTGACCCCGACGAGGGCATGGTGCTCTCGATGGTTGAAGACGGCACAGGCGGCCTGTGGCTTGTTAGGGAGAACAGCCTCAACAGGCTCGACTGCCGCAGCGGACGCATAGAAGTGTACGGCCCGAACGACTGGGACGACGACACCGAATTTACCGAAGCAGAGCCTGCCATGAGCCTTGACGGCGGCGAAATAATGCTGGGCGTGGCTGGCGGATACATGCACTTCAACCCCGGAAAGATAGAAAAGAGCGCGTACAGGCCGGCAATCGTGTTCAACGGAATAAGGTTTCAGGGCGAACAGCACATAACTCCGCTGCTTGAAAACGGCGCCGTCACCATACCGGCAGACAAGCGCGCGGCCACCATATACTTCTCGGCGCTCGACTATTCGGACAACCGCCTCATACGCTACGCTTACCGTATAAAGGAGCTTGACAGCCAATGGAGCTACACGGGGACGGAACACAGCGCGCCGCTTGGCCACATTCCGCCGGGACGGTACACGCTGGAAGTGAGGAGCACCAACTCCGACGGCGTATGGACGGATAACAACCGCGAGCTTCAGATACGTGTAATGCCTACGTTCTGGGAGAGCGGTTGGGCGTGGGTAATATACATTGCGGCGGTCCTTGCCGTTGTTTTCGCCCTGCTGTACGTGTGGAAGCTGAGGCAGAAAGCTATCCTTGAACGGCATATAAAGGAACGCCAGCTCGACTTCTTCACCGGCATTTCCCACCAGCTGCGCACGCCGCTCACGCTCATAGGAGGGCCTGTAGACCAAGTGCTCAACGACGAACCGCTGTCGGCAAAGGCGCGAACCTACCTCGAATTTGTCAGGAGAAACGCCCGGCGGATGCTCGAGCTGGTTGACAAATCGCTCGACCTTAAAAAGCTGACGACGCTAAACAGCGAGCTTGAAGAACAGCTGCCGCCCGACATAACGCCTGCCGACGACGCACAGCCGGCCGCCGCCACCGCCCCACCCTGCGGCAACAGCGGCGGCGCGGAGGGCACGAAGATGCTCGTTGTAGAGGACAACGACGAGCTGCGCCAGTTCCTTACGGGCACGCTCGAGGCCGAATATGCCGTGACGGCGGCGCGTAACGGCAAGGAAGGTCTTGAACTGGCAAAGAGCATACAGCCCGACTTCATCATCACTGACATCATGATGCCCGTGATGGACGGCATGGAGATGGTGCGCCGCATCAAGGCCGACGCGCAGATATGCCACATCCCCATAATAGTGCTTTCGGCGCGGACGGCCATGAGCTACCGCATAGAGGGGCTTAACGAGGGCGTTGACGACTACATAACAAAGCCCTTCAGCGTTAGCTACCTCAAGTCGCGCGTGGCCAACATCATACGCCAGCGGCGCAGGCTCCAGCAGCTGTGGCTCGACAAACTGAAGGAAAGCGCGGGCGGAAACACCGTAATCGACACCGGCGCACCCGGCATGGCTGACGCCGACAAGGACTTCGCCGACCGCCTGCTGAAGTTCATCGACGCGCACGCAGGCGACGCCGAGCTGAAGATTGACGACATGGCAAGGGCGCTGGCCGTGAGCCGAACCGTATTGTATGGCAAGGTGAAGGCCCTCTCGGGCATGTCGCCGGTCGACTTCGTGCGCCACGTCCGCATAATGAAGGCCGAGAAGATGGTGGCCGAAACGGACATGACGCTATCCGAAATAGCCTACGCCACGGGCTTCACCGACCCCAAATACTTCAGCCGCACGTTCAAACAGAAGACAGGGTTTACACCCTCTGAATACCGCAAAAGCCGCGGCAAAGGCAGCGGCGACAGTCCGCAGGCGTAACAACCTGGCATCCAACAAGTTACAAAAGGCCGTCTTTTACACGCTAAAAGACGGCCTTTTGCATTGTAAAAGGTGGCCTTTTGGAAAGCAAAAGACAGCAAACGGGCGACCCACCCCACCCCTCCCGAAGGGAGGGAGCTTGATTACCTTTATTAATCGAACACATAGTGCTTAACTTATTGGCCCTATCTGGCCTATAAGGCCTATTATTTTATAGGACAAATAAAGCTGATAAGAGTGATAAGGCAAATGGAAAAGCCTTTTTAATTGAGAGCTTTTTAGTTGAGAATTTAGAATTGGGAATGGAGAATTATGATTACCATTGTTGGCAGACAACCTCAAAGGGTAATCATAATTCTCCATTCCCAATTCTAAATTCTCAATTACTACAAACCGCAAACGCTTGCGGCAAAAACGCCACTGTACGGCGCATTTCCGACAATTAATCCACCTTTGCCGACAGATTTTACCCCGTGCGCATGGCGGTTTATGGATAAATTTGCAGCCGGAAACGGTGAGAACCGCAACCATTGGAAAACGGGAATTAACCTAAACATAAAAAACAAACAACATGAAGCAAATCAAATCAATCATGCTCGCTGCGGCTCTGCTGGCATCGCAGGCCGTACCGGCAATCAAGGTGCACACCATCGGCGACTCTACGATGGCCACCTACGACGAGAACACCACCGTGACGAGGGGTTGGGGACAGATGTTCCAGCAGTTCTTCACAGGCGGACTGACAGTTAACAACCGCGCGAAATCAGGCGCAAGCAGCAAGAGTTTCTACGAGGAAGCCGCCTACTGGCAGTCGGTGAAGACGCAAATCGAACCGGGAGACTACGTCCTTATACAGTTCGCACACAACGACGAGAAGAACGACGGCATGGACGGCGACGAGCTGAAAGCCTACTACGAGAGCATAGGCGACCAGGCGAAGGCCGACGCTACCGACTATCGCGGCACTACGGCGAGCGGCACTTACAAGGAGTATCTGCGCAAATACGTCAATGAAACGCGAGAGCTGGGCGCTACGCCGGTGCTCGTCGGAGCCATCTGCCGCAAGTATTTCACCGGCAGCACCATACGCCGCAACGGCCGTCACGACCTCGGCGATGACTTCTCCCTGCTCACGGCTGACGGCGTTCAGGAAGGACAGAAAGTGCCGGAGACCGACCACACGTATGACTATCCTTACCAGATGAGGATGGTTGCCGAAGAGATGGACGTACAGTTCATCGACCTCACCACCGCCACCAAGGAGCTTTACGAGAGCTACGGCGACGAAATGGCCGACAAACTGCTATTCGACGGCGAGGGCAGCACGCACACTTCGGCAATGGGAGCGACGCTCATCGCACGCCTCGCAGCACAGCTGTTGCAGGCCGAAGGCATACTGACCGAATACATAAACCTTACAAGCGAGCTGACGGTTAATCCGCAGACGGCCGACCTCGGCGACGCTTACAAGGGCCAGGTGGTGACAAAGCAGTTCCAGATTAGCGGCTTCGACCTCGTTCCCGCGTCAGGAACAGTAACCGTTACAGCCACCGACGGCTTGCAGCTTTCTACCGACGGAACCGAGTACGGCAGCCGTCTTGAACTGGCATACGAGGGCGGCAACATGATAGCCTCATTTTGGGCAAAGTGCGAATACACCGAGGAAGGCCCTATAAGTGAGACAATCACCATAACTACCGGCGACAAGACAATCACCATTCCCGTAACGGGCAACGCCGTAACGATAGCCGACGGCGTTGAGACACAAGCCTACTGGAGGCTTGAAAGCAACGACGAATGCACCGTGACAGGCCCCGTAAACCCCATTCAACAGGCATTCTCGGGCATGTATGTGCAAAAGTATTCAAACCCGAACGCCAACACGACGTGGCCTGACTGGACTGGCTTCACCGCCGACAGGAAGACACAACGCTGCCTCATAGAAGGCGACGAATGGCCCGACGGAGAAATAGACGAAGTATCGACACGCTACATCGAGTTCGCCGTACAGCCTGCAAAGGGCACCACGCTCAATGTTGACAAGCTGTCACTGTTCGTATGCGGATGCGGCGGCAACGGCATGTGCTGCAAAATCTACTACTCGAAAGAGGACAACTTCGCCAACCCCGTAAACATATTCGAAATGAAAAGCATGCCTGCGAACAACATGCAGTACGTGGAGACCACGCCCGTACTTAAGCTCGAAGAAGGCGAGACACTGCGCCTGCGCATATATCCGTGGTACAACAACAAGGCCACCGGCAAGACCATCTGCCTTAGCGACGTGACCGTTCACGGCGTGGCCGTTGACGGGACGTCGGGCATCGAAACGCCAATAAGCATCGTCGCAGAACCTGTACGCACTACTTACTACGGCATGGATGGCACCATGCGCAGCGGAAAACAAAGCGGACTGAACATCGTAAAGAAAGAATACGCCGACGGAACGGTGACAACTGAAAAAATAATCTACTAACCTTTATTTATGAAAAGCTTAAGAAACAAATTGTTATGTGTGCTCGCCGCAACGACAGGTCTGTGCCTCCCGGTGCAAGTTTCGGCTGAAGAGAGCGTGCAGATAGCCGGCTGGACATTCAGCGGCGGCTATGAGAGAGTGGATGAAGGCACAAACGCCAGCTTCACGCCGAACGGCGGCGAATGGACGGAAAGCGGTGCTGTATGGTTCAAGGACTTTACCCCTTACATTTATCCTGACACAAAACAGGACGGACAAGACGGCGCGGTGCTAACCGCAATGTCTGCCGGAAGGTATTGGCAGATTGTCGACAACAATAACGGCGACAAGGTGTTACGCATTGAGAACGCCGAAGCCAACGCCATAACCGACTACACCGATGCCTCGCAACACAATGTTTACTACGAGGCAAGGTTCTCAACGACAGGCTACAAAGACATCACCCTGACCTACGAAATTGCCTACGGAGCCAACGTAGAGGCTGCCATCGAGGCCGTAGTGTCCACCGACGGCGGCACGACTTGGTTCGACGCAGGACAAGGAAAGACATCTCCCAACTGGTGGGTATTCACAAAAAACGAGGTCAAGATGTCGGCAAACGACAAAGAAGAGGTGATAGTAAGGCTCATTGCCGGTAACGGTTTTGCAAGCAACTGGAACATGAAATCGCTTACGGTAAGCGGCATACAGAGCGGTGAACAGCAGCCTATTGATGCCAAAGGTGCTACCGTGGCATGGCCGTTTGACGCCGCATCAGAGGGTCAGACATCGGCCAACGTGTCAGTGCCCGAGGCCGTTTCATCGGCCAGCTTCTCTGTAAGCGACAAGCTGTTCGTCAAGGAATACCGCAAGGCCGGAAGCGAAGAGATGGCTACCTTCGAGCCTTACGAAAACATAGCGAAGACCCGCGATGACGAGGCTTACGTAAGTTTCAACATCATTCCGAAGAAAGGCGTGGCCTATACTCCCACCGGACTCTCGCTCAACGCTTCGAAGATAGGCACAAGCGGAGGTACATTCGACATCGTAGCGATAGCCGACGGAGTACAGACGGAGGTAACCAAGGGGCAAGACCCTGAAAAGAACGGCACCGGCAACAGCTTTACAAGCTACAAATACGACATCGCGCAGCTTGGCACAGTAAACGAACAGTTGGAAATAAGGGTGTACATCTACAATCTGAACACCGCAAAACAGCTTGGAATAAGCGACTTCACAGTCACCGGAGACTTTGAAGGCACACCCCTGCCCGTACCCTCATACACGCTGGCGGTGACAACCGACAACGCTGAAGCAGGCTCGGTAAGCTCCAACCCGGCAGGAAACGAGTTTGACGAGGGCACAAACATCACCGTAACCGCAACCGAAAACTTCGGCTACCACTTTGCGGCGTGGGTCAACGAGACGGGCGAAACCGTGTCGACCGACAACCCCTACACTTTTGAAATATCACAGAACACCACGCTGAAAGCCACCTACACGAAGAACAACGTGTATGCCCTGAACGTCAAGTTGGAAGGCGGAGCGAACGCGAACCTCGTGCAGTTCACGCCGGAAGGCAACGTGATAGACGGCGTTCATTGGTATGAGGAGGGCACGGACGTGGAACTCACCGCACTGAACAACCGCATACTGACCTTCACCAACTGGGAAGACTACACCACAGACGCAACACGCAAGGTGAAGATGGACGGCCAAAAGGACTTTACGGCGACGTTCTCCGCCATCGATTACATCGTAGGCTGGGACTTCTACTACGACAACCCGGCATCTGAACGCGCCGCCGACTACAAGGCGGAGACCGACAACGCAGGCCTGATGTCGCTCCGCACGGAGGACGGACAGACATCGACGTGGCTTGCAAACGGCGTTGAAAAGGGACAGTATAACGGCAAATACGCCGCCCGCTCATGGCGTCCGCTGGCCGACCATTACTACTTCGAGATGTCGTTCTCTACCATAGGATACCAGAACATCAAGTTAGCGGCGGCACTCGGCAACAACTTCAACTCGCACGAAACAATCCATGCGCAGTACAGCACGGACGGAAAAGAGTTCACAACATTCGGCACTTACACCATGCCAAACAGGGGATGGGTAAGCCAGGAGCTTGATCTGCCGACTGAAGCAGCCGGACAACAGCTGCTCTACATCCGCTTCATGCCCGACTGGGACTCGCCACTTGTAGGCAACGAAGCTGAAACCGACGGGCTGGCAATTACCGATGTGTTTGTCCTTGCGGACAAACACATCATCAATGACGACACCGCTCCCAAGCTCGTATCAACCCTTCCGGAGAACGACGCGGAAGGAGTTACGGCCAACGGCTCGGTAATCCTGACGTTCGACGAGAAGGTTCAGACCGCAGGTGGCGGCAAGGCGACGCTCGGCGGAGAAGAAATCGAACCGACGGTGAGCGGCAAAACCGTGGTGTACAGGTACAGCGGACTCGACTATTCAACCCAATACACCTTCACACTGCCTGCCGGAGCCATCGAGGACCGCAGCGGAAACGCCTTTGAAGGCGTTGAAATAACGTTCCGCACGATGGACAGGCAGCAGCCCGAAGCGCACGTATATGACGCCGTTGTGGCGCAAGACGGCACGGGTGACTACACCACCGTGCAAGCTGCCATAGACGCGGCACCGGCTGATAGGATATCTCCCTGGCTCATATTCATCAAGGCCGGGACATACAAAGAGCACGTTGACATACCCGAAAACAAGCCCTATCTCCACTTCATAGGCCAGGGAAAAGACGTGGTCGAGATTACCGACGACAAACTGTGCGGAGGCGACAACGCCCTGCATGTAGACTTGGGCGCAACGTTCGTGGCAAGGTCGAGCGACCTGTATTTCGAGGGGATAAGCTTTGTCAACTCGTATGGCGTTGAGCAGAACGACGGTCCTCAGGCTCTCGCCCTCAACACAAAGAACGACCGCGTGGTGTTCAAAGACTGCGGAATGTACAGCTATCAAGACACGTGGATTACACCGAGCGAGTCTGACTGCCGAGGATACGTGAAAAACTGCTTTATCGAAGGCGCGGTGGACTTCATCTACAACAACGGCGACTACTTCTTCGACGAATGCACGCTGAACATCGTCCGCGATGAGGGAGGCTACATCGTGGCTCCCAGCCACGACGCAAACTCGAAATGGGGCTACGTGTTCATGAACAACACCATCACCGCCCCGGGCGTCCCCTCGGAAACTTCGGTATGGCTCGGACGCCCATGGCACAACCAGCCTAAGACCGTTTTCATCAACACCACGGCTGAAGTAACCATACCGGCTACAGGCTGGTACGAGACGATGGGCGGCATACCGGCTGTCTTCGCGGAGTACAACACGATGGACAAAGACGGCAACCCCGTTGACCTTACCCACCGCAACAAATACTACTGGTACACCGACGACAGCGGACAGAAGGTGGAAGGCTATGCCAAAGCAGTGCTGACAGCCGAGGAAGCAGCCGAATACACCATAAAGAACGTGCTGCGCGGCACTGACAACTGGCAGCCGGAGATTATCACCGAAGCCTGCGGCACACCGCAGCCGACGGTCAACAAAGCCGAGGGCACGATTGAATGGGAGGCCGTTCCTTACGCCATCTGCTACGTAATAACCAAGGACGGCAAGGTGGAAGGCTTCACGACAGACACCTACTGCACATACGAAGAAGGCTCAGAGTACGCCATACAGGCCGCCAACGAGTACGGCGGATTGGGCGCGAAAGCCATCGTTGACGGCACACCGAGCGGCATAGAGAGCGTTGGAACGGAAGAAGAACTGACCCTGACGGGCATCTACTCCGTTGACGGAACGAAGCTAAGCTCGATGCAGAAAGGACTGAACATACTGACATACACCACCGCCGACGGCAAAACCGTGGTGCGCAAGGTGATGAAATAACACCCTGACAGGCAACGCAACGCCGCAACTTTGCAACACAGATGCAAACGCTTGATTATCAGCAGTTTGCATACAGCCTTGCAAAAGGCCGTCTTTCACCCTGCGTTTTGCCGTGTTTTACAATCTAAAAGGCCATCTTTTGCAATGCAAAAGGTGGCCTTTTATAAACAGGGTCATATACAACGACCGCGCTAACAGAAAAAAACGGCCATTTCACCGCTCACGGAACGCCTTGGCGACGGCTGCAAGTTCGTCGTACCACTCACGCCCGAAGCGGCGCACGAGCGGCTCTTCAAGGAACTCGTAGACGTACAGGCCAAGCTCCCCACCTTTCTTCCGGGCCGCCGCGCAGACGCTCCAGCGGTGGTAGTTGAGGGCCGTCAGACCGTTGGAAAGGCGTTTTTCGCGTATAGGATAGAGTGCGCAACTGATGGGTTTACAGAACTCCGAGCGGCCTTCACGGAAGGCTTTTTCGAGCAGGCAGAGGCAAAGGCCGTTCTCGTGGCAGGTGAACACACAGTCGCGGCCATCGACAATGCTCGTCACAAGGTCGCCGTCGGCATCGTTATAGGCCACGCCCTGCCGGTCGACCACGGCCTGCGCGCCGGCCGACATCTGCGGCCACACTTCGTCGAGCGAGGCTTCAATTCCGGCGATTTCATCGAGGTTTACAGGCGCTCCGGCCTCGCCCTCGACGCAACACGCGCCCTTGCACGCTTCAAGGTCGCAGCAGAAGCGCTCCGTTATTATGTCGGACGACAGGAGGACGTCGCCCACTTGAAGGATAGAACAAGACATTTTAATTAAGAGTTAAGAATTAAGAGTTAAGAAAACAGGAAGTTTGCGAGTTAAGAGTCATGAATTAAGAACCGAAAGTCAGCGTTAAGCTAATTAAGAAAACTACTTCAGAATACCGTCAACAAAGCATATTTTCTTAATTAGCTTAACGCTGACTTTCGGTTCTTAATTCTTAACTCTTAATTGATTTTCACCATTTTATCGGCTCCATGCCGTACTTTTCAAGATACTGGTTGGCAAGGCTGAAATGATGGTTGCCGAAGAAACCGCGGTAGGCCGACAGCGGAGAGGGATGGGCCGAGCGCAGGACGAGGTGGCGCGAAGTGTCGATAAGCGGTGCCTTGCCTTGCGCATAGCTGCCCCAGAGGATGAACACCACGTGCTCGCGGCCTGCCGACACCGCGCTGATTGCTGCGTCGGTAAACTCCTCCCAGCCGTGACGCTGATGGCTTCCGGCGGCATGTTCGCGCACGGTCAGCGTGGCGTTGAGCATCAGCACGCCCTGCTCCGCCCACCGGGTAAGGTTTCCGCTCTGCGGAACGGGTGCCCCGGTGTCGTCGTGTATCTCCTTGAATATGTTGGCGAGCGACGGCGGAAATGGCACTCCGTCGTTCACGGAGAAGCACAGTCCGTGAGCCTGCCCCGGTTCATGGTAGGGGTCCTGGCCGAGCAGAACAACCTTCACGCGGTCGAACGGGCACAGGTTGAAGGCGTTGAAGATGAGCCGCCCCGGCGGATAACACCTGCCCCGGCGGTACTCGTCGTGCACAAAGGCCGCCAAAGCGGCGAAATAAGGCTTGTCGAACTCCGCCCCGATGCGGCTTTTCCAGCTCTCGTCAATCTTTACGTCCATTATCATTCAGCTTTTTAACAATATGCAAAAATACTCCTTTTTCTTGTAAATGCAAAGGCAAATGGCTATCTTTGCAAAAAACGGAGGATGTGATTATGAGCAAGACCATAAGTTTGCAGCAGTCTGTAATGAAAGACGTTGTGTCGCTGATGAACGACACCGATGCCATGATGAAGCTCAAGTCATTCATAAAAGACTTGAAAAAAGAAAGGCACAAGGAACTGTCAAAGGCTGAAAAGCAGGAGGTTCTTGACGACCTGCGCGAAGCTTTCAAGGAGCTGAAAGAGGTGAAAGAAGGCAAGGTTGAACTACAAAGTGCAAGGGATTTTTTGTATGAAGTACGAGATAAAGGTCGGTAAGACGTTCAAAAAGAACTTCAAATACTTTTTGTTTTACGGTCTTTCGCATTGCAAAAGACCGTAAAACGCAAGGCAAAAGGCCGTGTTTCGCGACGCGAAACACGGCCTTTTGCAATTCACTGGATGTCAAGCGGTTACGCCTTCTGTTGCGTATCGTCCTTCAGATTGTCGATAAACAGCAGCAGACGGTTGGTTATGTTGACATCGCTCACGCCGCTGTCGAAGTCGAGCGAGAGTATGTTCATGTCGGGGAAAAACGCCTTAATCTTCTTCTCTATGCCTTTGGAGACGATGTGGTTGGCTATGCAGCCGAACGGCTGCAGGCTCACAACGCTGCGCACTCCCTGCCTTGCGCACGACATGATTTCGGCCGGAAGCAGCCAGCCCTCACCGAACTGGGCGCTCAAGGTGATTACCTTGCGCGCCTCGTCAGCCTCGGCGAAGATGTCGTTGAACGGCGTGAAATGGCGGAAAGCCGACGCTGCCTTGTTCACACGGTCGATGTGCTTGCGGATATACTTGTACATTATGCCGTAGATGAAGCTGGCAACGGTCTTGCGGCTGATGTGCGCCTGATCGTCAACACGCTTGTTTACGAAGCTCTGCATGAAGAAGTCGAGCAGCAGCGGAGGCACTATTTCAACGCCTTGGGATATGAGCCAGTCGGTCACGTTCTTCTGGGCGAAGGGGTTGAACTTGAGGAATATCTCGCCCACCACGCACACCTTGGGGCACACGCGGTCGGAACATGCGTTGTCAAACTCCACCGCCGCCATGCCGAGATAGCTCAACAGGTCTTCATGGCGGTTCTCGAGTATGAGGCTCTCGCCGGCCTGCAGGTACAAGTCGCGCAGCCTTGCGGCCTGCCCCGGCTTCTTTTCGCGCACCACGGTGGCGTAATAGAACTTGGCGATGCAGTCGGTGTAAAGCACGGAATACAGCGCGATGGGCAGCAGTTTCAGCCAGTTGACGCGGAAACCCGACTGCTTGTTGCCGATGGAACCGCCGAAAGTGAACGCCACTACGGGCACTGAGCCGTAGCCGGCATCGACCAGCGCCTTCTTAATCAGCGCGACATAGCTGCTCGCGCGGCACTGTCCGCCGGTCTGGGTCATGGCCACAGCGGTGGTGGCAGGGTCGTACTTGCCGCTCTCGAACGCCTTTATTATGTCGCCGACGATGAGCGTCGCCGGGTAGCATACTTCGTTGTTGGCGAACTTCAAGCCCCATTCGCACGACTCGGTGTCGCTCAACGGCAGGTTCTCAACGTCGTATCCGGCCATCCTCATGATGGCGGGGATGAGCGGAGATATGAACGGAGTGAAGTAAGGAACAAGGATTTTGCGGCCCCGGCAGGCGCTGTCAAACTCGGGGGTTGTCTCGAACCGGGCCTCCTCTTTGCCGCGTTTGCCGCCGTCGCCGACAAGCTTCAGGCTCTCCATAAGCGAGCGTACACGCAGCTTCATCGAGCCTATGTTGTTTATATCGTCGAGCTTCAGCAGGGTAAGAGCCTTGCCGTGGCGCATCAGCATGTCGCGTATCTCGTCGGTGAGGAAGGCGTCCGGGCCGCAGCCGAACGACGTCATCTCGACAAACTCGACGCCATCCTGCCCGGCACACCACTTCGCCGCCTCCATGATTCGGTTGGGATAAGCCCACTGGGGCAGGTAATGCGCGTCGTCAACACTGGCCTTACGCCCCCTAACAATGTCGTCGGTAAGCACGTAAACGCCCATGTCGGCCAGCATGTCCGACACACCGTGCTGTATCAGCATGTCGGCATGGTAAGGCCTTCCGGCAAGGAGTATAGCCATCGCCCCTTTCTCCCTGGCTTTCCGCAGGATGTAGGCGTTGTATCCGGCAATGTCCTTTACGTATGCGTCTTGGGCGTTGCAGGCACGGCTGAAGGCGCGGCTTGCGGTGTTGTCATCAATCCCAAGCGTGGCAAGATATGCGCAACACTGTTTGAAAAGCAGCTTCTTGTCCTTGAAACTGATGGTCGGCGAGTCGATTGGTACTCCCCCTCCCTGCACTCCTTTGACAACTTCGGCGTAGCCGGTGACAATCGGACAGTTGTAACTGTTCTGTCCCCCGTCCTGCCGTTCATAAACAACGAACGGCATGAAGATGCGGTCGACGCGGCTGTCGATGAGGTCTTGCACATGGCTGTGCACCAACTTAGCCGGGAAACAGATGTTGTCAGACATCACCATGCACGCACTTTGCTCGTAGCTTGCGAACTCGGAGCGCGACGAAAGGCGCACTCCTATTCCGCAATTGGTGAACAGCGTGTGCCAGAAAGGATAGTCCTCGTACATGTTAAGGCAACGGGGAATGCCTATGGTAACGGCCGGTGTGCCCTTTACAGACTCGCGGTCGAAGAGCAGGCTGTTCTTCTTTTCGTAGGCGTTCATGCCCTTTTCAGCCTTGTCTCCGCCTCCGTTGGCAAACACCCGTTCGCAACGGTTGCCCGAAAAGTAGTCCTGTCCGTTGTCAAAACGGTAGCGCACAACGAGGCACTGGTTGTCGCAGCCCTTGCAGTGGAGCGTCCGCGAGGTGTAGCCGGCCTTCGCCAGCATGTCGTCAAGCCTCACTCCGCTGCGGCTGTAACGCTTGGCGTAGAGGGCGCAGCCGTATGCTCCCATCAGTTCGGGCATGTCGCAGCGCGCCACTTCAACGCCCGACAGCAGCTCCAAGGCGCGCACCACGGCATCGTTGCGCATCGTTCCGCCCTGCACCACGATATGTTTTCCAAGCTGGGACACGTCCCTTAGCTTGAGCACTTTGTACAGACAGTTCTTCACAACGGAGTAAGCCAGGCCGGCGGCGATGTCGGCCACGGTGGCGCCTTCACGCAAAGCCTGCTTCACTTTCGAGTTCATGAACACCGTGCAGCGTGTTCCGAGGTCGCACGGAGCCTCCGCACGGCATGCCAACGAGGCGAACTCGGCGGCCGTATAGCCCAAGGTCTTGGCGAAAGTCTCGATGAACGAGCCGCAGCCCGACGAGCAGGCTTCGTTTATTTCGATACGGTCGATGACACCGTTTTCAACGAACATGGCCTTCATGTCCTGTCCGCCGATGTCGAGGATGAACGAAACGTCGGGGTCGAGGCTGTGCGCCGCCATGTAATGCGCTATCGTCTCGATGATGCCACCGTCAAGCTTGAAGGCGGCCTTGACAAGGTCTTCGCCGTAGCCCGTAGAGCAACTGCCCTTCACGTAAAGCGTAGCGCCGAGGCGAAGGCACTCCTCCTGAAGTTTCATAAGCCCCTCCTCGACCGCCTTCACGGGGTTTCCCTTGTTGGCGGTGTAATATGAATAGAGCACGCGCGACGACGTGTCGGTAACTATAACCTTAGTGGTGGTCGAGCCGGAGTCGACGCCTATGAACACGTCATGCACCCCTTTGCCCAGCCGGGCGGCCTCAACCTTGTGGCGCGACATGCGTCCGAGCCACGCCGAATAGTCCCCTTCGCCGCCGAATACAGGCTTCAGGGCGCTGTCGTTGCGGCCTTTGCCTGTGCCGGAAGCGGCTATTGTATCGATGAAACCGGACAATTTGCGCGGCTGCTCGCCGTCTTCAACGGAAAGGGCCGCGCCCAATGCCGGCAACAATGTACCATTTTCGGGCAGTATTATGTCACCGTCAGAAAGCGAAAGATAGTCCTTGAACGCCTTGCGCAACGCCGGAAGGAACGTCAGCGGACCGCCGCACATCAGCACGGGCGGCTTGATTTCGCAGCCGTGGGCCAGCGTAACGACGGTCTGCACGGCAACGGCGTGCAGTATGGAGGCGGCGATGTCGGCCTTGCTTACATTCTTTGCGATGAGGTTCTGTATGTCAGTCTTGCAGAAAACGCCGCACCGCGACGCTATGGGATAAGTGCGTTCAGCCTGCATGGCGAGCCTTCCAAGCTCGTCAACGCCCACGTCGAGGAGAACCGCCATCTGGTCGATGAAAGCCCCGGTGCCGCCGGCGCAGTTGCCGTTCATGCGCAAGTCGGAAGCCCGTCCGTCACGGAAGAACACCACCTTGGCGTCCTCTCCGCCTATGTCGATTAGCGAAACGGCCTCCGGATGGCATTGCTGTACGGCTTTGGTGGCGGCCACCACTTCCTGGACGAACGGCAGGGAGCACTTCTCGGCGAAGCCCATGCCCACCGAACCGGTAAGCCTTACGCAGGCGTCAGCCGGGCCGCAGGCCGCTTGCAGCTCGCCGAGCATTCGCACAACCACCTCGCGTGCGTTGGCGTTGTGCCGCCCGTAACGGGTAAAAAGCACTTCGCCCGTATCCCCTACGGCGGCCACCTTGACCGTTGTTGAGCCTATGTCGATACCTATTTTTATCATTCCTGCAATAAAAATTTCTTCTTATCAAGGTGCAAAGTTACAAAAATGTGTCTGTTACAGGTAATCTTATACCGAGAAAAAATGTCCTAAAACACACATTAAGCACGATAAAAAAGCACGTCCGCCACGGTTTTCACAACCTTGGCGGACGTACAGAATGTCCTTTATCGGGTATATGCGGCGGTAAAAGCCCGGCTGAAACCGTATAACCTTATGACCGCATAACCTTAAAACCTTATCAGATATTGTCCTCGATGAGGTTCTCGCCGGTCATGTCGGCAGGCTGCTCAAGCCCCATGATGTGGAGTATTGAGGGAGCCACGTCGGCCAGGCGTCCGTTCTTCACCGTCGCGCTGTTGTTGTCGGTGACGTAGATGAAGGGCACGGGGTTGAGCGAGTGCGCCGTGTTGGGCGTGCCGTCGGCGTTGATGGCGTTGTCGGCGTTGCCGTGGTCGGCTATGATTATGGCCTCGTAGCCGTTCGCCTTGGCGGCCTCAATCACGTCGTGTACGCAGTGGTCAACGGCCCATACGGCCTTGGCGATGGCGTGGTAAACGCCGGTGTGTCCCACCATGTCGCCGTTAGCGAAGTTAACCACGATGAAGTCGTACTCCTGCGTGTTGATAGCTCCCACGAGCTTGTCTTTCACCTCGTATGCGCTCATTTCGGGCTTCAGGTCGTATGTGGCAACCTTTGGCGACGGGACGAGTATGCGGTCCTCGCCTTCGTAAGGAGCTTCGCGGCCTCCGTTGAAGAAGAACGTCACGTGGGCGTACTTCTCCGTCTCCGCCGTGTGCAGCTGCTTCTTGCCCTGCTTGCTGAGGTATTCGCCGAGAGTGTCCTCCACGTTCTCCTTGGGGAAGAGGATGTGCACGCCCTGGAACGATGCGTCATACGGCGTCATGCAGTAATATTGCAGGTCTTTTATGGTGTGCATGCCTTCCTCCGGCATGTCCTGCTGGGTCAGCACCTGTGTAAGCTCCTTTGCGCGGTCGTTGCGGAAGTTGATGAATATCACCACGTCGCCCTCCTGGATGGTGCCGTCAACGGTGGAGTTGTTGATTGGCTTCACAAATTCGTCGGTCACGCCGTCGGCATAGCTCTCTTCCATGGCGCGCACCATGTCGTCGGCCTGCTTGCCCTTGCCCTCAACGAGCAGGTCGTAAGCCTCCTTCACGCGTGCCCAGCGCTTGTCGCGGTCCATGGCGTAGAAGCGTCCGATGATGCTCGCCACGTGTGCGCCGTTCTGCTTGCAAACGTCCTCAAGCTGGCGGATGAAGCCCGCGCCGCTCTTCGGGTCGGTGTCGCGTCCGTCCATGAAGCAGTGTACGTAAACGTCCTTCAGGCCGTACTCCTTGCCTATCTCTACGAGCTTGAACAGGTGGTCGAGTGACGAGTGCACGCCGCCGTCGGAAGTAAGTCCCATGAGGTGGAGCTTCTTGCCCGTCTTCTGCGCGTAGCTGTAAGCGTTGACTATTTCGGGGTTCTTCAATATTGAGCCGTCCTTGCAGGCGCGGTTGATTTTCACGAGGTCCTGGTAAACAATGCGTCCTGCGCCGATATTGAGGTGTCCCACCTCCGAGTTGCCCATCTGTCCGTCAGGCAGGCCGACGTCTTCGCCCGAAGCCTGCAGCTGCGAGTGAGGGCTTACGGCGTTAAGATAATCAAGATAAGGAGTAGGCGTGTTGAAGATTACGTCGCCTTCACCGTGCTTTCCGATACCCCATCCGTCGAGTATCATCAATAATGCTTTCTTTGCCATAATCTGTAAATCTTAATAAATCTGATGCAAAGTTAGTGCAAGCCGAGAGAAATACAAAATAAATGGGAGATAAACGACCATTTATTTTTATTTCCGAGGCGCAGCCTAAGTTATGTAAAGTTAGTGCAAGCCGAGAGAAATACAAAATAAATGGGAGATAAACGACCATTTATTTTTATTTCCGAGGCGCAGCCTAAGTTATGTAAAGTTAGTGCAAGCCGAGAGAACTGAAAGTCGCCGTCAAGGCAAATACAAAATAAATGGGAGATAAACGAGCAAAAAAATCATCAATACAAAGCAACCTACGACCCACCCAAGCAGAGGGATAACCCACCCCAACCCTCCCTAAGGGAGGGAGCTTGATTACCATAGCCAATTGTATTCGACGCATATTAGCAAAAGCCGGTTAAGCTCCCTCCCTTCGGAAGGGCTGGGATGGGTCTTTAATTGAATTGAGAGTTGAGAATTGTGAATGGAGAATTATGATTACCTTTGAGGTTGCTTGTTAGCGAAGGTAATCATAATTCTCCATTCACAATTCTCAACTCTCAATTCAAAACACGGCAAATTGGAAGGTAAAAGGCCATCTATTGCACGCTAAAAGGCCACCTTTCGCAGCGCGAAAGGTGGCCTTTTGGTAACCCATTGGCTATCAGCCGATTGCCAACTGTAAAATTACTGCCTGCTTTATCCGTCCTATCGGCCTTATAAGCCCTATTCATCAATAGGGTGAATAGGCCAAATAAGCCTGATAAGGCCAATGCGCCCAATGGCAAAGCCTACCAATCCCCCTCCCTCGGGAGGGTTGGGGAGGGGCTGCCACTTGGTTGGGAAGGGGCTTTACTTCGCGTTGATCTCCTTCAGCAGGCGGTCGGCGTGGCCCCACTTGTCCATCATGTAGAGCACGTAGCGTATGTCAACGCCGATGCAGCGGGCAAGGTTCTTCTCGAAGTAGATGTCGCTCGAGAGGCTGTCCCAGTTGCCGTCGAAGGCCAGGCCGATAAGCTCGCCCTTGCCGTTGAACATCGGCGAACCGCTGTTGCCGCCCGTTATGTCGTTGTTTGTCAGGAAGCAGAGCTGCATCTTGCCCGTTGTCTTGTCCTGGTATTTGCCGAAGTCGGTTGCCGAAAGCAGCTCGTGCATTATCGGCTCGGCAAAATAGTCGGGCATGTTGTCGCCGTGCTTCATCTTCTCCACGATGCTCTCGGCCGTGGTGTAGTAGCCCGACGGAGAGCCGCCGAGGGTGAATCCGCCCACGCGTCCGTAGCTAAGACGCATCGTCATGTTGGCGTCGCTGTAATGGGGCAGCCCCTGCTCCATCTGCAAACGCGCCGCGCAGAGGTAACGCTCCTGCTCGTTTATCGAGTCGACAAGCAGCGGATGAGCCTCGCGCTGCTCGGCGAGGAAGTCTACAAGGCTGAGTCCCAGCTGCACGCCGGGGTCTTGGTTGAACTTCTTTTTGTTGAAGTACAGCTTCTTGCCGTTCTTCATCAGCACGGATTTCTTGTACAGATAGTTGACGTAAGCCGTGCAGTCGCCGCCGAAGTCCTTGTCGACGGTCTGGTAGAACGACGGCAGGTACTCTTTCGATACATGCTCGCGGTAGTTCTGCATGAGTGCGGCCAGCACCTCCTTGTCAAGCGCCTCGTCCCACGTGTCGCTGTTGTCCTCGAACTCGATGTACTGCTTCTCGGGCTTGCCGTCAGGCCCTTTCACCTCCATTCCGTTGCCGGCCTTGAGGGCACGGGTCACGAGTTCGCTCGTTCCGCGGAACGTCTCGCTCCAATAATAGAACGCGCGCATCCGCTCGAAACGGTCGCCGTAATACTTCGCCAGGCGGTCAAAGTCGAGCTTGCCCTTGAGATACCCCGTGGTGTCCTGCCAGTGGCGCAGGCGCAGTTCGTAAGCCCGCTTCTGCTCTATGATGCCGATGGAATCGATACATTTGTTCATTCCCATCGAGTTTTTCCAGTAGTTCGCGCTCTGTGCGTACTTCGAGTCGTACTTGATGCGCACGGCCTCGTCGGCACGCATGTGGCGTTGCATTATCTCCTGCTTCAGCCCGCGCACCTGCACACGTGTGGCGTTGCCGGCGTCGCGCATCTCCCTGATGCCGTAAGACGAGAGGTAACGCTCCGTGCTTCCGGGATAACCGAGCGTCATCGCGAAGTCGCCGTCCTTGTATCCTTGCAGCGACACGGGTGCCCACTTCGACGGACGATAGGGCACGTTGTTCTCCGAGTACTCCGCCGGGCCGTTGGTTTCCGGGTCGGCATATATGCGGAACACGCTGAAGTCGCACGTCTGGCGCGGCCACATCCAGTTGTCGGTCTCGCCGCCGAACTTGCCCATAGACTTGGGTACTGCGAAGACAAGGCGCACGTCGGGGAAAAGCCTGTACGTAGTGGCGAAATACTGGTTGCCCTCATAGTACGGGTCTATCTCCACGTGGAGCGTCTTCTCGATTTTCTTCACCGAGTCGGTCATCAGCGTTGCGATTGAATCAATCAGCTCCGACTGCTTCTCGTAAGGCATGCTGTGTATGCCCAACGCCTCGAGACGCGCCGTAACGTCCTGCTGTTCAACCATGAAGCTCACAAAAAGATCCTCGTTAGGCAGCTCGTCCTTGTAGTCCTTGGCGTAAAATCCGTTAAGCATGTAGTCGTGCTCCACGGTAGAATGGCTGCGGATAGCCTCGAAACCGCAGTGGTGGTTGGTAAAGACAAGGCCGTCGGGCGACACTACCACGCCCGAGCAGAAGCCTCCGAAGAGCACCACCGAGCCCTTCACGGCATCGTCGGCAGAGTAGAGGCTCTCGTAAGGAAGGCTGTATCCGTAAGCCTTCATCTGGTCATACACCGCCTGAGGCAGGTTGTACAGGGTCCACATTCCCTCGTCGGCCTTCACCGGCAAAAGGGTAAGCAGGCCGAGAATAAGTAAAGATAACTTTTTCATTGTATTTTGTTTTTAAATGGTTATACGGTTTTAAGGTTATACGGTTATGCGGTTTTGGGGGTTATACGGTTATGCGGTTTTGGGGTTATGAGGGCGGTTTTAAGGTTATGCGGTGTGCACCAACGCCTTTCCTACCTTCTCACCCTCTCACTTTCTCACCCTTTTCATGATTTGCCCAAGCGGAAAGTCGAGCTTGACTATCATCGCGGCGAAGAGCGCAAGCAACACGGTGTTCGCTCCGATGGCCGCCCATGAAGGCATGGAAGCGTTAGCCCAGCGCATCAAGACGCAAAGAACCGCAGCCACGACAACGTACCGCGCGATTTCCTTTACAGGGTAATTGATTTTGTAGTGGCGCTGTCCTACGAAGTAAGAAAGCAGCATCGACGTGGCATAACCGGCAAAACCCGCCCAGGCACACGCCATATAGCCGTAGCGCGGCACAAAGATTACGTTCACGGCGACGAGCACCAGGCAGCCGGCTCCCGAGAACCAGGCGCCCCAGATGGTCTTGTCGATGAGCTTGTACCAGAACGACAGGTTGAAGTAAACGCCCATCATGATTTCCGCAGCCATGACGATTGGCACGACATCAAGTCCCTCCCAATAGTCGCGCCCTATGAGATGCTTCAGTATGTCCATGTAACCTATCACGGCGAGGAAGGCCAGCAGGGTGAAGACAACAAAGTATTTCATCGCCTTGGCGTAAGTGTCGCGGTTGTCCTTGTCCTTCGACTTTCCGAAAACGAACGGCTCGTAAGCGTAGCGGAAAGCCTGTGTTATCATCGCCATAATCATCGCTATCTTGCTGGCCGCGCCGTAAATGCCGAGCTGCGCGTGGGCGTCGGCACCTTTATATATATAAGGAAAGAGGATTTTGTCTGCCGTCTGGTTCAATATCCCGGCAATGCCGAGCACCAATATCGGCCACGAATAGCCGAGCATACGGCGCAAAAGGGCGCGGTCGAAGACGTAACGGAAGCCCGTAAGTTCCTTCAACAGCAGGAGCATCAGCATGCCGGAACAGAACAGGTTGATGTAGAACGCGTAACCGACGCCCACCTCCGGCGAGTAAATCTTGCCCACAATGCCCTCGCCTCCCGTGCTTTCGTACCACGCCGGAAGCACGAGGAAGAACACAAGATTGAGCGCGATGGACATTATTATGTTGGCAAGTTTCAAGGCGGCGAACTTCACAGGCCTCTTCTTATACCGCAGATAAGCGAACGGTATGCACTGGAACGCGTCCAAGGCCACCGTCACCGCCATGACCCATACATACGAAGGATGGTCGGCATAGCCCATGGCCGCCGATATGGGGGAGATGAACGTAAGCACAAGGACTACGAACACGAGCGACGTGAAGCCAACCGACATGAGCGTGGTGGAGTACACTTTCCGTGGGTCTTCGCCTTCCTTGTTGGCGAAACGGAAGAAAGTAGTCTCCATTCCGTATGTCAGTATGACAAGCAGCAGCGCCGTATAAGCATACACGTTGGTTATGACGCCGTAGCCGCCGCTGGCCGCCGACAGCGTAGCCGTGTACAAAGGTACGAGCAGGTAATTGAGAAACCTGCCCACGATACTGCTCAAGCCATAAATTGCAGTGTCCTTCGCTAATCCCTTTAAATCTGCCATTGTCTTAGGTGAGAAGGTGAGAAGGTGAGAAGGTGAGAAACACCTCCAATCGGCCTAATCAACCATTTCTCAATTTTTTAATTATTCTTATTAATGTTCCTATTATCACATTCAAATCATTTGCCACTGACTCGAACTGCTTGTCGTCAATATTTTCCGACTCGTGCAGCAATTCCAACCAATACATCGTTTCGTCTGCTTCCTTCAATGCAATGCTCAACTTGTTTATGAAGTCGGCTTTGCTTTGGGCGTTACGGCTCTCGGCGATGTTCGCACCAATGCTTGTACCGGAGCGATAAACCTGCTTTGCCATGATGTATTCATGCTTTTCCTCTATCAGGTATTTATATAATTTAATCGCCCTAAGCGCAAAACTTTTGCTCAACCGGAATATTGTGTTCTTCTGATACATCATAAAAAGATTACTACTCACATCCAACTGACTTGTCTCACCTTCTCACCCTCTCACCTTCTCACCTTTAAAAGAAAAGGTAGCATACTGCTATCGCCGCCGCTACTCCTGCCAAATCGGCCAGCAGGCCGCAGGCTACGGCGTGCCGGGTGTAGCGTATGCCCACGCTGCCGAAGTACACTGCGAGGATGTAGAACGTCGTGTCGGTTGAGCCTTGGAAGATGCAGCTTAGGCGGCCGACGAACGAGTCGGCACCGTATGTGGCCATCGCGTCCACCATCATGCCGCGTGCGCCGCTGCCCGAGAGGGGCTTCATCAGAGCCGTTGGCAGCGCACCTACGAACGAAGTGTCGCCGCCGCAAGCCTCAACCACCCACGCTATGCCGTCAACCACGGCGTCCATCGCGCCCGAAGCACGGAAAACGCCGATTCCAACGAGTATCGCCACCAAGTAAGGTATTATGCGCACGGCGGTCGTGAAGCCGTCTTTCGCACCTTCGATGAAGGCATCGTACACGTTCACACGCTTCCGCATGCCTGCTATAATGAAGCCCACGATGACGCACATCAGCAGTATGTTGGCCGCCGAGGTGCTCACAAGGTTCATCCGTTCCTTGTCCATCGAGCCGAAAAGCCATATCACCACCGCCACGGCCAGGCTCATTCCGCCGAGCGTCAGCAGCATCGTGCGGTTCAGCAGGTTGATGCGCTGGTACAGGCTTGTCGCTATCACGCCCGCCAGGGTTGAGAAGAACGTGGCTATAAGTATGGGTATGAACACGTCGGTAGGCTGCGCCGCACCCATCTGTGCGCGGTAGACGAGGATTGACACGGGGATGATTGTCAGTCCCGACGTGTTCAGCACGAGGAACATTATCATCGGGTTGGTGGCCGTGTCTTTCTTCTTATTAAGGCTCTGCAGCTGCTCCATGGCCTTCAGTCCCATCGGAGTGGCGGCGTTGTCAAGGCCGAGCATGTTGGCCGCAATGTTCATGAATATGGAACCTGTGGCCGGATGGCCCTTCGGTATGTCCGGGAACAGCTTTGTGAACACGGGGCTTAGCACCCTTGCCAAGGCGTTGACAACGCCTCCGCGCTCGCCAATCTTCATCACGCCGAGCCACAGCGACAGCACGCCCGTTAGCCCGAGTGAAATCTCGAAGGCCGTCTTGGCCGACGAGAACGTGGAGTTCATCATGGCCGGAAACACCTCGGTGTCGCCCATGAAGAGCAGCCTCGCCAGTCCTACTACGAACGCGATGAGGAAAAACGCTATCCAAATATAGTTCAATACCATACAATTTGCAAAGATAGTGCAAGCCGAGCGAAATGCAAAATAAAAGAGAGTGAAACGAAATTTTATTTTCATTTCCGAGGCGAAGCCTATCTTATCCAAGGATAGTGCAAGCCGAGCGAACTGTAAGTCGCCGTTAAGGCAAATGCAAAATAAAAGAAAATGAAAATGACAAACCCACCCCAACCCTCCCCAAGGGAGGGAGCTTGGAATGCTTTTTTATTTGGCTTATCTGGCTTATCCGCCCCATTTGTCCTATTAAAGGGTAAGGTTTATCAGTCCTATCAACCCCATTTGTCCTATTAAACAATAGGACAGATAAGCCCGATAGGGCCAATAGATTTGAAAGCCGGCAATGGCCGGCTTTCAAAAAGACCGTCAACCGCCTTGTAAAAGGTGCCCTTTTGTCACGCAATATGCCATCTTTTGCAATGCAAAAAGCCACGTTTTGGAATACAAAGTATTTTCAGCTATTTTCAAACAAATTGCAACTTATATCGTGTTTTTGCACTATCTTTGCACTAAATAAACTGAAAACACTTACAGAAAATGAACATCGCTCCAGACAAAGACAAGCCGTTTGAACCGAAAACCGTCGCCGAAGCGCTGGCAGGCGGACGCATCCTGATGCTCGACGGGGCAACGGGCACCATGCTGCAAAAGCTCGGCCTCGGCGAAAGCGACTTCCGCTCGGGCGTCCTCGCAGGATGTCCAAAAGAGCTGAAGGGCGACAACGAGTGCCTCAACCTGACCCGGCCCGACATCATACGCAGCCTGCACGCCGGCTACATTGCCGCCGGAGCGGACATCATCGAGACCAACACGTTCGGCGCCAACCGCATAGCGCAGGAGGAATACGGCTGCGCCGCGTTCGCCTACGACATGGCTTTCAACGGCGCGAGGCTCGCACGTGAGGCGGCAGACGAGGCCATGCGCGGCGGCTGCGGCAGGCAGATATTCGTCGCCGGGAGCATAGGGCCTACGTCAAAGTCGCTCTCGCTGTCGCCAAGTATCGACGACCCGTCGCTCCGGGCGGTGACCTTCGACGGCATGGCGGAGGCTTACGGCGAGCAGATACGCGGACTTATCGAGGGCGGCGCAGACCTTCTGCTGCTCGAAACGTGCTTCGACGCGCTCAACGCCAAGGCCGCCCTGTACGCCCTCGAGCGGCTTCTTGACGACAAGACGATATTCAGCCGACCCGACATTGCGGCGCGGCTGTCCGCCGACGGGTGTTTTCCAGTCATGATATCGGTGTCGGTAAGCGACCGCAGCGGCCGCACCCTGACCGGCCAGACGCTCGAGGCGTTCTACACGTCGGTGAGCCATTATCCGCTCACGGCGTTCGGACTGAACTGCTCTCTCGGTGCCGACGAGATGTATCCGCTCGTCAAGGAAGTGGCCGGTTTTGCCCGTTGCCCCGTCAGCTGCCACCCTAACGCCGGTCTGCCCGACGGCATGGGGAACTACGATGAAACGCCCGATGAAATGGCGGAAAACATGAGGCGCATGGCAGCCGACGGCCTTATAGACATTGCCGGAGGATGTTGCGGTACCACACCCGAATACATCCGAGCAATGGCCGGTGCCATAAAGGACTGCCGTCCGCGCCACGCCGCCATGCAAGGCTGCGCTGACAGTCGCCCCGTTCTTACCGTCAGCGGACTTGAAACGGTAAGCATCGACCTGGCGACGCGCAACTTCACCAACGTGGGCGAACGCACCAACGTGGCCGGTTCGCGCAAGTTCGCAAGGCTGATAGCCGCCGGCGACTATGCCGAAGCACTGCGCGTGGCCGCCGGACAGATTGAGAACGGTGCCGACATCATCGACATCAACATGGACGACGCCATGCTCGACAGCACCGATGAAATAGGAAAATTCCTGCGATACATATCCAACGACCCGGCCGTTGCACGCGCCGCGCTCATGATTGACTCGTCACACTGGGACACAATCGTCACCGGACTGAAGAACGCTCAGGGCAAGTGCATAGTCAACTCCATAAGTCTAAAGGAGGGTGAAGACGCCTTCCTCGCCAAAGCAAGGGAGATAAGGCGGCTCGGGGCGGCAATGGTCGTCATGGCGTTCGACGAGGAAGGTCAGGCAACCACATTCCAGCGGAAGACAGAAATATGTTCGCGCGCATACCGACTGCTCACCAAACAGGCCGGCATTCCGCCGCAAGACATCATCTTCGACGTGAACGTTCTCGCCATAGGCACCGGCATCGAGGAGCATGCCTTGTATGCCGCCGACTTCATTAAGGCGGTGGAATGGATAAAAAACAACCTGCCCGGGGCGCTCACTTCGGGCGGAGTGTCAAACCTTTCGTTCGCCTTCCGCGGCAACAACGCAGTGCGCGAGGCCATGCACTCGGCGTTTCTCTACCACGCGATAAAGGCCGGCTTGGACATGGCCATCGTCAATCCGGGCATGCTCCAGATATATGACGACATCGAACCTGCCCTGCTCCGATGTGTCGAAGACGTGATTTTCAACACCGACAAGGGCGCAACCGAGAGGCTTATTGACAAGGCGCGTGAGATAGCCGAGGCAAAAGCCAAGGCGCAAGAAGCCGCCGACGGCGCACCCACAACAGGCCAAGGAAACGGTGAAATGGCGCATTCCGGCGAAACGTTGACCCCCGGAGATCGCGTGGCCGAAGCCTTGGTGAAGGGCAAGTCCGACGGTCTGGCCGACTGCCTGACGGCTTGTCTCGCCACATACGGCACCGCCGTGGCCATCATCGAAGGACCTCTGATGGACGGAATGAAGCGCGTCGGCGAGCTGTTCGGCGGCGGAAAGATGTTCCTTCCGCAGGTAGTCAAGTCGGCAAAGGTGATGAAAGAGGCCGTTGACATACTCCAACCATACATGGAAGACGGGCACGACACCGCCACGCAGGCCGCCGGACGGCAGTCAACGGCACGGCCGAAGGTAGTCATCGCGACCGTAAAAGGCGACGTTCACGACATCGGAAAGAACATAACCGCAATAGTGTTGGGCTGCAACGGGTTTGAAGTTACCGACCTCGGAGTGATGGTTGACAAGGAGAAAATACTCGAAACGGCCATCAGGGAGCATGCCGACATCGTGGCGGTGAGCGGCCTTATCACGCCGTCGCTGTACCAGATGGAGGAGCTTTGCCGCGAGATGGAACGCAGGGAGATGAGCACTCCCCTGCTCATAGGCGGCGCAACTACCTCCGCACTGCACACCGCCGTAAAGCTCGCGCCACTCTACGGCCACGTGTTCTACGGCTCGGATGCGTCCGACAGCGCAGTGAAGGCAAAGCAGCTGATGATTGACCGCGACGCGTTCGAGCGTGAAGAGCACGCCGCACAGGCACGTCTGCGCTCGCTTTACGACAAGAACGGCAGACCGTCCGCTGGCGAGACAGCCAATAAAAAGCCGACTTTCGCGCCGGAAAGATACTTCAACCACGCCGCGCCGGGCGACATTCAGGTGGGCGAGATAAGTATAGACGAGGTGCTGCCCTACTTCGATTGGAAGATGTTTTACACCGCATGGAACGTGAAGTACGGCAAGTTGCAGGGCGACACGCCCGAACTGGCAGCCCTGCGGAGCGACGCCGAGGCGGTGATTAGCCGCTTCAGGGCGGACGGCGGATGCCGTATTACGGTAGGGACAAAGTGGTTCGGCGCGTTCACTGACGACGATTGTATATGCCTGAACACGGCCGGCGGCGGCACGGAACGCCTGCCTATGCTGCGCCAGGAAAGGCCGACGGCACAGCATGAGGACGCCGGCGTGTGCCTGTCGTTGTACGACTTCGTGCCCGGAAAGGGTCTTGGCTTCACGTCGCCAGTTGGAGTTTTCGCCGTCAGCGTTGACAAGACGCGCGGCGGAAGCACAGCCGACGACGGCCATGACGACGGCTACGGCGGCTTGTTGGAACGCTCGGTGATTAACACCTTGGCCGAAGCCGTGTCACTATGGCTTGACGCACAGATAGCCAAAGACGTGCCGCAGGGCGAAGGCTGGCGGCTCATAAAGCCTGCTGCAGGCTACGCCAGCTGTCCCGACCACACGCTGAAGCGCGACATACTGCGGCTGCTGCCATGCCCGGAGAAGCTCGGCATCACCCTGACCGACAGCTGCGCGATGTCTCCGGAAGCCTCAATCTGCGGTCTGGCGCTCATCCACAAGGACGCCACCTACCCCGACATACGGCGCATTTCACGCCGACAGATTGACGATTATGCCGCCCGCCGCGGCATGACTGCCGACGATGCACGCCTCTTCTTGGGGCATCTGCTCGAATAACAACATAAATATTGCAACGAATATGAAAATCAGCGAGATACTGGCAAAAGGCGGACAGGCATTCCCCTCATTGGAGATTGTACCGCCGCTGAAGGGCCTAACCAAGCAGGAACTTGTCGAGTCGATAAGGCCGTTCATGGAGTTCAGCCCGAAATACATCAACGTTACCTGCCACAGGGACGAGTACGAATACCGCGGAATGCCCGACGGCACGTACTCGAAGCACCTCGTGAGAAACCGCGTAAGCGAGGTGGCGGTGTGCGGAGCGATAATGGCGGAGTATGACGTGGAGACCGTTCCGCACATCATCTGCGGCGGAGCGACGGCCGAAAAGATAGACAGCGAGCTGCACGACCTGCGCTTCATGGGCATAAGCAACGTCATGGCGCTACGCGGCGACTCGATAGTAGGCGAAAAGAGGTTCACCCCCGAGCCTGGCGGTTACCGCTACGCAAGCGAGCTTGTGGAGGCAATCAGCCGGTTTGACGGTTTCTTTTCCATTGGCGTGGGCGGCTACCCGGAAAAGCACTTCGAAGCTCCGAACATCGAGACCGACATCGCCAACCTGAAGAAAAAGGTTGACGCAGGCGCCGACTACGTGATAACGCAGATGTTCTTCGACAACAACGTGTATTACAACTACGTCCGCCTGTGCCGCGAGGCCGGCATAACGGTGCCCATAATACCGGGACTGAAGCCGCTGTCGACCGTCAGGCAGCTCACATTGCTGCCCGAAGCGTTCTCGCTCGACATACCCTTGGAGCTTTCAGAGGCCATGCGCAAGGCCGGCGACGACAAGGAGAAGGCTTACCGCACGGGCACGGAATGGTGTACGATGCAGTGCAAGGACCTGCTCGCACACGGCGTCCAGGTGGTTCATTTCTACACTATGGGCAAGCCGAAGAACATCGTCGAGATACTCAAAGAATGTTTCTGAGGTTTACAATGCGTGGAGAATAAGCAGATATAAACGTAAAACGGTAATCGTCATGCCGCGTCGCAGCGCGGCATGACGATTACCAAGTGCCTCAATTGTGACTGATTGAGGAATAGTAATCAAGCTCCCTCACTTATAGAAGGTTGGGAACGAGTACAGATTAAGTTCTATTAGCTGAATAGGACAAATAAGCCTGATAAGACAAATAAAGCATATTGACAAGAGCATTCCAAGCTCCCTCCCTTCGGGAGGGCGGGGGAGGGGCTTCTATATGCCATCTTTTG
>URUK01000022.1 GCA_900551055.1 uncultured Prevotella sp. | reverse complement strand
CAACTGACCGCTTGAAGTAAGAATACTATAACATTCTCTTATATCGAACTCACGTATCAATTGAATTTGTTTTACATGCCGTATCAGTAGAATCAACCGTCCGCCGGCTTGCAAAATCCGCCGGAACGGGCGGTGGCAAGTCAAAAAAACTGAGTTTTTCTTTTGCCTTTCCGGCCGTCTTTCGTTATCTTTGCATGTCAATTTATATTTAAGTGTGGTATATGAGGATTGACAAGGTCTCCGCCCTGTGCGTGCGTTGCCGCATGATGGCCCTCGTGCTGGCTGTTTCGTTGCCATCGTTCTGCCTCGCGCAGCACAAGCCCTATCATGGCGACGGCATCGACGACTACCTGCGCTTTGTGCCCGTAGTGTCGGCTTACGCCCTCAAGGCCGCCGGCGTTGACAGCCGCAGCACGTGGAAGCGGCTGCTTGTCAACTCCGCAACGTCGTTCGCCATCAACGCGGCCTTCACCTATGGGCTGAAGTACACGGTCAAGTCGACCCGTCCCGACGGCACCGACAACCACTCGTTCCCTTCCGGCCACACCTCGTTCGCGTTCTTCGGCGCAGCCATTCTCGACAAGGAGTTCCGTCGGGTAAGCCCTTGGATTAGCGTGGCGGGCTACAGCGTGGCCGCCGTTACCGCTGTCGACCGCGTGCGGCGAAACCGTCACCACTGGGCCGACGTGCTTGCCGGAGCGGCCATTGGCGTGCTCTCGGTCGAGGCCGGCTACTGGCTTGGCGACAAGATGACCGGCTGGGGCGACAATGTCAGCCTCGCCCTCTGCCCTGTCGGGGTCAGCCTTGTGGTAGGCTTGTAGGCTTGCCGCAATCCCGTCCGCCGTTTTTATGTATTAAGAAGCTGTCGTCCCGGATGTGCGGAAACTGTAAACAGTAATTTTACACATTCTGCCTTCAAGCCGGTTTCCTCCTTTTTTTCTCTTGTTCTACTGTTAAGAAACAAGCTTGTTAACACTAATTAAATCTTTCGGGGGGGTAATTTAAATATAATTACTATATTTGCGCACAACAACAAACGATAAACTAAAGTGCGCGGCCTTGCTATACGGGGCTGTCATGAAAACTAAAACGAAACAAACTTTTTGCCGTCACAGGCAATTCCATAATCAGGTATTTAAGAAACGCGGCGCTGTTTGCCGCCATACTAATCAAACTGAATATGAAGCCGGGATTTTATATGGTGCTCGTATGGGCTTTGATGGTTTGTACCACAGCCCGTTCGCAGGATGTCGCGGTGAAGACCAACCTCTTCTATGACGCTTTCGCCACAATCAACGTGGGGGCGGAGGTTGGCCTTGCACCGAAGTGGACGCTCGACGTATCGGGCAATGTCAACGCGTGGACGCTCTCTCACGGGCGCAAGTGGAAACACTGGATGGTGCAGCCCGAGGCGCGCTATTGGCTGTGCGACCGCTTTGCGGGTCATTTCTTCGCCGTGCATGCCCATGGAGGGCAGTACAACATCGGCGGCCTTAAAAACGATTTCAAGATGTTTGGCACCGACTTTTCGGGGCTGTCGGAGAGTCGTTATCAGGGCTGGTTCATAGGTGCGGGCGTGGGCTACGGCTACTCGTGGGTGCTCGGCCGCCACTGGAACCTTGAAGGCGAGATAGGCATAGGCTACGCTTACTCACGGTACGACCGCTTCAAGTGCGCCGGATGCGGCGAGAAAGTGGAGCGCGACGCCTCGCATCACTACTTCGGCCCCACCAAGGTGGCTGTTAATTTGGTTTACGTTTTCTGATAAGTCATTATGCAGATGAGAAGGTTTCTATATATATTAATAGGTGTCGCGGCTTTCGCCTCGTCTTCCGCCTATGGGCAGAAGGTGGCAGGCGGCGTGCCCGGCGTGTCTGTTGACAACCTTAGGATGTCGCGCAGCGGCGACATGGTGACAGTCAGCATGGACATTGATATGTCGCAGTTGGACGTGGAGAGCAACCGCGCCGTCATCCTTACGCCGTATGTCGCGGCGCAGGGCGACTCTGTCGAACTGCCGTCGGTTGGCGTGTATGGCCGCGGCCGCTACTATCATTACCTGCGTGCAAACGGAGAAGGCATGATAACCGGCTCTTCCGAGACGGTCATAAGGGCCTCGAAGAAGCCCGACGTGCAGGCTTACCGCGCCACGGTTGAGTATGAGCCGTGGATGGAGGGAGCGTCGCTCTCGCTCCACAGACAGGACTACGGATGCTGCGGCGACGTGCTCGCCGAAGACGGCATGCCCCTGCTGGCCGACTTCCGCAGCGTCTACAAGCCCGTTTATGTCTATGTGCAGCCAAAGGCCGAGCCTGTAAAGGCGCGCGCGCTTACCGGCTCGGCATACGTCAACTTCCCTGTCAACCGCACCGAGATACGCCCGTCTTACATGGACAACGTGCGTGAGCTGGGCAAAATCACCGGCACTATCGACAGCGTGAAGGCCGACGCCGACATCACCGTAAAGGCGCTTTCTATAAAAGGCTACGCTTCGCCCGAAGGCCCGTATGAGGGCAACGAGCGGCTGGCAAAGGGGCGCACGGAGGCTCTTAAGAACTATGTGTCGAAGCTGTACAAGTTTGACGACGGCTTCATCAAGACATCATACGAGCCCGAAAACTGGGAAGGCTTGCGCCGCTATGTCGAGCAGTCGAACCTAGACAGCCGCGAGGCCATACTCAAAATCATGGACTCTGGCCTGAAGCCGGATGCCAAGGAGTGGAAAATCAAGTCTACATACCCTGCTGACTACCGCTTCCTCCTTGATAATTGTTACCCCTCCCTGCGCCGGTCTGACTACCGCGTGGAGTACGAGATAAAGAATTACAGCGACCCCGAGGAAATCAAGCGCGTGATGGCGGAACGTCCGCAGAAACTCAGTCTCGCCGAGTTCTACATAGCGGCGCAGTCGATGCAACCCGGCAGCCGTGAGTTCGACGACGCCTTTGAAACCGCCGTGCGCATGTATCCTGACGACGAGACTGCCAACCTCAACGCCGCGAACAGCGCGATGAAGCGCGGCGACATGGAGGGCGCAAGCCGCTATCTTGACAAGGCAGGGCAGTCGCCAGAGGCTGTTTACGCACGCGGTGTCTACGCAGGATTGCAGGGCGACTACGACAAGGCGCGCCGGCTGTTCTCCGAGGCGCAGGCCGCCGGACTGCCCCAAGCTGCCGACGAGATAAGGCGCATAGGCAATATGGCACAGTAGGAATTCATTAACTGACATATAAAACTTTTAAAACAAATCAATTATGAAAGCTAAGTATTTGGCATTATGTTTGTTGGCTTGTGCCGGGATGGTGTCTTGCTCCAACAACGACGACATCGCCGTAGACGACGGCAAGAAAGGTGACGGAAGCGTTGAGGCCGCTTATCTCGCTGTCAATATAAACAATGTGGGTGGCCCGGAGTCGCGTGCCAACGGATATGAAGACGGTTCCGATGCGGAAAACGCCATAAAATCGGTCCGCTTTTACTTCTTCAACTCTGACGGTTCGGCCTGCACCGTAAGTGGCGGTAACAACTATAAGGATATCAATCCGCCTCAAATGAATGAGGAAAACACGAGCGACAACATCGAGGAAATATCCGATGCTATTCTTGTTCTCGACGGCATCACGGGCCAGGCTCCTACATCCATGGTGGCGGTTGTCAATCCCCCTGCTTCCATGACGGGAAATCTTAGCCTGACGCAGTTGAAGAGCACTACCGCCGATTATCTTACAAGCGGCACCACAAGCGGCCCGTTCGTAATGTCAAGCTCCGTCTATGCCGACGGAACAGACGTGGTTTGCGAGACTCCTGTAGGCGCTTATCTTAGAAGTTCGCAGGAAGCGGCAGTGGCATCGCCCGTTGATGTGTATGTAGAGCGTGTCCTCGCAAAGGTTACAGTGTCATTCTCTGGTGCGGAAAAGACTGACAACCAATATCTTGTAGCAGGCACTGACGGTCAGGATGATGCCGTTTACGCCAAGGTTACAGGCTGGAACATCGTTGGAACAATCAACCAGTCGAACCTGATTAAGAACATAGATCCGAGCGGTTGGGCTACTTCTCTTAGCGGTTTCACATGGAACGACGCTGTAAATCACCGCTCTTATTGGGCAGTAACGCCTTCAGGCAGCGGCATAACGGTTGACAATACGTTCAAGTACACTGACCTTGCCAATGCAGCCGGAACTTCGGTCTACACGCAGGAGCTTACTCCGACAAGCGCGGTTACAGACGTTGTGGCAAACAGTATCGCCAAAGTCGTTGTCGCAGTGCAGTTGGTTGATAAGGACGGGGCAGCCGTTCCGCGTTACGAATACCTTGGAAGCTCTTATGCAAGTGCTGATGCCATCCTGGCGTTGGTTGCTCCTAACTTCTCAAATTATTATGTAGAAGTTTCTACCGGCACATATTCTCCGCTGCGTGTGGAAGACCTTGAACTCGTGTCAGGTGCGTCTTTGGGCGAAACCGCGACATATAACGCATATCCGCAGGTTAAGTCCGACGTTACGCTTTACACCTATGACGGCTCTAACTATAACCCGGTTTCAGACAAATCGGATATAAATAACGCCCTGAAAGCATACAACGCGCGCATCTGGACTAAGGGTGATTGCTATTATACCACCACTATCAAGCACCTTGGAACGAGCGGAATACCACAGTACGGAGTTGTGCGTAACCACGTTTATCAGGTCAACATTACCGACATTGACGGCTTCGGAACACCTGTTTACGATCCGAAGAACGACGAAATAACGCCTATTGTTCCTTCTGACGAGAAGTCTTACCTTGCCGCACAGATTAACGTGCTTGCATGGAAGGTTGTCGGCAGCGATGTAACTCTCGGACAATAACGCTCCGTTTGGCGTGGACATAAGGATTTGCAATCCGCAAGGAAGCATGTTCCGGGCGGCTTGCAAATCCTTCAGACCCGGCTTCCGGGCTTTTAATGAAGTAAGAACAAATAACTAATCACGAATAAATGAAATTGTCGGACTTTATACGAGTGAAGATGACGGCTGTGCTGCCGATGGTTGTGGCGGTGCTTGCTCTTTCGTCATGCGGCATGGTTTACGAGGACGAAGGCGACTGTAACACCTATTGTGACGTGCGCTTTGTCTATGACCGCAACATGGAGTTTGCCGACGCTTTCGCCTCGAAGGTGGAGGCGGTTGACCTCTATGTGTTCGATGCCGACGGAAAGTTCCTCCGGCAAGTGTCTGAACGCGGCGACGCACTCAAGGCCGACGGCTACCGCATGCCGCTGGACTTGCAGCCCGGACAGTACACTGTCTTGGCGTGGTGCGGCCTGAACGGAGAACTCGATTCGTATGATGTGCCGGAGCCTACGCCGGGTGTCACCACGCTTCAGGAGATGCAATGCCGCCTTGCCGACCGCCAGACAACCGGCGGCGAGACTGTAGTCGGCGAGATAGACAACCTCTTCCACGGCATGACGACGTTCACACTGCCCGATGAGGAGGGGCGGCACACGTACACGGTGGAGCTTACCAAGAACACTAACAACGTGCGTGTAGTGCTGCAAAACACGTCGGGTGAACCGCTGAACGTTGACGATTTCGTCTTCACCATAACCGACGAGAACGGCCTTTTGGACTACGACAACAGCGTGCTTGACGACGAACTGCTGTCTTACCATCCGTTTTACACGGCGCAGGGAACGGCAGGCGTTGATACAGGCGATGGCAGCGGAGCCATCACTTCGGTAAGTGCTGCGGTGGCGGAATTCACCGTCAGCCGCCTATTCAAGGACAAGGACACGCAGACCCGGCTTACAATCACCCGGCCGGATCCTGACAACGCCGGTGCATACGAAACCGTGCTGTCAATCCCCTTGGTTGACTATGCCTTGCTTGTAAAGGGATATTACAACCGCGACATGGACGACCAGGAGTATCTTGACCGCCAAGATGAGTACAACCTGGTGTTCTTCCTCGACGCTGACGGCGACTGGCTGTCGTCCAGTATCATCATAAACTCATGGAAGGTGGTGCTTAGCGAAACAGGACTTGGTTCGAACTAAGGCGGTGAAATGCCGTGACAGCGGTTTGTACACAGTTCTCCCAATACTCCTAGTTCTCTCAAAACAACTTTGAACAATGGCAAGATTACTTCAACATACACTGGCTGCCGCACTGCTTGCGGCGCTTGTCTGCGGCTGTTCTTCTGACGATGTGGCAGGCGGCGGAGCGTCTTCAGGCGACACGCAGGTCAGCTTCATCCTGAAGCTTAGCGACGCGTCGGGGCGTACAAGGGCGGCGTGGGATGAAGGTTATGACAGCCAGAGCGGCACGGAATATGAAGACCGCATCAGCCCCGACGACCTGAAAGTGGCCCTGTACAACGCCGCAGACAACACGTTTGCCGCCGATGTGGACATCTTGTCATATCACGAGACGGCCACAGAGGGCGAATACGAGTTCGTGGGTTCGGTTGAAGCAGCCGACGGCGGCTCGCTTTCCACCGGCTCATATAAGATTATGGTGTTCGCCAACTGCGGCGACATCGACCCGTCAGGCACAACTACGCAGTTAGACCAGTTGGCCTATCAGTACAGTGCCGACAATGTAAAGGCCGAAACACAGCTGATACCCATGTGGGGAGTTGCCACCGCCACGCTCACACTTGAAAAGGGAGCGCGTGACGATGCCGGAACAATCGACCTGCTCCGCGCATTTGCAAAGGTGGAAATCAACCTGCACAACGACATCGCCGGGACTACCTCCATCACATCGGCCACGCTCACCCGTTACAACACTAACGGCTACTGCCTGCCTGAAGGATATGCAAATGTAAACGAAACTACCGAATTAGACCAGGAGAAAGGCACTTATCCGAGCTTCAACCCTAATCCAAACGTACAATCAACCGACCTCGCCTTCACTTATTCTGAAGACGGAAAGTCGGCCTACCTTTATATTCCCGAATACGAAAATTCTACCGGTGAGGCTCAAATAGACATCATACTTAGCGACGGCACGACAGGAACGCTCTATTTCAAGAGCTACAGTGGCGGCACAGCCAGCGGCGATGCTTACGACATTGTGCGCAATCATATCTACCGTTACACCGTCAACGTAGACCAAGGCGAGCTTGTTGTTGAGGCTGCAGTGATGCCGTGGCAGCTTGTAACCTCATCTATAGGATGGATGCCGCAGCCGGCTTCGACCACGAAAAATCCTTTTGCGGACGAAAGTTCTTATGAAGAATTTGTTGCAAATGGCAGCTATATCTTGCTGCCGGCAATATCTTACGGCTCATCAAGAAGCACAACGCAGAAAGTATTAAGTTACCTTTACTTGGATGCCGACCAAGGTGACGAGGAGCCACCGTTTTGCGTTATATATCGACCTCGATATGATGGTGACGCTCATAGTCAGCTGGAAAACGATACTGGTGGCGCTACTTGGTTTTTTGTCTTGACCGGTCCGGAGGGTGCAACGTGGCAGGCGCATATCACGAACACCGAAGACTTTGCTTTGTCTACGGGTGATGCGGCGTATTTTAAAAATGCGGATGACTTTCCTGCGGACAACGTCAAGAAAGTGACACACGGCATTGCACGTGAGCAACCTTATGTAGTACAGGTTAATGCTGTCCATAATTACACAGGCATTGACACCAACGGGTCTGTTGATGGTGATTATTCATCAGCTTCAGATTCTGAATGGGAAGAACGTTTTGGCGATGACTACCTTACCGAATGGGGCAAAGACAAATGGTACGGGCATAAAGTTGTCGATACGGAATTTTATATAACAGTGAAGTTGAAAGACGGAACTGAATACGAGCTTACAATCAATCCTCCTTATGCAGACCTTGGGAGTGGCTCGCCAATCGTGAAAAATACCAATTATAAGGGCAACCGCCGCTATGCAGGCACTGATACCCGTATATGGATCAGGCAGTTGAGGGCTGTCTATGGTGGCGATTATGGGGATATGGCAAAGAATGTAGAGCCTACCGATCCAGATTTTGAGTGGTGGCGAGTTAATCCATATTGGAAATAATTTGGCTTATGTTTAAAAACGTTCTATATAAAGCATACCTCCTTGTAGGCGCATGTCTTACGTTTGCGGCATGTTCGCAGGAGGACGATTTGCAGGCCGTAGGCAGTGACGGTGTCAGCATACAGGTGCGCATTGCGGACGCTGCGGCTACGCGTGCGACGGAAGACGGATGGGACGGAGATTGGAACGAGAATGCCGTTACGCGGCTTGACCTTTTCCAATTTGCCGCAAATGGCGAGCTAAAAGACCATCTTTTACCGTCTAATTTGCCGTCTTTTACAGACCAAAAAGCCACCTTTCAGACGCTTACCGTTAACGGCCTGACTTACAATGACTTGGCAAACAACCCCACGGACGTGTTCTATCTCGTTGCAAACTGCCCGCAACTGAGCAGTGCAAGCATAAGCAGCTTCTCCGATTTGCAGGCCATGATGATAACTCCTGACCTTGACATAGATGAAAAGCAGACATCGTTCGTGATGGATGCGAGAACATCGAAGGACAGCACAGACCTTTATGTTGTCAATGAAGCAGACAAGAAAATCACCCTGCGGTTCGAACTTTACCGCGCGGCGGCCAAAATCCGCATAGCCGTAAACGATGAGAGCGGCAACGACATTTTGGATGAATGCAAGTACAAGCTGTACAATTTCGTTCAGGACGGCACGTCAGTATTGGCCGAAAGCGAGGCTTACGGCGAAGGGGAGGGGCAAAGCCGCACTACGTCTGACAGCTTCCTTGATTTTACTTTGACTAACGGTAGCAAAGCAGTGTTCTACACTTACCCCAACGACTGGTTTGACGAGAGCCTGCTTACGAGTGACGGCGTGTTTGCAGACCCCGTGATTTACACCAAGGATAACCTGATAGACGAAACCAAGCGGACGTATATCATGCTGGAAGCGCCATACGGCGGCGACGGCACATATTATTATCAGATACCTGTAAACCTGTCAATCGCCGACTTTAACGACCAGGACGGCTTCACGGCTGACGAGATAAAGGCTCTGCGCAAGACGTATTACAGCGTCTGCCGCAACACCATCTATGACGTGACCGTGACCGTTGACCGCGCCGGAGGCTCTTTGACAGACCCTGTAACGCCGGAGTTCCATATCCGTGTGAACGACTGGGAGCAGGGCGGCGACTATAATATAGGCCAAGGAGAGTTCCAATAGTAGAGTGGGGCAGCCCCCCTCTGACTCCCCCGAGGGGAAGGATTGGGAGGTGAGAAAGCGAGAAGGTGAGACAAAGAAATGTTTGAATACATGAATATGAAAGTTGGACTGAAACATATATGCCTGCTGACGGCCGCCGTTGCGGCTTTCTGCGCCTGCACTAACGACGACGGTTTCACCGGCGGCGCGAGACAGGGCGGCGGCGCGAAGTTTGTAGTTTCGGGCATAGCCGCGCAGTCGAGGGTCAGCCATTCGGACTATATCCAGTCCGACATGGAGGCCGGTGACGAACTTGGCGCGTTCGTAATCGAGCGTACAAGCGAGGGCGACGAAACGACGTTGCCCACATACGGCTTCATGTCCGGATATACGGAGAACGCCCGTTATCGTGTTATCGAGGGCGGATATACCGGCCATGACGGCATAGCCTACAACTTTTCGTTGGAGCCGGAGGTGCCCATGGACACGTTCCCGGCCAACCAGCGTTACGTGTTCTACTATCCTTACAAGGCCGGAGTGGACATCCTTAACTTCAGCCACACCGTTATTGCCGACCAAAGCCGCGAGACGGCGTTCGAGAGTTCAGACCTTCTTAGGGCGCGTGTAAACGCCACCACCGACGAGAGCGTTGTGCCGACATCGATCATCGGCACCGACGAGGCTACGGGAAAGCAGATACTCGGCGTTACGATGGAGCACGTCATGGCCTCCATTGTGCTGAAAGTTGAAAGCTCGCTTGTGCCAGACAACGCTGACGACAGGCAGGCCACGCTGCTCGATATGTACCGCACGGTGTCGGGTATCGACCTTACCCGTGCGCTGACAAAGGAAGAACAGGGCGACGCAGGCTATAAATTTACTACTGGAGAGAACGCCGACCGAAGCGATATAACGATGTGGAACGCAGGGCAGGAGGTTGACGACGGGACGACGTATGAAATCTTCCGCGCCGTATTCCCGGCACAGACCGTTGCGGCGAATGCCGATTTCCTGTCGTTCGTATTCAACGGCGATAGTACTGCAAAGACATATAAGATGAACGTGAACGGCAGCAGTGACATGGAGTTCGAGCCGGGACGTTATTACCTGTTTACGCTAACCGAGGACAGCGGACTGCGCTTCCGCGGCATAATTGACGACTTGAAAGACGGAGGAGACTATTTCTATGAATACTAAAAGGACATATTTGCCCGTGCTGCTCTGCGCCGTGTTGTTGGCTGTAGGGCTGTCGGCGTGCAGCAGCGACGACGACTCCGGCCTGCCGTCAAGCAGCGAAAAGGGGCTTCGCTTCTCTGTTCAGGGAGTGCAGACAAGGTTGGGTTACGATTTCGAGAGCACCACTTTCGATGACGACGAGGCCGTAGGCTGCGTCATAGCGTCGGTAAGCGATGCCGGCGAAACATACCTTTGCAACACAAAGTGGACATACCGCGCAAGCGACGGAATGCTTATTTTGCAGACTGACGGTGTTACCGGACTTCCCGTAAGCACGGATGCCAGTGACAATTCACTGCTGACCCTTAGCGGCGACACACAGACATTGAAGTTCTGTTTCTATTATCCGTATGTTGACAACGCCACGCTTGAAACTGCGTTGGGCGACGTTTTGTCATATACCGGCGTAGCTTATCCCAATTGCCTGACGGCAGACGACACTTTGCCGACAGACTATTCCGGCTGGTCAAGCGCGCTTCTGACAGGCGAAGTGGCGGCAAGCTATACTCCGGCGGCAGGGGATTCTTACGCCAAATACGGATGGAATGAATATCCGTGCTTCGTAAACCATACGCAGGGAGACCCCTCGGCGGCAGGTCAATTGAACGACATCCGCCTGCAAAACAGTGACTTCCTTTGGGTGGCTTCGCCTGAAATAACGGCTTCTACGCAGCATACCGTCAACCTGACGTTCCAGAAAAAAACGGCGACAATACTCGTTTACTGCGAAAGCCAGCTTGCTGACATCTACTTTACACCCGGCGGAAAGCAGTCTCTTCTGCGCGGAAAGCAGATAAATCTGTCAACAGGCGAGCTGTCAGACTATACATATTCAGATGCCAACGACGCCTTGCCGCAGCAGAAAAGCATGTATTTCAACGCCGGCGAGCACATCGTTCCCTGTTACAGGGGGCAGTCAGAGGCTGACGGACAACAGTATTATTTCTACCGTATAGTGCTTCCTGCGCAGACTGGTTGCAGGCTCGCGATGCACATCTTGGGCGACTTTGACCGCGATGAGGGCACTCCTGACGAGTGGAAAGACATCAAACTGTCTGACGACGGCGGACTGACCGAGCTGAAAGAGGGCTACCTTTATTCTATAAGAATATCACAAAACGGTAACACCAAGATAAGCATCAACGACTGGAACGACGGCGGACTGATTGACATTGAGGAAGTTACGGACTAAAGCTACATCAAGATGAAACTACATTCCATATTCAAGATAACGGCGTTTGCAGCTGTTGCGCTGGCCATGTCGGCATGCAGCGACGAACTGGCGGTGCAGGACAGCGTGCCCGACAGCGGCGACAGCTTCTGGTCGCAGTATGACTTTGTGATAAGCGACGGCGTTGATACGCGTGTGGCATATACTGATTTGGAGCATGCCGAGTTTGAAGAAGGCGACGAGGTTGGCGTATATGTTGTTGACACTGACGGCAACTTGGTGAGCGGCCAGCCTACGAACGCAAGCTATACGGTGCGCAACGTGACTAACCTTAACACCGGAGAGCAGCGCCAGGTGCTGCAGCCAACCAATCCGGACGTGGCCGTTGACAAGAACTCCGGCTACCGTTATGTGCTGTATTATCCGCGCAATCCCAACATGACTCTTGACCGTCTTAAGAACTATACGCATGCCATTGAGCTGGAACAGGGCAGCAAGGAGGCTTATGAGGCTTCCGACTTGTTGTGGTGCTACTATACTCCGCCGTCGTCAGACACGTATGAAGTGGCTTTCGATCACCTCATGGCGCAGCTTGTTATAGAGCTTGGCTCTGGTGAAGTTTTCCTTTCCGACGACACAAATACTTCTTCCGGAGTGTATTTTCTCAATATGCCGACGCGCGGTTTCAACATCAACCTTGTGCAAGAGTGGAGCGATGGGTTTAGATATGGCACAGAAACCGTAACACCGCCAACGGACGGCGGCGAGGAAAATCCTGCCATCCATGCTTGGCAGTATGGTACGGCGGAGAGCGGAAATCTGCAGTTCCGCGCCCTTGTCCCTGCCCACACGGTGGCAGCCGACGTGCCTGCCGTACGCATATATACCGCCAACGGAGCATACACCGATTACAAGTTAGGCAGCGAGGTGCAGCTGAAGGCAGGTTATAACTATACCATTTCGTTGACAGGAGAGTAAAAAATCAATATCGTTAAGCTACGACGACTCGTGGGTGCTTCACGTTCTCGACCCCGTAACGGGTGACCCAGTAGGACTGTTGTGCCGCGAATACATCATGTATCAGCCCAGATGGCCGACGACGAGCTGGCAACGCCCGACGAGCCTACGGGCACGGAGGTGGCGTCATAATCCAAAACCATTCACATCGTCCGTGCGGATTAGCAATCCGCACGGACGTAGGAAAGTGCGCTGACGTAAAAGATGCGCGGACATGGAGTTCGATATAAGTGCTTTTACAGTCACGAGTTTGCGGTCATAGGGGTGCGGTTGTACACAAAATCTTTTTTTGCAAATCATCTGTCATCTGTCAGTTTTCGGCGTAACATATTGAAATACAAGGTGTTAGAGGCTGACAGATAAGACCGGACATCCGTCATGCCAACTATCCACTGACGGCTTTATAACGGGGATGACAGATTACCGCTTGCATCTGTCAGTGTATAGTGTGTTGATTATCAGTGCGTTACGCCGAAAACTGACAGATGACAGATGGCTTGCGTTTTTCTTTTTTTCATGCAACATTTGCTTCACACTCCATATTAACGTAAGTTCGGCATATTGTCACATTCTTACATCGAACTGGCGTAACAAAGCTGCGGATGCCCCGCGGAAGGCCATTAATTGAATTGTAAAAGGCCATGAATTACGGGCCAAAAGGCCATGTTTTGCATTGCAAAAGACGGCCTTTTGCAACGTGTTGGCTATTAGGACGTTGCACGGACGGCCACAGACGGATGTAAACGTTTGCGCGGATGAAAACCGAAAACGCTGCTTTTTTGCATCCGCCCGAACTGTTTTTATGCTTATCTTTGACCCGTATTAAAAGACTTGTTACCTATGAACATACTATTGAACATTGTTTATGGCACGAGTTTCGGAGAGGAACTTGTCCTTAATCTGATAACAGGAAAGGGAGAGGAAACGAGGCTGACTACGCCTTACCGTATGCGGACTGTTGACGGCAGGGAATGGACGTGCAACCTGAAGCTCGACCTTAAGAAAGGCACTCATATCGATTACTTCTATAGTGTGGTGCGCGGCGAGGACAATGTCGTAAGGCGCGAGTGGCTTGTAGAGCCTCACCGCCTCGAAATCAACGCTTTGCGCGGCGACAGCATAACCGTTTACGACCATTGGCTCGACATGCCCGATGACGCCTATCTGTACACGTCGGCCTTCACGGACTGCATCCGCCGCCGCAGGATGCGCCTTGTTCCGCTTAGCGACTATCCCGTAACGGTGCGCCTGAAGGTGCGCGCGCCGCAGCTGTCCGGCCGTCAGGTGCTCAAGCTTGTGGGCAACGACGAGTCGCTTGGGGCGTGGGACGTGCAGAAGGCCGTGCCCATGGTGGAGCACAACTATAACGAGTGGCTTGTAGACATAGACGCCACACGGCTCGCTTCCACGACGTTCTACTTCAAGTTCATCGCCGTAAATGTGACCGACAGCGCCGACATTGTTTGGGAAAGCCGCGCCGACCGCCGCGTGGAACTGCCCGTGTCGCTCAAAGACGGGGGCGTTGTGGTGTATGAACTGGACAAGGCATGCTTCCCGGTATATAATGTAAGGTGTGCCGGAACGCAAGTGCCCGTATTCTCGCTGCGCTCGAAGGCGAGCTTCGGCGTGGGCGACTTCGGCGACCTCAAGAAGATGATTGACTGGATGGCGATGACCCAGCAGCGCGTATTGCAGCTCCTGCCAATCAACGATACTACCACTACCCACACGTGGACGGACTCTTACCCATACAGCAGCATCAGCATATTCGCCCTGCATCCGCAGTATGCCGACCTTAACGCGCTGCCTCAACTTGCTGACGAGGCGCTTAGGAACAAGTTTGAAAGCCTGCGCCAGGAGCTTAACGCGCTGCCGAAGATTGACTACGAGCGCGTCAACGCCGCCAAGACAGAGTATCTGAAGGAGCTTTACAGGCAGGAAGGCAAGGCGGCTTTGGCGTCGTCGGCCTTCAAGGTTTTCTTCGAGGAAGCGGCCCACTGGCTTGTGCCTTACGCCCAGTACTGCACCCTGCGCGAGAAATACGGTACCGCCGACTTTGCTACATGGCCCGACCATAACAGTTTTGACGAGGCCGAGCGCAAGGCGTTGTCAAATCCGCGCACGGCCGCATACAAGGCAGTGGCGTTCTATTATTACGTGCAGTTCATACTGAACAGCCAGATGGCCGACGCCCATGCTTATGCGCGCTCCAAGGGAGTGGTGCTCAAGGGCGACATACCTATCGGCGTAAACCGCCACGGGGCGGACGTATGGCAGGAGCCGCGGTACTTCAACCTGAACGGACAGGCAGGCGCTCCGCCCGACGATTTCTCGGTTAACGGCCAGAACTGGGGCTTCCCCACGTACAACTGGGACGAGATGTTGAAGGACGGCTGCCGCTGGTGGATACGCCGTTTCGCCAACATGGCAAAGTTCTTTGACGCTTACCGCATAGACCATGTGCTCGGCTTCTTCCGCATTTGGGAAATCCCCGTAAACTCCGTTCACGGCCTCTTGGGGCAGTTCTCGCCGGCTCTCGGCATGACGAGAGAGGAGATAGAGGCTTACGGACTGCACTTCCAGGAGGAACTGTTTACCGAGCCTTTCATCACGGATTGGGTGCTCGACCGCATGTTCGGAGAGCGTGCCGCAATGGTGCGCGACACGTATCTCGTGCCCACACACGACGGCCGTTACCGCATGAAGCCTGAATTTGACACCCAGCGCAAGGTCGAGGCCGCGTTCGCAGGCAAGACAGAGCAGGACGAACTCAACCTGCGCGACGGCCTGTACGCCCTCATCAGCGACGTACTTTTCGTCCGCGACCACCGCGATTTGAACAAGTTTCACCCGAGGATATCCGTCCAGTTCGACTTCATTTACGAGTCCCTGTACGACAGCGACAAGTATCTTTTCAATAAAATCTACAACGATTACTACTACCGCCGCAACAACCAGTTCTGGTATCGCGAGGCAATGAACAAGCTGCCGAAAATCGTTGAGGCCACACGTATGCTCGTTTGCGCCGAAGACTTGGGCATGGTGCCCGATTGTGTGTCGTGGGTTATGGACGAGCTTAAAATCCTAAGCCTCGAAATCCAGTCGATGCCTAAAGACCCGAACGTGCGCTTCGGCGTGCTTTCACGCAATCCGTACCGCTCAGTCTGCACAATTTCCAGCCACGATACGCCTACTATGCGCCAGTGGTGGGACGAGGACTTGGCGCGCACGCAGGACTATTTCAACAACGTGTTGCAGAAGTACGGCGCAGCTCCTCACCCCCTGCCGGGATGGCTTGCGCGCGACATCGTATCGCGGCACCTGCTCTGTCCGTCGATGCTTTGCATCCTGGCACTGCAGGACTGGCTGGCAATCGACGAGAATGTGCGCCTTGCCGACGCCGACGCGGAGCGCATAAACGTGCCTTCGAACCCACGTCATTACTGGCGTTACAGGATGCACGTGAACATTGAAGACCTCATTGACAACCACGAATTCAGCCAGAACATCACCGACTTGATAAAGGAAAGCGGGAGGATGTGATTCTATTTGGTTGGAAGTTAAGGAGTAATGGAGTTAAGGAGTTAAGACAAATGCCTTGTTGTTTGACTTCATATCGGACTTTGACAGTGCGGTATTGTCTTAACTCCTTAACTCTATTACTTCTTAACTCCCTAAGAACAGACATTCATGAAACAAGATAAAAACCTTACAACTATGCGAAAAGTAAAAATGTTGTTGGCCGCTCTGCTGATGCCATTGGCAGCTTTGGCGCAGACTGTTACATCGCCCGACGGCAATGTTGTGCTTAATTTCTCGCTTGACAACGGGCGGCCTACGTATCGATTGGATTACAAAGGCAAGGCTGTAGTGAAGCCGAGCCATCTCGGACTGGAGCTTGCCAAGGACAAGCACGCCAGCAAGGGATTGGAGGAAACCGACCTTATGGACGGTTTCACCATAGTGAAGACCGACACGTCGTCGTTCGACGAGACGTGGAAACCTGTATGGGGAGAGACCGCAACCATACGCAACAACTACAAGGAGATGGCCGTTACTCTCAACCAACCAGCCACAAAGCGCAACATCGTCATACGTTTCCGCGTGTACAACGACGGCATGGGCCTGCGCTACGAGTTCCCGCAGCAGAACGAACTCAACTATTTCATTATAAAAGAGGAGCATACACAGTTTGCGATGGCCGGCGACCATAAGGCTTGGTGGATACCCGGCGACTACGACACGCAGGAGTATGACTACACCGAGTCGCGCCTTTCCGAAATTCGCGGACTGATGAAGGGGGCTATAACTCCAAACTCGTCGCAGACTCCATTCTCGCCTACCGGCGTGCAGACGTCGCTCCAGATGAAGACCGACGACGGCCTTTACATCAACCTGCACGAGGCGGCGTGCGTAAATTACGCCACGATGCACCTCAACCTCGACGACAAGACGATGACCTTCGAGTCATGGCTTACACCCGACGCAACAGGCATGAAGGGCTACATCCAGACACCGTTCAACACGCCGTGGCGCACCGTTATCGTTAGCGACGACGCCCGCGACATGCTCGCTTCCAACCTTATCCTCAACCTGAACGAGCCTTGCGCCCTTGACGACGTTAGCTGGATACACCCCGTGAAGTACTGCGGCGTGTGGTGGGAACTCATCGTAGGCCGCAACTCGTGGAACTACACTAACGACTATCCGTCGGTTCGCTTGGGCGAGACCGACTACAGCAAGTGCACGCCTAACGGCACCCACGGAGCCAACAACGAGAATGTGAAGAAGTATATCGACTTCGCCGCCGCCAACGGACTCGACCAGGTGCTTGTAGAAGGATGGAACGAAGGCTGGGAGGACTGGATCGGACACTCTAAGTTTGACGTGTTCGACTTCATCACTCCGTATCCCGATTTCGACATAAAGATGCTCAACGACTATGCCCACTCAAAGGGAGTGAAGCTCATGATGCACCACGAGACCTCGGCGTCGGTGATGAATTACGAGCGCTGGATGGACAAGGCGTACAAGCTGATGAAACAATACGGCTACGACGCGGTTAAGAGCGGATACGTAGGCGACATGATTCCGAGGGGCGAGCATCACTACAGCCAGACGATGAACAACCACTATCTGCACGCCGTAAAGGAAGCCGCCAAGCACCACATCATGGTGAACGCCCACGAGGCGACGCGCCCGACGGGCCTCTGCCGCACATATCCCAACCTCATAGGCAACGAGAGTGCGCGCGGCACGGAGTACGAGTCGTTCGGCGGAAGCAAGCCTTTCCACACCGTAGTGCTGCCCTTCACGCGCCTGCAAGGCGGTCCGATGGACTACACCCCGGGCATTCTTGAGACGCAACTCTCCACGTGGAGCAAGAACACTTCATACGTCCGCACCACGCTCGTAGGCCAGCTGGCACTCTACTGCACAATGTACAGCCCGCTGCAGATGGCCGCCGACCTGCCCGAACACTACGAGAAATACGCCGACGCGTTCCAGTTTATCAAGGACGTGGCCGTTGACTGGGACGACTCGAAGTATCTCGAGGCCGAGCCGGGCGACTATATCACCGTGGCGCGCAAGGCCAAGGGAACAGACAACTGGTTCATAGGCGGAAAGTGCGACGAGAACGGACACAAGTCAACAATAAAGCTCGACTTCCTCGACAAGGGCAAGAAATACGAGTGCACCATCTACGCCGACGCGAAGGACGCACACTACGAGAAGAACCCCAAGGCGTACACCATAACGAAGAAGACCGTCAAGAAGGGCGACACCCTGAAGCTGACGGAGGCTCCCGGCGGCGGTTTCGCTGTGTCGTTAATTGCGAAGTGACGGAAGTTTTATTGTATGTCGGACAGGAGATTACAGATTTGCAGTCAAAAAAAATGATTGCAAACAGTGACAAGGGCAGTGTCTCCTCGAAGGTTCTTATTACAAATGGACTGTATAGTTTTTGCCGATGTGCACCAGAACCTTACTCTTAGGAAATTAAAAAGACGGCTCTTCTGACATTGTGTGTAATATCTTTAGTCCTAATTAATAGTACACTATCGCTTTCAAACGAGGCTCTCGGTAATTGTCATTCCGCGCTTCGACGCGGAATCCAGAAAACACCGGGAATGCCCAATGACGCAGGTCGCATACAATGGATTCCGCGTCGAAGCGCGGAATGACAATTACCGCGAGCCTCGTTTGAAAATAGATGAACAGTCGGTTATAATCCAATGTTCATTACGCAGAACTGAAAGTTGCTGTTAAGGCAATATCACATGAACATAAAAGACGGTCTTTCGCCTTGCAAAAGGCCGTCTTTCACCCTCTAAAAGGCCACCTTTTACAATGCAAAAGACGGTCTTTTGCAAGGCATTGGAAATCAAGACGTTACGGAACTGATAAATAATGACATATATGAAGATAACAAAACTGTTGCTTGCCGGAGCTTTGATGCTGCCTACGTCACAGGAAATCGCTGCGCAGGAGCTGGTCTTACAGGCGCCAGATGACGACAATGAGACAGTAGTTGACACTGTCATCTTATTGTTTGATTACCAGAACGAGGTGAGATATTCGCCCCAGAAGACCTCATTCCGGCTCTATGCGCCGGATGATGCGCAGTCTGTAACCCTGCGCATCTATGCCGAAGGACAGGGCGGCAAACCGCTGAAGACGGTCCGGATGGATTATGATGGAGACGCATATTACACCGCGACGGTGAGCGGCGACCTGAAAGGCAAGTTCTATACGTTCGACATCGGGCGCGGCGAATGCCCCGGAGTGTTCGCCAAGGCCGTGGGAGTGAACGGCAGGCGTGGTGCCATCGTCGATCTCGACGAGACCGACCCCGAGGGCTGGAGCACCGACCGCATAACCGAAAAGGTGAAGATGACCGACCTCGTTATCTACGAGATGCACCACCGCGACTTCTCTATCGACCCGTCGTCGGGCTTGAAATACAAGGGAAAGTTCCTCGCCCTAACCGAGCAGAAGGCCATTGACCACCTGAAAAAGCTCGGCGTAAACGCCGTGCACATACTGCCTTCGTTCGACTATGCGTCGGTTGACGAGACGCGGTTGGACACGCCGCAGTACAACTGGGGCTACGACCCGTTGAACTACAACGTGCCCGAAGGTTCGTATTCAACCAATCCTTACGAGCCGACGGCTCGCATAAAAGAGTTCAAACAGATGGTGCAGGCGTTGCACAAGGCCGGCATCCGCGTGATACTCGACGTGGTTTACAACCACACTTTCAACCTTGCGGGCAGTAATTTCCAGCTGACTTACCCCGACGTTTTCTACCGCAAGAAAGCCGACGGCACATGGTCTGACGGCTCGGGATGCGGCAACGAGACCGCCAGCGACCGCGAGCCGATGCGCCGGTTCATGCTTGAGTCGATGCGTTACTGGGTTGACGAGTACCACATCGACGGCTTCCGTGTAGACCTGATGGGCGTGCACGACATCGAGACTATGAACCAGATACGCGCCATGTTCGACCGCGAGTTCCCTGCAACGTTCATCTATGGCGAGGGCTGGAGCGCCGGAGCGTGCGCTTATCCCACTGAGAAGCTCGCCATGAAGGCCAACATGCAGCAGATGCCAGGCATCGCGGCGTTCGGCGACGAGATGCGCGACGCGCTGCGCGGGCCGTTCAACGACGACCACAAGGGCGCGTTCATAGCCGGCATTCCGGGCAACGAGGAGAGCATAAAGTTCGGCATCGTGGGCGCGATAGCCCATCCGCAGGTAGACAACTCTAAGGTGAATTACAGCAAGGAGGCGTGGGCTTTGCAGCCTGCACAGGCCATATCATACGTCAGTTGCCATGACGACATGTGTCTGGTTGACCGCCTCCGCGCCAGCGTTCCCGGCATAACGCAGGACGAACTCATACGCCTCGACCTGCTGGCGCAGACCGCCGTGTTCACATCTCAGGGCGTACCGTTCATCCAGGCAGGCGAAGAAGCCCTGCGTGACAAGAAGGGCGTGCACAACAGTTTCAACTCCCCGGACAGCATCAACCGCATAGACTGGACTAATCTGGAGAAATATCCGCAGGTGTTCAGCTATTACAGCAACCTCATCTCCATGCGCAAGAACCACCCGGCGTTCCGCCTCGGCGATGCCGGATGCGTGCGCAAGCACCTTGAGTTCCTGCCAACGGCAGACTGTCTCGTGGCTTTCCGTCTGAAAGGAAACGCCGGAGGCGACAGTTGGAAGAACATTGTCGTGATACTGAACTCGGCCAAGCAGGCGCGCAACGTTGACATTCCCGAGGGCAACTACACCGTAGTGTGCCGCGACGGGGTTATCAACGAGGCCGGACTCGGCACCGTAACAGGCTCAAAGGTCAGCGTTCCGGCGCAGTCGGCAGTGATTTTACATGAATGAATTACATGGAGTTAAGGAGTTATGGAGTAAAGGAGTTAAGACGATACCTTTGTCGTTTGGTTCGCAATCGTAGACAATCGGTTACGGTATTGTCTTAACTCCTTTACTCCATAACTCCTTAACTCCTCATATAAAAACATCAACCAATGAAAAAAACAATCTTATCTTTAGCATTATTGTTAGGCTTTATGGCAACTAATGCGGCGGTCAAGGTTGACCGCATTGACCCCACCAACTGGTTCGTAGGCATGAAGAACCCGTCTCTCCAGCTGATGGTTTACGGCGAAGGCATAGCCTCCGCCGACGTCACTACCGACTATGCAGGCGTAAAAGTGGATAGTATCGTGCGCCTTGACAGCCCCAACTATCTGCTTGTTTACCTAAACCTCGACGGTGCGCAGCCCGGAGAGATGACCCTGAACTTCAAGAACGGCAAGCAGACAAAGAAGGTTAAGTATGAGCTGAAGGCACGTGAGAAGCGCGGAGAGGAGCGCATCGGCTTCACCAACGCCGACGTTCTGTACATGCTTATGCCCGACCGCTTCGCCGACGGAGACCCTTCGAACAACGACATCAAGGGACTTAACACCTACAAGACTGACCGTTCGCAGCCCAGCCTGCGCCATGGCGGCGACCTGGAGGGCATCCGCAAGCATCTCGATTACTTCAAGGAGCTTGGCGTTACGGCGCTCTGGTTCACCCCGGTGCTTGAAAACAACTCGCCCGACGGCAACGGCTCGAGCACGTATCACGGCTATGCGACCACCGACTATTACCGTGTTGACCCGCGTTTCGGCACGAACGAGGAGTACAAACGCCTCTGCGACGAGGCCCACTCTAAAGGACTGAAGGTGGTGATGGACATGATTTTCAACCACTGCGGCTTCGAACACCCGTGGGTTGCCGACATGCCGTCGCGCGACTGGCTCAATACGCCGGAATGGCTTGACGCCCGTAAGGACAAGACAAAGCCCGAAGTGAACGACAAGTACCTGCAAACCTCATACAAGCTGACGCCCATCGTTGACCCGTATGCAAGCAAGGTGGACTTCAAGGAGACCGTAGAGGGATGGTTTGTGCCCACGATGCCCGACCTGAACCAGAAGAACCCGCACGTGATGACTTACCTCATACAGAACAGCGAGTGGTGGATTGAGACCGTAGGCATCGACGGAATACGCATGGACACTTATCCTTATGCCGACGCCGAGGGCATGGCTGTATGGATGAAGACGCTCGGCGAGGAGTATCCCAACTTCAATGTGGTGGGCGAAACGTGGGTTACCGAGCCTGCATACACCGCCGCATGGCAGAAGGACTCTAAAATATCTAACAGCAACAGCTATCTCGGCACGGTGATGGACTTCAGCTTCTACGACAAGATTAACCAGGCGAAGCGCGAGGACACCGACGGTTTCACCACCGGAATGAACCGCATTTACAACAACTTTGTGTACGACTACCTCTATCCCAACCCGTCGAGCGTGATGGCGTTCATCGAGAACCACGACACCGACCGTTTCCTCGGAAACGGCAAGGACTCAACGGCGTTGAAGCAGGCGCTGGCGATACTGCTCACCGTAAACCGCATTCCGCAGCTGTATTACGGCACGGAGGTGCTGATGAACGGCACTAAGGAAGTTACCGACGGCAACGTGCGCAAGGACTTCCCCGGCGGTTTTGCAGGCGATACCCACAACGCTTTCACTGCAGAAGGCCGCACACGGGCGGAGAATGCGATGTTCACCTGGTTGAGCAAACTGCTCCACTGGCGTCAGGGAAACGACGTGATTGTAAAGGGAAAGCAGACCCAGTTCATCCCATACAACGGCGTTTACGTAATCGTGCGGCAGTATAACGGCAAGACGGTGATGACCGTTGTCAACGGCACTCGCAAGCAGTCGGCGCTCGCAGTGAAGCGTTATGCCGAGGTAATTGGTGCGAATACCGCCGCAACAGACGTGCTTACGGGCAAGACAGTGTCGCTTACTGACGACGTACAGCTTGCTCCGCGCGATGTGATGGTGCTGGAATTTTAGTCTTTTTAGACGTAGTTATAGTAGTTAAAGGAGTTATCGCTCGCTGCGCTCGCTAAGGAGTTAAAGTCAAATGCCTTGTCTGCTTGTACCTCGTTACTTGTCAACTGACAAAGGTAATGACTTTAACTCCTTAGCGAGCGCAGCGAGCGATAACTCCTTTAACTTCTTTAACTACTAAAAATAGCTCCTTTAACTACTAAAAAAATCACTTTTTCTTGAGCACGAGTCCGTCGTTGACGTAACAGTCGCCAAACTCTTCGTCGCCGGTCAGCGTGACATCGCTTACGGTCAGTGTGTTTTTCGCTGGGTCAACGGTCAGCATGGCGGTGTAAATATGTCCGTCGCGGCTGCTCACAAAGGTTATTCCGGCCTTGTTGCCGTTGGGCTTGCAGGCCGTGATCGAGCAGTCGTCAACCCTGTCACCGAAGCCGACGTGTATCATCCCGTAGCACTTTATGTCGTTGTAATCGGCGTCAGTTCCGTTGATTGTCATGCCGTACAAGTCGAGTTCGGCCTTCGCCTCGAAGCCGTTGCCTGTCGCAGTCCACACTCCCTTGAACGGTTTTGCCCCGGCTGTGGCGGCCTGCTGCCGTGCAGGAATGGGCACGTTGCGCAGTTCTATGTATCGGTCTACGTAGCCGTTCGCCCCCTCGTGCGTCCTTGTGCGCAGCTGGAGTAGGCTCATCGTGGTGCCGTTTTCGGGCAGGTCGAACAGCGCGTAGATGCATTTCACGGGCACTCCGGGTTCAAAGTCGAAGTCGCCGTTGCCCACAGTCGTCAGGTTTTTGCCCACGAAACTGCGGCTGGCATACTCGTTTCCGTCGCTGTCAAACGTCTTCATCTTGTTGAAATCATACACGCGCACGGTCTCGTCGCCTGTATTCGTGACGGTTATCTCAACGCCGCAGAAGTCCTTTTGCCACGTCACGCCCTTGTAATCGACCTCGAAGCCCGGCAATTTGTTAACTATTTTCACGTTGCCCACGGTCTTGGTCTGCCCTGACGACTTCTTTGATGATGACGGAGTATCAAGCACTTTGTTTACGGCTTTGCCTAATTTCTTGAAGAACTGCGCCTCAGCCTTTATCGGCGCGAGGGCGAAGACGGCCAGCATTGTCATGGCCGCGATGCTCATTCTGTTCATAACAGGTGTGTTTTTGGTTTATATTTATTAATAATGTTAACGAATGTTGCAAAGATAATGTGGATTGTCTGATAATTATTTGCCCTTCATTATTTTAACATTTCTTTAACATACTCGTGCCTTTTGCATATATCAGATGCCGCATTGTCTGCGGCATCTGGATTTTGTCGGCAGAATAGGACGGATGAGTCTGATAAGGCCCATGAAGCCAATCGGGCGTGATTTTAATTGAGAACGGAGAATTGGGAATGGATAATTATGATTACCTTTGATAAAAAACAACCGCAAGGGTAATCATAATTATCCATTCCCAATTCTCCGTTCTCAATTAAATATACGGCAAATGGCACTGCAAAAGGCCGTCTTTTGCACGCTGAAAGGCCACCTTTTACAATGCAAAAGACGGCCTTTTGTAACGCGTTGAGTGTCAGGCTGTTGCGAGGCAGGTCGCAAACGGGTGTTTTTTCATGCGCTTCAGGCCGTTTTTTTGCCGGAATTTGTTATTTTTGCAGTCGGAGGTGTATGGGTGAAAACGCCCTTCCCGTGCGCCTGCCTGCCATGTTTTCAAGGGCTGCTCATTATTTATTGTGTTTTTATGAAACGACAAACCACCCTTACGTTGTTAGCATTGATGTTTGTGTCGTGCCTTTCGGCCATGGCGCAGGCAAATCGTCCGTTCTGCGGAGCGTGGACAGACGAGTCGCCAGATGGCTACTACCACCTTGTGATGGACCTCTACGGCAAGAACCTCAAGCTGCCCGACGGCACAGGGTCGTGCTACGGATATCTGCAGATGGAAAACGACTTTGTGGGCGACTATTGGATAATCACTGGCGTGGAGGGCATGTCGGGCAATGCCTGCAAGGTGAAGTATTACAGCCTGCGGTACGGTATGCCCGGAGAGATTGAGACAGCCGACGTGGCCTGGAACCCTTCCGACCGCTCAATCCGCTTCGGCGAAGGCTACACGTTTACCGCCGCCCATGCCTGCAAGCATGTCAGGATATCGAAGAGCAACGTCAACATACGTACCGCTCCGGTTAGCGGTGCGCCGATAATGAAGGCGCAGCAGGGCAAGACTTTCGCGCTCGACGGCATCGTGGACGGCTGGTACAAGGTGAGGCTTGACGACGGGCGCACCGGCTATGTGGCCTGCCAGATGGCCGAGGCGGTGAAGTGATGCGCCCCGGCAGGGGGCGTGTGCCTGTGCCGCATTTGCGTTAAAAAGCCGTTAACGGTTGCACGTGTCGCTTTTTTCCGTTATCTTCGCAGTTTGAAGATATGGTTAAACTTGTGTTTTCTATATGCCTCGTGGCGGCCGTGCTGCTGTCGGCCTGCTCGGGGGAGAAGGCTGCGGAGCCTGTGAGGGCGGTGTATTACTGGAGCACAGTGCTCGACGTTGACACGGCGAAGCAGGCTTTCATCAAGGCGCACGGCATCGACAGGATGTACGTGAGATATTTCGACGTGGTGCAGGGCGACGACGGCCGGCCTGTGCCCAACGCCACGCTGCGGTTCAAGACCGGCGTGCCCGGAGGGCTTGACGTAGTGCCGGTGGTGTACATCGTCAACGAGTGCATGGCCGGCGACACAACGGGGCTGGCCTCGAACGTGCTGCGCCGCGTGATGCAGATGAGCGGGACAAACGGCATCGAGGGCGTTCGTGAGGTGCAGATAGACTGCGACTGGACGCGCCGCACGCGCCGGCGGTATTTCGGTTTCCTGCGCACGCTCGTGCGGCTGGCCAAAGCCGAGGGCGTTGATGTGTCCGCGACAATCCGCCTTCACCAGCTTTCGGAAGCTCCGCCGCCCGTCAGCCGCGGCGTGCTTATGATGTACAACACAGGCGACTTCACCGACCTGCGGTGCGAAAAGCCCATCCTCGACATGGCCGACGCCGCCCCGTACCTGCGCCACTTGGCCTCATACAAGCTGCCGCTGGCCGCAGCCTATCCCATATATTCGTGGCAGATACTGTTCCGCGGCGGCAAGTATGTGGGCATAATGCACCGCGACGACGACCTGCCCGTGCTACCCGGCGACACAATCGTTACGCGGACGCCCACCGTCGGCGACATAATGGAGGCGGCGCGCGCCGTTGCCGCACGGCGCAGGGACGCCAACCGCGAGGTTATTCTCTTTGACTTGAGCAACCGCAACATAACAAGATACAACCCTGACGACTATGAGGAGATTTATAATAGCAGCGATATTTAGCGTCGTTCCGCTGGCCGACGCAGTGGCGTGCGCTCCCGAAGCGCCCACGCACAACGCCTATATGTTCAGCGTTTTCCGCCGCGAGCGGATGCGGTCGCCCTTCGCCGAAGACATGAACAACTGGTGGAAGGCTTACGCCGACGACCTGAAGAGCGACGCTTCGCAGTATTACCGCATGAACGCCGACACCCTGCAAGCCATCGCCCGGCAGCGTGGCGACCGTCAGATGCTGGAATACATGCGATGGCTCGACGCTTACCTTGAAGTGAGCGACGGCGTGTCGATGGACACGTGGGACTATCCCACCAGGGAAGAGCTTGCCCGGCGCGACAGCACCCTGCACGCCATGCTCGACGCCGCGCAGGCTTACAAGGGCAGGAAGATGCGCGAACAGTTCGCCCTCCTTACCATGCGCGCCAACATGTTGCTTGGACGAGACAAGGCCAACATGCTCTACTGGACGGCCACGGCGTCGAAGCTGCCGCGCGGAGTGTGGCGCGACATGTGCCGCAACATCTACGCGCGCGCACTGCTCAACAGCGGACTGCGCCGCGCCGCGTGCGAAGTTTATGCCGAGCAGGGCGACATGCGCAGCATAAGCTGGTGCATGCGCGGCTACAGAAACCTTGCCGGAATAAAGAAAGTGTACGCCGAAGAGCCTAATTCTTTCACCTTGTTATATCTTGTTCAAGACTTTGTCAACAGCCTTCAGGAGACGCTCGACAGCTATACTGACGGGCAGGTGGACACCGCCTGGGTGAAAGACAAAGGCAGGAGGCCTGTGTTTGCCGCCGACGCAAGGGCGTTTGTCGGCTTCGTTGACGGTGTGCTGAAAGAGAAAAAGACGGCTTCGCCCTGCCTGTGGCAGAGCGCGGCGGCCATGGTGCAGTATCTCCTGGCCGACTATCAGGACGCTGCGCGCCGCGCAGACGAGGCAGTAGGCATGAAGGGCAGCCGCCGCATGAAGGACAACGCGCGGTGCATACGCCTGTTGGCGCAGGCCGCCACGGTTCCGCTCGGCGGCGACTTCTCGGCTTGGCTGACTGATGAGTTCCGTTGGTTGGACAGGAAAATAGAAGAGGAACGCGGCCATTCGCAGGCGTATTCAAACCATTATACCGACGTTAAGGAGCGCATAGCCTACCTCGTGCTTGCTCCGCGATACCATGCCGCAGGACTGCACAGCGTCGAGAACGCCCTCTACGGCATGATGGAGGAAAACCGGCTTGACTTTGAAACCGACGGCAAGCACGCCGAGCCGGACTTCATCTGGCAGGGCGACTGGCCTTGGAACAGGGACTACACGGCATGGAACGAATACTTTGCCGTGCTCTCCGACGAATCTGCCGACAGCCTCGCGGCGTATTACTCATGGCTTACTTCGGCAAAGACCGACGTGTTCGAGCATTACGTTGCGCAGCAGGTGTATCAGAACAAGGACTATTACAACGACCTGATAGGTACGCGCTACATAGCCGAAGGCCGTTTCAGTGACGCCCTGACATACCTTGAGCGTGTGCCGTTGGACTATCTTCCGAAGCAGAACATCAGCTGGTACATGGCGAACAGGTCGTACATGTCGCCACGGTGGTTCGTGCGCCAGCTGCCGAATGATGCGGAAACAGACGGCCCAGGCAAGGCAACGCCGCGTGAAAACTTGAAAGTTAGGTTCTGTAAGGACATGCTCCAGCTGCAAAGCCAGTACAACCTTGCGCCCGGCGGAGAGCAAAGGGACATACGTGCATACGAGCTTGCCACGAGGTTTTACCAGGCTTCGTGCTACGGCGACTGCTGGTTCCTGACGCATTACGCCAAGAGCGTGAACGACAGCGCACGCACAGGCGAGCTTGACTTTGCGCAAAAGGCGCGCGAACTGCTTGCCGAAAGCAGCCGCTCAAGCAACCTGCAAATACAGTACGAAAGCCTTTACGCGCTGGCATATACCGACACCGACCCGTGGTTTGCAGCTTCTTACGACAGCGAGTACAACGTAATAATAACTCCGCGCCCCATGTCTTCGCAGTACAAAGCACTCGAAGCGTTGAGCCGTTTCGCAAAAGAGCATCCGCAGGATGTTGACGAACACACTACGAAGTGTGACGTGTTGAGGCGGTTTAGCACCCAAATCAAAAAGAACTGACACCCATCCCGGCCCTCACGAAGGGAGGGAGCTTGATTAGCTTTGCCGCCAGTGAGGACGGCTATGAAGTAATTTCCCGTTGCGTATGGATGATGACGTTGTAATAGAATATAATCTTGACAGCCTTGGAACGGAGCAGGCCAACCGGCACGTAGCCCATGTGTATTGCCTTGAAGGTGAGTGCGATGTGTGCTATAACGAAGGACATGCCATGCTGTCAGCCGGCGACTGCATGATTGTGATAAACAACCGCTTGGTGGAAAGTGCTTGCCCGTCGGCTGGTTTCAAGTGCATTGCGATATACATCAGCACCTCGTTCTTGAAGATTTGCTCTCCCGGAAACAATTATTTTGCAAGAGGCATTATGACATTGTTCGTCAATCCTGTTATGAAACTTTTGCCGGAAGAACAGGAAATGTGTTTGGCAGACTTCCGTGACGTGGAAAGGCGCATCAAGCGCACGTCCCATCATTTTTACAAAGAGAGGCTGGCGAGTGCGGTGCAGGGGATGTTCCTTGACTTCCATGATGTCCATGCGCGCATTTACGGTTATACGGAAGTGCCGGCGCATGCGGCCATCCTGCTGTCACGTTTTTTCTCAATGCTTGAAGACGGCGCATGCTGTACACACAGGGATGTGGCTTATTACGCGTCAGAACTTTGCGTTGTGCCCAAATATCTGTCAGATATCTGCTACAAGCTTAGCGGCTTTTCGGCCATCTTTTGGATAAAGCGTTTCGCCTTGCAGGAGATAAAACGGCTGTTGCGGGACAAGTCTTTGAGTGTAAGCCAGATAGCAGACATGCTTGATTTTTCGTCGCAGGCACACTTCAGCCGTTATGTGCGCCAGAACTTAGGCGTGTCACCTATGGAGTTCCGCGGTTGAACCGCCCCACTGCCTGTTGGCTTCCTTGATGCTCCATAGCGACACGTGCTCGTTGCGGTAACGTGCTTCGGGATTCTTTTCACCGTTTGCAAGGAACGAGTCTTTTACCCGTTTGAATCCTATTGCCTTTTGAGGACAGTTGTGGATGCAGGCAAAGCAGAAGTCGCATTCGCCTTCGGTCTTTACGCCTTGTGATGTCAGTTCGTAGTTGCCTCGTGGGCATACGTCGGCACATACGCCGCAGCCTATGCAGCGGTCGGCTGATATGTTGAAGTATTGTCCGCTGTCCATCAGGTAGCCTTTGTCCGGGTCAAGCCCTCTCATCTCCATGAACTTCCCGTGGATGAAGCGTTCTTCGGCAGTTACAGGTTCTATCCAATGCTTCTGTCCGGCAATGTCGTTCTTTATCCGTTTAAGGCTTTCAGGAATGTGTTTGTCTATTTTCATCTGTTCGTTCATGTCGAAGTTGGGCAGCCAGTTGTCAACCATGAGTATGGTTGTGATGTAGTCAAGCGTGTGCCCGGCGCGCTTGGTGAAGTCGTTGCAGATTTCAACCGCATTGCATTTCCTGTTGCCATAAGTCAGGACTGCAAACTTGTAGGCGGCTTTCAGCTTGGCTTTTTTTATGAAATTGCGTACCATGTTAGGCGGCATGTGTCCATAAATGGGGTAGACAATGCCTATTTCGTCAGCTTCAAAGTCATATATACCTTGTCTCCTAATTTGTGGGATGCTTAGCAACTCGGTAGCTTCATCGGCCAGTTGACGTGCAATATAGAGGCTGTTGCCTGTCGCAGTGAAATAGAGAATGATGCGTTTTTTCCTGCCGATGTTGCATGATGTCAGTGCCGGAAATCCTAAAGTCATGGCTCCTGCCATAATCAATCCCATCCGTTTAATGGCTGAACGCCTGCTGATACCGTTCTTATTAAAGTCTTTTCCCATATTCTTCTTATTGTTGATGCTGCAAAATTAGGCAAAGACTGTTGGGTAAGCGTTACATAAATGGCAGGGAAAAATTGCAATATTACATAAAATGGGGCATTGGTTGATAATGAATGCCGGGGTAAAGATTATATAAATTGTAAATCTTTACCCCGGCACTGAATTAAAGGATATTAGTCTGCCTATATTGTAAGCATCAATATTTACATGTAACCTAACCACCTCAGGATGTCGTTCATGTTGGCGACAACCATAAGAAGGATGAGTATTCCGAAGCCGACATATTCCGCCTTGATGAGGAAGTTCTCGCTCGGCTTGCGGCGTGTAATCATCTCATAGAGCAGGAAGAGCACGTGGCCGCCGTCCAATGCAGGGATAGGCAGGATGTTCATGAACGCCAGTATGATGCTCAAGAACGCCGTCATGCGCCAGAACATCATCCAGTTCCACGTCGGGGGGAACAGGCTCCCGATTGCGCCGAAGCCTCCGAGCGATTTTGCTCCGTCGGCCGTGAACACGTATTTCATGTCGTCCACGTAGCCGCGCAGCACGTCAACGCCGTACACCGCGCCTGCCGGGAAGCTCTCGAAGAAGCCGTATTCAAGTTGTACGGGCTTGTAATAAGTGCCAAGGTATGTGCGCCCAACACCGAGAGTGAGGTCGGGGTTGAGTACCACTTGCGCCGTGTCGCGCTTTGAAAGGTCGTTCTTGTGGGCGAAAACGATGGTTGTAGTGCGGGCTTTCAGACTGTCGGCAGGCGTTACGGCGGCAGCCAGCACGTCGCTCATGCGGCCAATCTGGTCGTCAAACTCGTTCCATGAGTCTATGCTCTTGCCGTTGATGGCAAGCAGCTTGTCGCCCTTCCGCATACCGGCTTTTGCCGCCGGAGTGCCGGCAAGGACGCTGTCCACATCGGCAGGAATGAACGGACGCGCGAAGACAGGCTGCTCCTTAACCATTGTGAGCAGGCTCATGTCCTCGGGCATGGTTATCGTTACGTCCTTGCCTTGCCGTTTAACGGTTACGGTCTTGGCGTTGGCTATTGTGCGGTACATGTCAACGTCAAACTTCTCAAACGTTTTTTCGTCAGTGCGCAGCAGTATGTCGCCGTCGCGGAAGCCTATCGCCTTGGCCGAGTCGTTGAACTTCATGCCCATCGACATGTCGCCGAGCGCATAGTAAGAGTCGCCCCACGTGAAGAGCACCATGGCGTAGATGAACAGCGCGAGCAGGAAATTTACCAGTACGCCGCCCACCATTATTAGCAGGCGTTGCCATGCAGGCTTGGAGCGGAACTCCCAAGGCTGTGCCGGTTTCTTCATCTGCTCGGTGTCGAACGACTCGTCTATCATGCCCGAAATCTTGCAGTAGCCGCCCAATGGAAGCCATCCAACGCCGTAAGTAGTCTCGCTGCGCTTCGGCTTGAACTCGAAGAGGTGGAACCAAGGGTCAAAGAACAGGTAGAACTTTTCGACCCTTACGCCGAAAATCTTGGCGAAAAAGAAGTGCCCTCCCTCGTGGAGCAGCACAAGAATCGAGATTGCCAGCATGAACTGGAGCAGTCTTATCAAAAATACTTCCATAATTTTTAAGTGAAGAATGAAGAACGGAGAGTGAAGAATTTATTTGTGCATACCCGTTGTCTTCATTGCATTTGAAATCTGTTTCTTAATTCTTAACTCTTAATTTTTAATTTCCAAAAGTTCTTTTGCAATGCGCCTTGCTTCGGCGTCAGTGGCTACGTAGGTGTCGTAATCGGCCTTGTCGGAGAACGGCACGCGGTTCATTGTCTTTTCGATGATGTCGCTCATCTGCATGAACGAGCAGCGATCTTCAAGGAAACCGCGGTTGACAATCTCGTTGGCGGCGTTCACTATGCACGGCATGTTGCCGCCTTTCCTTATGGCGTCGAAGGCCAATGCGAGGCAGCGGAACTTGTCCATGTCAGGCTCGAAGAACTCAAGCGGATGCTTGAACAGGTCGAGGCGTTCGCTGTCGAGGTGCAGGCGGTCGGGGTAGGAGAATGCGAACTGGATGGGAAGGCGCATGTCTGGTACGCCGAGCTGGGCTTTTACAGCACCGTCGCAGAACTGAACCGCGCTGTGGACGATGCTCTGCGGATGGATGAGAACCTGTATCTTGTCGGCCGGAATGCCAAAAAGCCACTTGGCTTCGATTACTTCAAAGCCTTTGTTCATCATCGTTGCACTGTCAATTGTTATTTTCGCACCCATGTTCCAAGTAGGGTGTTTCAGTGCGTCGGCTTTTGTTACGGTGGCAAGCTGTTCCTTTGTGAAGTTGCGGAAAGGCCCTCCCGATGCGGTAAGCAGTATCTTCTCAATTTCGTTGTCGCCTTCGCCGATGATGCTTTGGAAGATTGCCGAGTGCTCGCTGTCCACCGGTATGATGGGCGAGTGGCATTCGGCGGCGAGCTTGCAAATCAATTCGCCGGCCACGACGAGCGTCTCTTTGTTTGCCAGACATATCTTCTTATGCGCCCGTATGGCGTGGATTGTGGGGCTAAGTCCGGCAAATCCCACCATGGCTGTCAGCACCATGTCGATAGGTCCGGCCTCGACAACCTCGTCGATGGCCTGCTTTCCTGCATAAACCTTTATGTCTGGAAGGTCTGCGAGCAGGTCTTTCAGCTCGCCGTATTTGTCCTCGTTGGCAATGACTACTGCCGCAGGATTGAACAGTCGAGCCTGTTCGGCAAGCTCTTTGACCTTGTTGTTGGCCGTCAGGCAGTACACTTCGTACAGGTCGGAATGCTCTTTTATCACGTCAAGGGCTTGTGTCCCGATTGAGCCTGTCGAGCCGAGTATGGCTATTTGCTTCTTCATAAATTTCGTGTTGCACGAGTTTTTTATTTTTTCTGTGTATTGCCTGGCTTACGGGTTCAGCTTAAGTCAAGCAGTCCTTCAGGCAGACTGACACGGATTTTGCGGTTTTCCGCATCCACGGAAATGATGAATTCGTCGGATGCAGGTATCAAGACCTCGTTCCCGTCAGGCTTCTCCACGCTGAAAAGGACGTTCTCTGTAGCGTCGTCTACATACGACAAAGTGCCTATGCGGCTGTCGTTGTCGTCGGCGTTGAGTATTTCAAAGCCCTCAAGTTCGTCCCATGTAAGCTCGTTTTCGTCACGGTCGGAAAGCTTTTTAGGGAAGAACACATCGCATCCTGTCAGTTCCTGCGCCTGCTCCTTGGTGTCAATGTCGCAGAACTTGACAAGAGCCGTCTCACCGCTTTTGAACCTGTATTCCTCGAAAAAGAACGGGACAAGTATCCCGTCAACCATCAATACAAGATAATCCGCATCCACACGGTCGAACACATCGTCGCTGAACATCAGCGAAACTTCGCCTTTCACACCGTGCGGCTTTCCTATTTTGCCTATCTTGTAAACTTCTTCTGTCCTTATCATATTGTTTAAGTTGGCGGGCACAATGGATGGGCAGGCCGGTTGAATGTGCTTGGTGCCAGCATGTTTGCTCTCCGTTACTTGTCTGCCTGTTTGCTTGTCACTCTCTTTATGCTTGCCCCAAGCGCGTTGAGGCGTGCCTCGATGTCTTCATATCCGCGGTCAATCTGCGCGATGTTGTCGATGCGGCTTGTGCCGTTCGCACTCAAAGCGGCTATCAGGAGGGCGATTCCTGCGCGGATGTCAGGGCTTGTCATGCGCCCTGCACGCAGCCTGATTTTGTGGTCGTGGCCTACTACTACGGCGCGGTGTGGGTCACATAGTATGATTTGCGCACCCATGTCAATCAGTTTGTCGACAAAGAACAGGCGGCTTTCGAACATTTTTTGGTGGAACAGTACGCTGCCACGTGCCTGTGTCGCGACGACAAGCAAAACGGAAAGAAGGTCGGGCGTAAGTCCCGGCCAAGGTGCATCGGCCAGTGTCATGATAGAACCGTCGATAAAGGATTCTATCTCATAATGGCTCATATGCGGAATTACAAGGTCGTCACCGTCGACATTTATCTTTACGCCGAGCTTGCGGAAAGAGTCTGGAATGATGCCGAGATTGCGCACGGAGACATCCTTTATCCTGATGCCTTCACCCACCATGGCGGCCATTCCGATGAAAGAACCAACCTCAATCATGTCAGGCAGGATTTTGTGCGTTGCCCCATGCAGGCTTTCCACGCCGACGATTGTCAGCAGGTTTGATGCAATTCCGCTTATGCGTGCTCCCATGCGGTTGAGCAGGTGGCACAGTTGTTGGATGTAAGGTTCGCACGCCGCATTGTAGATTGTCGTCGTGCCTTTTGCCAAAACAGCGGCCATTATGATGTTCGCAGTTCCTGTAACCGAGGCCTCATCAAGCAACATATAGCATCCTTTTAGTGCTTTGCCGTTGATTTCGAATGTCCCTTGGCCGTCATTGTGCGAGAATGTGGCGCCGAGGTTCTTGAAACCTAAGAAGTGGGTGTCCAGGCGTCGCCGCCCGATTTTATCTCCGCCGGGCTTTGCAACGACCGCTTTTCCGAAACGTGCGAGCAGCGGTCCGATAAGCAACACGCTGCCGCGGAGCGAGGAACATTTGCGTATGAAATCGTCACTCTCAAGATATTTGAGGTTGATTTTCCTCGCACGGAACAAATATTCGTTTCTGCTTATGTGCTCAACCTCCACTCCCATCTCGGTGAGCAGCCGGATAAGGTTGTTCACGTCAAGAATGTCGGGAATGTTCTTGATCCTGACTTCGTCTGACGTAAGCAGCGATGCGCATATTACCTGTAGAGCCTCGTTCTTTGCGCCTTGCGGAGTTATGGTGCCTTTTAACGGGTGTCCGCCCTCGATAATAAAAGATTCCATTGCTTGATGGTTTGTCTGTTGGGTGAGTATAGGCCGCTTATCTCTTCTTGCGCCGTTTTTCTCCCGGCTCTTTCATATTGCCGACGTTGAATTTGAAGTTGTCCAAATCAAGCTGGATTTTTCCATCGGTAAAGCGTGCCAGGTCAGATGCTATCTTTTCGTCGTCGCTTGAACCGTGGCTCCATAGCATGAGGTCGCGTTTCATCTGGTTGGCCGTCAGTCTCGTCAATTCGTCGCGTTCTGGTCCGGGTGCCATGCTCTTGAGTTTTTCAAACAGCTCGAACATCATGCTGCCGTAATGCTTGATGGGATTTGTTTGTTTGGGATAGTTCATCGGCTGTGGCTTTTTCATGATGTTTTTCGCCTCGCTTATGTCTACGGGGTAGTCGATGTCGAGTTTGAAGTTGCTCATTATGGCCAAATGGTCCCACAGCTTTTGCTCGTGGTCCGCACCGTCCTGCGCTTGTGGAAACATACGTTCCATTATGCCGATTATGGTTTCCGCGCAGCGTTGGCGTTCTCCTTTGTCCTCAAGCGTCACGGCGTAGTCCACCATTTTCTGCACTTCCCTGCCGTATTCCGGCAGTATTAGTTGTTCTCGTTGGGTGTTGTAGTCCAATCCTTCGATGTTCATCTTAGTTGTTTTGGGAATGTATTTGTTTTCACAATAGTTTCTTTGGAGTCTTTGCTACGAAGTCTTTGAGGTAGAAAGGCACGAAATATGCAACGTCCTCAAACCTTTCCTCGGCCATGCGTTTTTCGGCCAAAGGGAACATGTATCTCGCTAACGGTTTGATGTCTTTTATCAACATGGCATTCGGATGGTTTATTGTGCCCATGCACTTGCACGCTCCGTTACCGAAAAAATACATCTTGCATTTGTCCAGATAACCGCTGTATGTGCAGCCGTCAACGATGTCCGCCTGCACCTGCCTTACTTCTTTGAGTGCGCGGTCATATATTCCGGAGTAGACTTCCATGCGCCGTGCGTCGAGCATCGGGCACAGCAGCGAGCCTTCTTCGATGTCATGCTCGAGCAAAACCGGCACGGCAAGCAGTTCGAGTGTTGGCACGGATATAAGCTTTACGCCGCGTCCGTAGCAAATTCCTTTCGCCATTGACACGCCGATACGCAGCCCGGTGTAAGAGCCGGGGCCGCAACTTACGGCCACAGCGTCAAGCCGGATGTCTCGGTTGTCGATGTAAGTCAGGGCCTCGTCGACGAATATTCCTAAGCTTACCGCGTGGTTAGGGCCGTCATTGTCTTCCTTGTTGAATATGCAAACGCCGTCTTGGCTGACAGCTACCGAGCACACGTCGGTACTTGTCTCAATATTTAGAATACAAGACATAAAATGAAAATATCTTATTAAATAACGTGCAAAAATACGCTTTTTTCCTAAGAAAATATGTACTTTTGCATAAATTTAACTACATATACGGTATGATACAGTCAATGACTGGTTACGGAAAGTCTGTCGTAACATTCAATGAAAAGAAAATACACATAGAGATTAAGTCGCTAAACAGCAAGGCGTTGGACCTGTCAACGCGCATTGCCCCCCTTTACAGAGAGAAGGAAATGGAAATACGTCAGCTTGTTTCTAAAGCCTTGATTAGGGGTAAAGTGGATGTTTCCATTTGGGTGGAGAAGGACGCTTTGACTGACGCTACGCAGGTAAACGCTGCACTTGTGGAGAATTATTACCGCCAAATCAAATCCTTGTCGGCAAGTTTGAATATACCGGAACCGCAGGATTGGTTCGCCACGCTTATGCGTTTGCCAGATGTTATGACCAAGGTTGAGGCTGAAGAGCTTGCCGATGAAGAGTGGGCTGTTGTCAGCCGGGGAGTTGAAGAGGCTCTTTCCGCCCTTGTGTCGTTCCGCAGGCAGGAAGGCGAGGCTCTTTACCGCAAGTTCTCAGAGAAGATAGACAACATCGCGGCGTTGCTTGCATCCATAGAGCCTTACGAGAAGTCGCGTGTAGAGAAGATACGTGTCCGCATTGTCGAGGGGCTAAAGAGCATACCCGACGTTGAGTATGACAAGAACCGCCTCGAGCAGGAACTCATCTATTACATCGAGAAACTTGACATAAACGAGGAGAAGCAGCGCCTTGCCAACCATCTGAAATATTTTCGTGAGACGCTTGACGACGAAATCGGTCAAGGCAAGAAACTCGGTTTCATAGCTCAGGAGATGGGCCGGGAAATAAACACCACGGGCAGCAAAAGCAACAATGCCGAGATGCAGAACATCGTGGTGAAGATGAAAGACGAGCTTGAACAGATTAAGGAACAAGTGCTGAATGTATTATAAAATAAGTAGACAAGCAGACGAGTGACAAGCAGACAAGGTGTATTGCTCCCTTTTTCAAGTGCCGGTTGTGTATGCAATTCATCTTGTCTGCTTGTCACTCGTCTGCTTGTTTACTATAAAAATAATTAAATATGCCCGGTAAAGTAATAATATTTTCCGCTCCCAGCGGCAGCGGAAAGAGCACAATCATAGGCAAGCTGATGGCGCACGGAGAACTGAACCTTGCGTTCAGCATATCGTGTACGAGCCGCCAGCCGCGCGGAACAGAGCGTGACGGCGTGGAATACTTCTTCGTCACGCCCGACGAGTTCCGCCGCCGGATAGCTGAAGGCGATTTCCTTGAATATGAGGAGGTGTACAAAGACCGTTATTACGGCACGCTGAAAAGCCAGGTCGAGAAGCAGCTTGAGGCCGGCGAGAATGTCGTTCTCGATGTGGATGTCAAAGGCGCATGCAACATCAAGCAGGCTTACGGCGACCGTGCGCTGGCCGTTTTCATCCAGCCTCCTTCGCTCGACGAGCTTCGCCGACGCCTTGAAGGGCGCGGCACCGACGCTCCTGCCGTGATAGAAGACCGCCTGGCGCGCGCCTCGTTCGAGCTGACTTTCGCCCCACGTTTCGACAAAGTGATTGTCAACGACGACCTCGACCGCGCCGTCAGCGAGGCTTTTGGGGCGGTGAAGGAGTTTGTCCGTAAATGAAACGTAGTTAGAAGTAGTTAAAGTAGGTATCGTTCGCTGCGCTCACTTAGTAGTTAAAGTCATTACCTTTTACCGGAAAGGACTTTAATTATACATGTTTTAAAGAAAAACATTTGACTTTAACTACTAAGTGAGCGCAGCGAACGATACCTACTTTAACTACTTCTAACTACCAAAAAATAACCTTCCATGCAGCAAACCGGCATCTTCGGCGGTACGTTCAACCCCATACACAACGGCCATATAGAGCTGGCGCGGCGGCTTTTGAGCCTTGCCGGGCTTGACGAAGTGTGGTTTGTGGTGTCGCCCCAAAACCCTTTCAAGCGCAACGATGTGCTGCTTGACGATGCGTTGCGCCTTGAAATGGTGCGCCTTGCGCTTGAAGGCGAGCCGCATCTTGTGCCCAGCGATTACGAGTTCCGCCTGCCGCGGCCGTCATACATGTGGCATACGTTGCAGGCGATGGCGGCCGATTATCCCGGCCGGGAGTTCGTCCTGCTCATCGGTGCCGACAACTGGGCGCGTTTCGACGAGTGGTATGCAGCGCGTGAAATCATTGCCCATCACCGCATCGTGGTATATCCGCGTGAAGGTTCGCCGCTCGCCGCATCGTCGTTGCCGTCAGGCGTAACCCTTGCAGACACCGGCCTTGTGCCCGGCAGCAGTACCGAGGTGCGCCGCCGCATAGCCGCCGGACAGCCGATTGACGGCCTTGTGCCGCAGGTTGTGGCTGAGTTCATTACAAAAAATAAGTTGTACCTGTAATTCTCTTTTTGTTTCTTATAAGTAACAAAAGTGCTTGTTTCTTCAAATCTGTTACTTATAATAAACGGATTTTGTGGCTTTTGTCTTTCTGTTCAGCACCATGATGCAGGCTGTGAGACCTATTGCGCTTGCGGCGGCAAACGCCCATGAAACTGCGGTTTCCGTGCTTTCGTCCATCTTTGGAATGCAGGCGTTAATGTAGTCGGTTGCGGCGCAGAGGATGTTGTTTGTCGCTGGAACACTACCGAGGGCCATAGGCTGCCGGTGCGGATGACAAACCATCCGGCGATGAGGCCGAAGGCGAAGTAGAATGGAGTCAGTACGAAGTACAGGTGAGCCACGGCGAAGAGCAGCGACGGCACGGCCAAGGCCACGACAACGTTGCGCCGCCATGCGAACAGGCTGCCAGTGATGGCTCCGCGGAACACTATTTCCTCGACGAAAGGTGCAAACGCGCAGCCCGTGAGCAGGGAAAGCGCGGAGTTTGTCATGGAGTCTTGCGTGTCTTTGTCTACGTCTTCAAGCCCCAACGCATTTATTATAGGACTTTCAATAAGCAGCAGGCACAGGGCTGCAACTGCCGCCAAGGCGCATGTTGTGCCCATGTTCCCAGTCCTTACGGTGAGCATCCGGCGCACTTCCGGCCGTCTGATGAAATATGCAAGAATGCCGGCGAAGGCAAGGAACAGCCCCACGTCCTCCACCCACGGCGCGTCGAGCAAAGGGTCGGAAGGCACGTCTGCCATGTATGCGTACAGCATCAGGCCGCATAAAAACAGCACTGTCGTGCCGACATACAAGGCCAGGAATATGACGAAATACAGCAATGCTTTTTTCATGTAACGTCCGTGTTTCCCTGCAAATATAGCGCGTTTACTGATAAAGTCAAAATCTTTTGCCGTTAATTGTTTTCTGGCGGTTTTTCAAAAGACGGTTCATCCGCAGTTTTGTTGGATGTTTTTTATTCTATTTTCAGTAAATAATCG
>URUK01000021.1 GCA_900551055.1 uncultured Prevotella sp. | reverse complement strand
AGTGCCTCACTTGAAAACGATTATTTACTGAAAATAGAATAAAAACCATCCAACAAAAATGCGGATGAACCCATATTGGGAACCTACCAGGAACAAAAGGGAAACCCACCCCAACCCTCCTGAAGGGAGGGAGCTTGATTACCTTATTTAAATTGACAAGCAACGAGGTGCCCTGTAGCCACAGTTGAAAATTTACATACTGTACACTTGAATTGCAGATGAAGACCTTTTACAAGCACACTATAATTAAAAATACATAAAAAATTGCAAGGATAAAACTTTATCCCTATCTTTGCTATACAACAACACCTGTGCAAAGCCACACATTGGAAGCATTACTTTAACTATATAAACACATCATGAGAAAGAATTTCGGAGCAAAACCGTGGACTTATCCACAGCCGGTATTCATCGTTGGAACTTACGACGAAGAGGGCAAGCCCGACGCCATGAACGCGGCATGGGGCGGAATAGACTATGACGACCGCATCAACATGTGCCTGAGCGCAGGCCACAAGACGGTGAAGAACCTGCTTGAAACAAAGGCGTTCACCGTAAGCATGGGTACGGAAGAGCAGCTGACAGCATGCGACTACATGGGAATTGTGTCGGGAAACAAGGTGGGCGACAAGCTGGAACGTGCCGGATGGCACACCGTGAAATCGGAGTTTGTCAACGCTCCGGTAATAGAGGAGCTGCCCATGACGGTGGAATGCGAACTCGTATCATACGACGCGGACACGTGCCACCTCGTAGGCCGCATCGTGAACGTATCGGCTGACGAGCGCATATTGGACGAAAAGGGCAAGATTGACCCGGCCAAGCTGCGCCCCATAGTGTTCGACCCGGTACACAACGACTATCTTGTGGTGGGCGGAAAGGCGGGCAACGCCTTCAAGGACGGAATGAAACTTAAATAATTAAGAGTTAAGAATTAAGAATTAAGAGTTAAGAAAACATACGTTCCCGGCACAAGCATTAAAGAGTATTTTTCTTAATTCTTAACTCTTAACTCTTAATTTCTCCAAGATTATGATACACTCGGCAATCGACATGGAGCGCGCGGTGCTCGAACGCGGCTTTCTTCCGTTCTTCCGCTGCGGCATTCCCGGCTTCTCAATAGAGGAAATGACGGCCGGAGAGCTGTGGTTTTCAAACGAAGACGACGGGCCGTGGGAATGGAAAGGCCCGGTAATACGCGAAGGACACTGCGCCTACGGCAAGCTGTTCGCCAAGAAAGCGGGCTACGTAAGCCTTGAATGGCTGCCCCACCTTATTAATTACAGGCGCACACTGAACTACGCAAAAGACGAAGACACTGCCGCGCTTGACGACGTTGTGCTGCAAACAATAATATCGGAAGGCAGCGCAACGGTGAAGGAACTGCGCCGCATGCTCGGCTTTGCACGCGGAAGGAGACGCACGGCGGACGACCTTGTGGACGATATGCCCGAAGCCGTAAAGCTGTCATTGGAGCCTGTACTGACACGCCTGATGATGTCAGTGCGCGTGGTAATATCCGATTTCGAGTACAACACAGACCGCCACGGACGGCCATACGGATGGGGTGTGGCGCGATACACCACGCCCGAAAACCTGTACGGACGGATAGACGCCGGATGTACGCCGCAGAAATCGCACGACATGATGGTGCGGCATCTATGCAGGATGCTGCCTTATGCACAAGAAAAAGACATACTGAAACTTATAGATGGAAAGAAAAGGTAAAAAAGTAAAAAAGTAAAAAAGTAAAAAGGGAAAAAGGTAAAAAAGTAAAAAAGTAAAAAAGTAAAAAGGTGAGAAAGTAAAAAAAGTAAAAAAAGTAAAAAGGTAAAAAGGTGAGAAGGGAAATCTTTTCTACAACGCATACAGGCGTTCACTTTCTCACCTTCTCACTTTCTCACCTTTTTACCTTTTTACTTTTTTACCTTTTTTACTTTTTTACCTTTTTAATCACCTGCCATCTGTAAAGCAGGCAAGTGATGAAGAAATAGACTATTGTCTGCGCCCAAAGCGCCACATACTCTACCCTAACGTCGCCCAACAGAGCGCCCATGGTGTTCATCCTTACGAAGCCGCGTATGCCGAACGTAGAAGGAACAAGCCAGGACATCCACTGCCAGAAAGGCGGAATGGCACTCTGCGGCCACGACACTCCGGAAATGAACAGCAACGGCACAGACGTGAACACAACGATAAGAATGACATTCTCACGATAACGTATTATGCCGGAAAGTATCATAGCAAAGAACACACACGACAAAACGTATGGCAACATGAACCAAAACGTATCGCCGGGACGCAAAAGCGATGTGAAACCGAACATCCGGGGCACAACGAGCGTGACGTAAGCCGCAACCACGGCATAAACCATGAAATACGCCAAGGCACGGCCAAGCACAGTGCGGAACACCCCGTCATAATAAGGGTCGTCGGGTAAGAAAGAACCTGTCTTGCTGCGTTCACGGGCCGTGCCGACAGAAAGTCCCACTCCCAACAACAACGTCTGCTGTATTATGAGCATAAGCACGCCCGGAATGATGAAGTTGCCATAACCGCCAGTCGCATTGAAAATCTGCACTTCATCGAAATCAAGCGGCTTGGCGGTGATTTCGTCCTCACGCCCGGTCCAATTGCCCGAACGCTCAATGAGAATGTCTGAATTGAGGTTTCCGGCAACAGCCGTAGCCGTCTGGAATATGGCCTTGTAGTACAGCATGAAGCTCATGTCGCAGAACACACTGACGCGGCTCTGCTCCATGCGCAACACACGGGTCTGGAAATCAATGGGGAAATACACCACACCGAATGCTTCCTGACGGCCTACCGCATCCTTGGCCTCGTCAAGGTCTGTACAATATTTGACTACACGGACATCGGGAGAAGCGTCAAACTGGCGGATGAACTCGCGGCTCATGGCGCTGTGGGACATATCGACAACGGCAACCGGCACCTCACGCACAACCTCGTTGGTGTAAATCCAGGAATAAAGCAACGGATAAAACAACGGCACAAGGACAAAGAATATCAGCACACCCTCGTCCTTAACAACGGTGCGCATCTCGTCAGCCCATATATGGCACAAGTCGCCGAAACCTTGCTTTATTCGTGATAACAATCTCATCTGCAACCTACATTATATTCAAAATCATGGCAATGCCGGCAAGCCAGTACACACAAGCCCGCTCATGGCAGATACTGATACGCCAGCACATTCTTCTTTATCCTACCGGCCACAAGCAAAGGCAAAGCCGCGAACAGCAGCAGCGCACCGATGTAAGGCCATGAATAGCCGACTGGATAACCGTTGAAGATATTGAGCTGGTAAACCATATAATAATGCCTTAACGGGAAAAGCTGGGCTATAGCCTTGATTTCGGAATCCATAGCCGACAACGGGAACGCCGTGCCCGACAGCGAATAGCTCAATACTGCCCACAGGCAGCATATACTCATGGACATACGCAATGACGGAACAAGGCCGAAAACGAATATGCCGAACCCCTGCGACGACAGTACCGCAAGCAACCCCAACAGCATGATATATCCCGTGCCGCCGGGATGCGGAAAATGGAGGATGCCGAAAACATAAAACATATAGCCGTAGAAAATGGCAAGCCATATAAGCGTCTGCGGCAACATCTTGCCCAAAAGTGCAACGGCAATGTTGTCTCCAGAAGCTGAAATCCACTCCTTCGCCGAATTGAACTTCAATTCCGTGCCCAAAGAATAAGCCGTGACAAGGAAAATGAACAGCATAAGACAGCCGGGAACAAGCATGGTATTAAGATAAACACTGTAGTTTATCATCGGATTGTTGACCGTGTGCAAATCAACTACCACTGGCTGTAGCACGCTCATCACCTGTTCTTCAGACAGTCCCTTTGCACTCAACAGCGTGGCGCCGACACTGGCCGAACCGAGCGTGGAAATAGTCTTCAGGTCACGGAAAAGCAGTGCTCCGGCCGTATAAGAGGCCGAACTGTAATAAAAGGAGATTTTAGGCTGCCGCATGGCAAGCAGTTCTGACGTTGTGCCACTTGGAATATAGAGGAACGCATAGATTTCATTACGCTGTATGGCACGGCGAGCCTCGGCAACGCTGGCATAATCGGCGACAACCTTTGTCGACTGGAAAGCATCGAGCCTCCTGACAAGCGAACGTGTTGTAGCGGTATTGTCATGGTCAACCACGCCCACAGGCATATCCGTAGGCTGGCCTTCTGACATAAGGGACGTAAAAAATATGGTAACAATCACGGGGAACACCACCATGCAGAACAAGTACATCAGGTTCTTGCGCATTATTCCACATTCGCGGCGCGCCACGCCATAAACTCTTTTCAAGAAGTCACCCCACATCCCAAACAATTGATTTATCGCAGCCTGAGCTTACCTATCCTTTATTACAAGCGACATGCCGGGACGCAGCCCGTCTATCTTGTCCACAGGACGAGCCTTAACCTCAAACGTCTTCAAGTCATACTGTCCGTTGCTCTTGGTTGCTTTCCATACGGCATAGCTGCCCTCATCCTTTATGTAATAAACTTTCATGCGTATGTCCTTGTTGAAGGCCGGGCAATAGGCTGTAAACGTATCGCCTATCTTAAGCCCCTTCAGTTGGTCTTCACGCACGTTGAACGTACCCCACTGGTCGTTCATTATGGAGATGCTCATTATCGGAGAGCCAGCACCTACAAGCTCGCCGAGCTTTGGATAGACATCACTGACCTCGCCCTCCATCTGGGCTATCTGCACGGTTTCTTTCATGTAAGAGTCTACTTCCTGCACTGCGCCCTGCGCCCTGCGCTTCTGTGCGGCGGCAGCTTCGCGTTCCTCACGCCTTGCACCGGCCACAGCCATGTCATACTGGCTTTTGGCAGCCTGTGCCTGCGCCTTCATTGCCTTGTAGTTGGCATAAGCCTCGTCACGCTTCTGCGCACTCATCACGCCCTCGTCGAACAGCCGCTGCACACGTCCGTATGACTTTTCCGCTATATCCATGCCTGCCTTTGCCTGCTGCCAAACCTCAAACGCTCCTTGTACCTGTTCGCGGCGTGCGCCTTTATCCGCCATTGCACTCAATGCCGCAGCCGCATCTTCTGCGCTGACAGCTTGTGTTTTCTTAGCTACGATGTCGGGAGCGTCAAGGATGGCGAGCGTGTCACCCACCTTGACATAATCGCCCTCCTGCACCCGCAGTTCAAGGATACGTCCGGGAACCTTGCTCGACACCCTGTATTCAGAGACTTCAACTTCACCCTGTATTGTATCAGGTGTGCGGCCGAATGTCAAAAATCCTATGACACCGACGATTATTACAACCGCCGCAAAACACAGTGTGGCAAGCAATATGTTGTTATGTTGTGTTTTCTTTTCCATGATTTTCTTTTATGTTTTGCTGGGAGACTTGGTTGAATTGGAAGTTAACCAAGCAAACAAGCATATGCTATAGAGTTGTTCTTTCTTAATTCTTAAATTTCAATATATTGTTTCTCCAAGAACTTTCTTCAGGTTTGTCTGCGTGAGTTTCACATCAATGTCGGCATCTATCTTCTGTGAACGCGCCTGAAGCCAAGCTGTCTGTGCCGCCATGACATCGGTCACGTCCATCACTCCTTCCTTGAAACCAATATTGGCACAGCGCAGGTTCTCATCAGCCTGTTCCGTATTCTTTTTCGCCATGGCCAACTTCTTGTTTGCCTCGTCAACTTTGAATGAGCTTTGGTTTACTTGCAGCTCGACCTTCTCACGCGCTTCCTCAAGTTCAAGCATGGCTATGTTCGTAGCGGTCTTACCTGCACGCACCTTATAAGTTCCTTCAAACCAGTTCCATACCGGGACTCTTACTATCACACCGATATTCCAGACTCCGGAAAATTTGCGCTGAAAACCGTTGTAAAGTGAAGGATTTGTGGCAAGATATCCACCTGTCAACGCTACTTGCGGCAAATACGCGGCACGTATAAGTTTTGTTGTCTGCCGGCTTATATCAACCGTATTCTCAAGCATTTTCAGTTCCGGGCGGTTATCAATAGCGAACGTCACATCGGCTACCGGAGAACTTTCTGTCGATGAAACTTCGTCCTTGTCTTCATCAACAAGGATGATTTTCCCGTCAACAGGCAAGCCGCACAACTGACACAACAACATCTTGGCAAGAGACAGGCCATTATCCACTTGGGTGAGCTGCATTTCCGCCTCGTTGACCTTTACATCTACTTTCAGCCCGTCAGCTCTTGTCGCAACACCTTCCTCAATCATCTTTTTCACATCGCTGCTGAGTTTCTTGACAAGTTCAAGATAACTTGTGGCGAGCCTTTGTTTATGCTTCAATGAAACCACCGTCCAATAGGCATTGTCCACATCATAAACTATGTTCTGACGGCTGTTTTGGATATCGTTTGCTGCAAGTTGCTCGCTTATGTCGGCAATCTTGTTCGCCGCAACGATGCTTCCACCCATGTATATTGGCTGCGTAAGCATCACCGACACGGCAAACATATTACGGGTGTCCGTCTTAAACGCGTCATTGATTGTCTTTCCTATCGCATTGCCCGTCTGCTCTATGCCTGGTGCGAGTTTTCCCGCGATATTGCCAAGAGCCGTAGCTGTTTCCTGTGTTATTATGCCTTGACCGGCCATTTCAGAAATGACAGATGTCATTGTGTTGCCTATCTGACCGGCAGCAGCAGTGCCAATCTGACCTATCGCTCCTCTCTGTCCGTCGCTCAAAATGGATATTTCCCTGCTCGTAAACTCGTATCCGCCAAGCACGTCAACGTGTGGCAGGTACTTTGTACGCGCTGCCTTGCGTGCATCACGCGCCATGTCCTGCTTCAGCTTGGCTATTCCGAGCTTCTTGTTGTTGCTCAACGCCATAGACCGGCAACTGTCAAGCGACAACACGCGCTGCGCCCCAACAGGCAAGGCGATGAACGCCAGCATCAGAAATATCGTTACTTTCTTCATATTACTTTCGGCTTGAAAGAAAACGCGGACTTACTTTCAATGCAAAAATCCGCCATACTGCCAGACATATCTTCAGTCGACCGTGAAGTTTCTCGAACCTATCATGTTGCCGTCAGCAAACACACTTACATTATAAGTACCTTCACCCAAGAACTCATTGACAGTCCAATATACCGTTACAGGCGTTTCATTACCAGTGTATTCTATGGTTTTCTTCATCGAATAAGGAAGGCTACGGTTCTCATAAGGGAAAGAGCCTCCGCCAGAAAGAACGGTTCCGGTAGGTGTGGTAATACGCACATACACTGTTTTATTGCCGCTAGTGGCCGTCACGTTCTTTGCTATGTTGAAGCTGACCTGTATTGTCTTGCACCGCTTTATTTTCTTTGTCGCCTTGCCACGTTTATTCTTCAAGGTCATTGTTATGCCTGTAGCGTCAAGCTGTGCTGCGATGGCTACCTTTTCGGACAAAGTCTGCTTGTCAGCACTTAGTCCTTCTATCCGCCTGGTCGCCTCTGCATACTGCCCCTTCATACGGGTGTTTTCCTCCGTCAGATTCTGGTTCAGTCGGTTGAGCGAGTCAATTTCCAACACATAACTGCGTATCACGGCACGGCAAGTAGCCAATTCCTTTTTCAGCCGTGCTATCTCCCTTGCGTCTGAAGCCTTGACGTTTTTCAATTCCTCAAGCAGTTTTTCTGTTTTCAACTGCTCCTGTGTAAGCTGCTCTATTATCGAGTCGTTGTTTATTTGAGTCTTGAGTTCACTATACTGGTCGGCGAACTTCTGATACTCGTTTTCCATTTCCTTCTTGTCCAACTCGGCCAATTCCTGCATCTCCTTATTCGCTTTCTTCTGATTGTTCAGGCTTATGGCAAGAAACACGATGCCTCCAACCAGCAACAAACCTACGATAACGGACGGAATGATTACTTTATTCTTCATATATCTTTAATTATACACAATTGAAAATATAACCATGCAAAATTAGCCTATTTCCATCAAACACCGCAATTTTTTTCGAACTATAATACTTAAATTTGTAAAATTAGTAATTTTACCGAAATTTTGAACAACATTAAAATGATTTTTTTATCTTTGCAAACAATATACCAAACTTCTGCGGAAGCCCAAACTGCAAAACACAACGGCAAATACTATGATAAAACAAATAGTAAGTTTCTATCATGACGGCTTCAGAAGCATGAGGCTCGGCAAGACATTATGGATTGTCGTAATTGTCAAACTTGTAATAATCTTCGTTGTGCTCAAGCTCTTTTTCATGCCTGACATTCTTTATGAGCGTGCAGACGGTAACGAAGCCGACTACGTATCGGCACAAATAACCGAAAGAGCCGCGGAAAAATGAGAAATAAAATATCCATGCCGCCACATGCAACACCACGGCGTTTGGTTCTTTCATCTCACCATACAAACAATAGAAAATTCAATAAATTATGGACAACTTGTTTTTAAGCATAAGTGCCGGCACTGTGGATTGGTCAAGGGCGCAGTTCGCCCTTACCGCCATCTACCATTGGCTCTTTGTTCCGCTAACGTTGGGTCTTGCACTTATCATGGGCATCATGGAAACGTGCTATTACCGCACAGGCAAGACTTTCTGGAAAGACGCGTCACGTTTCTGGCAAAAACTGTTCGGAATAAACTTCGCAATGGGCGTTGCCACCGGCATCATACTCGAATTTGAATTCGGCACAAACTGGAGCAACTACTCATGGCTCGTGGGCGACATTTTCGGTGCCCCACTTGCCATTGAAGGCATTGTAGCCTTTTTCCTTGAGGCGACTTTCGTCGGAGTAATGTTCTTCGGCTGGGAAAAAGTGTCACGGGGCTTCCACCTTGCGTCGACATGGCTAACCGGACTTGGTGCTACCATATCGGCATGGTGGATACTTGTTGCAAACGCTTGGATGCAATATCCCGTAGGACAGGCGTTCAATCCTGACACAATGCGCAACGAGATGACTTCATTCGCCGAAGTAGCTTTGTCGCCGTTTGCCATCGACAAGTTTTTCCATACCGTCATATCGGCATGGATAATCGGAGCCATCTTCACGGTTGCCGTCAGCTGTTACCTTTTGTTCCGCAAGCGGAATAACGCCATGAACGTTGAAAAGGACCGCCGTCTGGCCGTGCAAAGCATAAAAATAGCATCTATAATAGGTTTCGTTTCATCGTTGCTCGCCATGTACTCCGGCGACAACTCGGCATACATGGTGGCGAAGTCGCAACCGATGAAGCTTGCCGCAATGGAAGCCCTGTATGACGGCGGACACGGCGAAGGACTTACGGTCGTGGCTTGGGTAAATCCTTTTGAGCAGCCCGATTACACTTCTACCGAAGAGCCTCCCTGCAAGATAGCAATGCCTAAAATGCTGTCACTGCTTGCCACACGCGACTTCAATGGCTACGTGCCCGGCATCAACGACATAATACGCGGCGGATATACACAGCCTGACGGGACGACTGCCGTGCCTCTCGAAGAAAAGATGGAACGGGGGCGCAAGGCTATTACGGCATTGGCCGGCTACCGAGAAGCCAAGAAAAACGGCGACACCGTAACCGCCGACAGCCACCGCAAAGCACTTGACGAGAACATCAAATACTTTGGTTACGGATACATTGACAACGCCGAACAGACTGTGCCATACATTCCCGTATGTTTCTGGGCGTTCCGTGTAATGGTCGGTTTGGGCGTATTGTTCTTGCTCTTCTTTGCCATTACAATGTTCTTGTCCTATAAAAAGGACATAACCAAGATGCGTTGGCTGCACATAACCGGCATGGCTCTGCTGCCGCTCGGATATATAGCCAGCGAAGCAGGATGGATTGTCGCCGAGTTCGGCCGCCAGCCTTGGACAATACAGGACATGCTGCCTACATGGGCCGCCGTGTCCGACATAAGCTCAAATTACGTCATGCTTACTTTCTTCATGTTCCTCGCATTGTTCACCATCCTGCTTGTAGTTGAAATCAGCATCATGTGCAAGGCTATAAAGAAAGGGCCGGAATACGAAGATGTGAAAAGTTAAAATTGAAGAGTGAAAAATTATGAGTGAAGAATTTATTTGCTCTTCCATAATTCCCGTCATCTAATAAAAAAACGAAATTATGTCATACGATTTCTTACAGCACTATTGGTGGTTTATCATTTCCCTGCTCGGAGCATTATTGGTTTTTATGATGTTCGTGCAAGGAGCTAATTCTGTAATGTTTTCACTAAGTGCCGACGAAAGCGAACGCCGCCTGATAACACGTTCTACCGGAAAAAAATGGGAACTCACGTTCACCACGCTCGTTACATTCGGCGGAGCGTTCTTCGCCTCGTTCCCGTTGTTTTACAGCACAAGTTTCGGAGGGGCATACTGGGTGTGGATGCTCATACTCATCACATTCGTGCTGCAAGCCGTCAGTTACGAGTTCCAGAACAAGTTGGGCAACCTGCTCGGCACGCGCACATTCCAGTGGTTTCTAATCATCAACGGCATCGCGGGACCGCTGTTGCTCGGCATCGCCGTCGCGACATTCTTCAATGGGGCGAACTTCATTGTTGAAAAAGCCAACATCCTCAACGGCGCAAGCCCCATAATCAGCCGGTGGGCAAACGCAAGCCACGGACTCGACGCCCTGCTCAACGGCTGGAACTGGATATTCGGGCTCGCAGTGTTCTTCCTTGCACGCATCCTCGGCATACTTTACGTCATCAACAACGTTGACAACGAAAACATACGCTCGCGCGCTACGGTGCGCCTTGTCGGCAACTTTGTGCCGTTCCTCGTGTTCTTCATCGTCTCCGTTGTGTATATCCTGCTGAAAGACGGCTATGCGGTAGACATGGCCAATGGCGAAATATACATCGAGCCAGACAAGTATTTCAACAATTTCTGCCAAATATGGCCTCTTGCCATCATCTTGCTTGCAGGGGTTACGTTATTCCTTTTCGGCTGCATGAAGACTATCTTCAGTGCTACTTACATCCGTGGAATATGGCCTGCCGGCATCGGTGCAGTGCTCGCCGTTCTTAGCCTGCTGCTGTGTGCAGGGTGGAACAATACTGCTTATTATCCTTCCACTGCCGACCTGCAAAGCAGCCTTACCATAAGCAACAGCTGCAGCAGCGAGTTCACTCTTACAGCAATGTTCTATGTCTCGCTGCTCGTTCCGTTTGTAGTTGCCTACATTGCCTATGTCTGGAGGAAAATGGACAAAAGGAATTAAGAATTAAGAGTTAAGAATTAAGAGTTAAGAATTAAGAAATATGCCTTTGATGGCGGTGCTTTTCTTAATTCTTAACTCTTAATTCTTAATTATTTTTCACTTCTACGACTTTCGTCGGGCCTTGTTCCTTGTTGCGGCGGTTTACCGTTGTAACAACGGCCTGTGCAAGGTTGATGAATGCCTGACCGGTCATAGTGTCGGCGTTAAGTGCCGAAGGCTTGCCGTCATCGCCGCTTTCGCAGATGCTCTGCACCACCGGGATTTGGGCAAGCAAAGGCAGGTTCATCTCCTTTGCAAGGTTCTTGCAGCCTTCCTTGCCGAAGATGTAATACTTGTTTTCGGGCAGTTCCGCCGGAGTAAACCATGCCATGTTCTCCACAAGTCCGAGTATCGGCACATTCACCTTGTCGTTCCTGTACATGTCGATGCCCTTGCGAGCGTCGGCCAGCGCCACCTTCTGCGGCGTGCTTACAATGACCGCACCCGTTATTGCCAGCGTCTGCAACAGCGTCAGGTGGATGTCGCTTGTGCCCGGAGGAGTGTCAAGTATGAAATAGTCAAGTTCCCCCCAGTCAGCATCGCCGATGAGCTGTTTGAGCGCATTCGACGCCATTCCGCCGCGCCATAGCGTCGCAGTGTCTGGATTTACGAAAAACCCTATGCTCAACAGCTTCACGCCATACTTCTCTATAGGCTCTATCAGGTCGCGGCCATCCTTGTGGACGGCGTATGGGCGTGCATCCTCGACATCGAACATCTTAGGCATTGACGGGCCGAAGATGTCAGTGTCAAGCAGTCCGACTTTATAGCCAAGCCTCGCAAGTGCGATGGCAAGGTTTGCTGCAACGGTGCTTTTGCCAACCCCGCCCTTGCCGGAACTTACGGCCACCACGTTCTTAACACCCGGAAGCATCTTTCCCGGCTCCGGCCGTGGCTTCGATTTCGTCTCCACCGTAATCGTAACCTCCACATCCTTGCTTACATGATAGTGTATTGCAGCTTCGGCAGCCTTGAGCGTAGACTTCATGAAAGGGTCTGTATCACGTGGGAATATCAACGAGAACGACACTTTCATGCCGTCAATCCTCAAGTTGTCGGCAACCATATCGCTCTCAACAAGGTTTTTCTTCGTGCCTGGATACGTCACCGTAGCCAAGGCGTCCATTATCAGTTTCGGGTATAGCGTCATAATACTCATTTTTTTATTTTCCGTGCAAAATTATAAAATTATCCCGTTACCGTAAGCTTTTTATTTCCATAAAATGCCTTTCAGCGTTCTTTTTCGGGCACAACTTTCCTGCCGGTAGCTACATATACGGTGAAAGACGCCGAAACTGTCAGCATCCGCATCCGCCGCCATATCTTTCACCGTGTAACATCTTCTACCTCAACATGTTGCACCACGAAGCGAAATACGCAACACAAAACGGCATCTTTCATGCTCCAATTTGCGGCAAATTGCAATGCAAAATGCGGCATATCGCGCTGCGATATGCCGCATTTTGAAAAAGGCCAAATGATAAAGAAGCCATTGCCCGGCCATGAGTATTGGATTTCCCTTCACTCACCTTCCGCCAATTCACCGCCTTGCTTCCACTCCGCTGCGCCCGGAACGTTTGTAGCTACGGTAGTCGTCAACAGGAATTTCCACGCCCGACTCCGTCAACTGAACGGCGTGCGGCAGGCGGAACTTCATGTAACGGATGTTCAGCCCACGCTCTATCCACTGGCTCTCGTAATAAGTCTGAATGGAAAGTATGCGGCGCGTCTCTCCGTCAACATCATCAGCATGGTAAAGGTCTTCGGTTGAAAAAAGCACCGGCAGGGCGTTATGTTCCACCATGTACTTTGTATATGTAAAAAGGAAGTTGCTGTCTGTCTTGAGATGCACAATGCCGCCATCAACGAGAAAGCGGCGGTAACGCTCCATGAAATACGTGCTTGTAAGGCGCTTGCGGACGTTTTTCATCTGTGGGTCGCTGAACGTCAGCCAGATTTCCTGCACCTCTCCGGGAGCGAAAAAGCGGTCGATTATCTCAATGTTGGTGCGTAGGAAAGCCACATTCGGCAGTCCCTCGGCAAGAGCCTGTGTTGCTCCAGTCCACATGCGCGCGCCCTTTATGTCAACGCCTATGAAGTTGACATCAGGAAACATGCGTGCCAACCCCACTGCATACTCGCCCCGGCCGCAACCGAGTTCAAGTACAATGGGGTTGTTGTTATGGAAATACATTTCGCGCCAACGCCCCTTCATCTCGAAAGGAACATTGTTCACAACCGAATACGGATATTGGAACACGTTGGAATAACGCTCCATATCGGCGAACTTAGCCAGCTTGCCCTTAGACATTTATTCTAATTAATAATGAAAAATGAAAAAAATGAAGAATTATAAAGTGAATAATGAAAAATGAAAAATCCAATAGCTGATATTGGATACAAGGCTAATGGATTTTTCATTTTTCATTCTTAATTTTTAATCTAATCGATTACAACTTTCGTCCAACCATGCACGTCTGGTTCTATGCCATACTGAATGTTGCGCAACTTGTTGTAAAGCTTGGTACTGATAGGACCGGGATTGCCGTCCTTGCTGATGACGTAGCTCTTGTGATTTTCCAAATCGTCAATCTTTGATATTGGACTTATCACGGCTGCCGTGCCGCATGCTCCGGCTTCTTCGAACGTGGAAAGTTCTTCTTCAGGGATTTGCCTGCGCTCCACTTTCATGCCCATGTCCTCGGCAAGCTGCATCAGGCTCTTGTTCGTGATGCTCGGCAGAATGCTCGTAGACTTAGGTGTGACATAAGTATTGTCCTTGATGCCGAAGAAGTTGGCCGCACCGCACTCGTCAATATACTTCTTTTCCTTAGCGTCGAGATAAAATTCGCAAGCGTAACCAAGGTCGTGAGCCATCTTGTTGGCACGCAGAGAAGCGGCATAGTTTCCACCAACCTTGTATATACCAGTACCGAGTGGAGCCGAGCGGTCGTATTCACGTATGATTACGTATGGATTGGTAGCAAATCCGCCCTTGAAATACGGACCTACGGGAGTAACGAATATCATGAACATGTATTCGGAAGCCGGATGCACACCGACCTGCGCCGACATGCCCAGAAGCAACGGGCGTATATATAATGTGGCACCGCTCTCATAAGTGGGAATGTAGTCCTGATTGAGGCGGACAACCTTCGTAACCATCTCCTCAAACAGTTCGGTGGACACTTCGGGCATAAGTATGCCGCGGCAAGTGCTTTGCAGGCGCGCGGCATTCTCATCCATGCGGAACACACGCACCTTGCCGTCAGGGCAACGGTAGGCCTTCAGCCCTTCAAAAGCTTCCTGACCGTAATGCAGGCATGTAGCTGCCATGTGCATCTTGATGTACTCATCGGAGCACACCTCGATTTCTCCCCACTTTCCGTCGCGGTAGAAACAACGGACGTTATAGTCTGTCGGCACATAACCGAAAGACAAGTTTGCCCAATCCATATTTTTCATAATACAGCTTTGATTGATGAGTTTATTATTGCAAAAGTAACAATTATCTTAGTAAAAAGCAATTTTTATCAAATAAATTTTTGATAAAGCAGATGTAATGAATTGTAAATTATGAATTAAGAATCGCCAAGTATTTTCTTTATTTCCGCATCGGTCTTTGCCAGTTTGTCCTTACATAGCTTGATTAGGCGCTGTGCCGTCTTCAGCTGTTGCGACATGCTGTCGATGTCGAGCTCGTCGTTTTCCATCTTGGCTACGATGGTTTCAAGTTGTCTGAGGGCTTCTTCGTAAGTGGTTTCTTTCATTGTTGGGACAGTTTAAAATTCTTTTGGTAGATTGGGTGATATGCGGTTTACGGAAAATTTTGGATGGTTTTATTTGGCGTTCTTTATCACGGTTGACTTTATCCGGCCTTCGCCAAACAGTGTCTCGACCACATCGCCATCGCTTAATGCCGCCGATGAGCGCACAGCGCGGCCATTGTGCAATGTTATAGAGTAGCCGCGTTTAAGCAGGCGCACAGGGTCAAGCGCGGCGGTGCGTTGCGCGAGCAGCTCGATACGGTGCATTTCGGCGGTGATGCGCCGTGTCGACAACGGCCGGATGCTTGCCGACAAGCGTTCTATACGGTGCAAGGCATTACCAAGAGTGGTGTCAGCTGCTGTGCGCAGTTTTGCCGACAGTGCTTCGATGTGCGCCTCGTGCCGTGTCTTTACAAGAGAGAACAGCACGGGGATGCGCTCTGCCGAACGCGCAAGGCGCAACCGTTCAACATCCATGCGGCGGCTTACTGCTGTAGCGACGGCCATGCGTGCATGGTCTATTCGCTCCGCCGTGTTCTTCAGGTTGTCAATAAGCATCGCGGCTGCGGCGGTAGGAGTCTTTGCGCGAGTGTGCGCAACCATGTCCACAACGGCCTCGTCGCGCTCATGGCCGATGCCCGTAATGACTGGCAGAGGAAAGTTTGCAACGTTCTCGGCAAGCTCTAACGAGTCGAAAGCCGACAAGTCGCTCGTTGCGCCTCCACCTCTTATTATAACCACGCAGTCATATTTTTCAACGTCAGCGTTCACACAATCCAAGGCGGCGATGATGCTCTGCGCGGTGCGTTCGCCCTGCATTATTGCAGGAAAAAGCGTCACGCTGAACCCGAAACCGAACTGGTTGGTGTCCAACTGGTTGCAGAAGTCGCCGTAACCGGCAGCCGTCTCGCTGGATATTACGGCTATATTCTGGGCGAACGACGAAAGGGCGAGCTGCTTGTTAAGCTCGAACACGCCTTCTTCCTTCAGCTTGCGGATAATCTCCTGACGCTTGCGCGCCATGTCGCCAAGGGTGAACGTTGGGTCGATGTCTGACACAATCCATGAAAAACCGTAGTTCTCATGGAACTGCGCATGCACCTGCAGCAGCACTTTCAGCCCCTGACGGAGAGTCTCGCCGGTAACGCGCTCGAAATGGGAGCGCACCAACATCCACGCGCTGCGCCAGCACTTTGCCGACGCCCGCGCCACAGGCGTAACCCCGTCGGCGGCTTTCTGCACAAGCTCCATATAGCAATGGCCGCCACGCTCGCGCACTTCCGACAGCTCCGCCTCCACCCAATACTCATCAGGCAGAGTCAATTCTACTGCCTGACGCACAAGGGAGTTGAGTTCAAGCAAGGACAGATACCCACCCCCACCCTCCCTAAGGGAGGGAGCTTGATTACCATTGTCAGGTGCAAAAAACATATCTTGATATTTCATTTTATCAAAAGCAAACAAAGGAAATCGGCAAGAAGCATAAAGAGTAGATACATATCACCACCGGCATTATCGCCTGATAAGCCGTCCGAACACCCTCCCTTAGGGAGGGCTGGGGTGGGTTTTCAATTTCCATCCTTCCCCATTTCGTATGCTTTCCAGAAATCTGGTATGCCGTAACCATAGATGTTGTCCGGCGTAGCGGCATTGTCAGCGCAGCGGCGCAGCAGGTCTACCATCTGCAAAGCCGTCTTTCCGGGCAACGCCTGCCATAGACAGGCGGCCAGTCCGGCCACAAGCGGAGTGGCAAACGACGTGCCCACATCTTTTATTATAGTGCCCCTGCCTGTGATGACAGCCGTCGGACTGCCCTGCGCCATGACGTCGGGCTTTATGCGGCCGTCGGCCGTCGGACCGATGCTGCTGAACGAAGCGTTGAGCCGGTCGGGCGTAACCGCGCCCACGGTGATGATGTCCTGCGCGTCGGCAGGCACGTTGATTTTCTTCCACGAGGCCATTCCGTCGTTGCCGGCACTGTTTATGAGCAATATGCCCTTGGCCGCAAGCATCGAGGCTGTACGTGAAATCAGGGCGGTATGGCCGTCAAGCTGACGGTAGGTATAGTTGTCTGCGGAACTGTCGAAGGCATGGAAGCCCAACGAGCTGCTTATTATGTCAACGCCTACGCTGTCGGCAAACTCGGCCGCCGCCGCCCAATAGTCCTCTTCGGCAAGGCTTTCGGTATAACCGTCCTCGCACCGCAGCAGCCAGAAAGAGGCATCAGGAGCCGCCCCGACGAATGTACCGGGCACGTCGGCGGCCATTACCGAGAGCACCTTCGTGCCGTGGTCCATCTCCTTAAATATGCTTTTCGAGCTTGGCACAACGAAGTCTGCCGTGCCGACAACACGCGCTTCCTTCAGGCAAGGGATGCGGTCGGCGTTCATAAAGCCTCCGTCAAGCACGGCAATAGTCATTCCGCGTCCGCGGAAGCCGCGGCGGTGAAGCTGCTCGCCGGCCACCATCTCGGTCTGTTCGAGCGTCACTCCGTAAGTGCTTTGCTTTACAGTCTCCCAGTGGTTGAACTCCGTATGATACCTCGCACGCGGAGGCGAGGGGACAATAGAGTCGGGAGACGTCCACACCTTGCGGATGGACTTGACGCATCCGAGCAGCGCGATGCTCTTCAGCCGTGACAAATGGCGGCTGCGCACAAGCACAGTGTTGTTCCATTTGCTGCGCCCCACAACCTCAACTCCCGTAGAAAGTATTTCGTTTATGTAAGCCGGATTTACGGGAAGGTCGGTGGAATCGAGCCGCAAATGCTGGCGGTTGCGCCGCTCCAGAGCCTTTGCCGACAGGAACTCCGACGGCCTGTCGAGGCTGAAGGGCGTGCCGTTCTTGTCTTTCAGCTCAACGCGGAACATGTATGTCCTGCCGCCCGGATACTTCACCTTAAGCGCATTTTCACCCGTGCGCGCGCAAACGGCTGAGGCGAACGCGAGGAACATCAATATTGCTGCTATCTTGTGCATCGGCTTTACTTTCGCTTTTAATGTGCAAAGATAGTGCAAGCCGAGCGAAATGCAAAATTAAAGGACGTGAAACGGACTTTTATTTTCATTTCCGAGGCGCAGCCTGTCTTATCCAAAGATAGTGCAAGCCGAGCGAACTGTAAGTCGCCGTTAAGGCAAATGCAAAATTAAAGGACGTGAAAATGACGAACTCACCCCAACCTTCCCCAAGGGAGGGAGCTTGATATGCTCCTATTAATTGTATTTGGCTTATTAGTCTCATAGGGCTTATAGGGCCTATTCGGCTGATAAGTCAAATACCGCTTGGTAACTCCCTGATTATCAAGTGCTCCGCAATATGCCACCTTTTACCTTGCAAAAGGTGGCCTTTTAGCTGCTAAAAGACGGCCTTTTACAAGCCAAAAGGTCGTCTCTTACAATTCATCCGCAGCTCGGCATGACAGAATACTACCATCATCCAAGCCGTCACAAGCCAACAGCCGCTAACCGACCGGCCTGCAAATGTCACTCCTTGTTGCGCTCAAGCCATTCCGTGCGACGCACGTCTGGCAGATGCTTGACGGAAAAATTGTCGAAGCGTACATTGAAACCGTCGCCGTCGGGACAAGCCCCCATCATGCCAACCATCACGGGCGTATTGTCCTTCAGCCACGCATTGCGCATCATGACATACTCCTTGTCGTCGAAAGAGTAAAACACCTCCACTGCGTCACGCCTGCGCACGGCCTTTATCCACACACTTTCCACCGGCTTGTCGAGCGTTATCACACTCCAGTCCGAGGTAGTGTGCGTCACCACCACGCTAAGGTTATACTTCCCGCCGACGTATTCTATACCTGCCTTGATGTAATTCTCATGGTCGATGCGCACCATTAGTCCTGCCTGGTCGAAGCGCGCCTGATAGTCGCCGGTAATCTTCACCTTCGCCTCAAACTCGCCTCCATACGTTGCATAATAAAAAGGCGCGTCGTCAACGGTAAATCCGTAATGCGAGATGCGCCAATAGTCGCTTTTCGGAGTAACCTCCATAAGCAGCGCACCGTCGCTTACCGCCCACTTGGCCGGTTCGTTGTACCATGTCATCTTTTCCAATGTCTGTGCCGTCGAAGCAGCCACCGAGCCAAACGACAGCACGGCCGCAGCCAATGTTTTCGCCATAATGTTCATTTTCATTCTTCCTATATTAAACAAAATTCAGTATCTTTGCAAAGGTAAAGGTGCACAGCCAAACCTGCAATAGTCATTTATAACCATTTTCCTCGATGAGCGGCAACAAGGCAAAAGAGCTTGACACGATACTCACCCGTCAAGAGTTCGCCGACGGACAGACTTGTCCCGGCGAGCTTGACGACTATAAGTGCATAGCGCGCGGCTACGCTATGATTGAGAATGTCATCTCCGTGTTGAGCGACATGCGTACATATACCAGCTATATATATTATGGTGGGTTTGCCGAACGCCTTGGAATCGACTGCGGACAAAAGCATGAGACGGTGTTGTCGATATGGGAGGAAAACATACTTGGACTTATCCACCCAGACGACTTGCCGGAGAAATACCTGCATGAACTTTGCTTCTTCCGCTTCATAAAAAGCAAGCCGCCGTCGCAATGCCATCGTTATTGCCTCGCAAGCAGGCTAAGGATGAGGGATGCTGCCGGGCATTATGTGCCGGTACTGCACCGGTTGCACTACATTCAGGAGCAGTCACGGCCGGCAATGAGGTTCGCCTTGTGCCTATACGGCCCCGTTCCGGCGGATTTCAGCCTGCGGTGCGCAATAGTGAACACCGTCAAAGGCCGCATGACGGAACTGCACATGCACGGCAACGGACAGTTGCTGTCATGCCGCGAAGCACAAGTGCTTACGCTCATTGACAAAGGACTGACAAGCAAAGACATCGCCGAAACGCTTGCAATAAGCGTCAACACGGTAAGCCGTCACCGGCAGAACATCTTGGACAAGCTACAGGCAAAAAGCTCGATAGAGGCATGCCATGTGGCAAAAAGTTTGAAAATAATATAGATACGCACACGTATCATGCACGCACAAAGGCGAACAAAACATGCACGGACGCACTGATTGTCGGCTAAAATTATTAATTTTGCATGGAATTTTAATACAAAACGCATTATGACACCTAAAGAAATACGCAACCAACGGCTTGCGGAGAAGATGATAAAGAACCTGAAAAGGCGCAACTTCGAGGCCATATACTGCCCTACGGCGGCTGAAGCAGTTGAACAAGTGTCGGCCATGATACCCGACGGAAGCAGCGTATCATGGGGCGGCTCGATGACGATACGCGACATGGGGCTGACCGAAGCGCTGCACAAACGCAGTCTGAAACTGCTCGACCGCGACCTTGCCGCCGACCGTGACGAGGCGCAACGCATATACCGCGAGGCGTTCTCGGCCGACTTTTACCTGACAAGCGCCAATGCGATAAGCGAAGACGGCGTGATTGTAAACATAGACGGCAACGGCAACCGGGTGGCTGCAATAACCTTCGGGCCTAAGAAGGTAATCCTCGTAATAGGGCTTAACAAGGTGGCGCAGGACGTAAACGCCGCCCTTGCCCGGGCACGCTCGACGGCCAGTCCGATAAATGCCGCACGCTTCGACATAAAGACCCCGTGCCAGGTTGACGGCGTATGCCACAACTGCAACTCTCCCGAGAGCATCTGCAACTACATACACTTCATGCGCAACTCCCACCCGGCCGGCCGCCACACTGTGGTGTTGGTTGGAGAAGAGCTGGGGTATTAAGATACCCACCCCAACCCTCCCGAAGGGAGGGAGCTTGATATGCCTTTGCTTTAATATACATACAAGGTACAAGAAAGTGGGTTGAAAAATGAGATTTTGATAACATCAGTATAACAATTAAATAAAAACCGCCACAGAGTAATCAAACTCCCTCCCTTCGGGAGGGCTGGGGTGGGTCTTCTATAAATGATTGTCTGCATCGCCGAGAAACCGAGCGTAGCGCGCGACATAGCGCGAATACTGGGCGCAACAGCCTCGCACAAGGGCTACATCGAGGGCAACGGATACCAGGTGACATGGACTTTCGGCCACCTGTGTACACTGAAAGAGCCTGACGACTACACCCCTATGTGGAAGCGGTGGGCGCTCGGCGCGCTGCCGATGATACCGCAACGCTTCGGCATAAAGCTCATTGAGGACAAAGGAGTAGCCGAGCAGTTTGCCGTGATAGAACGCCTTATGCAGGCCGCCGACGGCATAATAAACTGCGGCGACGCCGGACAAGAAGGAGAACTGATACAGCGGTGGGTGATGCAGAAGGCGCAGGCGAAGTGTCCTGTGAAACGGCTCTGGATTTCGTCGATGACCGACGAGGCCATACGTGAAGGTTTCAGAACGCTGAAAGACCAGGATGAATACCAGCCTTTGTACCTTGCCGGACTTAGCCGGGCCATAGGCGACTGGCTGCTCGGCATGAACGCGACACGCCTGTACACGCTGAAATACGGACAGAACCGCCAGGTGCTTTCCGTCGGACGTGTGCAGACGCCCACCCTCGCGCTAATAGTAAACCGGCAAAAGGAAATCGACAACTTCAAGCCCGAACCTTACTGGGTGCTCTCCACGGTGTACCGCGACACGCTGTTCACCGCCACCAAGGGCAAATTCACGAACAAGGAAGAGGGCGAACAGTCGTTCGCCCAGATAGAGGGAAAGCCCTTCACCATAACCGACGTGCAGAAAAAGGCAGGCCGCGAAGCCCCACCCCACCTCTATGACCTCACCTCCTTGCAGGTTGACTGCAACAAGAAGTTCTCCATGAGCGCCGAAACAACGCTCAATGTAATCCAATCGCTTTACGAGAAAAAGCTCACGACATACCCCCGTGTGGACACACAATACCTGAGCGACGACATCTATCCCAAGTGCGCCGCCACTCTGCGTGGGCTACGGGGCTACGAGGCATTCACGCAACCGCTGGCAGGCAAGCCGCTACCGAAGAGCAAAAAGGTGTTCGACACGTCGAAAGTAACCGACCACCACGCCATCATACCCACCGGTGTTCCTGCCCAAAGCCTTACCGACCTGGAACGGAACGTTTACGACCTGATAGCCCGCCGCTTCATCAGCGTGTTCTATCCAGACTGCAAGTTCTCAACGACAACCGCCACCGGACAGGTTGACAACGTAGAATTCAAAGTCTCCGGCAAGCAGATACTTGACCCGGGATGGCGCGTACTGTATGCAAAGGACGTTCCGCAAGACGACAACGACAGCTCGAAACAACAGGATGAAGAGCGCACATTGCCGGCATTCACCAAGGGAGAAAGCGGACCTCACAAGCCGACACTTACCGAAAAGTGGACGTCTCCGCCACCTTACTACACCGAAGCGACACTGCTAAGGGCGATGGAGACGGCAGGCAAGTTCGTGGAAGACGAGGAATTGCGCGCCGCTTTGAAAGAAAACGGCATCGGAAGGCCGTCGTCGAGGGCGAACATCATCGAAACCCTGTTCAAGAGACACTACATAAGGCGCGAACGGAAGAAGATTGTCGCCACACCGACAGGCATAGAACTCATAGGAATCATCAAGGAAGAACTGCTCAAAAGCTGCGAACTTACCGGTATATGGGAAAAGAAACTGCGCGACATTGAGCACAGGAAATACAACGCCGGGCAGTTCATAGACGAACTGAAGCAGCAAATCACGACAATAGTAAACGACGTTCTGGCCGACAACAGCAACCGACACGTAGCCGTTACGACCGACGAAGACCTGAAGAAAAAGGCCAAAAAGAAAGCCGCAACGCCAAAACAGACAGGACAAAGTACGGCGAAACAGGCAAGAACAACACAGAAGAAGAAGGCGCAAACGCTGACAGCCGACGACTCGATAATAGGCAAAACCTGTCCAACATGCGGCAAAGGGCACATCATAAAGGGCAAGACGGCCTACGGATGCGACCGCTGGAAGGAAGGGTGTACATTCCGACTGCCGTTCAAACAATAAATAACAGTAAAACAAGTTATTATATAAAGCCCCTCCAGACCTTCCCCGTAGGGAGGAGCAAGATTACCGTCAAAGCTGTCTTTCTCCTCCCCACGGGAGAGGTCTGGAGGGGCTTTTCATCCTTTTATGACATGAAAATCAGACTATCGGCATATATAATAATAGGTGTATTGACGCTTTCTTTTGTTTCATGCGGTGCCGACCACTACATGAAAAAAGGCGAAAAAGCCCTCGCCTTGGGCGAATATTTCGACGCGGCGGAGGAATTCAAGATAGCCTACAACAAAACACCGGCAAAAGAAAAGGCTAAACGCGGGCAGCGGGCGGCAAGGCTTGCCTACTGCTACGACCGCATAAACTCCAACGCAAAAGCAATAGCCGCCTACCGGAACGTAATCCGTTACAAACAGGACAGCATCAATACGCACCTCGCTTTGGCGCGCCTGCTGATGAAAGCAGCCAGCTACAAGGAGGCGGAAAAGGAATACCAGCTTGTATTGGACACGCTTCCCGACAACGAGCAGGCCAAGACCGGCCTGCTCGCAGCACAGACCGCACAGGCCGAAAAGGATGCAGGCTCACGCTACATTGTAAAGAAGATGGACATATTCAACTCGCGCCGGGCCGACTATTCGCCCATGCTCTTCGGCGACGAGTACGACCAGTTGTACTTCACTTCCACCCGCAACGAGGCTCTTGGCGACGAACTTAGCGGAATAACAGGCACTAAAAACGGCGACATATTTTACTCGCAGAAGGACGAGAAGGGACGATGGCAACGCCCGGAAGCCATAGAATCGGGACTGAACACGGAGTATGACGAGGGCGCATGCTGCTTTACCACCGACCAAAGGGAAATGTATCTCACGCAATGTACTACCGACCCGGACTATCCGCGGTATGCAACCATCGTGACATCGCCGAGGAGCGACGCCGCATGGGGCAAGCCGCAGCCGCTCGAACTGACGCGCGACACGCTGTCAAGTTACGCACATCCGGCAATATCTCCTGACGGACAGTGGCTCTACTTCACGTCGGACATGCCCGGAGGAAAGGGCGGCCTCGACATCTGGCGCATACGGATGACAGCCGCCGGGCTTGGAGGTGTGGAGAATTTGGGCGAACCTATCAACACTGAAGGCGACGAGATGTTTCCCACGTTCCGGCCGAACGGCGACCTGTACTTCTCGTCCGACGGGCACAAAGGGTTCGGGGGACTTGACATTTACATAGCCAAGGCCGACCCGAAGACAGGCCGCGTGACATTGGAACACCCCGGCTACCCACTCAACTCGCAAGGCGACGACTTCGGAATGACCTTCGAAGGCCCCCACAACCGCGGCTTTTTCTCATCCAACAGGGGCGATGCGCGCGGATACGACCACATCTACAGCTTCGAGAAACCTGAGATAATACAGACCGTAAAGGGCTGGGTTTACGAGATGGAAGGCTACGAACTGCCCGAAGCTTTGGTGTATATGGTGGGCAGCGACGGCACAAACCTGAAGCTAAGTGTGAAGATGGACGGGTCGTTTACGCAGGTAATCCAGCCCGGCGTAGACTACATCATGCTGGCTACGTGCAAAGGTTTCCTCAACCACAAGGAGGAACTTCGCGTAGAGCCGGTGCAGGAGTCGAAGGAGTATGTGCTGCAATTTCCACTGGCGTCAATACGCGTTCCTGTGCTCATCGACAACATTTTCTACGACTTCGACAAGTCTTCACTGCGCCCGGAATCGACCGCCGCGCTCGACGAGCTCGTGAAACTGCTAAACGAAAATCCCAACGTTACCATAGAACTTAGCGCGCACTGCGACTACAAAGGCAGCGAGGAATACAACAAGGGGCTGTCGCAACGCAGGGCGCAGGCCGTGGTTGACTACCTCATAGAGCACGGAATAGCCAAGGACAGACTGTCGCCCGTGGGCTACGGCAAGGAAAAACCGAAGACCATACGCAAGAAACTGACCGAGAAGTACCCGTGGCTAAAAGAGGGAGACGTGCTGACAGAGGAGTATATAAAGAAGCTCGACCCCGAAAAGCAGGAAATATGCAACCAGCTGAACAGGCGGACGGAGTTCATCGTGCTGCGCATCACATACGGGATGTACGACGAGAAGGGCAACCTGAAGAATCCTCCGAAACCGCAAGAGCCTGAAAACGGAGGCACGGACGACGGCGAGTTTTACTTCGACATCGAGTAAAACACCCGGCGACAGGCAACATGACAACCAACTACCACCGGCCTAACACCCACCCCAACCCTCCAAAAGGGAGTGAGCCTGACATGCCTTTGCAGGGTGGCGTTGTTAGTCTTATCAAGCCTATCCGCCCCATTCTTCCTGTTGATGAACAGGGTTTATAAGACCGACAGGACACATCTACTAACCGGCTGATTGCCAACAAGTTATCAAAAGGCCGCCTTTTAGCTTCTAAAAGGCGGCCTTTTATCGTGTAAAACATGACCTTTTGGAATGCGAAAGACCGTCTTTTGCAGTACAGGTGTACAGTACGCAAGTCTCAAACATAACTACACGTAAGTTCGGTATAAGTTAAATGTCTTATAAGACACCGCATGCAGTTCCCACAACAAGTGTAAATAAAAGGTTTACAGATTGTGTTAAAGCAGTTTGCTCCATGTTAATTTATGTTCAGAAATTGTCCGAAATAAATAAATATCTTATAAATTTGCAATCAGACAATGCCGCCATACAAAGGCTGAAAACAACTTGCGGAACGCAGTGTAAATACTATTTTTACATAATAAACACCCTAAAAGGCGGAAAGGGACAGCCATGAAGGATGTTAAAAAACACACAAACAACAAGTCCCCACAATCAACTAACCGAACGCCTGCGGCAGCCGCAGGCATAAAAACAAAAACATTACAAAAATGAACAAGAAGAGTTGGAAGTATCTTGTACCGTGCATGGCCTTCGCGCTGTGCTCAGTAGCATTCACATCGTGCGGCGACGACGACGAGAACGGCCCCACACCGACTGGCCCTGCGGCAACGTTTGCAGGCAAACTGCCCACACAGGTAGGCGACTACACGTTCCACTACGACAGCAACGGACGCTGCACACGCGTATCGGCGAACTACGGCGACGTGCTTGAAATAGACTACAAGCGCGGCGTTATCAGCACTGACGGCGAAGACGACTACATGAACATAACCTTCAACGGCAAGGGATACATAACAAAGATGTCTGGTTCGTGGAACTATTCGGAAGGCGGAGACTACGAAAGGGGCAGCGGCACGGTGACGTTCAAGTATGACGGTGACGGCCACCTGACAACATATACGGGCACATCGAAGGAAAGCTACAGCTACGACGGTGAAAAATACTCGTACACCGGCTATGGCAAGGTTAGCTGCACATGGCGCGGCGGCAACCTTGTAAATGCAGAATACATATACGAGGAGACCGAAAACGGCGATAAAGACACCGAAACCGAAGACTACACCATAACCTACGACGAAACGTCGGACAACGAGACAAGGCAGTGCCCCATGGCACTTAACGACATATTCGGCGATGACATGTACCTGCTTTCTATCGTTGGCCTGTACGGAGAAGGGCCGGCACAGCTTCCCGAAAGGATTGAATGCGTAGGCAAAGACAACTACGGCTCAAACTATACCAACATAACCAATGCTGCATACGGCCTTAACGCCGACGGCACGATTGACTGGGAAAGTCTCAACAGCTACCGCTACGACTACTCATACACAACCTTCTCGTCTGGCGACAATGCGGGGACAGCGGCATACAGCATGACGAAAGCCATGCAGGCAGGGCAGAAGAAACTGCGCGTGCGCGACTTCTTCATGCACAAGCGTAACCGCAAATAATGCAGCAATACTGCATTGCAGCATACAATCCGCCAAAAAGGTGCGCTTATTTGAGCGCACCTTTTTGACGTTTATGGCACGCTACGTGCAACCGGCTGATTATCAGCAGCTTCCCAATATGCCATCTTTTAGCGTGCGAAACATGGCTTTTTGTCCTATAAAAGATGACCTTTTACCGCCTAAAAGATGGCATATTGAAAAAGCGCCAACGCCAACCCCGGCATTAAGCAGCAGCAACTACCGGCACGACATATCAAGCCCCTCCATTCGGGAGGGCAGGGGTGGGTTTTCAATTACTTTGTTTTTTTGTCATTCCCTTTCTTTAATCAACTTTTTACAGTACCTTTTGATAAGGTACGCTGCGTCTCGGAAATGCAAAATAAAAGTTCGTTTCCCTCACTTTTATTTTGCACTTCGCTCAACTTAAATAAAATTCTTACGCTCACAAAAGTAAAAACTGTTTTCCTTTTGCTTCGCTTAACCGAAATTTTGCAGTACCTTTGCACACGATAAAGAAAGGTTTATATGGATAACAGACAGGCAACACTTGAACTTGGAACAAAGCCGGTAGGCAAACTACTGGCACAGTATGCCCTGCCGGCCATCATAGCGATGACGGCCTCTTCGCTGTACAACATGATTGACAGCATCTTCATAGGGCAGGGCGTCGGCGCTCTGGCAATTTCCGGACTGGCAATAACATTCCCTCTGATGAACCTGTCGGCGGCCTTCGGAGCTGCCGTCGGCATTGGCTCGTCGACATGTATCTCCGTGAAATTGGGGCAGAAAGACTACAAGATGGCCGAGCACATCTTCGGCAACAGCTTCACGCTCAACCTCATTGTGGGCGTGGCCTTCGGCGTGATAACGCTGCTCTTCCTCGACCCGATACTGTATTTCTTCGGCGCAAGCGAGAACACCATACCCTACGCGCGCGACTACATGCTCGTAATCCTGGCAGGCAACGTGGTGTCACAGACGTTCCTCGGCATGAACGCCGTGCTGCGAGCGGCCAGCAAGCCAAGGCAGGCCATGGCGGCGACCATCCTCACCGTCATTCTGAACATAGTGCTCGCACCTATATTCATCTGGCCTTTGGGCATGGGAATAATGGGCGCGGCGCTGGCCACCATACTGTCGCAGCTCGTCGCACTGATGTGGCAGCTCAAGCTGTTCAGCAACCAGCAGGAGATATTGCACTTCCAACGGGGCATATACAAGCTGAAAAAGGACATCGTGAAAAACATCACGAGCATTGGCATGTCACCATTCGCGATGAACGTGTGCGCCTGCGTGGTGGTGATATTCATCAACGCCGGACTTTCACACTACGGCGGCGACATGGCCGTAGGCGCCTACGGCATAGCCAGCAAGGTGTCGTTCATATTCGTGATGGTAACCATCGGCCTCAACCAGGGCATGCTCCCGATAGCCGGCTACAACTACGGCGCGCAGCGGTTCGACCGCCTCATGAAGGTGCTCAAGATTGCGATGATAACAGCCACGATAATAACCACCACGGGCTTCGTCATCGCCGAGTTCTTTCCTTACCAGTGCGCGCGGCTCTTTACGACCGACAATCACCTTATAGACCTGGCCATAGAGGGTATAAGAATACACATGCTGGCCTTCCCGATAGTAGGTTGCCAGATGGTAATAACCAACTTCTTCCAGTGCATCGGCAAGGCGAAAATAAGCATTTTCCTGTCGCTCTCGCGCCAGATGCTGTTCCTGTTGCCGCTGCTCGTAATCCTGCCGCCCATCATGAAGGTAGACGGAGTGTGGACGGCGATGCCCATATCCGACACAGTGGCGGCCATAGTGGCATTCGCGATGATGGCGAAATACATGAAAAAGTTTAAGAGACAGATGTCAGTCAACAAGCAGACAAGTTGACAAGTCGACAAGGAGATATGCTGTACGGGCACACAAACAGCAATAAAACAAATCTCCTTGTCTGCTTGTCAACTTGTCTGCTTGTCACTAAAAAACAAATATTATGGACGACAAAAAGATAATAATCAACGTAGGAAGGCAGCTCGGCAGCGGCGGCCTCGTCATCGCAAAGATGCTGGCCGACGACTTCAAGTGCAACTTCTACGACCGCGAGCTGCTCAACCTTGCGGCCAAGGAAAGCGGCTTCAGCGAAAAGTTCTTCGAACAGAACGACGAGAAGAAAGGCTTTTTCCGCTCACTCTTCCACATGCACGCACCGTTCGTGTCAGACAACAACTTCTACAGCAACAAGCTGTCGCAGGAAAGTCTGTTCCAGTTCCAGAGCGACGCAATCCGCAAGGCAGCCGCAGAACACTCGTGCGTATTCGTGGGAAGGTGCGCCGACTACGTGCTGCGAGACTTCAAGAATACGGTAAGCGTATTCATCACAGCCGACCTTGACGAGCGCATCAGCCGTATATGCAAGCGCCACAGCTGCACAGAAGACGAGGCAAAGAAAATCATCGAAAGCAAGGAAGCCACACGCTCGTCATACTACAACTACTACACCGGAAAGGAATGGGGGCACAGCAAGTCTTACGACCTTTGCATAAACTCCAGCATCTTGGGAATGGAAGGCACCGAGGAGTTTATAAAGGAATTCATCGGGAAGAAACTTTTTTAAGCATACGAGCAACAAGTCAACAAGCAGACAAGAGCTAATTGGCGAATAACAATCATGCCAAACTAAACCCCTTGTATGCTCGTCACTTGTCTGCTTGTCACTAAAAGACATGAAAAGAATCGGCATCATCAGCGACACCCATGCCTATTGGGACGACAAATACCTGCATTACTTCGAGCCGTGCGACGAGATTTGGCACGCCGGAGACATCGGTTCGATGGAAGTTGCGGAACGTCTGGCCGAGTTCAGGACGCTCCGAGCCGTATGCGGAAACTGCGACGGAGGCGACCTGCGGCGCATGTTCCCGGAAAAGTTGAGATGGAAATGCGAGGATGCCGACGTGCTGATGAAACACATCGGAGGCTATCCCGGCAACTATGACGCCAGCATACGCGCCTCTATCTACGCCAGTCCGCCACAGCTTTTCATCTCCGGGCACTCCCATATACTGAAAGTGAAGTATGACAAGACGCTCAACCTGCTGCACATCAACCCCGGAGCAGCCGGCCTGCAAGGATGGCACAAAGAGCGCACAATAGTCAGGCTAACCGTGGACGGCAACCAGTTCAAAGACCTTGAAGTAGTAACACTTACCGACCCGAGGCGCAACGGCGACACAATTTTTTGACAAAAACCGAGTTATATATATACGGTTATTAGGCCATACGGTTATAATGTCATACGGCCTTGCCCAATACGACACCCCAAACCGCATAACCTTATAATCTCCTGAACCGCAAAACCCAATATTACAACCAACAATATGAAGACTTACTTAGTTACAGGCGCAGCCGGATTTATCGGCTCAAACTTCATCAAATACCTTCTTTACAAGAAGTACAAGGATGAAGACATAAAGATTATAGTGCTCGACCTGCTCACCTACGCAGGCAACTACGGCACAATTAAGGACGACATCGACGGCAAACGGTGCGTGTTCGTACATGGAGACATACGCGACCGCGAACTGGCCGACAAGCTTTTCGCCGAAAACGACATTGATTTTGTAGTCAATTTCGCTGCGGAAAGCCACGTTGACCGCAGCATAGAAAACCCTCAACTGTTTCTTCAGACCAACATACTGGGCACACAAAACCTCTTGGACGCCGCCCGCCGTGCATGGGTAACGGGCAAGGACAAATCGGGATACCCGGCATGGAAGGAAGGCAAACGCTTCCACCAGGTGAGCACAGACGAAGTTTACGGCTCGTTAGGGAAAGACGGTTACTTCACCGAAACAACCCCGGTATGCCCCCATAGTCCGTACAGCGCGTCGAAGACAAGCGCCGACCTCATCGTGAAAGCTTATCACGATACCTACCACATGCCTGTAACCATAACCCGTTGCTCGAACAATTACGGCCCGTATCACTTCCCCGAGAAGCTTATTCCGCTAATTATCAACAACATACTCGAAGGCAAGCAGCTGCCCGTTTACGGAAAAGGCGACAACATAAGGGACTGGCTTTACGTCGAAGACCACTGCAAGGCTATCGACCTTGTGGTGCGTGAAGGACGCGACGGAGAGGTTTACAACGTAGGCGGACACAACGAGATGACGAACATCGACATAGTTAAGCTCACGATAAAGACCATCCACGACATGATGGCCGCCGACAAACAACTGCGCAACATACTGAAAAAGCAGGTTAAAGACGCCAACGGCGACATCGACATCAGCTGGATTAACGACAGTCTTATAACGTTTGTTGCCGACCGTCTCGGCCACGACCAGCGTTACGCCATCGACCCGACGAAAATCAAGAACGAGCTCGGCTGGCAGCCGGAAACCATGTTCGCCGAAGGCATCGTCAAGACTATACGCTGGAACCTGGAACACCAGGACTGGGTAAACGAGGTAACCAGCGGCGATTACCAGAAGTATTACGAACAGATGTACGGCAACAGGTAAAATATCAGGTTATGAGGTTTTAAGGTTTTACGGTCATACAGAATGGAAAAATACCGAACCTTAAAACCTCATAACCGTACAACCGCATAACCGCAAACAGCCATGGACGCATTATCCCAAGAACTACAGGACTTCCTGATACACCTCGGCAAAGAGCCGGAATGCATAAGCGAGAAGACAAGGCATTACATAAAGCATATCATGCACCTTGTTTACGCCGCCGACGAAGACATGCTCCAGCAATATTACGGACTGTTCGGCAACGATGTGAAAACGCTTGAAGACATCGCGCACGAACGCCACGTAAGCTGCGAAACCATGCAGAAAATCATCGAGGCAGACCTCCGCAAGATGGCAGTTTCGCCCGAATGGCAGATGGTTAAGCAATTAATCAGTCAACAAGTTGACAAGGGACAAGTTGACAAGGACATACGCCTGAAAGGCATTTCATAGCAAAATCAAATCCCCTTGTCAACTCGTTACTTGTCAACTTGTAAACTAAAAGCACAAGAATAATGAAGAAAATACTATTATTAGGCTCGGGAGAACTGGGCAAAGAGTTTGTAATCGCCGCCAAAAGAGCCGGCCAATACGTCGTGGCCTGCGACCGTTATGCAGGCGCACCGGCAATGCAGGTTGCCGACGAGTGCGAGGTTTTCAACATGCTTGATGGCGATGCGCTCGACAAAGTGGTAGAAAAACACATGCCGGACATCATCGTCCCGGAGATTGAAGCCATACGCACGGAACGCCTGTTCGGCTTCGAAGAGCGCGGAATACAGGTCGTGCCCAGCGCAAGAGCGGTCAACTTCACGATGAACCGCAAAGCCATACGCGACCTGGCGGCCAAGGAACTCGGCCTGAAAACAGCCAAATACTTCTACGCCAAAACGCTCGGCGAACTGAAAGAGCACGCCAAGGAAATAGGTTTCCCGTGCGTAATAAAGCCCCTCATGTCATCTTCCGGCCACGGCCAGAGCGTTGTAAAGAGCGAGGACGAACTTGAAACGGCGTTCAATGCGGCGATGGAAGGCAGCCGCGGCGACGTAAAGGAAATAATAATCGAGGAGTTCATCCACTTCGACAGCGAGTTCACGCTGCTCACAGTGACGCAGAAAAGCGGCCCCACACTGTTCTGCCCGCCCATCGGCCACGTGCAGAAAGGCGGCGACTACCGCGAGAGCTGGCAGCCGTTCAGCATCCCGGAGGCCGACCTCAAGGAAGCGGAACGCATGGCCGAGGCCGTCACACGTGCGCTGACCGGCGCCGGAATATGGGGTGTGGAGTTCTTCTTGAGCAGAGACAAGGGCGTTATATTCTCCGAACTTTCACCCCGTCCGCACGATACGGGCATGGTAACGCTCGGCCATACGCTCAACCTCAACGAGTTCGAGCTGCACTTCCGCGCCGTCATGGGGCTGCCTATCCCGGCCATACACCTTGAACACGCCGGTGCAAGCGCAGTGGTTTTGGCCAAGGAAGAGGCCGACCACGAGCCGGAATACAACATGCTCGACGTAACGAAAGAGGACTACACGCGCCTGCGCATCTTCGGAAAGCAGCAGCAACACGTAGGCCGCCGCATGGGCGTAGTGCTCTGTTACGGCGACGTAAACGCAGACACAACGGCGTTAAGGGACAAGGCCAAACGCCTGGCAGAAACGGTGATAGAAAGGTAAAAAAGTGAAAAGGTAAAAAGGTAAAAAGGTAAAGAGCTTGTTTCTCAGGCATTTTACTTTTTTACCTTTTTACTTTTTACCCTTTTACTTTTTTACCTTTAAAAATCTCTTTGATATTCAACACGTTATAAAAGGCCGTCTTTTGGAGTCCAAAAGACGGCCTTTTAGCTTGTAAAAGATGGCCTTTTGGAATGCGAAAGGCCATCTTTTAGAAACATGCCGGCAGCTTATCCTTCAACCACCGCCGAGAAACGCGCCTGCACCGAAGGCGGTATCAGGATTTGGAACACCTCGTTTTCCCACGCCACCTTGTACCCATACCTTTCTATAAAGCGGTTAATCAGCCTGATTTTGGCATTCTTGTGCAGGTAAGTATCTTTGGCCTTGTCGTTGTTCCAGTCGGCATACGGCTCGTACCAACGTGGCAACATCGACTTGTCGCGCACTATCACAGGCAGTGCCTTGCGTTCCGCCTCCGCCCTTTTGAACTTCCTTTCCATGTTCGAGGGGTCGTAAGTCCACACCCAAGGATTGTAAAGATAAGGCCGGGTATTCGTCAGGAAGTTTACGGTAGGTATGTTCTGGAAACACAGCAGGTAATCGTCACTGTCGACATACTTCGGCAATTCGTGCAGCAAAGGGTCAAGCATCAAGCAGTTCTTTGCCGTAGTGTAAGTAGTGGCCAGCGGCGAGTCGATACGCGAAGTCTTGTCCCAACGCCACCCGTCATCGAAATAACACTGGGCCGCAATATTGTGCAAGCCCCTCTTCAGCACAAACAGCGCGAAGACAACGCCGCATAACAGCAGCAAGCGCGACACCCGTAGGTCGGGGCGCAACGCACCATGCAGCCTGTAAAGAGCGCCCAACACGAACGGCCCTGACATGTAAACACAATACTCGCCCATGTTGCCAATGCCGTAATCACTGCCTAACGGCAGGGCGTACATGTTGACAATGACTATGAGCGAAAGGCATTTCATTTCCCATCCGGCGGCCTTCCACAGCAGAACCAATACGCACACAACAGTAGACACGGCGTAAAGCGTGAATGTATTTGACGACGAGCGCATCACCAACAGAACATAAACCACACACACAACGGCATACACCACCCAGCCGATACGCCGGGGAACACGCCTGCGCAAAAGCCACATAACAGCAGGAACGGCCGTTATCAGCACCGCATCCGTAATGACTTGTTTGTAATTGAGTATATAAATCACAAGCATGTCCGTAATGTTATGCGTGCTCTTTTCATCGCCGACAGCCGAAAATCCGTCCTCCACGGCCTGCATGAAAATGTCATAATGCCCTGACACCGCCATGAGCGCAAGCACCGACACCACGCCTGCGGCAAATCCAGACACGGCATACAGCAGCATGCGTAGCGCCTTCCGAGCATCACGGTTACGCCGATAATAAGGCACAAGGAGCAATATCAGCAATACAAGCGACAAGTTTGGCAGACGTACAAAAACGTTTATGCCTATGATGAAACCGCTCAACATCATAAGACGCGGACTGTCTTTCTGCAACGAAAGGAACAAGGCGTAAGACGCGCCGACAGCCAACAAGGCCGTAAGATAGTCGTGATAAAACACCATCATGCCATAATCCGCACAAAGGAAAGCCCAGAACATGCCAGCCATTATGCACCACTGCGGCACATAATTCCTCATCATACGGTAAACGATATACGCCGTGGCGGTTATCACGAGCATAGCCAACAGGCGGAAACCGAATATGCCGCAGCCGCCCCAAAGCATGTACCACAAGCCCCCTACATACTCTGACAGGTAGTAAAGAAAAAGATATTGCACCGACTCCGGGTCGTTGAACATCTGCTGGAAGCCCGAAAGCACCCACCCTTCATCGCACATGTCGAACCCTTGGATGCCGAGGACTGTGTAAAACAAGGCTATCGAAAACAGATAAACCGGCAAGAACCAACCTTTTGACTTATTTCCGTACACTTCCATAATGATTGCTGTTTGCAGTAAAAAAGGCTTTTAATCCGTTAGGCAAACATAACGGACAAATTTGTTGCAAATATACTCAATTAGAGATATTTATAATGCTTTAATGCATAACTATCTGCTTATTTCATGCCGATATGCCATATCACACCCTCCGTAAAGACATCTGCCGGCATTCAATTTTTCCTGTTTCACATTATAACAAAAGGCGGAAACATACGTTAATAAGGTATGAAAGTATCTGAAGCGAAAATCGTTGACATAAAGAAAATCACCGACATAAGGGGCAACTTGTCGGTAGTAGAGGGACTTGCCGACATACCCTTCGACATAAAGCGCGTCTATTGGGTGTACGACGTGCCGGGCGGCGAATGCCGCGGAGGCCACGCCCACAAGCGGCTGAAGCAGTTTCTTGTTGCGTTGAGCGGCAGCTTCACCGTGACGCTCGATGACGGAACGGACAAAAAAACGTTCCTTCTCAACCACCCATACCAAGGACTTGAAATCGAGACTGGCATCTGGCGAACGCTTGACGACTTCTCTTCCGGTGCGGTATGTCTCGTCCTTGCGTCCGAACTTTACGACGAGAGCGACTACATCCGTGACTATAACGAGTTTCTGGAATACGTAAGATGTTCGAAATAACAAGATATTCAGCCGACAAAAAGGCGGAGTGGAACGACTTTATAGGTCGCTCGAAGAACGGCACTTTCCTGTTCGACCGCAATTACATGGACTATCACAGCGACCGTTTCGACGACCATTCGCTGATGTTCTACATTAAAGACAGGCTTTACGCAGTGCTCCCTGCCAACGTAAAAGACGGCACTCTGTACTCACACCAGGGGCTGACCTACGGCGGACTTGTCACGGACTGTGATGCGAAAGCCGCCGCCGTGTGCACGCTTTTCAGCGAATTGAACAGCTACTTGCAAGCATCGGGCATACGGAAAGTTGCCTACAAGCCCGTGCCTTGGATTTATCCGTCTCATGCTTCGGAAGAAGACCTGTATGCAATCGTGAACATTTGCGGTGCAAAACTTGCCGCACGCGACATCTCATCGACAATATTCCTTGACCGCAGGCTCAAGTTCGGCGAGCTGCGCCGCCGCTGCATAAAGAAAGCAAAGCAGTCAGGCATCACCGTAAAAGAAAGCAACGACACCGCAGCTTTCTGGCAGATACTCGACGAGAACTTGGAAAGCAAATACGGAGTAGCCCCTGTCCACACTTACGGAGAACTTGAACTGCTGGCAAACCGTTTCCCGTCGAACATCAAACTGTACGTAGCCATACTCGGAGAAGAAACCATTGGCGGCGTAGTCCTTTACATCAACCGGCACGTTGTACACACACAATACATCTCGGCGTCACCGGAAGGCAAGCAACTTGGGGCACTCGACTTGCTGTTCGATTACCTGATAAACAATGCCTCTGCTTCATTCAAGTACTTTGACTTCGGCCGTTCCACCGAGAATGGCGGCAAGTATCTCAACGAGTCGCTTATATTCCAGAAGGAAGGGTTTGGCGGCAGAGGCGTGTGTTACGACACTTACGAATGGACATTATGATAAAATATCTTGAATTGGGCAAGGTCACGTCCATGCACGGGGCTGAAATAAGCGAAGCTGCAAGCCGCGTCGTCAACGGCGGATGGTATCTGCAAGGCGAGGAAACGAGGCTTTTCGAGCAGGAATACGCCGCTTACATCGGCACGAAACACTGCATCGGATGCGGCAACGGGCTTGATGCGCTCACACTGATATTAAGGGCTTACATCGAAATGGGCGTGATGCAAAGGGGCGACGAGGTAATAGTTCCGGCCAATACGTACATCGCCAGCATACTGGCTATCAGCGAAAACGGGCTGAAACCGGTATTGGTCGAGCCGCGGATTGACACCTTCCAGATTGACGACAGCCTCATAGAACAGGCCGTAACGCCGCGGACAAAGGCCGTCATGCTAGTCCATCTGTACGGCCGTTGCGCATATACCGAAAGGCTTGCGGACATCTGCAAGCGGCACAACCTGAAGCTTATAGAAGACAACGCGCAGGCACACGGATGCACGTTCGGCGACAGACGCACCGGCAGCCTTGGCGACGCGGCAGGCCACAGCTTCTATCCGGGCAAGAACCTCGGCGCCCTCGGCGACGCAGGAGCCGTCACGACAGACGACGACGAGCTTGCCGCAACAGTGCGCGCCCTCGGCAATTACGGCTCAAGCCGCAAGTACGTGTTCGACATGAGGGGACGTAACAGCCGGATGGACGAGCTTCAAGCCGCCGTACTCCGCGTCAAGCTGAAGTATCTTGACGAAGACAACGCTACGCGCCGGGCCATCGCCAAGCATTACATCAGCGAAATAAACAACCCTGAACTGCACCTGCCAAGCAGCGACTTCTGCGCCAACAGCGTACACCACATATTCCCCGTACTTTGCAAAAGGCGCGACGAGCTGCAACGCTACTTGACCGACAGCGGCGTGCAGACCATCATCCACTACCCCATTCCGCCCCACCGGCAGCAATGCTACGCAGAACTCGGCGGCCTGAACCTGCCCATAACAGAGCGCATACACCGCGAAGAGCTTAGCATTCCGCTAAACCAGACAATGCCGGAAGAGGACGTTGACAAGGTAATACAGCTGTTAAACGATTTCATTTGACGGTTTATTGGCAGGTCAACAGCACCATTTGCCATCCTCATTAAAGCCTGTCGGCTGAACAGGACGAATAAGACCGATAAGACAAATAAAACCTATTGGAAAAAGCATATCAAGCTCCCTCCCCTCGGGAGGGCTGGGGTGGGTATCGCTTAAAATTGAGAATGGAGAGTTGAGAGTGGAGAATTATGATTACTTTTAAGGCTGTCTGCCAACAAAGCAAATCATAATTCTCCACTCTCAACTCTCCATTCTCAATTTAAAACATGGCTAATTGCACTGCAAAAGGCCATCAATTGGAATGCAAAAGGCCGTCTTTTACAAGCTAAAAGACGGCCTTTTATAATATGCCTGACTGTCAACAGCTTACACACCGGTGTGCAAACTGCCTGCAGGCGTTAAAGAATCCTGCCGCAAATGCGGAAGTTTATGACGGGATAAACGGTGATTTTGCTCAACGTCTTCATAAGTCCGCCGTCCTCGCCGTTGAAATCTTCCTCGGTAAGACGGTCGCCGTTACAATACAGTTTGGGCGAACCCCAGAACTGTACGCCGGCCTCGAACATGAAGCCGATGCGCTTCTTGGGGACAGCACGGCCGAAACCGAGTCCGACGTAGGGCTTGAACGATGCTGTCTTTATCTCCGCTTTGATGTTTCCATCCTCGTCCGGCGTAAGCAGATAGTCGCCCAGTTCGTAACCGATTTCATTTCCCGGATTGGCCCTGTTATAGTCAGCCAAATCCTGAAGCACGCCGTCTTCCTTATTATAAGCCTTGATTATGGCCGACGAGCCGAAGTAAGCGCCTGCCGTGATGTGGAACGAACTGCTTTTGAAAGGGAACACGTCGAACAGCAGCTTTCCGTTGGTGAAGCCCACCTTGGCCTCAACTTCCAACGTTTCAGGTATTCTATAACCTGCTATGCTGCCGCCGTCGCTTATGTCAAGATCAGTGCCGAACTTGATGTTTGGCATGAAAGACACACCTGCACGAACCTGCACATAGTTGCCGATAGGCGCCGCAACGTCGAAGCCTATACCGGGAGTTCCAACGTTGACACCTGCCGAAAGGTGGTTGAACATGTTTTTGTCTTCTTCCTGCGCGCTGACTGTCAATGCACCGCAGAGCATTGTCAATGACAATACAAGATGTCTTAATGTCATGATTTGATTGTTGTTTTGTTAATAATATGATTGCTTCTGAATTTCCAACAATGCTAAATAATGTAAACGAAACGGCGACATTATTATCCAAAACGGATGATTTGATGCCTATTTTTCTGCAAAGTTAAGCTTATAAGGTTAATCAACCAACATTTTGTATAAAAATTTTAAAATAATTATTAACTTTGCGCTTGATTGTGTTACCTTTGTAAACCAAGTATTTACACATACGCTTAATGACGCTGCCCGAAGACTTTATCAAGCTGACGAAAGCCGCCCTCGGCGACACAACGTGGCATATCCTTGAACAGGGACTTGCCGCCGAGCCGCCGGTAAGCATAAGGCTGAACCCTTGGAAATGCAGCGGAAAAGGCTGGACGGTTGCAGGATGCAACGGCGAAGTGCCATGGTGCAAGGACGGTTTTTACCTCGCCTCACGGCCTAACTTCACTTTCGACCCGATGCTCCATGCTGGAATGTACTATGTGCAGGAGGCTTCGTCGATGTTTCTCGACCGTGTCCTGCGCCAGTATGCCGCCGAAATGCCGGTCAGGATGCTCGACCTCTGCGCCGCTCCGGGCGGCAAGTCTACCGTGGCGCGTGCCGCACTGGTAGAAGGCAGCCTGCTCGTAAGCAACGAACCGATACGCCAGCGCGCTCAGATACTGGCGGAGAACATACAGAAACAGGGCCATCCCGACACTATTGTGACAAACAACTATCCGCAGGACTTCCGCCGCAGTGGCCTGATGTTCGACGTAATACTGGCCGACGTGCCGTGCTCGGGCGAAGGAATGTTCCGCAAAGACCCTGCCGCCATAGGCGAATGGAGCGTGCAGAACGTGGAAAAATGCTGGCGGCTGCAGCGCGAAATCGTTACGGACGCATGGCAGTGCCTGCGCCCCGGAGGGCTGTTCGTATATTCTACATGCACCTTCAACACCCGGGAAGACGAGGAGAACACATTATATATATGTGAAGAGCTGGGCGCGGAAATGCTCTCCGTCGACATTGACGACGGCTGGGGCATAACGGGTTCGGTGCTTCCCGGCTTCGACAAGCCCGTGTACCGCTTCATACCCGGCAAGGCAAAAGGCGAAGGCCTGTTCATGGCTGTGATGCGGAAACCGGGCGATGCCACTGCTGCGAACGACCGTGTGAGGGCTAAAAGGACGAAAGGCGAAAGACCGCAAAGCCGCAACAACGCCGCCGCCAACGCCTGCGCAAGATGGCTCAAGCAGCCTGAAGCATTTGAAATAACCGCCAACAACGGCACCATTGCAGCCATACCGCGCCCGTGGAAACCGTTTTACGACATGGCGGCGAAAAGCCTCAATATCATGTCGGCTGGCATACAGCTCGGCGAAGTGAAGGGAAAGGACATTGTTCCGTCACAAGCCCTGGCCCTGTCGACAAGTCTTGACACGTCAACCTTCCCCTCCGTAGAACTTGATTACGGCCAAGCATTGAGCTATCTGCGCAAAGAGGCCGTGCCGTTGCCCGAAGGAACGCCGCGCGGACACGTCCTTATGACTTACAAAGGCATACCGCTCGGCTTTGAGAAGAACATCGGCAACCGCGCCAACAACCTGTATCCGGCTGAATGGAAGATAAAAAGCACGCACACGCCGGAGGGGAACAACGGTGTTGTGGAATTAAAAATTAACAATTAAAAATTTAAAATTACCTGTCGGGTAACAACATCCATAAGCCTAATCAGCCATATTTGTCCTATCACTCCTATAAAAACCAGAAAATGAAACAATATCTCGACCTGCTCAACCGCATTATTACGGAAGGCGTAAAGAAGCACGACCGCACGGGAACGGGCACAATCAGCATCTTCGGAAACCAGATGCGCTTTAACTTAGAGGACGGTTTCCCGTTGCTGACGACGAAAAAACTGCACCTGAAATCAATCATCTACGAACTGCTTTGGTTCTTGAAAGGCGACACAAACGTGAAATACCTGCAAGAACATGGCGTGAGCATCTGGGACGAATGGGCCGGACCTGACGGCGAACTCGGCCCCGTATACGGCCATCAATGGCGCTCGTGGCCCGACTACAACGGCGGACACATAGACCAGATAAAGAGCGTCATAGAGCAAATACGCCACAACCCGGACTCTCGCCGCATGATTGTCAGCGCATGGAACGTGGCCGAAATCAACCAGATGCACCTGCCTCCGTGCCACTGTCTGTTCCAGTTCTACGTGGCGGACGGCCGCCTTAGCCTGCAGCTTTACCAGCGCAGCGCCGACACTTTCCTCGGAGTGCCGTTCAACATAGCGTCATACGCACTGCTATTGATGATGATGGCGCAGGTAACCGGGCTGAAACCGGGTGACTTCATACACACAACCGGCGACACGCACCTGTACCTCAACCACTTGGAACAGGCACGGCTACAGCTCACACGCACGCCGCGCACGTTGCCTACAATGACCATCAATCCTGACGTAAAGGACATTTTCGACTTCAAATACGAAGACTTTAAATTAGAGAACTACAACCCGTGGCCGCATATCAAGGCAGCAGTGAGCGTGTGATTTAATTAAGAATTAAGAGTTAAGAATTAAGAAAATATGTTTTGCAGGTTATTTTCTTAATTCTTAACTCTTAATTCTTAACTCCCTAAAAAATATAAACGTACAACTATGAGAATATCAATCATCGCCGCAGTGGCACGCAACCGCGCAATAGGAAAAGACAACGAGCTGATTTACAGGCTGCCGGACGACATGAAAAGATTTAAGGCTCTGACTACGGGCAACACCGTCCTGATGGGAAGAAAGACATTCGAGTCACTGCCGAAGGGCGCACTTCCCAACCGCAGGAACATAGTATTAAGCCGCACACAGCGCGACTTTCCGGGCTGCGACACGTACAGTTCGCTCGACGAGGCCCTTAAGCACTGTTCTGAAAACGAAGACATTTATATAATAGGAGGCGCCGAAGTCTACACGCAGGCACTGCCTTTGGCCGACCGCCTGTGCCTTACCGAGATTGACGACACGCCCGACGAGGCCGACGCTTTCTTCCCCGAATACAACGGATGGCACGAAACAAGCCGCGAAGAGCACGCCACGGACGAGCGGCATGCTCACCCCTTTGCCTTCGTTGACTATGAAAGGATGTGACATCCGCAAAAAAGTAAATGCTTTTATATTAGATGAGACATTGTAAAAGGTGACCTTTTACACGCTGAAAGGCCATGTTTTGCACGCTAAAAAGCGGCCTATTGCAATGCGATAGACCGCTTTTTGGTTTCTATAACACTTGATTGTGATGGGGACGACACGTAAAAACGAAAAATAAAAAACGTAAATCCTCTGTCATCTGTCAGTTTGCGGTGTAATGCTTTGATATTCAGTGATATGTGTCCTGACAGA
>URUK01000020.1 GCA_900551055.1 uncultured Prevotella sp. | reverse complement strand
AAACTTTCAAACGGAAATTTCATCCAATTAGACGGATTTTAACATACGTTTACAATTAAGGACGACAAAAGCGTAAATTACACCTTCATTTTATATATATGCGAAAACACATACGAAACGGACATTTGCAACGCAAAGAATAACATTTATAAAATAACGGAAGCACTATACAAGGCATTTCGCCTTGCAAAAGGCTGCAAACGGCACGATGAAATGCCGCGTTTTGCAAACTAAAACGCGGTCTTTTACACAACTAAATACGGCATTTTGCAAAGCATGACGTAAAACGTTGAATATCAAAGAGTTGCAAAGAAAGCAGAATGCGAAATAAAAGATTAATCAATAACAAGCAAGTTGGGCACATGTGCAAACTTATAATCATTATCAAGAACTGCAGCATTTGAAAACGTTATACCGCTATGTTCCTCTATCCCATAAAGAGCGTGCTCATGACCAAACAAATGGCAACGCGGCTTTATGTTGAATACCTGTCGCCGAAGTATCACATCGCCATGATGAGCCGGGCCTGACCCGTAGTCAGAAAAATCCATTATGCCGAACGGCGGTTGGTGGGTTACAAGCACGTCTACGCAATGAGGAATATCCTGCAAACGTCTGTCATACAAACCGTTTACGCAATCTTGCATAAACATAGGCACACCGTAAAACGTCAGCCCATCAACGATTACGGACGAACTACAAAGATAATGAACGTCAGAAGGCAACCCATCTACAGCTTCAGCGCCATACATACAGCCGTCATGGTTGCCGGCAATGAATATTTTATGCCGGTAAGGCAAATCGCAAAACCAGTTCATAAAGTCGTAAGCCTCAACCTCCGAGCCTGTGAAAGTGAAATCGCCTGAATGCACAACGACGTCGGCTTCGGGCAAACCATGCAGCTCACCGTGTCTGCCATGAGTGTCAGAAAGATGAAGAATCTTCATTTATTTTGATTTTAACATTATCTACAATGCTCTCACCCGACGAGAAAACCCTGAGCATACCGTCGGCAGACAAATCGCTGAAAACGGCGTCGCTGTCTTTATGAATAGGAACAACGCCGATTTTCGGCGAGACCTCACGGCATACGTCAAGTAAAGTATCAATATCAGCATGACCGCTGGTATGGAAACCGGCGCGCGTCCCGTCGGCTATACGGTTGCCAAAAAGTTGCCTCAATTCAATTACTTCTTTTACCGAATACGGTTTGCCTGCATCTGCATACCCGCCCCACATGGAGTATATAAGCCAAGCCAGTTCGTCAGCATATATGCCCATCATCTTCTTCACCATACGGCCGCCCGACATACGGACAGGCATCAGAAAACCCCTGTCGGCCAGCCTGCGCCTTACGTTTTCTGTTCGGGGATTAAGCAAACGGAACACTCGGTCAAAATTAAACAGCCCCGACTTGCAGCCGGCATACTTCGTGAACACGTCGAGAACGCCTTTCTGATAACCGTCTACAACGAAATCGCGGCCAGTCAATTTGCAGGCAGCATGAAACGAGGCAAGCCTCTCCATGTCGGTAGACGAGCACAAAGCGAACACGTACTTATGGTCTTTCAGCAGCCTTACGACGTTGTTTTTAATATCATTTTCAGATATCACACGCTCTTGCCTGCGCCCGAGCATCGTGCCCTCAATAATCAGTACGTCCACATCACCGACATACGACCGGAGCATACGCAACAAAGCTTTACCTAAATAACCGTGACGCCTGAAATCACCTGTGTATAGAATCGTCCTGCCCTCACAATCTATCTTGAACATATAAGCGTCAAAGGCCGAATGGTCGATAAAATAAGGCGTTACGGTAATAAGCCCCTTACCGCCTACGTCGATTCCCCGCGAAGGCGAATAGACAGACATCTTACTGACAAAACCATAGTTTTCAGGTTGGCGTAAAGCCTTGTATTTAAGCAGCATAACCTCCTTTGCCCCTCCACCTATATACTGGGGCACGTCTTTCGGAACCAAATGGTGAAGCCCTACGTGGTCGCCGTGGTAATGAGTGTAAAACACTGCATCAGCACCGGACGTCAAAGCCTCAACCTGTTCTTTGGAAAACTCACTCTTGCTAACACCCGGCAAATTGCTACCAAAGTCGATGAACACCTTGCAACCCTCGGTGGATATTTCTGTAATGCAACCACCTATCTGGTTTGCGCCACGATGGATTGTTATTTCCATACGAACAAATTTATCTGAAAAGGATGAAGTCCCGGTCAGGACTTCACCACCCTTTTAAACACAACCACAATGTTACGTAGCTTCAAGGCCGGCTGCCCCAGCCTAGCCGTCATGTCATGATAGCGTTCCTTCACCCAGTCTACGACCCTGTTACGGCACTCGTTGTCGTAATAAACGTCAACCTGAAACGGAACATTTATCTTTCCTGCGTCGGACAAAGGAGATTTGCTACTTTGCGCATCGGCAGGCTTTACAGGCGTAATACCGAGTATATACGCGACCACCGAACCGTTCAGCGTGCACCTGCCAGCCTCATGCCCATATCCGAGTTCATTACGCACGCCGTCCAAGACATCAGCCAACGCCAGCAATCCTTCCGACAAATCCTTCTCGCATATCGCGTCAATCTCTGCGTTGGCCACGGAATCATCATCGGCAATCTCAGGCGCACGCTTGTCCCTGTTCCACCAAACCTGAAACCTAAACGACTCGTTTTTCGCTTTTACTGCTATCTGTTCCTTGCGTTTTTTGTCTCTATTCTTGCTCATAAACTTATATTTTTCACTTGACTTTAATAACGAACGCTACAATTTTACATAATTTGCAATCACTGTATCTATATTTGAGTGAACGCCATTCTGTGCACATAAACATTTTATTTTATTAAGGCGTTCCAAACGCCCTTGACTCTTATCCTTTTTCTTATAGTTTGTCATCATTAGTTCTACGTAATTTTTCACGTCACTGATTTTATCACATAAAACTTTATCCGGCAATATTTTAATTTTTCTCATAATTGCCAATACTTTATTATAATAATCAACGATTTCCCCTACATCAACCATTTCTAAAAAACTTTTGTAGTTACACATTTGTGTAAAGATTTTCTCATTTACTAAACGCTGGTCTTGAATCCTTTTCAATTCAACAAATTGAATTTTTCCACAATCGTCCACCCTAACAAGGTCTATACGTATTTTTGTACCGTCATCCAATGTTATTGCAAACTCGGTATCCAAATATACTCCACTCTTAAACTCTTCGCTTTGCACAAACTTTTCGCTGACTTTTTCCTCATCACCATTATCCGCCTCTGGTAGTCCTTTATTCTTTTTATTTTGACGGACTCTATATTTTATCGTTTCAAGCATTGATACGATTCTTTCAGGAGAAACATCTTCATTTCCATAATATAAGCTCAACAATGATGCGACCTCCTTATCCACACCTAAATAGTTATTATGAATTTCAGCCTTAAACTTTCCGTTGTCATAACTTAACTTCATTATCGAGGCTCCTCTGTAATAAACATTTATATAATTGTCTTTTCTTACATTTATATAAAGCTCCCTGTCCATCCTTAATAAACGCCACCAAACCGGGTCTTTTTCAAGTTCGACAAACAAATTTGCATTTACATCCAACGTTCCAAAATAACGCTGCAATTTTGAAATATTACTTATTCCCATAAAAAATTACATTTTTAATTAAACATATTGACTACAAATATAGTTGATTTTCTTTCACTTTACTCATCATTTTTCCAAATTCGCACGATAATCTTCCAAAAGTGACTCTTTTAATTCATGCGGAATTTGAAAGCGAGGTTTGAACATATATATCGAATTGGCATGAGAATGACATTCAATGTAATCTTTTTCATGTCCCTCACAATCAATTACGACATACGAGTCGTCCGTAAAATCCAAATGCCCAACCATTCCGTCATAAGGCATTTTCCAATCTGTTTCAACACGTTCCTTCATCTTCAGATAACGTTTCCAGCATATTTCAACAGACGGTACTTTATGCAAAACAATGGCAAGACGCACTTTCAAACAAGAAGTATCAAACACTTCAACAAAATTTTCCTCATCAAACCGTATGGCATCACCCGTCCGCCCACGGAATACGGAATGATCCACATCGTAATCTTCATCAATATTTGAGCAATACGACCTGTCCACAAGCATCCCGCCAGCGTCGTAAGCAAACGCCTCAACAAACTGTCCGTGCGAAACGTTTTTACCAAACGGGAGTTTGTAAACATACGCGCAATAAATTTCATCCGAATGTTTCCCATTCACAATGCGTCCCAAAACCGCTTCCGCTTCTGACAATGAATGATAAAAACTCGAATTGGAAAGCCACACCTCAAACACTGGATATTTACAAACTTCCTTGATATAACGTCCTGACATATTAAAAACGTCAAGACGATAAAACACGTCCCCTACATAAGGTTGAGGATTTTCGGCCAGTTTCTTAAATTCTTCAAACTTCATAATTCCACATATTTCATCCTACAACAATGGCAACCTCCACACTGTCGCCAAGGCTATCGTCAACGTAAATGCCCCATTTCACATTGCGCAAAATGTCGGACGGCCAATCTTCCAAAAGCCAATTCAACTGTTCCAATTCACTCACTTGAAGCGGATGGGGTGCGTTTAAATCTATGAAAATGCAAAAAACGAAACCGTGACAGTGACTTAAACAGATTTCGTCTGGCGAATTTAAGGATTCCATCACAGCATCCTCCAACCGCCTGAAACCCACGCCGTGACCTATCTGCACCACAGGTTCGCGCCCTTCCATATACAAACTTTCAATGTCTTTCACGTCAAGCGACAGGACTCTTTTCCCCTCGGCAATCCTCTTAATAAAATCTTTTATTGTTCCCATAAATAAAGAATTAGTTACTTACTAATACGAAGAAGGGTGCAAAGCTAAATGTTAAATCGGACATTTAGAATAATATTAACGAATAAAAGAACATATCCATCACCATCAACGACTGGAAAAAGAACAAGAAACGGATAAAAAACAAAAAGCCGCCTGCTGTTTTCAGCAGACGGCTTTATCTCAAATAAAAAATTCTATGCTATCGAAACATTATTCCGCGTCAGCACTCTCGGGAGCCTTGTCGATAAGGTCCATGAACTGGTCGAGCTTCGGAGTGATGATGATTTGGGTGCGGCGGTTGCGCTGCTTGCCCACTTCGGTGTCGTTGCTCGTAACGGGGTTGAACTCGCCGCGGCCTCCGGCTGTGAGGCGTTTCGGCTCAACGCCGTACTGGTTGATGAGCGCCTGTACTACGCTTGAAGCGCGGAGGCAGGACAAATCCCAGTTGTTACGGATGTTCTTCATCGACGCTGCCGACGTGTTTACAGGCACATTGTCGGTGTTACCCTCGATGAGCACGTCATAGTCCTTGTAGTCCTTGATGATTTTCGCTATCTTGCTGAGCGTCTCGGCAGCGCGTTCGTTTATCTCGTAGCTGCCGCTCTTGTAGAGCATGTTGTCCGCCAAAGAGATGTAAACCACGCCCTTGAGCACCTGCACGTCAACCTCTTTCAGCTCTTCCTTGCTGAGCGAGCGTGTCAGGTTGTTGGTAAGGATGAGGTTGAGCGAGTCGCTCTTGCTCTTCACCTCCACCAAGTGGCGTATGTACTGGTTGGACTCGTTGATTTGGTCTACGAGCTTCGAGATGTTCACCGTTGTCTGGTTGCTTGCCGTGAGGCTCTTGTCGAGCGAGCTTTGCAGCGACTCGAGCGTGCTCTTCGACTGTTCCAGCTGCTCTTCGAGGCTGGCCACGCGCGTGCGGCTGGCAGCAAGCTGCGCGTTGGTGTCAGACAGTTTGTCCTGCGTGTCCTGATATTTGCTTGTCAGCTCTTTGTTCTCAAGCTGGCAGTTTTCCAATTGTTTCTTGCTTACACAGCTGCTTGCCAGCAGGCATCCCGCAACAAGTGAGATTGCCAAAACATTCTTCTTCATAATATAAATATTTACGTTTGATTGATAATTTGTCGCAAATTTACATATAAGACGCGCCATTCGGGTCAACGTTGAACGGCATTAACTTAAATTAACTACAACAAGAAAGGACGCGCCCACCCACAAAAAACAGTCCAATGCGCTCCGAAGCATGTCGGGGCGCATTGGACTCGTGACCGCAGCATCATACTTTCAGCAATACTGGAACTGGTTTACCTGTGGGAATTTGGCCATCGTTTTCGAAAGCTTTATAGTCCATATTCCATACGTCTGGCGGACGTTTTGCGGCAAGAGGTTGGAATCTCTCATTTTCACGAGCAAATCCCTAAGAGGAGAACCAGGGCTGGGCTGGGAATCCTTTAACAAACCGGCACGGTCCAACTCCATGTTGGCTTCCATGTCGTCAATTTCCTTCTTACCCTTGGAAACCATGTATTCGTCAAGGCAGGAAAGGATAACAGAGAATTTCTTGAAATCTACCATGACACTAAAATTTAAGGTTTTGATACGCTACAAATATACGTTTTCTTTTCGAGAGCGCAAAATATTAAGGAATAAAATTTCGCTTTCCCCGAGCTTTTAAGCTTTTTTATCGGTTTTGCAAACAAGCTGCAACCAAAATGCAGTATACAGATTACAATCCGCAGCACGGAAACACATATTTCTTACGGATTAAAAGAAAAGCCTCGCCGGCAGGCGGCTGCCACGTCAGATGTCGAGTTCGCGTGTAAGTATGCTTTCCAGCTGTTCGGCCGACAAGCGCAGATGGAACTGTCCGCGCAGTGCTACGGATATTCGCCCGGTCTCTTCCGACACCACGATGGCTATCGCGTCGCTGTCCTGCGATATGCCCATGGCGGCACGGTGGCGCAGCCCGAGTTCCTTGGGTATCTCGAAGCTGTGGCTTACCGGCAGTATGCAGCCGGCGGCGCGTATCCTGTTCTTCGATATTACCATTGCGCCGTCATGCAGCGGCGAGTTCTTGAAAAAGATATTTTCTATCAGGCGCTGGTTTATCGCGGCGTCAATCACGTCGCCCGTAGCTATCACTTCGTCGAGCGGCGTAAGCCGTTCTATCACGATGAGCGCTCCAACCTTGTTCTTGCCCATGCTCATGCAGGCCATCACGACGGGCATTATGGTTTCCATGTCGCCCTTGTCTTTTTTCTCGCCCGACGAGAACAGGCGTATTATGCTGTTCACCTTGCGGTGCGTGCCGAGGTTGTAAAGAAACTTGCGTATCTCTTCCTGGAACAGTATTATTATGGCAATGACACCCACACTCACCAATTTGTCCATGATGCTGCCCAAGAGGCGCATCTCGAGCACCTGGCTTACGAACAGCCACATCAGGATGAACACCATGATGCCGATGAACACATTGATTGACCGCGACTCCCTCATGAGGCGGTAAATGTAGTAGAGCATCAGGGCGACGCACAGTATGTCGATAAAGTCTTTTATGCCGAATTCAAACATTTGGGATGTTTTATAAATTCTGATTTAACCATAATGGGATGCTTAATCTTTTTTATTTCGGTCGCCTTTTATATTTTACCGGCGTCATTTTGCCAAGTTTCATCGGTCATATAGCCCGCTATACCCCCTCTTCAACTTGCAAACTGACACTCGCTAAAATAAAAAACCGCCTCGACATAATTTACAGAACATCCCAATATCTCATCGTTTCTTTCACTATTTTCACGGCCTCGACACATTCCTTAACGTCGTGTACGCGCAGTATCGACGCACCGCCAAGAACCGTCGCGAGGACGTTTGCCGCCACGGTGCCCGTCAGCGCGCCTGCGGCATCGGTGCCGAGAACGCGCGAAATCATCGACTTGCGCGACACACCGGCCAGCACCGGCAGCCCCATCTCGCGCAGGCGGCCCATCCGTGCGAGCACTTCGTAGTTCTCGTCAAGCGTTTTTCCGAAGCCGAAACCGGGGTCGAGGATGATGTCTTTCTGCCCGAGGTCGCGAAGGAGCTGCACCTTCGGCGCAAAATCCTGCATGATGCTGACGATGTTCGGGCGCGAAGACATTAATATATAAGGTGCTCCCAACCGTGCCGCCTCCACGAATATCGGGGGCGCATCGTCCACGGAAACGCCGCGGTAGGCGCTTTCAAGCATCTCCTCGCCGCCGAAAGCCCCCTCTACGTTGCCGCCCGAAACGTCGTTGATGATGGCCGCGCCATACTCCTCGACCGACATCCGAGCCACCTCGGGACGGAAAGTGTCGACCGAGACCACGGCCTCAGGCTCGGCCATGCGCACCGCCTTCAAGGCCATGCGCATACGCTCCATCTCCTCGCCGGCTGTAACCTTGGCTGCACCGGGGCGCGTAGAGTAAGCCCCCACGTCAATTATTGCCCCGCCCTCGGCCACTATCTGACTGGCGCGCGAGGCTATTTCCGCTTCTGTCTGCCGGCGGCTTCCGGCGTAAAACGAGTCGGGCGTGGCGTTGAGTATGCCCATAACCAACGGCTCCGACAAGTCCAAGAGCCGCCCTCCAACGTTTACCGTATATGGAATGAGTCCTTTCATACATTGGCAAAGGTAATCAATAATATCGACACACGGAGGCTTTTGACGTTTTTTATCTATATATTTCATCGCCATGACAAGCAAATTGACAAAGCGAACATACACGCACGAAGTAAAAAGTCATGACAAAACAAATTTGCAAACCAGCCAACCCGACCTTGAAAAGACAACCCACGGAAAACGGAAAAGAGCCTCGCCATGGCACGTTTTGCTATCTCCGCATGACAAAACAGCCGCTAAATAGAACACAAAACACGGCTAAAAGCACGGCAGAAGACGGTCTATTGCCATGTAAAAAGCCATGTTTTGTAATGCAAAAAGCCACCTTTTACATTTACAATCAACGCCGCCTGGCACGCGTTCCTCCACAACCCACTGATTATCAATGCGCTACGCAAAACGGCGAAAAACGGTTGTTTTTCAGCCAAAAGCCAGTTTGCTGCACGCCGACGGCATTCTCAGGGCGTCAAATCCGCCGATACGTGAGATGAAGACTGGATAACATTCCACCCATAAAAACGGACAGACTCCGCACGCAGACGCAGCTCCTCCCCTCGGGGAGACCGGGAGGGGACTTCCCCTTATGATGAAAATAAAAGGACAATTCAAGCCCTTTTCTTTTGTGCTTCACTCGGCTTGCACTATCTTTACATAATATAGGCTGCGCCTCGGAAGCAAAAAGAAAAGTGTTTTTCAAGCTCTTTTCTTTTGCGCTTCACTCGGCTTGCACTATCTTTGCATCGATTTAAGGACACTGAAATGGACATATCAGAACTTTACAAAATCTTCACCGCCCACCCGACGGTCACGACCGACAGCCGCGACTGCCCCAAGGGTTCGGTGTTTTTCGCGCTCAAAGGCGCGTCGTTCAACGGCAACGCCTTCGCAAAGGCCGCCTTGGAGAAGGGCTGCGCATACGCCGTAGTGGACGAAAAGGAGTACGCCGCAGAAGGCGACAGCCGCTACATACTCGTTGACGACTGCCTGAAAACCCTGCAACGACTGGCAAACCACCACCGCCGCGCACTCGGAACGAAAATAATCGGAATAACCGGCACCAACGGAAAAACCACCACAAAGGAACTGCTGGCAGCCGTTCTGGGCGAACGCTACAACGTGCTTTACACGCAGGGAAACTTCAACAACGACATAGGCGTGCCGAAAACACTGCTGCGACTGACCAAGGAACACGAGATAGCCGTAATCGAAATGGGCGCCAGCCATCCGGGAGACATCAAGACACTGGTTGACATCGTTGAGCCTGACTGCGGCCTGATAACCAACGTGGGGCGCGCCCATCTTCAGGGGTTCGGCTCGTTCGAGGGCGTGGTGCGCACCAAGGGGGAGCTGTATGACTATCTGCGCGCACACGGCGGCACGGCGTTCATCAACGCAGGCGACGAGCACCTGACGGGCATTTCGCAGGGTCTTGACCTTATCAAATACGGGCTTGAGGGCGTGGAAGGCGCCACGGTGACGGGCGAAGTGACCGTATGCGACCCTTACCTGAACTTCCGCTGGCATGCTGAAGGCGGACAGTGGCGCGACGTGAAGACCCACATCATAGGCAGCTACAACATGATGAACATGCTCGCCGCCGCCTGCGCCGGGCTCCACTTCGGCGTAACGCCCGGACAGATTGACCACGCCTTGTCGTCATACGTTCCTAAGAACAACCGCTCGGAGCTGGAACGCACGGCGCACAACAGCCTCATCATCGACGCATACAATGCCAACCCGACCAGCATGGCCGCAGCCCTGGCGAACTTCCGTGACATGAAGGCCGGCAAGAAAATGGCCATCTTAGGCGACATGGGAGAACTTGGCGCGGTAAGCGCGGAGGAACACCAGCGCGTGGCCGACTTTCTCAAGACTGCAGGTTTTGACGAGGTGTGGCTCGTCGGGACGGAGTTCGGCAAGACGGACTGCCCCTTCCGCAAGTTCAATGATGTCGATGAAGTGAAAAAAGAAATAGAAGCCAACCGCCCCGAAGGCTTCTGCATACTCATAAAAGGCAGCAACTCGACACGGCTGTACCAGTTGCCGGGATTGCTGTAAGAATTTTAAGGAATTTATAGAAGTTAGAGAAGGTATAGAAGTTAAAGTCAAATGCTTTGCCTATTGAATGAAAGGGCTGCAAACAAAACATTTGGCTTTAACTTCTATACCTTCTCTAACTTCTATAAATTCCTATCTTCCCGAACACTCCTTGACATACTCCGCAAACAGCTCAAGCCCCTTCATCATCACCGAACGGGGACATGCTATGTTCACGCGGACGAACGGACGGTCGTGCTCGCCATACATCTCGCCGTCGTTAAGCCAAAGCTTTTTCCCGCGAAGAAGCTCGTCCACGATGACGGTTGACGGCTTGCCGAGCGCCGAGCAGTCGAGCCACACAAGGTAAGTGGCCTCCAGCTTGGTAACAGGAATTTGCGGAATGTTCTTCGCAAAATACTCTTTCAGGCACTCGTAGTTGCCGTGCAGATAAGCCAGCAGTTCTTCAAGCCACTCCTCTCCGCCGTTATACGCCGCCTGAAGGGCGGTAACCCCGAACGGACTTACGTCGCAAACCTCGTTTATGTTGATGGCTTTGTCAATGCGGCGGCGCACGTCATCGTCAGCCGCGGTTATGTTGGCAATCTGCGTTCCGGCAATGTTGAATGTCTTTGTCGGCGCTGTACACGTCGCCGAATGCATCAGGAAATCGTCAGAAAGCGAGGCGAACGGCGTGTACTTGTAGCCCGGCATAACGATGTCGCAGTGTATTTCGTCCGACAAGACGAACACTCCGTGCTTCAAGCAGATGTCGCCCATACGGCGCAATTCGTCAGCAGTCCACGCACGTCCGGCCGGGTTATGGGGGTTGCACAGCAGGAAGAGTTTGACCTGCGGGTCGGCGGCACGCCGCTCGAAGTCGTCAAAATCAATTGTATAAGTGCCGCCGTCGTACACCAGCTTGTTGTCTTCCATCACACAGCCGTTGTTCCTTATGGACGAAAAGAAGCAGTTGTAAACCGGCGTCTGCACAAGCACCTTGTCACCGGGAACGGTCATCGCCTTGATGACAGCAGACACGGCAGGCACCACTCCGGTAGTATATATCATCCACTCGCGCCGCATGCGCCAGCCGTGGCGGCGGTCAAACCAGTTGATTACGGCCTCGTAATACGAGTCGGGAACATGCTCGTAACCGAACACTCCGTGGTCAACCCTCCTGCGCAAAGCCTCAACAACACACGGCGCAGTGCGGAAATCCATGTCCGCAACCCACATTGGCAGAGCGCCTTCCACCTGTCCGCCGTCCCACTTCTCGCTGTCAGTGCCGCGGCGGTCTACAATCTCGTCGAAATCAAATTTTGCCATAACATTATCATAATAAGTTCCACTTGAATGGCGCAAAGTTACTAAAGAAATGGCGTAAAATATGTGGGAACACATCCACAAATGCGCGCTTTTCAAAAGAAATGTGTATAAAATAAGTAAAAAACGCACTTCTATAAATGTTTTTTTGTACTTTCGCAGGTTGTAAAACCTATCAGCATACAGAGAAAAAACGCATAACCCAACGACATAAAACTCACGACAACAAGTATGGAAGAAAACAATGTGAAGCCTGCAACAGGCAAACTTGGAATATTGTGCATCGGCCTCGGAGCCGTCAGCACAACGTTCATGGCAGGCACAATGATGATACGCAAGGGCATGGGAAAGCCCATAGGCTCAATCACGCAGATGGCGAAGATACGTGTGGGGAAGGGCGACGGCAAGCGATACATGCACGTATCCGACATCGTTCCGATGCCGACACTCGACGACATCGTGTTCGGAGCATGGGACATCCTTCCCGGAAACGCTTTTGAAAGAGCTCTTGATGCCGGAGTATTGAGGGACAGGGACATCTATCCTGTAAAGCAGGAGCTTGAAAACATACAGCCGATGCGCGGCGTTTACGACCCCGATTACGTAAAGGCCATGGACGGGACATGGGTCAAGGACACACATCTTACGCGCCGGGAGCTCACGGAGCAGGTGCGCGAAGACATACGTTCGTTCAAGGAAAAGAACGGATGCAGCCGCTTGGTGGTTGTGTGGGCGGCTTCGACAGAGATTTACGTGCCGCGCGAAGACAGCGTACACGGCAGTCTTGACACGCTTGAAGAGGCGATGGAAGCCGACAACCGCAAACTTGTTGCGCCGTCGATGTGCTACGCATACGCCGCCATATCAGAGGGCGTTCCGTTCATAATGGGCGCGCCTAACACCTGTATCGACATCCCGGCAATGTGGGAACTGGCCGCAAGACATGGCGTCCCGATAGCCGGAAAAGACTTCAAGACAGGGCAGACGATGATGAAGACCGTCCTGTCCGCCGCTTTCCGCACACGCATGCTGGGAGTGAACGGATGGTTCTCGACCAACATCCTCGGCAACACCGACGGCCTTGTGCTTGACGTTCCGGAGAACTTCAAGACAAAAGAGGTAAGCAAGCTCGGCGTGATTGACACCATATTAAAGAAAGAGGAATATCCCGAGCTTTACGGAGACATATTCCACAAGGTGCGCATCAACTACTATCCGCCGCGCGGCGACGACAAGGAAGGATGGGACAACATCGACATTTTCGGCTGGATGGGCTACCCCATGCAGATAAAAGTAGACTTCCTGTGCAAAGACTCCATACTGGCCGCACCGCTGCTGCTCGACCTTGCCCTGCTGGGCGACCTCGCGGCACGCGCCGGAAGAAGCGGAATACAGCCTTGGTTGTCGTTCTACATGAAAAGCCCGATGCACTCCGACGGCGAAGAACCTGTACACGACCTGTTCCAACAATACACCATGTTGAAGAACGCGCTACGCGAAATGGGCGGATATGAAGCCGATGAAGAGATTGACTGACAAGAAGAAGCTCTTGCGTCTTACATTACAATCGCTGTCGATGGCATCGGCCGCGATTGTATTTTTTATCTATGCGCACACCTTCATGCCGCTACCGGCGGAGAACATGAAGAGAAGCGTCGCACTTATTGAAGCCTTTTCACGCTACGAACTGCTTGCCGACGGCAAACCCGTGGCCTTTTTCAGCAGCATAAACGACAGCCTGCAACCGGAAGGGATGTCGCCTTCCGCCGACCAGGACACGGCCACCAAGACGTATGCCACAGCCTGCTGGGTGAACCGCTGGCCGCTGCTGCCTTCATGCAACGGCCTCCTGCTGACCGCCAACAGCGACAGCGCAGCCGCGAAAAGGCTTGCCGCGGCAAACAGGAGGATGCCAGAAATAATAAGAAAGGCCATCGAAGACACACGCACAAAGGTGGGGTTATTAAATAAGACGATTGAAGAAACCGGCTATTACATGAAGACCCACAACGTGAACGACGACGGCTACAACATCATTGCGGAGTACGCCGAAGGATTGGAGCAACGCAAAGCCAAGTCCGAAAGGCTGCTATCAGTCCTGACGGCGGCATCGGAAGGCAGGCAGATTGCCATGAGGCTCGTCACAAAATACACCGTAATAAGCAAAGACACCGCAGGGAACACTCTGCGCACGCCATGCTCCCGGCTTACCACAGACAACACAAAACCGCTAATACTGCTGCAAACCAACGACAGGCGCACGCCCGGCGGCGCGGTAACCCTGTACCCACACCTATGGCTTACGCCGCAAATTGACAGCGGCGACGGCATCACCACGGCGGCATTTCCCGGCTGCCGACTGTACGGCTACCGCCCTGACAAGGCCAAGCCCCAGATTTCAAGCGGAACGGCAACCGGCAAAGACTGCCACGACATGCCAACGGTGCTCGCACCAGACGGCTCTCCAGTATTCACCGCTAACGGCGTTTTCGCCGGAATAAGCGTCAAAGGAAGGGTTATAAAGCCCGCAGAGACAGGCTTCGGACTAAACAACCTGCTGCCATGAAACACATTACAACCATACTTGCCCTGGCCGCATTGCTCGTGCTGTCGGCGTGTTCAAAGGTTACACCCAGCGGCAATACCGCAACGCCAAAGACCAGATGCACCTACCGCGGAGGGACAGCCGACGGGCTGCCTGACGGCTACGGCGTGCTGACACGCGGCGACAGCACCATTTACAGCGGACAATGGAAGGCAGGAAAGAGGCACGGCACCGCAGCCGTTACCGACCCACAGGGACGCACCGTGGCTGCAACATTCAGGGCGGACACCGTTGTGAGCAGCACGATAACCGACAGCCTCGGCACTTACCAAGGCGAACTTGACAGCCTATACCGCCCCAGCGGCCACGGCATTTACCGCGGGCGCGACGGCTCTTACTACGACGGAGCATGGCGCGAGGGCGCAAGAAACGGATTCGGATGCGGCATAACGGCAGAGGGGAAGGTGCAGACGGGAGAATGGACGGGCGGCGTTTACCGCGGAGAACGGATGACCTACACCGCCGAACGCATCTACGGGATAGACATTTCGCGCTACCAGCACGGCAAGGGGCGCAAGAAATACGCGATAAAATGGAACAAGCTGCGCATAACCCACCTCGGAAACATAAGCCGCAAGAAGGTCAGCGGCAAGGTTGACTACCCCGTATCGTTCGTCTACATCAAGTCGACCGAAGGCGCATCGGTGCGCAACCCGTACTTCGCCAGCGACTACCGCGCGGCGCGCAGGCACGGAATTCCAGTAGGCGCATACCATTTCTTCTCGTACACGTCAACCGCGCAGAAGCAGGCGCAGTACTTCCTGCGCCACTCGCGCTTTTCCAAAGGCGACCTGCCGCCGGTTCTCGACGTAGAGCCCACAGCCCGGCAAATCAGTAAGATGGGCGGAGTGCAGGCCATGTTCAACCGCATACGCACATGGCTCGGCATCGTACAGAGGCGCACCGGGGTACGGCCAATACTCTACGTGAGCCAGCAGTTCGTCAACAAATACCTGCCCGAAGCGCCCGACCTGATGCGCGACTACATGGTTTGGATAGCCCGCTACGGCGAATACAAGCCCGAAGTGCGCCTCGCCATCTGGCAGCTGTGCCCCGACGGGCGCGTGGACGGCATACACGGCGAGGTTGACATCAACGTGTTCAACGGCTATCACGACCGCTTCCAGCAATTCCTTAAAAAGGAAACGATAAAGTAAGCGTAACCCATTGACTGTCAGTGCATACGCAAAAGGCCACCTTTTACAGTGTAAAAGGTGGCCTTTTGGCTTGTAATTGACGGCCTTTCGGAAGACAAAAGACAGCAAATTATTTTTTAGGAGTTAAAGACACTTGTTTAGGAGTTAAGGAGTTATGTAGTTAAGAAGTTAAGACAAATGCTTTGTCTGCTTGTCACTCGTTACTCGTCAACTGACAAGGCATTTGTCTTAACTCCTTAACTACATAACTCCTTAACTTCAAAGCTAATGACTTTAACTACTTAGCGACCGCAGGGAGCGTTAACTACTCTAACTACTTTAACTACTAAACAACAACTCCTTTAACTACTGAAAATACTAAGAACCATAACTCACAATCACCGTCACTTTTACAAGACGGTAGCGCGTGCCTGCCTTTCGTGAAGAACAAGGGCCGTCGCACCTCAGCGCGTAGACACGGTTCTGCCCCTTGCCGCGCACCGTAAGCACCATAGTTATGCCGTTTTCGGTGCGCTTTTCTATGAAGTCGCCCGTGCCCTTCTCGCGCTTGAAGGCTGCCGAGAAGCTGCCGGCATCGGCGTCGGAGAGTTCGAGCACCTTCACAACCTTCTGTATTTTCCGTGTATTCGGGTCACGCTCCACCGCCGAAGTGAACTTGCTCCGCCCCACCGACGAGCAGTCTTCGACAAGCCGGTCGATGCTGTTCTGCCCCAAGGCCGACGCCGCGCACCCGGCGATGAACATCAATATAAAAACTATCCTGCGTACCATCATTGTCGTTTTCAGCTATTCCAACATTTCTTCCACCTGCCTGCGCATGCCAGGGTCGTCGATGCTGCCGAGCACGTCAAGTTCGGCCTGCTCCACCACCGACCGTCGGCCGATGCGGCTCTCTATACGCTCCGCGTCGGCAAGAGCAGCCTCAATGTCGCCCTTTATGCGCCCAAGGTCGTCTATGCGGTGGCCGTTGTCTATTACATAACTGCCCCCGTAAAGCCGCGCCAGCGCCTTGTCTTCGCGGTAATCAATGTATGCCTGCACGCCAAACAGCAGCACTATGGCAGCCGCCGCGCCGCACACGGCACGCCATACAACAGGCATGAACCTCGCCCTGTGCCCCTCCGCGGCCCGCATAGAGCTGAAGGCGGCCATCACAGGCCGGTATTTCTCAAGCTCCGTTGGCAGTTTCTTGCCGCTGAACAGGCGGTAGAGACGGCGCTCCTCAGCAAGCGTCGTCTCACCGTCGAAAAACCTTCGGAGCAGCCGCTCCGCCTCTTTTGCCTTTCTGTTATTCATCGTTCAAATCATTAAGAAGATGTTTCCTTACAGCCATACGCGCCCTGCTAAGCGTCTTGCGCACAGCCGCCTCACTGCTGCCGGTAAGCCGTGCGATGTCGTTCGTCGGCATCCCGTCGATATGGCGGAGGCGCAGCACCACCTGCTGAGCCGCAGGCAGCGTGTCGATTACCTTCATTACATGTGCGAAAACGTCGCCGTCAGCACCCTCATCCGCCGGTGCCGGCATGTCGGCAAGCCCAATGCCGACCTTGGATTTGCACCTGCGCAGGCGGTCTACGCACACGTTGCGCACAAGGACTTTTGCCAACGGGGCGGCCGGACTGCGCAGCTCCGCGGCCATGCCCCACAGCTTCAGCAGCACGTCCTGCACGGCGTCTTCGGCATCCTCGGCACTGCCGAGCAAGCTTTCAGCCGTCTGCAACAACATGGGGCGCATCACCCCGGCCTCGCGTTCAAAGTCCTCTTGCGTCATAAAGTCACCGGCACACAAGCCATAATGCGTGCTGTTCAGAATTTGTTAAGCTCCGATGTTTTGATATGCGACACGCCCGAACCGGTAAACTCCGTGTTGTCAGCCGTGCCGGAGAGCGCAATCTCGATGCGTCCGCTCGCACTTGCGGTGACGCTTTGGCAGTCGAGCGAAAGGTTGAACATGCCTACTCCGCTGCAGGCAAGCTCCGCCTTGCCGCCGGTAAAGCACATGTCGTAGTCGCTGCGGCCACTGACCTCAACAGAAAGGTTGTCGGCCTTAAGCCTGCTTTTCCGCATGTCTACGCCAGAATTGTATATGCTTATGCCGCGTGCGGTCACATCTCCGTCAATGTCTGACCGCCCATAATTGGCATATTTGTAATCGCCCTCAAGGGTGAACGTGCCCTTTATCATGCCCACGCCGCTATTGTTGAAGTCGGCCGAACCGCCTTTCACGCTGCACGAGAAGTCCATACGCCCGTGGTTTGTCATCTTCAGCATGTCCGAACTTACCGTGCCGTTGCCGAACATAAGCACGCCGTTGTTGGAAATCGTCATAGTACCGGCCTTGACTGACGGCACGGCGATGTCCATACGGCCATTGTTTGAAACGTCGAATGCCGAAGACGAACCGCCGCCTGCCACCGCATCGGCCTTGAACGTAAGCATTCCGTTGTTAGTAATCGACAGTCCGTCGGTCTTCAGCGACTGCGCGGTAAAGTCCATCCGCGCATTGTTTTGTATGCTGTTTACAGCCGGGGCGGTGACGTAAAGCGTTATGGTGTGCTTGTCGGCATCACTCTGATAACTGTCCTTCTTCCGCTTTACCGAGAGTTTTCCGCCAATTACGGATATATTCGTCATGCTAAAGGCTTCTTCGCTGCCGCGAGCCACAACCTTATAGGTCTGCCCCTGAGTGTAATTGATTGCCACAGGCCATGATGCCGTAAAGCCATTGAAGCCGCTAAGGCTAAGTGTTTTCTCCACATCGCCGTAGGAAGTCGCGGCGTTGCAGGCCGCTTCCTTGCTGGTTCCGCCGCATGCCGCCAACGAAAAAAGCGCCGTTGCGGCAGTCAATGCAATTGTCTTGATTTTCATAATCCGGTGTTTTTTTACAGTTCTTTTACCCATAGTACGCAGAAAAGCCGCATTTGTGACACCTCGCGGCGTGTTTTTTCATGTTTTCAGCATGTTTTTCTTGGCATAAGGCATAATAAAAGGCCGCATATCCCGTGCAGGACTGCAGCCTTCTCAAGAAACATTATGGATTAAAAAGTAAATGTCCGCGTAACGGTTCCGTCGTAAGTCTCGATGTCGATGCTTACATCGTCGCCCGCTGACGGCTCTACCGGCAGACGGGAAACGGCAATGCTCACGTATGCATCGGTGGTATAATATTCAGGGACTCCGGCCTGGTCGTGGTACAGGCTTAGGCGTACAAGGCGCGTGCCGTCGGTCCGTTCGTCAACGCCGAGGCATATAACGCCAAGCGTCTGCGTGCCATACGAACCGTCAACCGAGCCGGTCTTCACGCCAAGTTCAAGGTTCAGGTACTTTCCGTTGCGGCTTGTCCACGAGCTTACAAAGTCAACCGGGTCGGCCTTCAAGCCGCCTTCCAAGTTCTCGAAAGGAACAATCTGCGGCACAAGCACCTGCGACATGGCAAGCGGTTCGGCACGATATGTGCCGTCGTCCGCCTCCACCTTATTATAATATAGCAGTGCGCGGTACACCGTGTCGGGACGTTCCATCCAGCTTACCCTGACCGCCTGCGAAAAATACATCTGCTCGCCGTCGTCGGTTTCGATGCTTACCGCGTTGGCGTCGGCATCGGTCTGCGCCTCGACAAAGTCGGCACGCATGTTCGACAAGGCACCTTCACCGGTGCGGTAGACGTCGTTCTCGCACGCCATAAGGAACAAGACAAACGTCAGGAAGATATATTTCAGGCAGTTTTTCATCGTGTAGCGTTGATATGGTTGATGGCAGGATTGGCGTACATTACGAGCATACGCTCCATGAGGAACGGCTCGTCCTTGCCCGGAAGGTCTATTTTAGCGAGCTGCCCGGCAAGGTATTTCTCGAACACGGCCTTGTCCTTGTCGGTATATTCACATGCATTGGCACTGTCGCCGCGCAGCATGTCAAGAGCGATATAATTGGACGGGTATAATCGGTAGTTGCGGTGGATTTCATGGTCGATATGCTCCGCGATTACATCAAACACATCGGCCTTGGGAATATCGCCGCCAAGCGTGTCGAGCCAGCCGTCGATGCACGGCGCACACTGGTAGTGAACGCGCCCCTTGTAGCCAAGTATTCCGGTTTTCATGCTTATGATGTCGTCTTCGGCAGACTTCTTCCAACCCTCAATGTCGCGCTTCTGCTGGAACTCCTTGGCCTTCAGGTAGTCGCAGGGGTCATACTCATACGATATCGCCAACGGCACAATGTGCAGCCGGCGCAGCTTTTCCACAACGTCGCCCTTGCCTCCTCCGATTGCCATCATCTTCAGGATGGCCGGCTGGGTGCGGTCGTCGGAATCCTTGGCACGGCCCTCACGCTGGGCGATCCAGATGTTGTCGTGCTTCTCCTCTATAACGAAGTGCATGTAATCGGACATCAGCTTACTGGCCATAAGCGTCTCGCGAGGCGACAGTCCGCGCCTTACGATGAACGACTTGTTCACCCGGACAAGGTCTTTTACCCACGGAAGAGCCAGCAGGTTGTCGCCTATGGCAATCTCGCAGGTGGTCTTGAAGCCGTTGTCAATCAGAAGTTTGTCAAGGAAACCAGAATCAAGCACGATGTCCCTGTGGTTGCTCACAAACGTGTAACGCCCGGCCTTGTCCACCGCCGAGACGTCCATGTCGCAGCCTGCGGTAAGCTTGTCAACCAAGGACTGCACGAAACCATAACAGAAAGACAGCTGGAACTCAAGGTTTGTCTTGCACGAAAGCATCTTGTCACGCACGCTCTCAAAAGGCAAATCCGGCAAGGCATAAGCCAGAACCTGCCTGAACTGCCCGTCGGCGAGCAAGCGTTCAAACGCTTGCGGCAACTCTTCCGGCTCATAAGGGCGGATGCTGTCAAATGCAGTGGGAACTTTCATAAATTGTCAAGGATTAGTTTCAAACGATAGACAAAGGAGTTAATGGAACCGTAAAAACAAACTCCATTAACTCCTTTAACATCGCAATGTTTTATCTGAACTGGTTTTCAACAATGTCGGTCAGCACGTCAGTCATGTTGAGTCCTGCCGCCTTGACCTGTTGCGGGATGAAACTTGTGGCCGTCATGCCGGGAGTGGTGTTGATTTCAATCATGTTCACCTTGTCCACTTCCTGCCCGTCACTGCCCGTTCCACGGCTTATGATGTAGTCGATGCGTATAATTCCGTTGCAGTGCAGAATGTCGTAGATTTGGCTCGTAATGTCCGCCACACGCTTGGCTGTGTCAGGAGCAAGGCGCGCCGGTGTTATTTCCTGAACCTGGCCGTTGTATTTGGCATCATAATCAAAGAACTCACGCTGCGTCACAACTTCCGTAGCAGGCAATACAACGCTCTTTTCGCGCGTCTTGTAACAGCCTATCGAAATCTCCGTACCTTCTATGTTGCGCTCCACCATCACATCCTCGCTCTCAAGCATGGCCTTCCTTATGGCCGGAGCAAGCTGGTCTTTGTTCTTCACCTTGGACACGCCGAAGCTGCTGCCGTCGGCCGCAGGCTTGACGAAACACGGCATGCCGATGCGTTCTTCAATCTCGTCGTCGCTGACAATCTCCTCGTATCCCTTGCGGATAAGCAGGCTGTCGGCCACGCGGACACCGTAGCCGCGCAGGTACTGGTTTAGCACGAACTTGTTGAAAGTCAACGCCTCAACGAGCACTCCGCTCGTAGAATAAGGCACATGGACAAGCTCGAAATAGCCTTGCAGTATGCCGTTCTCACCCGGAGTGCCGTGTATTGTTATGTAAGCGTAATCGAATTGCACAAAATTTCCGTTCTCCATGAACGAGAAGTCGTTGCGGTCTATCGGCGCGGTTGTGCCGTCAGGCAGTTCGACGTGCCAGTCGAGCTTCCTCACAACCACGATGTAGACATTGTACCTTTCCTTGTCAAAGAAAGAATAAAGCCCCTGGGCTGAACGTAAAGAGACACCATATTCGGAAGAATCTCCTCCGCACACTATGGCAATAGTTCTCTTGAGATTTTTCATAAAGTATTTTTATTTAAATTCATTTCCCTTTATATACGCCCTCCATTTGCCTATTAGCCGTTCCATGTCATCAGGAAGCGGAGAGGTAAAGTCCATCTGCTGCCCCGTGACAGGATGCACAAAACCCAGCGTCTTAGCGTGAAGCGCCTGCCGTGGACAGGTTTTGAAGCAGTTTTCGATGAACTGCCGGTAGCTGCCCGTACGGTTTCCACGCAGTATTTCCGTACCTCCGTAACGCTCGTCGGCGAAAAGCGGATGGCCGATATGGCGCATGTGCGCCCTTATCTGATGTGTCCTTCCTGTTTCAAGGATGCACTCCACAAGGGTGACATATCCGAAACGTTCAATCACACGGTAATGTGTTACGGCATGTTTGCCCGTTTCCGACTCCGGCGGATATACCGCCATGCGCATGCGTTCTTTGGTATCACGCCCTATGTTGCCCTCTATGCGGCCCTCATCTTCGGTGAAATTGCCCCACACAAGGGCGTTGTAGCTACGGTGTGTAGTCTTGTTGAAGAATTGCAAGGCAAGTTTCGTCTTCGCGTTGGGTGTCTTAGCAACGACCAGCAAGCCGCTCGTGTCCTTGTCGATGCGGTGTACCAGGCCCACTTCGGGGTCGTTGGGGTCATACGTCGGAACGTCTTTCAAATGCCAAGCTACGGCATTCACCAATGTACCGTGCCAGTTTCCACAGCCCGGATGCACTACAAGTCCGGCAGGTTTGTCAATCACAATAAGCTCATTATCTTCATAGACAATGTCAAGCGGAATGTCCTCCGGTTCTATTGTGTTGTCATATTGCGGCCTGTCAAGCATCAACGTTATGACATCAAGGGGACGTACACGATAGTTACTCTTGACCGGACGGCCATTGACCTGTACGAAACCAGCATCGGCGGCACACTGTATGCGGTTGCGGCTGGTATGCTGCAGTTTCTTTAGCATAAACTTATCGATGCGCAACGGCTCCTGTCCCTTGTCCACAACGACACGCAGATGCTCGTACAACTGCTGCCCGTCATCATCATCAAACCCTATGTCGTCGATATAATCTTCTGCCATGAATATCTCGGTGCAAAAAGTCCTGGCACTCAATATTTACTGTTCCGGCCCCGTGACAACCTCAAACTCGTCAACGTCTCCACTTTGTTCTGGAGTTGTGTACAGCACTCCGTCCGACGGGGGCACCGCCTCCACAGAGTCGCCGAGCTCGTCGTAAAACTCCGGCTCCGCATACACAATCGAGTCGCTCATGTCACGCATGCCGTCACCTACCTGCATCACAATGACATCATTGACTGACACTTTCTGCCCGTTATGCAACATCCGTCCGCCAGACTTCAGCCCGTAAAGCCAGTCACCCTCGCCCGGTATATATTCAGTGGTACCAACCTTGAAGCCCATCGCTACCAGCTTGGCGCGCGCTTCGCGGTAAGAGCAATTATCTATTATGTCGGGAATGGTGAGCATCGGCGAGTGCGACGAGTTGATTACCACATACACCACGCGCCCCGACTTTACAACCTTGCCCGGTTCGGGCGACTGTTCAAGGATGCAGTCGGGCGGAAGCGTCTTCACATAGCCGGTATCACTCACCGCCACTTTCAGTTCACGCCCGATCAAAAGATATTCCGCATCGGCGAAAGACTTGCGCCTGACATCGGGCACGACTATCTCCTCGCCATGGTGGGTGTAAATGTCAAGCCCCACTTTTACGCCCAAGCACAACAAAACGACGACAACCAGCATCAAGGCCAGGTTGAGCCAAAGCCTCAAGCTGAAGATTTTTCCTAAGAAATCTTTTGTCTTCATCCCTGTCGTATGATTTCACTTGGGCATACGCAAGCGGCGGAAAGCATCCTGGATTCCACTTCCACGAGCGCAGCCATATTTTCTGCAAAGGTATGAAAAAAACAGAAAGAAGCAAAGACATCGCTTCACTTCTTTCCTTTTCTTGTCCAATTTCTTACCTCCCCGGCTGTTATTTGCCGTGATGCTCGTCTGAAACAGTAAGCTTCTTGCGACCCTTTGCACGGCGCGACGCAAGCACGCGGCGGCCGTTTTTCGTTGCCATTCTCTCACGGAAACCGTGCTTGTTCACCCTGCGCCTGTTGTGCGGCTGAAATGTTCTTTTCATATTCTTATATTATTTTGTTGTTATTCGTTCCACGCTTTGGGCTGCAAAAGTACACATTTCTTTTCAAACAACCAAAGATAATGCGTTTTTTAGACATTTGTTTTATGCTTTTTTCTAAAAAAATAGTAACTTTGCAGCCTGAAAGTCAACTTTTTAGGCGTATACGGCGGAACAAACGGATGAAGCGCCGCCTTCAAAACGCCGCCTTATCGGCACTTACAGACAGGCGACAACATTCTAAATTACACATACAAAATGATTAACTCACAGGAAATAAAGAAAGGTACCTGCATCCGCATGGACAACCAGGTATGGATTTGCATCGACTTCCAGCACGTTAAACCAGGAAAAGGCAACACGGTGATGCGCACGAAACTGAAGAACGTCACCGACGGACGTGTGCTTGAACGCACATTCCAGATAGGCTTCAAGCTCGAAGACGTCCGCATAGAGCACCGCCCCTACCAGTACCTGTACGAAGACCCGACCGGACTGATTTTCATGAACCAGGAGACATTCGAGCAGATTCCAATCAACCGCGACTCTATAATCGGCGTTGACTACATGAAGGAAGGCGACGTGGTTGAAGTCGTTACCGACACCACCGACGGCACAATCCTCTATGCCGAGATGCCGGTAAAGACAAACCTCCGCGTTACGCACAGCGAACCGGGCATCAAAGGCGACACCGCCACAAACGCGACGAAGCCCGCCACGCTTGAGACCGGCGTGGAAGTACGTGTCCCATTGTTCATCAACGAAGGCGACCTGATACAGATTGACACACGCGACGGCAGCTACCTGAACCGCGTAAAGGAATAAACTTCCATCCAGAAGTTGACTTATTTAAGGAGTAAAGGAGTTAAGACAACTGCCTTGCGGTTATGACATAATCCTGCTGCAAGCCGCTTGCCTTAACGTCTTTGCTCCTTAATGTTTTATCGTTCCGGCATCACGCCGAAATCCTTAACATGTTAAATCCTTAACTCCTTTTTCCCATGAAATACTCTTTCATCGTTCCCGTCTACAACCGTCCCGACGAGGTTGACGAACTATTGGCCAGCCTTACCACACAAACCGTCAAGGACTTTGAGGTAATAATAGTCGAAGACGGCAGCTCCACGCCATGCAAGGACGTATGCGAGAAATACAGCGGAAGCCTCGACCTGCATTATTACACGAAAAAGAACAGCGGCCCGGGGCAGAGCCGCAACTACGGCGCGGAACGCTCCAAGGGAGAGTATCTCATTGTGCTTGACTCCGACGTGGTCGTACCCGAAGGCTACCTGCAAGCAGTTGACGACGAGCTCAACCGCGAACCGGCCGACGCCTTCGGCGGTCCCGACCGCGCACACGACTCGTTCACCGACACGCAAAAGGCCATCAGCTACTCCATGACGAGCTTCTTCACCACAGGCGGAATACGCGGCGGCAAGAAAAAACTCGACAAGTTCTATCCCCGCTCGTACAACATGGGCATACGCCGCGACGTCTACCTGCGCCTCGGAGGATTCTCAAAGATGCGCTTCGGCGAAGACATCGACTTCAGCATACGCATATTCAAGGCCGGCTGCCGCTGCCGCCTGTTTCCTGGGGCATGGGTGTGGCACAAGCGGCGCACCGATTTCCGCAAGTTCTTCCGCCAGGTCTACAACAGCGGCATAGCACGCATAAACCTCTACAAGAAATACCCCGAATCGCTGAAACTCGTCCACATGCTGCCGACGGTGTTCACCGTCGGCGTATGCGCGCTCGTGCTCACGTCAGCCGTTGGCCGCGTGCTGATGGCCTACGACGACATTCACCGCTGGTACTGGCTGTGCGCCGCGCCCTGGCTGCCCATCATCCTTTACTGCCTGCTCATCACCGCCGATTCCGCCGCAGCCAACAAAAGCCTCAAAGTAGGCCTGCTAAGCGTCCCGGCAGCGTTCGTCCAGCTCTTCGGCTACGGCTGCGGCTTCATATCTGCATGGTGGAAACGCTGCGTGAAAGGACAGGACGAGTTCCATGCATTTGAAAAGACTTTCTACAATTGAGAATGGAGAATTGGGAATGGAGAATTATGATTACCTTTACATATCAAACCAATTTGATAAAATCGGACAATAAAGGCAGAGGAACAAAATAGGGAAACAACAATACATACAATGTTGCATAGGAAAGAAAACATAATACAGGAAAAAACAGAAGCTTACGCCTCAAGAATAGTCAGACTATATATTTATTTAAGAGACGTAAAGCATGAACAGACCCTTTCCAAGCAAATTTTGCGCAGTGGCACAAGCATCGGAGCAAACACTGCGGAAAGCAGAAACGCCCAAAGCAAGGCTGACTTCATCAACAAACTGAGCGTTGCATTGAAAGAAGCTGACGAAACCGCCTTTTGGTTGAAAACATTGTACAGCGGCAACTACATTACCAAGAAACAACTACAATCCATGATGAACGACAATGAGGATATTATACGTATCCTTGTCAAGATAATAAAAACTTCAAAAGAGAATTTACAGCCATAAATAACACAAGTTGCACATTAAGAGCAAAGGTAATCATAATTCTCCATTCCCAATTCTCAATTTTCAATTAAATAAAAATGACAAAACTTTCCATCAACCAATGGTCGCCCGAAGACCGTCCGCGCGAGAAACTCATGCGGCTCGGCGCTGCGGCACTGTCAAACGCCGAGCTGCTGGCCATACTCATCGGCTCCGGCTCTCAGGACGAGAGTGCGGTAGAACTGATGAAGCGCGTGCTTGCCGACTGCGGCAACAACCTTAACACACTCGGAAAAATGACTGTCGCCGAGCTCTCCGGCGGACAGTACAAAGGCCTCGGACAGGCAAAAGCCGTGACAATCATCGCCGCCTGCGAACTTGGCAAACGGCGGCAGGCAGAAAAGGCCGAAGAACGCCGGAAACTCGATTCCGCCTCAGCAATATACGAATACATGCACCCCAAGATGCAGGACTTGCCCGAAGAAGAGGCGTGGGTGCTGCTTATGAACCAGAGTTTCAGGCTGATAAAAAGCGTCATGCTGTCGCACGGAGGAATTACCGAGACGGCCGTGGACATACGCCTCGCCCTAAAGCACGCACTGCTTTGCAACGCCACCGTCATAGCCCTGTGCCACAACCACCCCAGCGGCAACACCCGTCCCAGCAGCGGCGACGACACGCTTACGCAGCAAATGAAAAACGCCTGCAAGACTATGCGCCTGCATTTCCTCGACCATATAATAATCACCGACGGCCGGTATTACAGCTACTCCGAAGAAGGCAGGCTGTAAACGGGAATCATGCCGCCTTGCCCTGCATGCCTTCGCGCAGGCGCTTTACAGCCTGCGCGGACCCGTCACAGCTCAACAGGTAGGTGCGGCCGCTACGCAGCCTGATGTAAAAGGCATCGCCATAACAGCCAACATACTCGAAATGGGTACCGAGACCGCCGCCGGAGAACCATCCGATGAAGCCGTAGAACGCACCGCTGCCGCAGAAACGGAACAGGCTTGACGGCTTGCCCGTCCACAAGCCGGCGTCCGCAATATCGGCATAACGGAACACCTTGCGCCCCAGCACACGGTGGAGCACGAGCGCGTCAGCCGTCAGCTCGACGCGTCTTGGCGACATCAAGAGAAAACAAAGCAGGCATGCCAGCACCGCCAACGTGACAACCAGCGTGACGGTAAAGGCAACAACGTCAAAGGTTTCACGCAGCATCATATGCCACACAGCTGCGAACACCGCAACAACAAGCACCCAAACGCCTGTCGTCACACCGCGCACCATGTTCGACTTGGTAACTTTATACACCCTGTTTGCACTTGTTTCCATCTTGACAATATTTGTTCCCGTATCTGCAAAGATACTGATTTATTTCCAAAAGGACAAAAGACGGTTTGCAAAAAGGTCACCTTTTACCGTGCAAAAGGTCACCTTTTACAAGGCGAAATGCCGTCTTTCGCAATGCGAAAGACGGCATTTTGCCAAATGTCTGGTATTCAAAGCGTTACGCGGCAACGTGCTTACTTCTCCGAATAGAGCACCTGCACCACAGTCTGCCCTACCGCTCCGAGCGTGGCGCGGTCGATATGCTCCATGTCGTCGCTGACCGTATGCCACGTAGGCCCGAACGTGCTCTGCTGGCAGTCGGGGTAGTATGAAACGATGTCGATTGTCGGTATCTTGGCCTTTTCGTTCACAGGGATGTGGTCGTCGGTAACGTATCCGCCGTCCTGGTTGATGAAATAGCTGCCGAAGCCTACCACATCGGCTGCCGCCCACACCTTCTTCACTATGTCGGGAGCGTACTGCATCGACATGCCTTCGCGCCAGAACTGCGCGCCTTGGCCGCCAACCATGTCGAGCAGGATGCCGTAACGCGCCTTGTAGCCCTGCTTGTGGGGGCTGGCCGACCAGTGCTGCGCGCCCAACGCCCACGAGTTGCCGTTGTCGGCAACGTTGCTCCAGCGCGGCACTCCCCAGTCTTCGGCGTCGAAACAAACAAAGTCCACGCCAACAGCGAGCTTCGTAGTGTCGCTGTGAAGCAGCCTTGCCAGCTCCAGCATCACGGCAACACCGCTCGCACCGTCGTTAGCCCCGAGCACCGGTTTGCGCCAGTTGGCGCTGTCGGGGTCGTTGTCGGCCCACGGGCGGGTGTCCCAATGGGCGCAGAGCAGCACGCGCTCCGCCATTTCCGGGCGGTAGCTGGCTATGATGTTGGTGGCCTTCAGCGGCGTGCCGTCATATCCGTTGAGCGTCACGCGCTGCTCGGTCACACCGAGACCATACTGCTTGAACTTCGCCACAATCCAGCTGCCGCACTCGTCGTGAGCCTTGCTGTTCATGGTGCGGGGGCCGAAGTCACACTGCGCCTTGCAATAGGCGTATGCACTGTCGGCGTTGAACGCCGGGCCTACAGGCTGCATCTCGATACCGCTCACATCGCCTGAAGCCGCCTTCTTGTTGCTGTTGCACGCGGCGAGAAGCACCGCAAGTGAAATAAATAAGAGTTTGGATTTCATTTTAATATACATAAATTAGATGTTTACAGGAGTTAAGGAGTTATGAAGTCAAGGAGTTAAGACTAATGTCTTGTTGAATGGATGATTGATAATGAGAAAATGAACAATCATGTTTACTAAGTAAAAAAATGTATTCTTCACCTTTCATCCTACATCCTTCACTTGGCAAGGCATTAGTCTTAACTCCTTGACTTCATAACTCCTTAACTCCCATCAAGTTACCAAATAATTCATTTTCCTTGTACTTCGGCCATCACCCTTAGCCAGTTTCCGCCCCATATACGGGCTATGTCCTCCTCACGGAAATTGCGGCGGAGCAGGTTCAGCGTGAAGTTTATCGCCTCCGACGAGTCGGCGAAGCCGCGTATGCCGCCGTCGCCGTCGAAGTCGGTGCCGATGCCTACGTGCTCGATGCCCATCACATGGGCGGCATGTTCAATGTGCCTGACGGCATCAAGCACGGTGGCCTCCTGTTCGTCGTTGCGCAAGAAGCCGTGGTACAGCGTGATTTGCACCACCCCACCCTTCGCCGCAATAGCACGAAGCTGGTCGTCTGTGAGGTTGCGCGGCACGTCGCACAGGGCCTTGCAGTTGCTGTGGCTGCACACCACGGGCTTTGAACTGATGTCGAGCGCATCATAAAAGCTCTTCTCCGAAGCATGGCTTAGGTCCACCATTATGCCGCATCGGTTCATCTCACGTATCACGTCGGCACCAAACCCGCTCACGCCTCCATGCGTCGACGAGCCGCGGGCACTGTCGCAGATGTCGTTGTCGCCGTTGTGGCACAGCGTGATGTACACCACCCCGCGCTTGGCAAAGTATTCAACGTTTTTCAGGTCGTGCTCAAGCGCGAGTCCGTTCTCTATCCCGAACATTATGGAACGCAGCCCGACGCGCTTGTTTTCATACAATTCGGCAGGTGTACGGGCCGAACTTATGTAGCAACTGTTCTCGTCTATGATTGCGTCAAGCTTGTCGAAAATGTGCTCGGCGTATGCTTTCGGACTGTCTGTTGACGGCTTTACCAAGTCGCCGAACGCCTCTCCCGGCTTAGGTTGCGGCAGATAAGCCGCCATGACGACCGCATCCTGACAGCCGTCGGCCATCTTGTGCAGGTCAACAAGTATGCGCGGGTCACGCTGTTCAAAGTTAATGCCTTGGGGAAAGAACATCGGAGTATCGCAATGCGAGTCCAAAGTGAGGATACGCCGGTGGAGCTTCTTTGCATACCTGAATGCCGATGCCTGCTTGACAAGCCAGCCGAAGAGTGCCGGTCCGCTGTCTTCAAGCCACTCGGGATGCCACTGCACTCCAACAATATGCTTGAATTCGCTGCTCTCAACGGCCTCTATCACGCCGTCGGGCGCCGTTGCGCAGACATCAAAACGCGGTCCGGTGTTGCGTATTGCCTGGTGGTGGAACGAATTGACAGCCAGTTTCTTCTTATAATACAACGAATAAAGAACAGACTCCTTGCCCAGTGTCACCGTATGGGTAGGCTCGCGGCGGTCGGCGTCTTGGCTGTGCTTTATAGGCGCATTGACGCGGATTGCATCTTCAGGAGGCGCAAGACGTCCGGAAGAAAACCCCTCGTCGATGTCCTGCTCCACCTCGCCGCCGAGAGCGGCGGCCAGCACCTGCATGCCACGGCATATACCGAGGACTGGCAATTGGCGGTTGCAGGCCAGACGGACGGTCATCAGTTCGGCCTTGTCACGCTCGCAGTTGACCGAATGGAGACGTGGAGAAGGCTCTTCACCAGTCCACAACGGGTTGACATCCCCTCCTCCCGTAAGCACCAATCCGTCAATTCTGTCGAGCGTGTTGATTATCGCGTCCTTGTCAGCCAACGGCGGAATGACAACCGGCACGCCTCCGGCTTCAGCCACAGACTTGTAATAACGGTCGGCCAGACGGGTCTCCCCGTCTACGAAATTGCCCGTAAGCCCGATTAAAGGCTTGTCCTCCGCCTCGGGGAAATGCGAATACACACTTTCAAGGCTACCATCAAGGTCAAACTGAACCATCGTCAAGCGCACCTCCTTATTTCCTCAAATCCTGCGGCACAGGCACTTCCCTCTTGATGCTTTGTTCAAGGGATATAAGCGTTTCGGTAGCAACCACTCCTGGTATTCCCTGCATCTGGTTGTTCAGAAGGTCCATAAGCTGCTCGTTGTCGCGTGCATACAGCTTCACAAGCATGGTGTAAGGGCCTGTCGTGAAGTGGCATTCAACGATTTCGGGGATGTGCTCAAGACGTTCCACTACCGACTTGTACATGTTTCCCCGCTCAAGCGTTATGCCTACGTAGGTGCATGTCGAATAGCCAAGACTTTTCGCGTTGACGTCAAATCCGCTGCCGGTTATCACCCCGTTTTCTATCAGATGCTGCACGCGCTGGTGTATCGCGGCGCGCGAAACGCCACACTCTGCCGCAACATCCTTGAACGGTATGCGGGCGTTCTTAGACAATATGCTAAGAATTTTCCTGTCGAGACTGTCTATTTTCTCCATTTCTCAAGGTTTATGTTTTTGTTTTTCTTGTATATTCCTGCTTATTGTGACAATCAAAATGATGCGAGCAAATATAGTCATTAAAAATGACACGCACAACATTTTGACATGTTTTTTAGCTGATTTAAGGCATTATGAAATAAAATAGGGAGACTTTTTGCAGTCTCCCTACCGTTATGATAGCAAACAATTGTTATTTGTCAGCCTTGGCCTTGCCGTTTTTCAGTGTCTGACCGCTCTTGCCTTTGGCGCTTGCGGGAGTGTTTTTCGGCTGTGGCTTTGGCGCTTCCGCCTTTTTCACGCCAACCACTTCGACAGTGAAAACCAATGTGCTGAAAGGCTTGATTTTGCCTGCCTGACGTTCGCCGTAAGCCAGATTGTAAGGTATGTACAGCTCCCACTTGCTGCCTACGGGCATCATCGTCAGAGCTTCAGTCCATCCCTTGATAACCTGGTTGGGGCGGAACTTGGTCACGGGGTCCTTCCTTTCATAGCTGCTGTCGAACACAGTGCCGTCCAAAAGACGGCCTTCATACTTCACGGAAACCTCGTCTTTCTCGCCGGGAACTTCGCCGGTGCCCTTTACAAGCACCTTATACTGCAGCCCTGAAGGCGTTGTAACCACGCCCGGCTTCAGCTTGTTGGCAGCCAGAAATTCCTCGCCGGCCTTCTTTGTGGCTGTGTTCCGCTCGTCAATGGCCTGCTCGAAAGCCTTGTTGAAATAATCCTTTGCTGCGTCTGCGGTCATCAGCGAGCTGCCGCCTTGCAGCGCATTGATAAATCCTTCGTTGAATACGTGTTCGTCGATGGAGTCCTTGCGGCCTGCAAACTCGTCCTTCAGGAACGGCAACATGCGCTGGCTTACCATCTGGGCGATTTGTTCCCCGGCGTAATAAGCCTTTGTCCTTTCGTCGAAACCTTTGGACATGGCCTCCTTATAACCGCGGATGAAATCAGCCATGTACGCCGTGTCCACGCCGAAACTCTGTTTTAAATAAGGTATAAGGCCGTCAGTGCGTACCATACCGGCGGCGTAGCTCAACGAGTCGGCTGCCGTATTGAGCGCGGTTATGGGCGCGCCCTGCGCGTCATCGTCAGCCTGCCGTGTTTTCTTTTTCCTATCAGCGGCGTTTGCCCCACTGAAAAATACGCCCGCCATGACGGCGAGCGTAAAGATGCTTTTTATGTTCATATACCTTGTACCTTGATTATTTCCTGCCCAGACCTACAAGTTCAATCTTGAAGATAAGCGTAGAGAAAGGCTTGATTTGCGGTGTATCCTGAGCACCGTAAGCCTTGTCGTAAGGTATTACAACCTCCCATGTGCTGCCCACGGGCATGTGTGTAAGCGCCGTAGTCCATCCGGGGATTACCTGGTTTGCACGCAACGCCACAGGCTCCTTGCGCTTGTAAGAGCTGTCGAACACCTTTCCGTCGATGGTCTTGCCCTCATAATGAACGCGCACCATTGAGGTGTCCTTCGGCATTTCGCCCTTTCCTTCCTTGATTACCTTGTAGAGCACGCCGCCGTCAAGCTTTTTCACGCCCGGCTGCTTGGCATAGTCGGCAAGGAATTTAGCGCCAGCCTTCTTGTTCTCTCCATACTGCTGCTCCATAGCCTTTGCCTTGATGGCCTGCGACTTTGTCTGCCATACCATCTGCGCCTGGTCCGGGGTCATGATTGTCTTGCCGCCCTCCACGCTGGTTACGAGTGCAGCCAGAAGGTTCTTCATCGATATGCTCTTGGTCGAGTCCTCGCCGAAGAGGTCGTGGTTTACAGCCTTTACCATACGGCTTGACAGCTGTATACCCATCTGTACACCAATATAATAAGCCTCTTTCTCTTTGTCGTCACCTGAGTTCACACCTACATTGAAGCCCTTTACAAACTCATCGATGTTGGTCGAGTCGATACCCATGCCCCTTGTGATGTAGTCTTTGAGGCCTTGTCCCTGCACTACGCCGAATGCGTAACTCACTGTATCGATGTCACTCTTCAGGTTTGCCTTGGGCGTAGAGTTGCCGCAAGACACGAACATTGCTGATGCGACAGCCGCAACAGCTGCAAATGTAAGTTTTTTCATTGATTGTTATGTTAATTGATTATTATTCATATCAAGCCCCTCCCCAACCCTCCCGAGGGAGGGAGCTTAGTTTCCGCCCGACTGACGGCAAGAAATGTCAAGCCCCTCCCTCCGGGAGGGCTGGGGAGGGGCTTACAATTACATCACCTCTATCAGCTCAACGTCGAACACGAGGGTTGCGAACGGAGGTATCGTAGAGCCTGTGCCGCGCTCGCCGTAGCCGAGGTGGTAAGGTATGAAGAAGCGGTATTTCGCGCCTTCCTGCATCAGTTGCAGGCCTTCTGTCCATCCGGCGATTACCTGGTTGAGGGGGAACACAGCCGGTTCGCCGCGCTGCACGCTGCTGTCGAACACCGTTCCGTCAATCAGGAAGCCCTCATAGTGACACTTCACCTTGTCCGTCGCCTTCGGCTTATGCCCGTTGCCTTCGCGCAACACTTTGTATTGCAGGCCGCTGGGCAGTGTCACAACGCCGTCCTTTGCGGCGTTCTCTGCGAGGTATTTCTCGCCCTCGGCCTTCGCCTTCTTGCCCTTTTCGGCCATCTCGGCGTTGGCTTTCTCTTCCTGCTTGCGGAAAAACTCCTGCACTATTGTCTGCGCCTCGCGGTCGCCCACTTTCGGTTCAACGCCTGCCAGCACGTCCTTTATTGCCGTGGCGAAATCGTCTATGTCAAGACCTGTTGCTCCCATCTGCGCCAGCTGGCGGCCGATGCCGAGCCCCAAAGCGTAACTTAACTTGTCCATTTTGCTGAATTTGTATTTTTCTTTATACCTTATTAAAAACCGTGCAAAGGTAATGTTTTTATCCGATTACGGCTGCATTATTATGGAAATTTCACTAATTTTGTAGAAAGAAGAGAATGGCAACCCACCCCAACCCTCCCCAAGGGAGGGAGTTTGATATGCACAGTGGGAGTAAACACCCACCCCAGCCATTTCAAAAGGAGGTGACTTAATATGCAATGGAGGGTAAAAGACATTAAATAAAAGATATTATTAACCTGCCAATTACCATTACAGGTAATCAAGCTCCCTCCCTTCGGGAGGGTTGGGGTGGGTAAAAAAACATATTGAACATGAAAAAACTCTTTGTCCTTACCGGTGCGGGAATGTCCGTAGAGAGCGGACTCAGCACCTTCCGCGACGCCGACGGCCTGTGGGAGAACTATCCCGTGGCGCGCGTCGCAACGCATGAGGCATGGCTGCAAGACCCTGTCTACGTAAACAACTTTTACAACATGCTGCGCAAAAAGCTGTTGGAGGCCAAGCCGAACGAGGGGCACCGCCTTGTGGCCGCACTCGAACGGAAGTATGACGTCACCGTGGTGACGCAGAATGTTGACAACCTGCACGAGGCGGCAGGCAGCTCGCGCGTAATCCATCTGCACGGAGAACTGATGAAGACATGCTCCAGCCGCGACGTTGACAACCCCCGTTACTGGCGCACCATGACGGCAGACGACATCGACGTGGCGCCCGGCGAGAAGGCCGGCGACGGCTCGCTGCTGCGCCCGTACATAGTGTTCTTCGGCGAGGCGGTGCCCAACATCAGCGTGGCGGCTGACTACGCGCGGCAGGCCGACCTGTTTGTCATCATAGGAACGTCGCTCAACGTCTACCCTGCGGCCGGCCTTGTGCAATACGCCAAGCCGTCAGCGCCGGTCTACCTAATCGACCCAAAGCCCGTAATGGCAGCCGGACGGCACGACGTGCGCCACATAATGAAAGGCGCGTCGGAGGGCATGCGCGAGCTGTCGGGCATCCTTCTCGGCGACGAATGACCTGCGGTTTTAGTCCAACTTGCAACTACTTGTAAATCAAGACATTACGCATCGCCTTACAAAAGGCCACCTTTTACCTCCTAAAAGGTGGCCTTTTAGCGTGCAAAAGACGGCCTTTTGCCTTCCAATTTGCCGTGTTTTAAATTGAGAATGGAGAAATGAGAATGGAGAATTATGATTTGCTTTGTTGGCAGTCAATCTCAAAGGTAATCATAATTCTCCATTCTCATTTCTCCATTCTCAATTTAATACGCAATTAAAATATCGCATTTCGTTTCACCGTGTGCGATATTTTCACTAATTTTGCCACATTAATAAAACAACGCTTTAACAAATGAAAAAATCTGCTTTATTGACTGTTACCGTGTTGGCAACGCTCCTTGCAACGCCTGCGCAGGCGCAAATGTCTTTATATGACTACAACCGCCCCATAGGATGGGCAATTGTTGACGGAGAAGTGACCGGCAGCAATAACGAAAACCCTGTCAGGGTGACGACCCTAAGAGAGCTTACTGACGCGCTCGAAGGTTCTAACAGGAGCACAATCTATATCGACGGCACAATCGATTTTGACGGTCTTACGACGATAAAGGATGCCAGCAACAAGACGGTTTACGGACTGCCGGGCGCAAGGTTGGTAAATCCCGACACACCGTCGGACGGTGACGAAAGCGGAATACTGCTCTTCCGCGACTGCGACAATATCATTATAAGGAACATAACGTTTGAAGCCTCTGGCGCATACGACATCGACGGCAACGACAACCTTTGCCTCCAAGACTGCCAGCGGATATGGGTTGACCACTGCGACTTCCAAGACGGCGTGGACGGCAACTTCGACTGCAACCACTCTTCAGACTATATCGCCGTGACATGGTGCCGTTTCCGCTACCTGAAAGAGCCGGTAGGCGGTGGCAGCGGAGGCTCTGACGACCACCGTTTCAGCAACTTGTGGGGAGGAGACGACGGGCATGACGACAGCCGCGGACACCTGAACACCACGTTCTATGCCTGCTGGTGGGACGAGGGATGCCGCGAACGCATGCCCCGTGTGCGTTTCGGCAAGGTACACCTGCTAAACTGCCTGTACTCGTCGGAAGTGGGAAACTACTGCATCGGGGCAGGTTATCTCTCAAACTTATATGTTGAGCGAAACGCATTTGTTGGCGATTTCAACGACATATGGCGCACTAACGTCAGCAATAGCCACCCTGATTACCACATAACATTGACTGGGAACACCGGCGCAAGCGACCATCAGGAAGGCGATGGCAGCGATGATTACTTCATCCCCTCCGACTATTACGGCCTTGAAGGCATGCCCGTCGACAACGTGGAAGCCGAGGTCGGCGAATACGCCGGTGCTACACTTGATGTCGAATACGGAGAAGGCGTGACTTCGGGAATAAGCAACGTTGGGACAAGCGCCGCCGAAGTGACAGCCACGGAATACTATTCGCCATCGGGAACAAGGCTCGCACAGCCGCAGAAAGGCATCAACATTGTACGCCATAAGATGAGCGACGGCACTATAAGGACAAGGAAAATAATGTATTAACCACATAAAGTAAGGTATCGAAAAACATGGAAGACTTGGAAAAAGACGGAATGCGGCTGCCTGACAACGCGTTCCGCGAACTGAAAGAGGGCGAGGAATACCGCCCTGTGATGGACCCGCGCAAGGCTTATCCCGAGGTGAACGGATGGTCGGTGACGTGGGGCGTGCTCATGACGATACTCTTCTCGGCCGCAGCCGCGTATCTCGGGCTGCGCGTGGGACAGGTGTTCGAGGCCGCCATACCTATCGCCATAATCGCCGTGGGAGTGTCTACCGCGGCCAAGCGGCGCAACCCCCTCGGCGAGAACGTCATCATCCAGAGCATCGGAGCGTGCTCGGGCGCGGTGGTGGCGGGCGCAATATTCACCCTGCCGGCAATCTACATACTTGAAGACAAGTATCCCGGCATGGGCGCGTCGTTCGTCGAAATCTTTTTAAGCTCGCTCCTCGGAGGCGTCTTGGGCATACTGTTCCTCATCCCGTTCCGCAAGTATTTCGTAAGCGACATGCACGGGAAATACCCCTTCCCCGAAGCTACGGCCACAACGCAGGTGCTCGTCAGCGGCGCGAAGGGCGGCCAGCAGGCAAAGCCTTTGCTGCTTGCAGGACTGGTGGGCGGACTGTATGACTTCATCGTGGCTACCTTCGGATGGTGGAACGAGAACTTCACCACGCGCGTGATAGGACTCGGCGAGACGCTGGCCGACAAGGCAAAGCTCGTGTTCAAGGTCAATACCGGCGCGGCGGTGCTCGGCCTCGGCTACATCGTAGGCCTGAAATACGCCTTCATAATCTGCCTCGGCTCGCTGGCTGTGTGGTGGCTCATAGTGCCGCTCATGGCCGTACTGTTCGACAGCCAGGTGCTCAACCAGTGGGACCCGGCCATCGCCACCGCCGTAGGCGACATGTCGCCGGAGCAGATTTTCACCTCTTACGGCAAGTATATCGGCATAGGCGGCATAGCCATGGCCGGCATCATAGGCATCATCAACTCGTGGGGCATAATCAAGAACGCCGTCAGCCTGGCGGCACGCGAGATGCGCGGAGGCAAGGGCGAAGCCAAACAGACACTCCGCACACAGCGTGACATACCCTTCAAGGTCATCGCCATCGGCGCGATAGTCACCCTCGCAGTGGTGTTCCTGTTCTTCTGGACGGGCGTGATGAAGGGCAACCTGCTCTTCGCCGCAGTCGGAATACTGCTCGTCGCGGTAATAGCGTTCCTCTTCACTACCGTCGCAGCCAACGCCATTGCCATCGTTGGAACCAACCCCGTGTCAGGCATGACGCTCATGACGCTCATCCTCGCCTCCGTCGTTATGGTGGCCGTAGGGCTTAAAGGCACGGGCGGCATGGTGGCCGCGCTCATCATGGGCGGCGTGGTATGCACAGCGTTGTCTATGTCGGGAGCGTTCATCACCGACCTGAAAATAGGCTACTGGCTCGGCACCACACCAAAAAAGCAGGAAACATGGAAGTTCCTCGGCACGTTGGTGTCGGCAGCTACCGTCGGCGGAGTGATGATTTTGCTCGACAAGACATACGGATTCGCCAGCGGACAGCTTGCCGCTCCGCAGGCCAACGCCATGGCTGCGGTCATCGACCCGCTGATGAACGGCGTGGGCGCACCGTGGATTTTATACGGCATAGGCGCGCTCATTGCCATCATACTGACACTGCTCAAAATCCCGGCACTGGCCTTCGCCCTCGGCATGTTCATCCCGATAGAGCTTAACATACCGCTGCTCGTGGGCGGAGCCATCAACTGGTACGTCACATCCCGTTCCAAAGACGCAGCTGAAAACAAGGCCCGCGGAGAGAAAGGAACGCTCATCGCCAGCGGCTTCATCGCCGGAGGAGCGCTCATGGGAGTAGTAAGCGCGCTGCTGCGCTTCGCCGACATCAACCTTGTCAACGCCGAGTGGCTCGCCAATCCGCTGTCGCAGGTTTGCGCACTTGTAGCTTACGTGCTGCTGATAACGTACTTTATAAAAGCAACAAAGCCTTCAAAAAAGTAAAAAAGTAAAAAGGTAAAAAAGTAAAAAGGTGGGGAAGCATGGCATAAATCAGCTTCCCCACCTTTTTTATTTGTCTTCTATTGATTAAACGGTTCTCTTTCCTGCCCTCTACCTTTCCGCGTTTCTGCAATGATTTTTTATCGTTTTACCTTTTTACTTTTTTACCTTTTACATCACGCATCGATATTAGCGTATGTGGCGTTCTCCTCTATGAACTGGCGGCGCGGCTCCACATCGTCGCCCATGAGCATTGAGAATATCTCGTCGGCCTCGGCCGCATTCTCGATGGTTACCTGCTTCAGGAGGCGCGTTTCGGGGTTCATGGTCGTTTCCCAGAGCTGTTCCGGGTTCATCTCTCCAAGACCTTTGTAGCGCTGCGTGTGTATGCTCTTGCCGTCATCCACGCCCTCTCCGTACTTGTCGAGGAACGCCTGACGCTGCTGGTCGGTATAACAATACTCCTTGACCTTGTTCTTATACGTGCAAAGGTAAAGCGGCGGAGTGGCGATATACAAGTGGCCTTCCTGTATTACCTTTGGCATGAAGCGGTAGAAGAGCGTCATTATGAGGGTGTCGATGTGCGAACCATCGACGTCGGCGTCGGTCATTATGATGATTTTGTCGTACCTCAGTTTGTCGATATTCGCCTCCTTGTCGTCCTCGCCGTCAACGCCGAAGCGCACGCCGATGCTCTGGATGATGTTCATTACCGACTCGCTCTCGAACACCTTGTGCCACATCACCTTCTCCACGTTGAGGATTTTACCGCGCAGAGGCAGTATGGCCTGGGTGAAACGGTTGCGGCCCTGCTTGGCGGAACCGCCCGCCGAGTCTCCCTCGACAAGGAAAATCTCGCATTCCTTGGGGTCTTTGTTTGAGCAGTCGGCCAGCTTTCCGGGCAGTCCGCCGCCGCTCATGGGGTTCTTTCTCTGCACGCTCTCACGCGCCTTACGCGCCGCGATGCGCGCCGTTGCGGCAAGGATTACCTTGTCACAGATTTGCTTAGCTTCCTTCGGATGCTCCTCCAGATAGTATGAAAGGGCCTCCGACACGGCCTGGCGCACGGCTCCCGTCACCTCGCTGTTGCCCAGCTTGGTCTTCGTCTGGCCCTCAAACTGCGGCTCGGCCACCTTGATTGATATTACGGCGGTCAAGCCCTCGCGGAAGTCCTCGCCTGCGATTTCGATTTTGGCCTTCTCTATCTGCTTGGAGATTGCAGGGTCGGCGTCGGCGTACTTCTTAAGAGTTGACGTCAGAGCCATACGGAACCCGACGAGATGGGTACCGCCTTCTATGGTGTTGATGTTGTTTACGTAAGAGTGGATGTTCTCGCTGTAATCGGTGTTGTACATCACCGCCACCTCGATGGGTATGCCCTGTTTCTCTGTCTTGAGGTAGATTACGTCGTCGAAGAGGTGCGTACGGTGGCGGTCGATGTAGCGGACGAACTCCTTGAGGCCGTCAACGGCGTGGAACACCTCCTGCTTTGTCTTTCCCTCCTCGTCGGGACGAAGGTCGGTAAGCGTTATTTTTATGCCTGCGTTGAGGTACGCCAGCTCGCGCATGCGCTTGGCTATGATGTCGTATTTGTAAACTGTCGTGGTGAAGATTGTGGGGTCAGGCCAGAACTGCTGGCGCGTTCCGCGCAGCTCTGTCTCGCCGACAACCTTTACGGGGTACAGCGGCTTGCCCTTCTCGTATTCCTGCTGGTAGATTTTCCCGTCACGGAACACCTGCGAGAGCATGCGCGTTGACAGCGCGTTGACGCACGATACGCCCACGCCGTGCAGACCGCCAGACACCTTGTAAGAGCCTTTGTCGAACTTGCCTCCTGCGTGGAGCACGGTCATTACGACTTCAAGCGCCGACTTGTGCAGTTTCTTGTGCTCGTCAACGGGTATGCCTCGGCCGTTGTCCTGAACGGTGATTGAATTGTCTTCGTTGATTGTTACTTCTATATGGGTGCAGTATCCGGCCATCGCCTCGTCGATGGAGTTGTCCACAGTCTCGTTTACCAAGTGGTGCAGACCTTTCTCGCTGATGTCGCCTATGTACATGGCAGGACGCTTGCGCACGGCCTCAAGGCCTTCAAGCACCTGTATGTTACTGGCCGAATAATTGTTCTCGTTAATTTGATTTTCCGCCATTTTAAAATTAATGTATATTGACCTGCAAAAGTAGGAAAAAAAAACAACATGGCGAAATTTTAATTCTTAAAAACTATTTCTTGAGTTGACGAGGGACAAGGGACAAGTTGACGAGGGACAAGGGACAAGTTGACGAGAAACAAGGGACAAATTGACGAGGAACAAGGGACGAGAAGACAAGCCCCTTTCTCACCTTCTCACCCTCTCACTTTCTCACCTTCACGTAACTGCCTGACAATCAGAGGCGTTGCAAAAGGCCGTGTTTCAGACTGCAAAAGGCCACCTTTTACACGCCAAAAGGCCACCTTTTGGAATGCAAAAGGTAGCCTTTCGTAAAGCTGGTAAAAAGTACAGGATTATTCAACGACTATCATAGTCCAGTATTTCAGTGACGGCAAGGTGAACACCACCTCGCCTCCGGCCTGCCTGAACGGCAGTTCCTGCACAGCTCCTCCAAGCGCGTCGGGCGTAGCCACCCATATCTTGTTGACCTTCGCCGTTGCTTTCATGCGCAAGGGCAGGCCCTCGACAAGGCGCGGTTCAGGCATAGTGCCGTTCATGTCGCGCCAGCTCAGGTTGTCGGCGTCAATGAAGTTGAGCAGGTGTACCACCTTCTTGTCGCCCACCTGGCGTGAGAACGCGGCGACGTTGCCGATAGCCGGCGGCCATGCGGCCACCTTCACGTCTGACGTTGAGCTTACTCCGGCCTCCGTCTCTGCGCCTCCGCCGCGCAGAAGGTTCTGGTAGGCAGTCATAAAGTCATAGTATCTTACGATGGCGTCCCTAAGCTCCTGCGACATGGTGAGGTTGTTGTTCGGGAAGTATTCCTTGCACAGCATGTGGTCGCCAAGTTCGAGGTGAGAGCCTCCGAGGGCGAACATCACGGCGTCGGTGAGCAGCACTCCGGGCGTGTTGAACTCGCCCGGGTTGTCCGCCTTGGTGTAGTTCATGTATGCGGCGAACACCGTCTGCAAGTTGTGGCGGCCGTAAAGCTCGTTGTTGTGGATGATGTCGCGTATCGAGCTGAACGAGCTTTCGCTGTCCCACAGCTCGTTGTACAGGAAGTCAACGTCGCCCTGTGCTATCGAATACGTGCCGTAGCTGCTCACCGCGTTCATGACAAGCCGTTTGTCGGGGTGGCGCTCCTTCATGGCCTTCACGAACGACTCGTAGCCCAGTTGCAGGTTGGCCTTGCCGCCGTCGTAGGTGTAAAGGTTGCCGCGGTCGCCCAGCTGGTCGATTTGATAGCCGTCAAAGTCGAAGTTGGCGTACACGTCGTCGTTCCTGTCGCCTATGTACTGCTGCCACTCCTTGTTGGCCGGATTTACGAGATAGATGTCGCTCTTCCACGAATCGTGCAGGTCGTGGCTGTCCTTCTGGCTGTGCTTGGTGTCCTTGAACAGGTACCATTCCTCCTTGACTCCGTCCTGCGCGGCGTCTGACAGTGCGCCGAAACAGAGGTTGTAGAACATGGCCTTCATGCCGTAAGCATGCTGCACGTCGATGTACTTCTTTATTACCGACGTGTAGACATCGCGGTTCGCAATGTCCTTGTACACCGCTTCGGGATTTTCGCGCGTGCCGCCGAGTGGCCAGTGGTGCTTGTTGTGCCAGTCTTGGAACTGCACTCCGTTGATATGGCAACGGTTGAGGAACGCCATCTCCTGCTCTATCACGCCGTCGGCGGTCTTCGATGCGTCGAACGTGGCGACGAAGCCGTAACGCGGAAAGCGCGTCCAGTCGCTCGAAACGTCAACGCCTATCGTGCCGAGCACGGTCTCCGAGCCGTCGCTTTCAGTGCGGTAAACGTCTACAAGATAGCCGGTGAAGTCGGCATCGGGCGCAGTCCACGTCCACGTCTGGCCGCTTGCGGCCTGCTCGGCCACGACCTCCGCCTGCGTGCGGTAGCGCACCTTGGCGTCAGCCGGGATTGTTCCCACGGCGGTGAACGTCACCGTTTCGCCGGGCTTGTAGCACGCCTTGTCGGTAGAAAGGCTAACGGTGAGGCTGGCGTTCACCTTCACCACGTCGGTAACTTCGCCCGTAATATCCACATCGGGCTTTGCTTTCACGTTGTCGTCGTCGCTGCACGCCCACATTGCCATCAGTGCAACGACCGAATATATCAGTTTTCTCATGTCATTACTGTTTTGCTATTGTTATTGTTTCAGTGAGCTGGTTAAGCGTAATCTTATACGTACCGGCCTCCGCTATCTTCCACTTGTTGTCCACGCCCATGATGTCCGTAGTGAGGTATTGCGCCTTCAGGGCGTCGCTCTTCTTGTCTATGAAGAGGGTTTTTTCCTCCTGTCCGGTAGGCGCGGCTCCGTTCTCGGCGGACATGAACCATGCTCCGTTCCAGTCGCTGCTCTTGTCGCAGGTGAATTTCAGTTCTCCGGCGTTGAGCGTCCCGGTCCATGTCATAACGTATGGATTGGACTCGTCCTTCGTCATCGGCGCGGCATCGTCGAGCGACCAGCCGCCCGGTGCGGCGTCACCGACAAGCCATATCGTCTCGTATGGCGTGAACACGCTCATCAGCATACGCTCCTTGCCGCTGCGTATGTCAAGGCATATCTTGTAAGCCTTGCCCAGTTCGTCCGGCTTCAGGCGCCATTTGTTGTCGGGGTCGAAGCCTGACACAAACTCGACAGACGAGTCGGTATATGGCGCGTCGGGCTGTGTGGCCTTGTAGTTGTTCTCCCAGCTGCCGCTCGCCGTCGCGAACTTGAAGTCGCCTTCATTGTTGAACTCCGCTCCGTAACGGAACAGGAACGGGTCGAGAGCGTCCTGCGTCATGGGCTTGAAGCTGTATCCATCCATACCGTCGATGAACCATATCGCGTCGTATGGCGGCTTCACGCCGTCAGACTTGACGGTGGTGATTGTCCCGTCGAGCAGGTTCAGGGTGATGGTATAGTCATGGTTTTCGGTTATTTCAAAGAGATTGTCGGGCTGGTCGGCCTGCGTGCGCAAAACAAGTTGTCCGTCATCGCCGCGGTTATAGGAAGGAAGTTCCTCGCCAAGCGTGGTTATGAACTTGTACGTACCAGTCTTCATGTAGCCCGTATAGGTGAACTGTCCGTTGTCGGTACGTGTCATTTCTTCGGCGTTTGACAGGTCGGTGCCGCCCATTGTGGCCGTTCCTGTAATATAAAGGGTGGTTGTCACGGGTTCGTATGATGCGACATTGAATGTCGTTGAGGCAGTCTGCACGTCGTCAACACCGGCCACGGTGGCTGTGACACGGGCCTCAACGGCATAACAGCCGTCAGCCTTCACGCCGAAATTGCCGCGCAATATGGAGTTAAGTTGCTCGACCGTAGCCGACCATTCATACTTTTGCGTCATCTCATCGGCCGCCACATACGGCTCGGCGAAGCCCGTTCCGGCCTCGGCCAGTTCGAGTTTGTAGGTTATGCGGTTGCCGGTGCCGTGGTTGGTGCCGCTCGTCCATGTCAGCGTCAGCGCGTTGTCGGCGTGGCTGGCCTCGTCAAGCGTTATGTCAGTGGCGTTTGCCGTGATGGCGAGTTCCGTCTCGCCTTTGTTCAGTTCGGTGTAATCGTCGTCGGCACAAGCGCCCAGCAAGGCACAGCCGAGAAAGAAAAGCACCGGTCTCAATATATGTTTTTTCATTTTGTCAGTATTTAGTTGTAAGATTAATAACCGGGATTTTGTGTCAAAAGCGGGTTCGCGTCAATCTCCGTCTGCGGTATCGGGAAGAGCAGGCGTTCCTTGGTTACATTGCCTTTGCCTATGCTCCGCAGGAAGTTTATTGCGTAGTCGCCGTGCTCAAGGCGTATCATGTCAAACCAACGGTGCCCCTCGAAGGCCAGCTCAATGCGGCGTTCGTGGATTATCTTCTCACGCATCTCTTCCTGTGTAAGCCCTGACACGGCTGCAAGTCCAGCTCTTTTGCGCACTTCATTGAGAGGAGCGGCAGCCTCGTCGGTAAGCCCCTGCTCGTTAAGAGCTTCCGCCTCCATCAGCAACACGTCGGCATAACGGTAGACAACGAAGTTTGCCGGAGAGGTGTTATACTCGGGAGACACGCTCTTGGGAACAAGGAACTTGCGGACGTTATAACCCGTATTAGACCACGAGCTTCTGTAATCCTTGCCGTCGAATGGCGGACATCCCTCGTACAAAACAGTCAAGTCCTTGCGCAGGTCGCCGTCTTCATACTGCTCGACAAACTCCTGTGTGGGGAGATTCCAGCCGTAACTGCCGGCCACCATGTCGGAGTTGCGCGGCCCCATGAACGTCGACAGCCACGACATCTGTGGGTTGTTGCCCCAAAAGTCGTTCTCGGTGTCGCCGCTGTACTGCACCTCAAAGAGCGACTCCGGTCCGTTATTGATTGTCGCGTCGAAGTTATCCTCATACTTGCAGTTCGTCAAATCGTAGCCCATTGCTGTGATGTCCTTGCACAATTGCCCGGCCTTTGCATAATAATCCTTGTTGTCCGGAGCGAGCGTAAGGTATATGTCGGCCATCATAGCCATAGCGGCTTCGCGGCAGGCGCGGCCCTTGTCGTCATCGGAATAGTCGGCTTTGGCCGGCAAACGGTCGATGCCTTCCTGGCAATCCTTGATGATTTGAGCATAGACTTCTTCTTTCGTGGCACGCGCTATGGCCGTATTGTCGCCCGGGTTGAAAGGTTCGAGGCGCAAAGGCACGCCGCCGAAGAGGCGCACAAGGATGTAATAGTAATGCGCACGGAGAAAATACGCCTCGCCAAGGCTTTGGCTGCGCACATCATCAGACACTCCGGAAGCATTCAGGAGGTTCTGTATCGTGGTGTTGCACTGGCCTATGCCTACCCACGGCGAACGCCACATGTACAGCGCCATGGCGTTGTCGCTCTGCGTGATGAAGTTCGACGCCTGCACGGTTTCTATTCCGTCAGTGCCGCCTCCGGCTCCAACCTCGCTGTTTCCGGCCACGATGTCGAGCGTCCATATACGCTGGTTATACATGTTTGAAGACTGAAGCGTGCGGTAACAGCCAAGCGTCAGCGCCTTGGCTATATCGTCGGTCATGGCCGTTTCGGGGTCAAGCGTATTGTGGGGAGACAAATCCAGGAAGTCGGAACACGACGAAACAGCCAACGCCGTGAAGCCTGCCAATATGATGTTTCTTATAGTTTTCATTGTCATTGATGGTTTTAGAAGTTAAAGTTCAGACCGAAACTGTATGTCCTTGAAATAGGATAACGCGACAGGTCGATGCCGTTGATGTCAACTTCGGGGTCGAAACCGGAGTACGAAGTGATTGTAGCCACGTTCTCGCACGAGAACGACAGGCGCATGGCTTCTATCCCGAGCTTGCCCAACCACTTCTTGGGGAAGTTGTATGCAAGCGTTATGTTCTTCAGGCGCAGGTACGAACCGTCTTCCACAAAGCGGTCAGACACGCGGTTGTTGTTGTTCGGATCGCCATAGACCGCACGCGGCATGGAGTTGCTTGTGCCCTCGCCGGTCCATCGGTTGAGCACGTCCGTCGTCTGGTTATACGCCGCAGACATGCCCGTATTGTCAATGTTGTTGGCGTTGAAAATCTTGTTTCCGGCCACGCCCTGCAAGTAAACAGACAGCTCGAAGCCCTTGTACGAAAGCGAGTTGTTCATCGAGAAGAGCCATGTAGGATTGGGATTGCCTATCACGGTACGGTCTTCGTCGTTTATAACGCCGTCGTTGTTAAGGTCGCGGAAGCGTATGTCGCCCGGCTCCGCACCAGTCTGTATGGCGTGGTTGTTGATTTCCTGCTGGTTCTGGAATATCCCGTCAGTCACATATCCGTAGAAAACGTTGATGGGATAGCCGTCCGCAAGCATGGTTACATACGAGTTGTTTACCTGGTTTATGTAGTAAGGCACGTCGCTGTTGAGGTCTTTTATCTTGTTACGGTTGTACGTCGCCGTGACGGTTGTCTCCCAGCGGAGCGGCTTTTCAAAGTTAACGGTGCGCAGACTAAGCTCGAAACCCTTGTTGCTTACACGTCCGGCGTTGGTGTATGTGGTTGAAGTGTCCTCGAAACCTGAGGTTATCGGGATTGAGGCTTTCACGAGCATGTCGCGCGTTTCCTTGATATACGCATCGAGAGAGAGTACTATGCGCGAACGAAGGAACGACGCGTCAATGCCGAAGTTGGTCTGAGCCACCTCCTCCCAGTGGATGTACGGGTTGGCAAGTGTCGACGCATAGAGCACCGTCTGGTTGTTTCCAGCTATGCCGAGCGGATACCTTCCGGTGTTGTACTGCGCCAGATAGCCGTAGCTGCCGACGCTGGCCTGGCTACCGGTTACGCCGTAACCGGCGCGTATCTTGAGGTCGTCGATGAAGTCGGTCTTCGGGAACCACTTTTCCTCCGATATTCTCCAGGCGAGCGAAACTGACGGGAACGTACCCCAACGGTGCTTCGGGCCGAACTTGCTTGAGCCGTCGCGGCGCACCGTAGCGGTAAGAAGGTAGCGGTCCTTGTACGAATAATTGAGGCGCGCCATGTACGAGAGAAGCGCCCACTCGGTCATGTTGCCGAGTATGGAGTACATCTTTTCGCCGTTGTCGAACTCGTGCACGTTGTCAAACTGGAACACGTTTTTCTGCGCGTTGTAGTAATCATAGTCGTTCCATTGCGCCGACATGCCGGCCATGAGGCTTATGTCGTGGTCGCCGGCTATGGTGTAATCGAAGAGGAAATAGTTGTCCCACAGGTAGGTGAACGACTTGTTGGTGCTCTTGTAGCGCGAACTTTCCTCAACGGGAGTCGGTTTCCAGTCGTATTTCGGCGTGTAGTTGTCGTCGAACCAGAACTTGGCGTCATAGCCGAAGGTGCTGCGGAACTTGAGCCACTTGGCAAACGTTATCTCGCCCGTTATGTTGGCGAGGAAGTTGTAGCCGTTGGTCTTGTTGCTGTTCACCTCGGTCGTGCCTATGGGGTTGCGTATGCTGCCGTACCACTCGGCGTTGCCCTCGGGGCCGCTCCACGTGCCGTCGGCGTTCTTCACCGGCTGGACGGGCAGCGCCTTCATTGCGTCGCCGATGCTGTAAGTGCCTTATTTCTTCTCGTCGGCGCTGAACGTGAGGTTGTTCGAGAACTTGAGCCACTTCGTAACCTGCGCGTCGGTGTTGGCCTGGAAGGTGAAACGGCGGTAATTCACGCTGCGGACGATACCCGACTGGTCGAGGAAGCCGCCCGAAATGTAGTAGTGCGACTTGTCGTTTCCGCCCGAATAGCTTACCGTATAGTTCTGCA
>URUK01000019.1 GCA_900551055.1 uncultured Prevotella sp. | reverse complement strand
GAGGGAATGCAGATGGGTGCTAATAATAAGGGTAATGGCTTTAACTCCTTAGCGAGCGAAGCGAGCGTTAACTCCTTTAACTTCTTTAACTACTGAAAGAAACTTCTTTAACTACTGAAAGAAACTTCTTTAACTACTGAAAGAAACTACTATAACTTCTAAAAAATATCTCTTGAAAACATGGAAGCCTTACTACAATACGCATGGAAGCACAAGATGTTCCCCCTGAAACAGCTAAAGACCACCGACGGGCTGGCCGTTGAGGTGATTGACACGGGCTTGCAGAACACCGACGCGGGGCCCGACTTCTTCAACGCGAAGGTGAAAATAGGCGGAACGGAATGGGTGGGGAACGTCGAAATACACGAGAAATCGTCGTTGTGGCACGACCACAGGCACGACCGCGACAAGCGTTATGACAACGTTGTGCTGCATGTTGTCGAGCAGGTTGACGGCGACGCCGTAACGAGCGACGGCCGACGGGTGGCACAGGTACAGATGGCCGTGCCGCAAAAGGTGGCCGACAACTACGCCGCACTGCTGCGTGAAGACCGCTATCCGCCGTGCCGCACCGTCATTCCGCGGCTCGACTGCCTGACCACGCACAGCTGGATGAGCCGCCTGCTGGCCGAACGGCTTGAGGAAAAGACAACGGCAATAGTGCGGAGGGTGGCGCAGTGCGGCGGCTCTTGGGAGCAGGCGTTGTTCGTCACGATGGCTCGCACGTTCGGCTTCGGCGTGAACGGCGACGCCTTCGAGCGCTGGGCTGGCGGCGGATGGCTGCAAGCGGCGGCGCACCATAGGGACGACCTGTTCCAGCTTGAAGCCCTGTTCATCGGCCAGGCCGGACTGCTCGACCCCTCAACCATGCCGCAACGCCACCGCGAGGCGGCATTGGAGGACGGATATTTCAACAAGCTGCGCGGAGAATACTCATACCTCGCCCATAAGTTCGGCCTTAAAGCCATGGACGGCAGCGAGTGGAAGTTCCTGCGGACAAGGCCTCAGAACTTCCCGTACATACGCCTGTCGCAGCTGGCCGCGCTCTACCACTCGCGCCGGAGCGACCTGAGCCGACTGGCGGAGTGCGCCACGGCGGAGCAGATGCGCGACATGCTGCGCACCGAGGCCACGCCCTACTGGCAGGAGCACCACGCCTTCGGCGCACCGAGCCGCAAGGCGCGGAAGGCCCTGTCACCGTCGTCGCTCGACGTAATCATCATCAACACGGCCCTGCCTGTACTCTTTGCGTATGGCCGTTACCGGGGCGACGAGGCGTTGTGCGACCGCGCAATGGAGATGATGTCGCAGCTGAAAGCGGAGAACAACCACATCGTGCGCCTATGGGCGGAGTGCGGCCTGCAGGCCGAAAGCGCCGCCGACAGCCAGGCGATAATACAGCTCAAGCACGCATATTGCGACAGGAAGGACTGTTTGAGATGCAGGATTGGGTATGAGTTTCTGCGGAAGTGAAGCCCCTACCCAACCTCCCCGAGGGGAGGGGAATTGACAAGCAGTGATGCGAAAGATGGCAAACGGCGTTGCAAAAGGCCACCTTTTAGCCCACAAAAGTGGCCTTTTGCACGCTAATTGATAGCCTTTTACAAGGCCGTTTGCCACCTTTTGCAAAGCCATGCGCCGCATAAGCCCGAACCGAATACCACCTACAAAGCTAATGTCTTAACTCCTTAACTTCCTAACTCCTTAACTCCTAAGCTAATGACTTTAACCCTTAAAAAAACGAATATACCGATTTTTTGCACTATCTTTGCACCTGTTATGGACTATATATTCACTACACGGATGCAGGTTCGCGACTACGAGTGCGACATCGAGGGCATAGTGAACAACGCGAACTACCTGCATTACGCCGAGCATACGCGCCATCTGTTCCTGAAGCAGTGCGGGCTTAGCTTCGCAGAGATGCACCGCCGCGGCATCGACGCCGTGGTGGCGAGGATGAACCTGCAATACAAGACGCCGCTAAGGTGCGACGACGAGTTCATCTCATGCATCAACCTGAAGAAAGAAGGGCTGCGCTACGTGTTCTACCAGGACATCTACCGCGCCGCCGACAACAAGCTGTGCTTCAAGGGAGTGATTGACCTTGTGTGCCTTGTTGACGGCAAACTCGCCCACAGCGAGGACTATGACAGGGCGTTCGGGTTTGGAAATTAAGAGTTAAGAATTAAGAATTAAGAAAAATACTCTTGCCAACTGTTTAACGAAGCATATTTTCTTAACTCTTAATTCTTAACTCTTAACTTCCCAGTCTTTCCTATTTTTCAACTCTTAAATACAATGGATGCCGTTCTTTCCTCCCTCATCCTGTCGTCGCTCGACCGCATACAGCCGGGCGTTGCCGCGCAGCTTTGCCGCGCGGCAGGCAGCGCATCGGCCGTAATCGACAACCGGCGCGACATCAGGAGCATAGCCCCGGGGTGTTCGCAGCGCATCATCGACGCGCTGGCCGACATCGGGGAGGCGCGCCAAAGGGCGGAAGGCGAAATGGAATATGCCGTGCGCACCGGCGTGAAGATACTCTGCTGGGGCGGCGACGGCTATCCGCAGCGGCTCGCAACGTGCGAAGACGCGCCCTTGGTGATGTTCTTTCGCGGCTCGGGATGCCTCGACAGCCGCCGCGTAGTGAGCATTGTGGGCACGCGGCGGTGCACCGCCTACGGGCAGGACTGCGTCCGCTCGTTTGTAAGACGGCTGGCGGAGCTGTGCCCGGAGACGCTCATAGTCAGCGGACTGGCTTACGGAATAGACATCTGCGCGCACCGCGAGGCACTCGCAGTAGGGCTTGACACCGTGGCCGTTCTCGCCCACGGACTTGACAACCTATACCCTCCGCGCCACAAGGACACCGCCGACTGCATGCTCGAACACGGCGGACTTCTTACAGAACACTTTACGCACACCAACGCGGACAAGCTGAACTTCCTGCGGAGAAACCGCATAGTGGCCGGCCTGGCAGACGCTGTTGTGGTGGCGGAGAGCGCCAGCCACGGCGGCGCACTTGTCACAGCGCGCATCGCCCAAAGCTATAGCCGCGACGTTATGGCCTTCCCCGGCCGCGTGGGCGACGAGTATTCGGAGGGTTGCAACAACCTTATCCGCGACAACAAGGCCGCCCTCATAACATCGGCCGACGACTTTGTGAACACCATGGGATGGCAGGACGACGCCCGGCTTGCCACGGCACGCCGCACGGGAATAGAGCGCACGCTCTTCCCCGAACTGACAGACGAAGAGCAGGCCGTGGCCGACATCCTTGCGAAAGGCAACGACCAGCAGATAAACACGCTGTCAACCGCCACGGGCATGGCCGCAGGACGGCTCGCCGCCGTGATGTTCTCACTCGAGATGAAGGGCGTTGTGAAGTGCCGGGCAGGGGGAGTTTATCATTTGATAAGAAGTTAAACTAAAAGTAGTTAAGGAGTTATGGAGTAAAGGAGTTAAGACAAAACCTTTGCGTTTGAAATCTACTGCTGATAAGATAGCAAGGCATTTGTCTTAACTCCTTAACTCCATAACTCCTTAACTCCAAAATATATAGACAATGAACATCCGCAACATACAGTTCGGGCCGCGCCCGCTTTTCCTCGCTCCGATGGAAGATGTCACCGACATCGGCTTCCGCAGGCTGTGCAAGAGGTTCGGGGCGGCCATGGTATATACCGAATTTGTGAGCGCCGAAGCCCTTGTGCGGTCGGTCAAAAGCACCGTGTCGAAACTCACCATCAGCGACGACGAGCGGCCCGTCGGCATACAGATATACGGCCGCGACGCAGAGTCGATGGCCGAGGCGGCCAGGATTGTGGAGCAGGCCAAGCCCGACGTGATTGACCTTAACTTCGGTTGCCCGGTGAAGAAGGTGGCCGGAAAGGGCGCCGGAGCAGGCATGCTGCGCGACATTCCGCTGATGCTGAAGATAACGCGGGCGGTGGTCGACGCGGTGAAAGTGCCCGTAACGGTTAAGACAAGGCTTGGTTGGGACGCGCAGAACATCGTCATAGAAGACCTTGCCGAGCAGCTGCAAGACTGCGGCATAGAGGCTCTGACGATACACGGGCGCACCCGCGCCCAGATGTACACTGGCGAGGCTGACTGGACTTTGATAGGCCGCGTGAAGCAGAACCCGCGCATACGCATTCCCATCATAGGCAACGGAGACATCCGCACGCCCGAAGAGGCCGAGCTGGCGTTCGAGCGTTACGGCGTGGATGCCGTGATGGTAGGGCGCGCAACGTTCGGACATCCGTGGCTGTTCAAGGAAATGCGCGACCATCTCGACGGCCAGCCGGCAGACACGTCGCTCACCATCGACAGGAAAATAGACATCCTCGAAGAGCAGCTGCGCATCAACGTGGAACGCATAGACGAGTATCGCGGCATACTGCACACGCGCCGCCACCTGGCGGCCAGCCCCGTGTTCAAGGGCATTCCGAACTTCCGGCAGACGCGCATCGCCATGCTCCGCGCAGAGACGGTTGACGAACTGACGGACATTCTGGAACAGTGCAGGGCAATGTTGAATTAAGAATTAAGAGTTAAGAATTAAGAAAAATACTCTTACTGGCTGTCTGCAAAGCTTATTTTCTTAATTCTTAACTCTTAATTCTTAATTCAATAAAGCCTTTAGCTCTTAATTATCAAAGTCATATTTTCTTAATTCTTAACTCTTAATTCTTAATTATCAAAGATGGCAGACTTCCAATCACGCACCCGGTTGCTCATAGGCGGCGATGCCGCCGCGCGCCTTTCAGAGGTCAGGGTGATAGTTTTCGGCGTGGGCGGCGTGGGCAGCTGGTGCGTAGAGGGGCTGGTTCGCTCGGGCGTAAGGCGCGTGACTATTGTCGACCCCGACTGCGTATGCCCGTCGAACGTCAACCGGCAGCTCATGGCTACAGCACCCAACGTAGGACGGGTGAAGGTTGACGCGCTGAAAGAACACCTCTTGGAAATCAGTCCGGAGGCAGAGATTGACGCGCGTCACGAGGCGTTCAGCGCCGAAACGGCAGGCCGGTTCGACCTGAAAGAGTATGATTACGTCATCGACGCAATCGACAGCCTGCAAGACAAGATGCTGCTTATCCGCACGGCATGCGACGCCGGCGTGAGGCTGTACTCGTCGATGGGAGCGGCCCGTAAGCTCGACCCTACACGAGTGAAAGTGGCCGAATTCTGGAAGGTAGAGGGCTGTCCGCTCGCCCGTTCGCTGCGGCAGGGTTTTAAGAAGAGCGGCGTAAGGCCGTCGCGCAAATTCCAATGCGTGTACAGCGACGAGCTTCTGCCCAACGCCGGAACGCCCCAGGAGCCGCGCGCCAACGGCTCGATGGTACACATAACGGCTGTGTTCGGCTTCACGCTGGCCGGTCTCGTAATCGAAGATGCCGTCAAAGCGCATTAGGATGATTTTCAATGGAAATGCAAAATGCCGTCTTTCATCTTGTGAAAGACGGCATTTTGCGTTGTAAAAGGTGGCCTTTTGCAGGCTGAAAGGCCACCTTTTATACAGCCGGATGTAACGTATTGAAAGCCAACGCGTTAACTACAAGGCAGAAAAAGTCCCCTTACGGACGCGCTGTGCGCCGCAAGGGGACTTTGTTTCGACAGGCTTCTGAAGCTTGTTATTTCGTCTCCGCTTCGGGAAGCATCACCACTTTGACGCTGTTTCCGCCTGCGAAGATAACGTCTTTCATGAACTTCGCAACCTTCTCTGGAGTCAAAGCGTTGATTACATCCTTGTACTTCGTAACGGTGTCAACGCCGTACTCGTCAAGACTTTCTATCGCATTGACCCAGTAGCGGTTGGTCTTTGCATCCTCGTCGGCACGCTTCAGCATCAGTTCCTTTACCTTGACAAGCATGTCGGGGTCAACTGTCGTACACATCTTGCGTGCCTCGTCGTTCATAATCTTCAGTGCCACGTCGCACATTTCGGGCTTCATCGGGCATACGCCGACAATCGCGCTGAACGGCGTATCGCCTCCGAGGTTTACAAATCCGGCGGCACCTGTAGAGTAAGCGGCGCTCGCATCCTCGCGGATAGCCTTCAGATAAACCATGCCGAGGATTTGTCCTGCCGCATCGGCAGCAACCGCGTTCTCCTGAGTGTACGGCACATTGAGGTTGTACCAGTAGATGTACGAGTTGGCCTTCGGTGTCTCCATCTTGCGCGTGAACTTGTTTTCAATGTTGCCCTTTGCGTAGCTTGACACGGGTTTCCACTCTTCCTTCACGCCGTTTGCAGGCAGTGAAGCTATGTACTGCTCGATGAGCGGACGTATGGTTGCTTCGTCGAAGTTGCCCACGAAGGTAAATGTGTAATCACCGGCGTTGGCCGTACGCTCCTTGGCAATTTGCAGGATGCGGTCATAGTTGGCCTTCTTCAGGTCCTCAACCTGCAGCGACTCGAAGCGCGGGTTGTGGCTGTAGAGCGTGGCAACAAGCGAGTCAGAGAATGCCTTTTCGGGCGAGAGGTCCTGATTCTTGAGGGTGCTCTCGAGCATGGTCATCAGCGCATTGTAGCTCTTTTCGTCCTTCGTTACGTTTGTGAAGTAGAGATATGTCAGCTGGAACATAGTCTCAAGGTCCTTCGGAGTAGAGCGTCCGCTGGCGCCTTCATGCAGGTTGTTCAGCGTCAGGTTGACACTTGCCTGCTTTCCGGCGAGCGCTTTCTCAAGCTCTGTATTGCTGAAGTTGCCCAGTCCGCTGGCGCTTATCGCCATGTCGTAGAGCTTCGCGTTCGAAATGTCGCTCTCGGGGAGTAGCGAAGAGCCGCCCTTCGACGATGCGCTCATCACAACCTCGTCGTCCTTGAAGTCGGTCTTCTTCAGGAATACGCGTGCTCCGTTTGAAAGGGTAAGCTCCTTGTAGCCCAGTGCCGCGTTCTCTTTCTCGCTCACGATGCTGCCTTTCTTGGGCAGTTCCTTGATGAGCGGCTCGTTCTTCACGTTGTCAACCCACGCCGTGAGCTGCTCTCCGTGAACGGCGTCGATGGCAGCCTTGATGGCCTCAGGAGCGGGATAAACGGCTCCTTCCTTCTCGGTGTACGTGCCGTAAACCACGAGGTTGGTATCGGTTACGCTGACAAGTTCCTTTACCATCTCGTTAGCCAGGTCGACGGGAAGCATCGGAGTAATCTGCTGCATTGTCGTGTACTGGTCTTCTATGGAAGGTATCGGCTCGTTGGAGAGGAAGTGGTCGCGGTACTGGTCACCCCAGAAGCTGTTTTCCTGCTTGTCGCGGTTGGTGTAAATCTTCTCCAGCCAGCTCATATACTCGTCCTTTGCACGGACATACTCGGTAGCGGTGTAGCCGAACTTGGCGGCGCGCATCACCTCGCGCATTGCCGCCTTGACAGCCTCTTCGGTCTTGCCGGGCTTCGGAATGATTATCAGGTTGAACGCGTCTTTGGTCTTCGAGTAGATGTACTCGCCGTCATATACGTAAGCGGCGGCGAAGGGGCAGTCAGGATTCTGCTGCACTTCAGAGAGGCGCGAGTTAAGCATCGAGGTGCAGAGGCTTACGGCATACTGCTGTATAAGGTAGAACATGTTGCTCTTCATGCTGTCGGGCACGGCTTCATGCTTGAACATCAGCTGCACCACATCCTGCCTTTGCTCCTTGTCCTTGTCGATGATGATGATTGCCTCGTTGTTGTCGGGCACGGGTTCGTCAACCACAGGAACGGCGTTTTCAGGCATTTTGATGCCGCTGAACATTTCCTTTATCTTCTGTTCGGTGCGGTCTACGTCAACGTCACCAACCACGATGACGGCCTGGTTGTCAGGTCTGTACCACTTGTGGTAGTACGCACGCAGCACCTCGGGCTTGAAGTTGTCGATTACTTCCATAGTACCGATAGGCATGCGCCTGCCGTACTTGCTGCCGGGATACAGCTTTTCGAGGTTGCGTTCGAGCATTCTCTGTCCTGCGGAAGAGCGCAGGCGCCACTCCTCATGGATTACTCCGCGCTCCTTGTCGATTTCCTTGGCGTCGAGAGTAAGTCCGTTCGACCAGTCCTTGAGTATGAGCAGGCACGAGTCGAGCGACGCAATGTTGTCTGAAGGCACGTTGCACACGCGGTAAACGGTCTGGTCCACTGCGGTGTAAGCGTTCAAGTCGGAACCGAACTCAACGCCAATCGAACGCAGGTATTCGATGAGCCTGTCACCCGGATAGTTGTCAGAGCCGTTGAAGGCCATGTGCTCCAGGAAGTGGGCCAGTCCGCGCTGGTCTTCCTCCTCCTGTATGGAGCCTACGCGCTGGGCGATGTAGAAGTTGACACGATGCTCGGGATAACCGTTATGGCGGATGTAATATGTAAGGCCGTTAGGCAGTTTGCCCATCCTTACCGCGTTGTCCACCGGTATGGGAGGCAACTGCATTCCTTGCGCCATAACTGCCGCTGCGCTTGTGACGAACAGCACTGCGGCGACGAAAAGATGTTTTAATTTCATAAAAGTTTGGTTTAAAATTTGTACAAATATAGTTTTTTCCACAATTGGCGATATTGTTTGTATTCTAAATTTAATAAAATTTATATGTTTCGCGTGCAATGTCGGCCATTCCGCATACATGCTGTCAGGTTTCATCCCGGCTTCCGCCGTCGTATTCCAGGATGTCGCCCGGCTGGCATTCCAGCTCGCGGCAGATTGCCTCAAGCGTAGAGAAGCGCACCGCCTTGGCCTTGCCTGTCTTGAGGATTGACAGGTTCGCCTGCGTAAGCCCTACACGCTCGGCCAGCTCGGAAAGCGACATTTTGCGCCGAGCCATCATCACATCCAAATTGACTATTATCTTTCCCATATTTCAAAGGTAAAAAGGTAAAAAAGTGAAAAGGTAAAAAAGCAAGGCATTTGTCCCTAACTCCTTTAACTACACTAACTCCTTTAACTCCCCAATGTTTCTTATATCGTCAGTTCCTGTTCTTCTTTCATTTTCAGCCCGATGGCGAACGCCTCGGCCACAACCACAGCGAAGAGGCCGAAGATGACGCTGGTTACGTTGGCTGCCGAGCCGTAATCAGCCACGTAGCCCGTAAGGCTGAGCGACTGTCGGGCAAGATACGTGTCGTAACAGCCGTCGGCCGTGGCTATGATTCCAGTCGCAACGAGGCACCAGCCGACCATGCGCAGCAGCGTGATGTTCTTCCGCGTGAAGATGACGTTTCTGTTGACGTTGCGCACGAAGAGGATGAAGGCCACGAGGGCGGCCACCCCCACCAGGCCGTAAAGCAGCGTGTAGGCCATCTTGAACACCACGGAGCCAAGGCCGTGGCCTTCCTTCATGGGGACAATCAGCTGCGTAGGCCACACCTCATAACGCTTGTCCGCACCCTTGTCAGCCACGGTCACGGCATTCTCCCCTGTCATTTCAACCGGCAACAGCGATATGTAGCAGTAGTTGGCAGGGCTGGTTTCGGTCACGGGGCGGCGCTCCGTGCCGTGCTTCATGCCTGCGGTAAAGCCAGCCACAAATGTGTTCGACATGGAAAGCAGGTCGCACACAATCACCACGAAGATAAGAACACAAAACAGGTTGAGTCTCTTTTTCATAACAGTTTCAGTCTTTCCGCGCTTCATGTCCGCCGCCATGCAATGCCGGCAGCGGACATTCCACACATTTATTTATAATTAGAGAGAGTATTTCCCGAAATCATCGGCGTTATCGTTATTTGATGATTATTTATCGTTTATCGATATGCAAAGATATGGACAAAATTCAAATGTTCCAAACTTTTTCAATAAATATTTATCGAAAAACGATAATTTAACATTCATAAGCACATCAACCGCGGCCTGACTGCGCGCCAACCGATTTCCAACATGCCGTATTTCGCCTTCCGAAAGGCCACCTTTTAGCGTGCAATATGCCACCTTTTGCGCGCCAAAAGGCGGCATATTGGAAACGCGCTGATAATCAACGATATGGCAACGGCTGCCTTGCGGCCTTCCAGACGCTCCAAAAACACGTTACAACCACACCGGAACGGCACGCCAAGCGACGGTGGAGCAACACCCGTCAAGACAAAAGAAAAATGCCAAACAGCCGCAAAGCAGCCGTTTGGCATCCGCCTCCGTGACCCCGTTGGGATTCAAACCCAAGACCTTCAGAACCGGAATCTGACGCTCTATTCAGCTAAGCTACGGGGCCGGCAACATGGATTTGCGGCGCAAGACGGCCGCGAACCGTGTGCAAAGGTAATACATTTTTCCGACATACAAGGCTTTTCGGCGGTTAAAGTGAGCGCAGGCCGTTAAAGTATTTAAAACGAAAGATTGTGCAAAACTGTTGCCGTTGTTTACAAAATTGTGTATTTTTGCAGCCGTTATAATACTATTTGACCTAAAAACAGCTAAAAATGATAACATTTATCATCAGTCTCATAGCCCTCGTGGCGGGCTATTTCATCTACGGGCGCGTGGTGGAGCGCATCTTCGCTCCCGACAACCGGCCCACTCCCGCGGTCAGCATGGCCGACGGCGTAGACTACGTCGTGCTTCCCGGATGGAAGATTTTTATGATTCAGTTCCTCAACATCGCGGGCACGGGCCCCATCTTCGGCGCCATCATGGGTGCGAAGTTCGGCCCCTCGGCCTACCTGTGGATTGTCCTTGGATGTATCTTCGCCGGCGCCGTTCACGACTATTTGAGCGGCATGCTGTCTGTGCGCCATGGCGGAGCGGGCCTGCCCGAGCTGGTAGGCGCTTACCTTGGAGGGCGCACAAAGAAGGTGATGCTTGTGTTCTCGGTGTTCCTCCTGCTCATGGTCGGTGCGGTGTTCGTGTACAGTCCGGCCCTCATCCTCGGCGACCTTTGCGGCGATTCGCTCACCTGGGTGTACGTATGGTGCATCATAATCTTCGTCTATTACTTCCTCGCAACGATGCTGCCAATCGACAAAATCATAGGCAAGATATACCCGTTCTTCGCCATAGCCATGCTGTTCATGGCCGTAGCGCTGATGGTTGTGCTGTTCGCCAAGTGGCCGTCGCTGCCTGAACTGACCGACGGCCTTGACAACATGAGTCCGCAGTCGGGCACAATCTTCCCCTGCCTGTTCATCACCATAGCCTGCGGAGCCATCAGCGGCTTCCACGCTACGCAAAGTCCGCTCATGGCACGGTGTATGAAGAACGAGCGCCAGGGGCGGCCCCTGTTCTACGGGGCGATGATAACCGAGGGCGTGGTGGCCTTGATATGGGCCACCGTGTCGTCGTATTTCTTCTACGGAGGGGCGGCCGCCGAGCTTGGCGTTGCAGCCAACCTGCAGGCTCCGGAGGTGGTGACAACGGTGTCGAGCGGATGGCTCGGAGCGTTCGGCGGGGCGTTGGCCATCATCGGAGTCGTGGCCGCGCCGATAACGAGCGGCGACACGGCCCTGCGCAGCGCACGCCTTATCATAGCCGAGTTCCTGCACTTGGAGCAGCATTCCATACGCCGCCGCATATACATCTGCATCCCGGTGTTCGCCGTTACGCTCGGCCTGCTGTGGTTCAACATAGCCGACGAGAACGGCTTTAACGTCATTTGGAATTACTTTGGCTGGGCTAACCAGACGCTGGCCGTGTTCACCCTGTGGGCCGTTACGGTGTACCTTGTGCGCAAGCGCAAGTTCTATTGGATTACGTTGCTGCCCGCAATGTTCATGACCGCCGTGTGCACGGCCTTCCTTCTGACATCGGACACAGCCTTTGGGCTGCCCGTAGTCGTCGGCAACGTTGCAGCAATAATAGTCATTTTGCTGTCTGCCGTGCTCTTTGCGGTGTGGAAAAAGAGGGCGGAAGGCAAAAAACAAGGAGATTAAGAGTTAAGAATTAAGAGTTAAGAAAATATGTCTTGCTGGATTATCTGCAAGACATATTTTCTTAACTCTTAATTCTTAACTCTTAACTTCTCAAAGTCTTTCAAGCTGGACGGTGAAGTGGCGCATGAGCGGAGCTTCCCATGTGATGCGCACACCGCGCGTTATCTGCTCGCGGCGGTCGTACACATTCTTCAGCGCGGCTGCTATGACGGCCATGTGGTTGTCGGTATATACCCGGCGCGGAATGGCGAGGCGCAGCAGGTCAAGCCCCGTAAAGCGGTTCTCCCGGGTAACAGGGTCGCGGTCGGCCAGCAGGTATCCTATCTCGCATCCGCGTATTCCGGCCTCGAGGTACAGCTCTACCGTAAGCGTCTGGGCGGGGAATTCCTCTTTGGGAACGCGTGTGAGCACCTTCGGGGCGTCAACGAATATGGCGTGGCCGCCGGCCGGACGCTGGTAGGGAATGCCGTACCCGTCGAGCAGGCCGGCAAGATACTGTACCTGGTGGATGCGCGTCTCGAGGTTGTCGAACTCCGTATTCTCGTCCAGTCCGATGGCAAGCGCGTTCATGTCGCGGCCGTTCATGCCTCCGTAAGTAAGGTAACCTTCAAACTGCACGCAAAAACCCTTTGCGCCTTCGTACCACTCTTCCTTGTTGGTGGCGATGAAACCACCCATATTCACGATGCCGTCCTTCTTGGCGCTCATCGTCATTCCGTCGGCCAGGGAGAACATCTCGCGCGTTATCTCCTTTATTGTCTTGTCGGCGTAGCCTGCCTCGCGCGTCTTGATGAAGTACGCGTTCTCGGCGAAGCGTGCCGAGTCGAATATTACGGGCTTGCCATACTTGTCGGCAACGGCGCGCACCTGCCGCAGGTTCTCCATTGATACGGGCTGTCCTCCGGCTGTGTTGTTGGTAATGGTCACGATGATGAAGGGTATGCGGTCGGCGTGTTCCTTCAGCGCGTTCTCAAGCTTTACGGGGTCGACGTTGCCTTTGAAGGGCACTTCAAGCTGTGTGTCCTTGGCCTCGTCAACGGTGCAGTCGAGCGCAACGGCCTTCCTTCCCTCGATGTGTCCTTTCGTTGTGTCGAAGTGGGAGTTGCCGGGCACGATGTCGCCGGCGTGTACAAGGTACGAGAACAGCACGTTCTCGGCGGCGCGTCCCTGATGGGTGGGGATGAAATACTTGAAGCCGGTGAGCCTCTCTACCGTTTCTTTCAGCTTGAAGAACGAGTCGGCGCCGGCGTAGCTCTCGTCGCCGGTCATGATGCCGGCCCACTGCCTGTCGCTCATCGCGCCCGTGCCGGAATCGGTCAGCAGGTCGATGTACACTTGGTTGGCCTTGAGTTGAAACACGTTGTAGTGGGCCTCGCGTATCCACTGCTCGCGCTCGGCGCGCGTGCTCTTGCGTATAGGCTCCACCATCTTGATTTTCCAAGATTCTGCAAAAGGTAGTTCCATAGTATAAATGTTTTTCATGAACGTGTTGCAAATATACGACATTATGTCTCATCTTCCAAGTACCGGCACGTATTTTTAACACAGTTTCCAAGTAGAAAAGCGCAAATAAGGCCATAAAAGGTGACAATATGTAAGGTTTGGAGGCTGCGCCTGGATGGCTTTTGAATTGAGAATGGAGAATGGAGGATGGAGAATTATGATTTGCCTTGTTGGCAGACAGCCTTATAAGGTAATCATAATTCTCCATCCTCCATTCTCCATTCTCAATTCAAAAGGCGGCAAATTGCAAGGCAAAAGGCCGTCTTTTGCACGCTAAAAGGCCATGTTTTGCAAGGCAAAAGGCGGCATATTGGAAACCTTTTGGCTATCAGGCCGTTAGCAGGCGGCTGCAAGGAGGAGGGCGACGGCAAACCGGGCTGGCTACTACAAAAAACCAAAAATCTTGCCACGGGCGGCACATTTAACGGATTTTTTATGTAATTTTGCATAAGGCAAGTGACAAACACTCTTAAAAACCATCCGCCGTATGCAGACAAAATGCCATCTGTCGGTGCTTGTCAACAGGCAGGCCGAGAAATACGGGAAGCGCCGCGCTCTGATATACCGCGGCTTCGGCGGCACCAAGTGGAAGTCGGCCACATGGCAGGACTTCGCCCGCAAGGTGCGCCATGTGTCCAACGCCATGCTCAACATGGGCATCGGAGTGCAGGAAAACGTGGGAGTGTTCTCGCAGAACTGCGTGGAATACCTGTTCACCGACTTCGGCGCGTTCGGTATCAGGGCCGTCACCGTGCCGTTCTACGCGACGAGCAGCGAGCAGCAAATCCAGTTCATGATAGACGACGCGCAGATACGCGTGCTCTTCGTGGGCGAGCAGGAGCAGTATGACAAGGCGCGGAGGGTGTTCGCCCACTGCCGTTCGCTGGAACGCATCATAATCTACGACCGCCGCGTGGAGATGAACCCGGCCGACAGGTCGTCGATATACTTCGACGATTTCCTTGCCCTCGGCGACAACAGTCCGCGCCAGTCGGAGGTGGAGAAGCTGCACGCCGAGGCCTGCGACGACGACCTTTGCAACATCCTCTACACCAGCGGGACAACAGGCGAGAGCAAGGGCGTAATGCTGACTTACGGCCAATACCGCGCCGCTTTGGAGGCCAACGACAGGATAATACCCGTAAGGGAGACCGACAGGGTGATGGACTTCCTGCCCATGACGCACATATTCGAGCGCGCATGGCTGTTCCTGAGCATAAGCGAAGGCGCGGAAATAGTAATCAACACCAACCCGAAGGACATACAGCAGGCCATGCGCGAGACGCGGCCCACGTGCATGTGCGCCGTCCCGAGGTTCTGGGAGAAAGTGTACGCAGAGGTAATAGACCGCATCGACCGCGCCACGCCCGCGCAGCAGAAACTGCTGAAAAGGGCGTTGGAGATAGGCCGCAAGCACAACATAGAATACCTCAGCCGCGGCAGGCGGCCCACAATGGCGCTCAAGATGAAGTATGCGCTGATGCACCAGACGCTGTTCAAAATCGTGCGCAACGAGCTGGGGCTCGACCATCCCAACATATTCCCCACGGCGGGAGCCACCGTTTCGCCCGAGATAGAGGAATTTGTCCACTCCATCGGCATCTGCATGATAGTGGGCTACGGGCTTACCGAAAGCCTCGCCACGGTGTCGGCGGACCATAAGGGGCGGCCGTTCACGGTAGGTTCGGTAGGCCGTCCGCTCGACGGGCTTGACATAAAGTTCGGCGAGAACGACGAAATACTGCTCAAAGGGCCTACCGTCACAAAGGGATACTACCACCACGAGGAACTTAACAGGCTGGCGTTCGACGAGGAAGGCTACTTCCATACGGGCGACTCGGGCTATATACACAATGGCGAACTCTTCCTGAAAGACAGGATAAAAGACTTGTTCAAGACGTCCAACGGCAAGTACATAGCGCCGCAGATGATAGAGTCGAAACTGCTGGTTGACAAGTTCATCGACCAGATAGCCGTCATAGCCGACCGCCGCAAGTTCGTCTCCGCGCTCATAATACCCGACTACGCCCTGCTTGAAGAATACGCCATGAAGCACGGAATATCCTTCAGCAGCCGCGAAGAACTGTGCGCCAACGCCGAAATCCACTGCATGATGGCCGAGCGTATAGAGACACTTCAGCAGCAACTCGCCAGCTACGAGAAGATAAAATGCTTCACCCTGCTGCCACGGCACTTCACGATGGAGAGCGGAGAGCTTACAAACACGCTGAAAATAAGGCGCAAGGTGCTGGCGAAAAACTACGCCAAGGAGATAGAAAAGATGTACGAGGAGGAAGAGACCCACCCCAACCCTCCCCAAGGGAGGGAGCTTGATTAGCTTGGAAGCAGCCTCCCCTGGGTTGTGTATCAGTACTATCCGCCCCATCAGTCCTATCCAACAGCCGTATAACCCCATAACCGTAAAACCGTATAACCCCAAACAGCATAACCGTAAAAACCAATGATAACAGCAGAACAACTCAAGGACGTGATGGAGCGCGCTGACGCGCTGCACCGCTATCTTGAAATAGACAGGAAGAAAATAGAGCTTGAAGAAGAAGAACTGCGCACCCAGGCGCCCGACTTCTGGGACGACCCGAAGGCCGCGCAGGAGCAGATGAAGAAAGTGAAAGACATCCGCCGGTGGGTTGACGGATACAAAGAGGTGCGCACGCTGGCCGACGAACTGCAGCTGGCCTTCGACTTCTACCACGACGAAATGGTGACGGAAGAGGAGGTGGACGACGACTACGCCAAGGCCATACACGCCATAGAAGACCTTGAACTGAAGAACATGCTGCGCCAGAAGGAAGACCCCATGGACGCAGTCCTCAAGATAAACAGCGGCGCGGGCGGCACAGAGGCGCAGGACTGGGCGCAGATGCTCATGCGAATGTACATGCGCTGGGCCGAAGCCCACGGCCACAAGGTGACCATAAGCAACCTTCAGGACGGCGACGAGGCCGGCATCAAGAGCGTCACAATGGAAATAGAAGGGGGCGAATACGCCTACGGTTACCTCAAGAGCGAGAACGGAGTACACCGTCTTGTGCGTGTGTCGCCGTTCAACGCGCAGGGCAAACGCATGACAAGTTTTGCCAGCGTGTTCGTCAGTCCGTTGGTTGACGACACGATAGAAGTGTACGTCGACCCGTCGAAAGTCAGCTGGGACCTCTTCCGTTCGGGAGGAGCCGGCGGACAGAACGTCAACAAGGTGGAGACGGGAGTACGCCTCCGTTACCAGTATGTCGACCCCGATACCGGCGAGGAAGAGGAGATATTGATTGAAAATACGGAAAGCCGCAAACAGCTGGAGAACCGAAACAACGCCATGCGACTGCTAAAATCGCAGCTGTATGACCGTGCGATGAAGAAGCGTCTGGAAGCCCAGGCCAAGATAGAAGCCGGCAAGAAGAAGATTGAATGGGGCAGCCAGATACGCAGTTACGTGTTCGACGACCGCCGCGTAAAGGACCACCGCACCGGCTATCAGACAACAGACGTCGACGCGGTGATGGACGGCAAGATTGACGGTTTCATCAAAGCGTACCTCATGGAGTTCCCTGTGAACGAGGAAGAATAAGCGTATGGTAGCTAAAGAAGTTAAGGAAGTTAAAGGAGTTAAAGACGTATGTCTTGCCAACTCCGTGCAATCAGACATCCATCAGCACAGCAAATGTCTTTAGCTCCTTTAACTTCCTTAACGCCTTTAACTACCAAAAGAAAAAGAAACAACCTTAACTTAAATATCAAATAACTATGAGTCAGAAAAGCAAAATACGCCACGCACAGCGCGAGGCACAACAGGAGAAGCAGGCAAAGAAAGTAGTTGCATGGATATTCGCGGCGCTGATAGTGCTCGCCGTGCTGTTCCTTATAATCGCGGCGATGAGCTGACGCGGCATGAGCGGAATGGAAATAGAGCGCAAGTTCCTTGTACACAAGGCCGGAAAGCCGTATAAGGAGCAGGCGTATGCCAGCAGCCGCATAACGCAGGGCTACATCTGCGGCGAACGCGGGCGCACCGTCAGGGTGCGCATCCGCGACGGCCGCGGCTTCCTTACAATCAAGGGAGCGTCCGACCCGACGGGAACGGCACGCTACGAGTTTGAAAAGGAGATAACGCTTGACGAGGCGCAGCATCTTATGAAGCTGTGCCTGCCGGGACTGATTGACAAGACCCGCTACCTCGTCCGCAGCGGAACGCACGTCTTCGAGGTAGACGAGTTCTACGGGGAAAACGACGGACTGGTGATGGCCGAAGTCGAACTGCAAAGCGCCGACGAGCCTTTTGACAAGCCGGAGTTCATCGCCGACGAGGTGACAGGCGACCGCCGCTTCTACAATTCACAGCTGATGAAGACGCCGTTCAGTGCCTGGCGCGACACCTTGCCGCCAGAATTCCGATGACGGCTGCAAGCGTAACGCCGGTAGCATTGGCGGCAAAGTCGAGCCAGTCGCCGCTCCGCCGGCCGCCGGTACAATAAGCCTGAAGCAGCTCTATCACGCCTCCCATCAGCACAGGGGCCAACCACGCCCACACGAACAGCCGCCTGCCGCCAACCGCCTTGTGCGACTTCAGATACTCAAACCATATTGCAAGGCACGTGCCTGCATACATTATTATATGTGTCCACTTGTCGATGAACGCAACATTGTCGAGCGGAGTATGAGGCGGAGTGCAGAAACACAACACCCATATCACAGCCAAAAACAGGCAGGAAACGGGGTATTTCCTTATCAAATGACTTCCAATCTTCATTTTTACTTATATTTTGCTGCAAAATTAAGATGATTTTCATACATTTGCAACTGATTGACAAGTAAAAATATAATTATCCCCGACACACCCACCGTACACCGCCTGCACCGCTGAAAGCCGCAGGCACGATGGCGCCGGGGCACAACCAGACACATCATCATGGCAAATCTTGAAAGGGCGAGCTTCGGAAGCAAGCTCGGAGTAATCCTTGCAACGGCCGGCTCGGCTGTCGGCTTGGGCAACGTATGGCGGTTTCCTTACATGGCCGGCGAGTATGGCGGCGCGGCGTTCATCATCATTTACATAGGCTGCGTGCTGCTGTTGGGCATACCGTGCATGGTCAGCGAGTTCATAATAGGCCGCCACGCGGCGGCGAACACAGCCCGGGCGTACCACAGCCTGTCAGGAGGCACACCGTGGGCGGCCATCGGCTATTTCGGCGTTTTCACCGGAATGCTTATCACGAGCTATTATGCCGTGGTGGCAGGATGGTGCCTTCAGTACATCATGGCATCGGCATTAGGGCAGCTTAAAGGGTCGCCGGAATTCTTTGCCGACTATTTCACCACTTTCGAACAGGACCCGTTCAAACCCGTATTGTGGACTGTCGCCATCATCCTTATAACCCATTACGTCATCGTACACGGCGTCCGCGGCGGCATCGAGAAGGCCTCAAAGCTCATGATGCCGGCGCTGTTCGTGCTGCTGCTCATCGTCGTTGTGTCGGCCTGCATGCTTCCGGGAGCCATGAAGGGAGTGTCGTTCCTCTTCAAGCCCGATTTCAGCAAGGTTGGCGGCGACGTCCTGCTCGGTGCTTTAGGGCAGTCGTTCTATTCGCTGAGCATCGGCATGGGCTGCCTTTGCACGTATGCGTCTTACTTCAGCCGGCAGACGAACCTTATGAAGTCGGCCGTCCAAATAGGCGTGCTTGACACATCGGTAGCCATTCTGGCAGGACTGATGATATTCCCGGCGGCGTTTTCCGTCGGCATCAACCCCGATTCGGGTCCGTCGCTCGTATTCATCACCCTGCCCAACGTGTTCCAGCAGGCATTCGCTTCCGTGCCGGCGGTAGGCTATATTGTCGCCATCGCCTTCTACGCCCTGCTCGCCCTGGCGGCACTTACGTCGCTAATCTCGCTCCACGAGGTGAGCACCGCCTTCGTACATGAGGAGCTGCACACCACCCGCAAACGTGCCGCGTGGGTGGTAACGATCACGTGTTCGGTCATCGGAGCAGTGTGTTCGCTCTCCTTGGGGAAGTGGGATTTCCTGAAAATCGGCGACCGCTCGCTGTTCGACTTCTTCGATTTCGCCACAGGACAAATCATGCTTCCGCTCGGCGGTTTCCTCACTTGCCTCTTCGTAGGCTGGTATCTGCCGCACAAGATGGTGCGCGACGAGTTCACCAACTGGGGCACGCTGCGCGGCAAACTGTTCCATACCTACCTGTTCTGCATCAAGTTCGTGTGCCCGGTGTGCATTCTCCTGATATTCCTCCACCAGTTCGGAATAATCTGAAAACACAATATTCCCCATAACCTTATAACCCCACTACCGTACAACCTCATAACCCAACAACCGTAAAACCGTACAATCCCATAACCTTATAACCGCATAACCGTCCCCTCGATGAAATCCTTTTTCTACCTGCAACGCAACGACCGGCGCGCCTTAACGGCCGTGCTGGCCGTCATTGCGGTTGTTGCCGGGATAATGACATACACCGGCGACGGCGGCAGCATGCCGCCTGCAGTCGCGGCTGACACCACCGCCGCCAAAGCCGCGGGCAAGGACACACAGGGCGGCGGCAGCCAAAACGGCGGTTACTACGCCACGGAAGGGCGCAAGGCGGAGCTGTTTGCGTTCGACCCGAACACAGCCGACAGCACCCAGCTGCTGCGCCTCGGCCTCGCCCCGTGGCAGGTAAGGAGCATCTACCGCTATCGGGCAAAGGGCGGAATTTACCGCGACAAGGCCGACTTTGCGCGCCTTTACGGCCTCACAGTGGGGCAATACCGGCGGCTGGAACCGTACATCCGCATCTCGCCCGACTACCGTCCGGCCAGCGAAGTGTACTCGAAGCCAAGCCATGACGCATACGCCCGCGACACCATAAAATATCCATTGAAGCTGAAGCCGGGGCAGACCGTCAGCCTGAACACAGCCGACACCACCCTGCTCAAGCGCGTGCCGGGCATCGGCAGCGGCTTCGCCGGAGCGATAATCCGCCTCCGCGAGCGGCTGGGAGGCTTCTACGACACAGCCCAGCTGCTCGAGATTGCAAACTTTCCGCAGTCAGCCCTGCCTTACTTCACAGCCGACCCGTCGGCCTGCAAGAAGCTGAACGTCAACAAACTCACGCTAAACCAGCTGCGCCGCCATCCCTACATAGGCTTCTACCGCGCAAAAACCATCATCGACCACCGCCGCCTTCACGGCCCGATACGCAGCTTCGAAGACCTCCGGCTGTACCGCGACTTCCCCCAAGAAGCCATCGAGCGGCTAAGGGCATACGTGGAATTTTAAGGAGAAGAAAAGCCTGACAGCTATCGCAAAGCGCACAGACACCCACCCCAACCCTCCCGAAGGGAGGGGGCGTGGCATGCTTTTGCCGGTTAGGGATATTGGTCTTATCGGCCTTATTTGTCCTATTCAATTGAATTGTGCCGATAAGGCGAATGGGGCTTATGAACCTTTGAACGAGAGAGAAACCGCCTGCCGCTAACTGCCTGGTAATCAGCGGCCAGCCAAAAGGCCACCTTTTGCAGTCCAAAAGGTGGCCTTTTAGCTGGCAAAACACGGCCTTTTGCAAGCTAAAAGACGGCTAATTGCAAATTAACCGTTTTTTAATCACACCGTTATCATTAAATTAACCTCTTATTAACTACTGCAAAGCTATATTTGCCAAGACATGAACGATACACATATAAGTCAGAATTAACCTATCACCAAAACACATTATGAAAACAAAAGCATTAGCAGTTTTAGTCTTTTTACTGTCCGCCGTAAGCGCGGCATGGGCCGACGGCGGCCGTTACACCATGTCGCTTGACGGCGGAGGATGGTCATTGTGGTTAGACAAGGAAGCCTCGTGGCAGAACGACAAGCTCTATCTTCCCGACGAAGCAACCGACCTTTCAAAGCTGCCTGTCAACCCTCCGACGGGCGGATGGCAGCGGCTTGAGGGCAACAAGGACGCCGTACAGGTGAAAGTTCCGGGCACGGTTGAAGAGTATATGACCGTAAGCGACAACCCGAGACCCGAGCATTCAATCGGCGTAAGCTGGTGGTACCGCACTATAGAAGTACCCTCCGAACAGGCCGGCCGCCGCTTCCTGCTCTTCTTCGAGTCGGTACGCCTGCGCGCGGAGGTCTACCTCGACGGCCAGCTTGTGGCCTACGACATCATCGGAGAGACACCCTTCAACGCCGACATAACCAAGTTCGTGAAGCCTGGACAGCGGCAGACACTGGCCGTCCGCATAACCAACCCCGGCGGGAACTTCCACTGGCAGGACTTCACCGCGCAGACCTGGGGCAGCTATCTCATACCGCCGGGCCGCGGTTTCAGCGGCATCATCGGCCGCGTAAAGCTCATCGGGGTCGACGATGTACACATTTCCGACCTCTATATGCAGAACACGCCGGCCATGACAACGGCCAACGCCATAGTGACAATCGACAACACGTCGGGCAAGACGGCAAAGAAGGACATCGAGATAACCGTCAGGGAAAAGGCCGAGGGAGGCAAGACAATCTTCACCAAACGCCTGAAGAACGTCGAGATACCGGCTGGCGGCAAGGAAGTGACCGTGAAAATCGAAGCTCCCGACGCCAAATTGTGGGACCTCGGCTCGCCTAACCTCTACGTTTGCAACGCCGAAATGAAGAAAGGCAAGCGCACGCTTGACTCCGAAAGCCGCACGTTCGGCTTCCGTTGGTTCTGCGCCGACGGCATCGGCAAGGACGCAGTGCTGCGCCTCAACGGCAAACGCGTGATGCTGCGGAGCGCCATCAGCTGGGGATATTTCCCCGTAACAGGGCTCGGAGCGACCGAAGAAATGGCTGAAAAGCAGGTGCGCACGGCACAAAGCATGGGCCTCAACATGCTCAACTTCCACCGTTGCATGGGCAGCCCCATCGTGCTCGACAAGGCCGACGAACTCGGACTGCTCTACTACGAGGAGCCGGGCGGATTCCATTCAGCCGGCCACGACCCCTTCATACGCGCCATCGTGAACGAGAAACTGCACCGTATGGTGCGCCGCGACCGCAGCCATCCCAGCCTCATCATATACAACCTGATTAACGAATTCGGCGGAGCGTTCTCCCGTGACAAGGAACTTGTAGCCAAAAGGATGAACGACATGCGCAAGGCACACGCCATAGACCCCAGCCGTATAATGACGTTCACGTCGGGATGGGCCGGCAAGGAATGGGTGGAAGAAGACTCCAAGGCGCACATGATGCCCTACGACTCTACGCTGTACATGCGCGGATGGTATGACAACCACCGCGCCGGAGGCCCCGCAACATGGATGGAAGAATACTACAAAGGCCCGAACGACAACTTCATGTACACCTCCAACCGCCGCGAAATATACATGCGCGGCGAGGAAGGGGCTATCTCCACGCCGCCGCGCCTTGAGCTTATAAACGCGAAACTGTCGCAAACCGGCAAGACGGGATGGGACGGTCTGTTCTGGAAAAGCCAGTACAAGGCGTTCACCAAGTTCTTCCACGACAAGGGGCTCGACGCCTGCTTCGGCACGCTTGACTCTCTTACGCGCAGCATGGGCAACGTCCAGCTTGAGCATCAGGGCCGCCGCATACAGGGAATGCGCATGCAGGACATAGGCGACGCATACGTGATAAACGGATGGGAGGCCATGCCTTACGACAACCATTCAGGCGTTGTGGACATCTACCGCAACCCGAAGGGCACGCTGTCGATGTTCCAATATTACACGCAACCGCTCTATGTGGCCGTCGCTTCGCGCAACCAGGTGGTGAAACTTCCCGGCCAGGCGGCTGTCGATTTCTACATTGTAAACGAGAAAGACGTCAACGGCGCACATACGCTTGACGTGCGGATGATGTCGCCCGACGGGCAAAAAGTGTACAGCAAGACGGCAAACGTTGACATCGCCGGCGGCGAAAGGTTCGGCCAACTGCTGTTGGAAAACATCGAGATGCCCGTAAACAACGGCGAGGGAACTTACCGCATTGAGGCAGAACTGAAAGATGCGAGCGGCAAGACAGTGGCCCGCGGCCACGACGAAGTTGTGGCAGTAAGCTGGCAGGCGTCAGACCTTGCAGGCCGCGGAGCGTACTACGGCAACGGCGGCGACAAGGTGGCGGCCTTCTACAAGCAGGCTACGGGACGCGAACTGCCGGCCTTCACGCCCGAAAGCGGCAAGCTCGACTGGATCGTTGTCAACCGTTCGTCGCTCGACGAGCCTACCGTCATGCCCGCGTCATGCTTCAAGGACAAGGACGGAAAGAGCACACTGAAGGTGTCATGGTTCCGCGACCAGGACTTCAACGGCCTCGCGGCGACCAAGACCGCGGAAGACATCAACCGCACGTTCGTTGACGGAGCGCAGCCCGACGAATGCCTGCCGGCCAACCAGCCGTTCTCAGTGAAGTGGGAAGGCGACTTCTACCCCACCGAGACAGGACTTTACATGATTGGCGTCGAGACTGACCGCGGCGTGCGCATACACGTAAACGGCGAACAGCTTGTCGACGAATATAACAACAACAAGCCCGTGAAGAAACAACGCCCGATAAAGCTCGAGGCCGGAAAGCCCGCCCACATAGAGGTCATTTACAGGCAGAGCGGACAAAGCGGCACGGTAAAGGTGAAGTGGGCAACGCCCAGTTCAACGTCCATTGCGCCGGAGAAGCTGCTCGAAAGGGTGAAGAACGACGGCACGACGCTTGTGCTCCTCGGCATGACGGAGACATGGATGCAGTCAGTGGCCGACTATACCGGCACCGACTACAACGGCTACTACGCCGTAGGCAAGGACTGGATTGGCGGCATACACTTCGTCAAGGACCATCCGCTCTTCGACGGGCTGCCCGTCAACACCGCCATGAACTGGCCCTACCAGGCCGTTGTGCGCGACGGCGACCAGCGCTTCTGCTTCCGCATCAACGGCGAAGACATGGCGGCAGGCTCATACCGCAGCACGCCGTTCGAGCTTGGAACAGCCGTGGGAGTGATACCGTGCGGCAAGGGAAAAATCATCTTCTCTTCGCTCGACATAGCCAACAACCTCGACAATCCGGCAGGTCCGGCGGAAGTGGCAAGGAAACTTCTCTGCAACTACATCAAGTATTCATCCGCCAAATAAACGCGCGACGGCAGCTGCGGGGACACCATCTAACCATCAACCAGAAATCTCCATGTAACCCGTTGACTGCCAGCGCGTTGGCAAAAGGCCGTCTTTTAGCTCCTAAAAGACGGCCTTTCAGGCTGTAAAAGGTGGCCTTTTGGAAGCCAAAAGGTGGCATATTGAAGACCCACCCCAACCCAACCTGACACCCACCCCAACCCTCCCGAAGGGAGGGAGCTTAATATGCCCTTGTCAATTGGCCTTATTAGTCCTATCAGTCTTATTTGTCCTATTCGGCAAAAGCATGAAAACATCTAACAAACGAAAACCACAATGCAAACAAAACATAACCTTACAACACCCAGCAAGTGCGCGGCGGCACTGCTATTGGCAGCCTTCGCCATCACAGCCGACGCCCAGCAGACAGTGTTCAAGCGCGACTTCTCGCCGGCAGAAGGCATCATAACACCGGACGAAAAGCCGTACCGCGAGGAGATTTGCCTCAACGGTTACTGGCTGCTTCAGCCCAAGGACGTGCCACAATCATGGAAAAGCGGCACGGGAACGGCACCCGAACTGCCGCCGCCAACCGCCGACGGATGGGAGGAAACACGGCTGAAAGTGCCCTCGCCAATCAACGTCAACGACTGGGGACGCGGCTACAAGACCGGCGAGGGGACGAAAAACCCGTACACGCCAAGCTCGGTCTACTTCCCCAGCTACCCCGAACGGTGGAACAACGTGCGCATGGGCTGGCTGAAAAGGACGTTCAACGTGCCCCGTGAATGGGACGGGAAACGCATCGTACTGCACTTCGAAGCCGTGGCAGGCGACTGCGTTGTGATGGTAAACGGACGCGAGGTGTGCCGCAACTTCGACTCCCACCTGCCCTTCGAGGCCGACATCACCGCCGCCGTAAGCACCGGCGGCGACAACGAACTGCTTGTAGGCGTGCGCCACAGCAAGCTGTTCGACAAGGTGCATCCCGACTATCCGAAGATGGCGGCGACATATCCGCCCGGCTCGAACACCGACAACCTTATAGGAATATGGCAGGACGTGTACCTCTGGGCGATGCCTGCCACATACGTGGACGACGTATTCGTGCAGCCATTGGTCGACAGGGGCGAGCTTGTAATGGAAGTGACTGTAACCAACAGGTCGGCAAAGGCGCAGACGGTGACCGTAGGCGGCGAGGCGAAAGAGTGGCTCAACCACGCCGGAAACGACGTTCTTACAGCCCCGGAGCCAAGCTGGAGCCTCGGCAAGAGCGCGCTCACCGTGCCCGATGCGCCAAAGATGAAAATCCCGGCAGGCCAAAGCCGCACGTTCACCATACGCCAGCCGGTAAACGGGGAGCTGGCTTTCTGGACGCCGGACACGCCCAACCTGTACACACTCCTGCTGCAACTGAAGGACAAGAAGGGGCGCACCATTGACTGCAAGGCCACCCGCTTCGGCTGGAGACAGCTCAAAATAGTCGGCGACGAGTTCCGCCTTAACGGCAAGAAGATACAGTGTTTCGGCGACATACAACACCCCTTCAGCGCATACATATGCTCGCGCCGCTTCGCATACGCATGGTACAAGATGATAAAAGACTTCGGCGGAAACGCCGTAAGGCCGCACGCGCAGCCGTGGCCGAGGGTATATTACGACCTGGCCGACGAGATGGGACTGATGGTTTTGGACGAAACGGCCCTCTTCGGAAGCTCCATCCGCCTGAACTTCGAGGACGACATGACATGGGAAAGGGCGCACGAACACCTGCGGAGGCTCATCATGCGCGACAGAAACCACCCCTCGGTGATAGGCTGGAGCGCAGGAAACGAGACCTTTGCCATCGCCCTTCTGAACAAGCCTCCTAAGGAAATGGCCGCCAAATGGGACGACAAGCTCGTGCAACTGACGCTCAGCGCGAAAGCCATCGACCCCACACGAGACTTCATTACGCTTGACGGCGACCGCGACATGGAAGGCCGTCTGCCGGTGTGGAGCAAGCATTTCTCCCACGGACTGCGGCTGCAAGACCTGCCGGAGGGCATAGGCAAGCCGCTGGTTGTAGGCGAGTCGGGCGCGACTTATTACGGAAAGCCCGCGCAGCTGTACCCGTTCGTAGGCGAAAAGGCCTACCTTTCATACGAGGGACGCAGCGAAGCGCTGGCCATCGACGTGTATCAGAACGTGCAGCAGATGGCCAAACCATACCTCGCTTACTACTCCCCGTCGGAAGTATGCTGGTTCGGCTTGGAGCACATGAACCTCGGCTACCACGACTTCAGCCGCCTGCCGCGCCTCACCGACGGCGTTTTCGCAGGCAAACCATACGTTGAAGGCAAGCCCGGTTACCAGTACGAGCGCATCCCTCCGTATGTAACGACGTTCAATCCGGGGCTTGACCCGGAGCTGCCTCTGTACAAACCGCTGCCCATGTTCAACGCCCTCAAGGCGGCGGTGACAGGCAACGGCACGTGGGCGGAGTACAAGGAAGTGAAGCATCCGCAGCGTCCGGCATTCCCGGAGACGGCCTACGGCACTGCATATCTGGCAGGAAACGGCAGCGCGGAGCTTAGGGATTTCCTCGCGCGGAGCGGCATAACGCTGGCCGGGAAGCCTGAAGACACGCGCCTGTGGATAGTCGACGCCGACGCCGTTACAGCCGAAGAGATGGCCGGAATGGCGGCTGTCATGGAGAAAAACCGCAACAGCGGCGGCCTGCTCCTGGCCTTGGGGACAGGCGAAAAGCTAAGCCCGGCGCTCTGCGGATGGCTGCCCGAGACGGTGACTCTTACCGACAGGCAGAGCACTTCGCTTGAAGTCGACAGGCAGACGGCATGGGGACGCTATTTCGAACTGCCCGACCTGTACTTCAGCGAGGCGGAAGGCGACCGCCGGGTGATGAAACACGGACTGGCCACAGGCAAGGACTCGAAGGGCACGGTGGTGCTGAAAGCGGCGCGGACCGACTGGAGTCTGTTCAACAACGCCGCCGAACACTGGAAGTGCGCGCAAACGGTGCTGTACGAAAAGCTGAAGAAACCCGAAGGCGCGGCACTGCTGACATACCCATACGGCAAGGCGACAATAGCCCTCTCGGTAATCGACTACCGCCCGAAAGCAAAGGAGTACGCCGCCTTCTGGCAGCTGCTGTTCAAGGCAATGGGCATAGACGTCAATCCCGACAAGGGCAAAGGGCAGCAGGGAAAGCGGAAAGAACACGACCTGCTGATGGACGGGCCGGTGGATTAAAGGCCGCCATCAACCTTCCCAAAAAACATTTCAGGCTCTTTCCTTGCGGAAAACGCGGCGACAAACTTCGTGCCGAAAGCGGCGTAAGCGTCGCCGCGGAACATGCGTGCGCCGTGCGGACACACCACAATGCAGCGTCCGCAGGCCATGCACTTCGCCGCATCCGTGGCGCAGGGGTCGGCCGCCGATATGGCTTCAGCAGGGCAAAGACGCACGCAGGTGAGGCATCCCGTACACAGCGAGGCGTCGCCCGTGGGGCAGAACGTCGACGCTCCGCCCTGCTTGTAAGGACGGTTGCCCTTTACCTTGAGCGCGGGCAGCGAGGCCACGTCGGGCGTGCCGGCAAGCAGCGAGGCGCAACGCCGGGCGAAGTCGGCGGCCTTCTGCATGTCGGCGGCATCGGGACGGTCGGTTGCGACGGCAGGGAATATGCAGTGGCGGCCGACAAATGCGGCTGCGGCAACGGCCTTGAAGCCCTGCGACTCGACACAATCCTGTAGCTCGACGAGCGCGTCGTCATAGTCGCGGTTGCCGTAAACGCACACCACAATGGCCGGAACGCCGCTTCCGCGGAACATCCTCAACGCCTCGGCCATGCGCCGTGGAATGCGCCCTGCATAAACTGGAGCGGCGGCAACGAGCAGCTGTCCGCCGCCCTCTACAAGCGTCATGGCCGTCGGCAGGCCGCAGGTAACGTCGTGCTCCACCGTCTCGCAGCCGATAACGCGCGCAATCTCGCGCACCACCTTGCGCGTGGTGTACGTCGCACTGAAGTACACCGAATGAATGGTTGTTATGTCCATAGCGAACTGTTTTTGTTGAAATAATGAAAATTTTGTTGAAATAATGAAAATCTTGTTCGTGAAACAAAGGTAATGCAAATCCGCCGAAGTACAAAATAATATCTGCCGAAAGGCTGAATGACGATTACCGGAAACCCCTATTACGGTCAAACAGACGCATGAAATCAAGCTCCCACCCTCGGGAGGGTTGGGGAGGGGCTTCCATATGCCACCTTTTGGCCTGCAAAAGGCCATGTTTTAGCGCGTAAAAGGCCACCTTTTGCAGCCTAAAACACGGCATATTGCAAAGCCGTTGATTATCAGGCAGTTGCAAAGCGGCAAGAAGCCGCCTTGCAGGCGGCGGCGGAAGAGGCTTTGGCGTATGCCGCAAAAAAGGGCGGATAAATTTGGGCGTGCCCGTGATTTTCATTATTTTTGTTGCACGAAATATATGATGCGGTAAGGCAAAGAGACGTCCCTTTGCACCCATCTTCCGCTATACAAACATCAGGACAAACACTGGCAACGCTATGACACAAGAAGAAAAAACCGCAATAGAGGAAAGGATTGTCGACGTGCTGAAGACCGTCTACGACCCGGAAATACCGGTCAACATCTACGACTTGGGACTGATTTACAAGATTGACGTGAAAGACGACGCGACGGTTGACATCGACATGACGTTCACCGCGCCGACCTGTCCCGCCGCAGACTTCATCCTCGAGGACGTAAGGCAGAAGGTTGACGCGCTCGACGGCGTAAAGGCCGCCACGGTGAACCTCGTGTTCGAACCGGCCTGGGACCAGAGCATGCTGAGCGAGGAGGCAAGGCTCGAACTGGGGTTTGACTGAAGACAGGCCACAATTGAAACAAAGTAGTTAAAGGAGTTAGAGTAGTTAAAGTAGTTAAAGTCAAATGCTTTGCTGCTCAATTCATGCTGTAAACAAGTTGCAAGACATTCGACTTTAACTACTTTAACTACTCTAACTCCTTTAACTACCAATAATCCAACGCCTATGCACAAGAACATCTACATACTGTCGGACGCCCACCTCGGCTCGTGGGCAATCGACCACGCACGCACACAGGAACGCAGGCTCGTGCGTTTCCTCGACGACATAAAGGAAAAAGCAGCCGCAGTGTACCTGCTGGGGGACATGTTCGACTTCTGGTACGAATACAAATACGTCGTGCCCAAGGGCTACACGCGCTTCCTCGGCAAGCTGTCCGAACTGACAGACATGGGCGTAGAGGTGCATTTCTTTACCGGCAACCACGACATCTGGGCGTATGACTACCTTGAAAAGGAGTGCGGCGTGATACTGCACACTAAGCCCGAGACGACCGAAATATACGGAAAGATATTCTACCTGGCCCACGGCGACGGCCTTGGCGACCACGACCCGAAGTTCAACTTCATACGCCGCATGTTCCACAACCGCACCTGCCAGCGGCTGTTCAGCGCCCTGCACCCGCGCTGGGGCGTATGGTTCGGCATGACATGGGCCAAGCACAGCCGCCTGAAACGCGTCGACGGAAAGGAGCCTCCGTACCAAGGCGAGGACAAGGAGGAGCTTGTGCAGTACACCAAACAGTACATGAAGAGCCACCCGGACGTTGACTATTTCATCTACGGTCACCGCCACATAGAGCTTGACCTGATGCTGTCGCGCAAGACGCGGATGATGATTATAGGCGACTGGATATGGCAGTTCACCTACGTTGTGTTCGACGGCGAACACCTGTTCCTCGAAGAATACGTCGAGGGAGAAAGCAGACTGTAAATTAAAGGTAAAAAGGTGAAAAAGTAAAAAGGTAAAAATAAACGGACAGAAAAGTAAAGGTAAAAAAGCAGAAAAGTAAAAGTAAAAAGGTAGAAAAGTAAAAAGGTAAAAAAGGCTATTGACGAAATAAAATGCGTCTGCGCTTTTTTACCTTTTTACTTTTTTACCTTTTTACCGTTAAATTACAGCAGGTTCATCGTGTCAGTGGCAATCATCAGCTCTTCATCGGTCGGGATTACGCATACCGTAACCTTCGAGTCGGGGGTGGAGATGACGGCTTCCTCGCCGCGGATGGTCTTGTTCTTCTCCACGTCGAGCTTAACTCCCATGTATTCCATGTCGCTGCATACGGCCTCACGCATCTGGTACTGGTTCTCACCTACGCCCGCCGTGAACACGATAATGTCGCATCCGCCCATCGCGGCAGCGTAAGCTCCGACGTACTTCTTTATGCGGTAGTTGTACATGTCGAGTGCAATCTTTGCCATTTCATTGCCTGCCGCAACGGCGTCATCTATCTCGCGCATGTCTGAAGAGATGCCGGTGATGCCGAGAACGCCGCTCTTCTTGTTAAGCAGGTTTGACATACCGTCGGCGTCAAGGCCGAGTTTCTTCTCGAGGAAGGTCACCGCTCCGGCGTCGATGTCGCCACTCCGGGTGCCCATCATCAGTCCTTCAAGCGGAGTAAGGCCCATCGACGTGTCAACACATTTGCCGTTCTGGACGGCTGCCACACTGCCTCCGTTGCCGATGTGGCAGGTTATTATCCTCTTGTCTTCATACTTTACGCCGAGGTAATCGCAAACCCTCTGCGACACATAGCGGTGGCTCGTGCCGTGGAAACCATAGCGGCGCACGCCGTACTTCTTGTAAAGCTCGTAAGGAATGGCGTAAAGATACGAGTGGGCGGGCATCGTCTGATGGAACGCCGTGTCGAAAACGCCCACCTGCGGAAGGCCTGGCATCAGCTCGCTGACAGCCTTTACACCCTTGAGGTTCGCCGGGTTATGCAGCGGAGCGAGGTCGCTGCACTCCTCGAAGGTCTTTAGGACCTCGTCGTCAAGCAGCACGCTCTTGTTGAACTTCTCGCCTCCGTGCACCATGCGGTGGCCTACCGCGTCGATTTCATCAAGGCTTTTGATTACTCCTATCTCGGGGTCGGTAAGCAGCGAGAAGATAAACTTCACTCCCTCCGTGTGCTCGGGAATGTCGTGCATCACCTTTTTCTTCGTGCCGTCGGGCATCTTCACTTTCACAAACGCTCCGTCGAGGCCGACGCGCTCCGCGCCGCCAGACGTCATGACAGACTTGTCGTCCATGTTGTAAAGCGCATACTTAATGGACGAGCTGCCGCAATTCAAGACTAAAATTTTCATTGTTTTTATATTTTTGGGAGTTAAGGAGTTATGAAGTTAAGGAGTTAAGACAATACCTTTGCTCTGTGTTTACAAGTCCTTGCACGTTATTGCAATGGAAGCTTATGGAGTTAAGACAATACCTTTGCTCTGTGTTTACAAGTCCTTGCACGTTATTGCAATGGAAGTTTATGGAGTTAAGACAATACCTTTGCTCTGTTTGTGCAAGAATGTCTACTTGTCATAAGCGTTGTTTATGATGCCCTTACAGTATCCATTGAGCAGTTTGCTCGCTTCTTCAAGACTGGCATAAAGCTGCATGTAAACATCTTCATTAATATACCCCAAATCCTTTGACAGGTGGAGATAGCACCGGCATTCCTCAAGACTACCTTGTGCGAAGTTAAAGAAGTGCAACTTGTCAGCCTTACCTATTCGCTTATAGCCCTCAGCAATATTAGCAGGTATGGAAACGGCCGCACGCTGAAACTGTGAGCACAACCCATATTTTTCTTCTTTCGGATAACCAGCCAAAGCCTTGTACGTAAGCAATACGAAATTGTAAGCCTTACGCCACGCGTGCAAGTCTTCAAATCGTAACGTCATAGGTATTGTCTTAACTCCTTTACTTCTTAACTCCTTAACTCCCGATAATTACTTTCTTGCCTTCGCATCCATCGCCTGGCAGGCGGTGATTGCTATCATTTTATACACGTCGTCGATAGAGCAGCCGCGGCTGAGGTCGTTCACAGGGCGCGCGATGCCTTGCAGGATGGGGCCAAGGGCTTCGGCGTCGCCGAGACGCTGCACGAGCTTGTAGGAGATGTTGCCCACTTCGAGGCAGGGGAACACGAGCACGTTGGCGTGGCCGGCGATTTCGCTTCCGGGGGCTTTCTTCGCTCCTACCGAGGGCACGAGGGCCGCGTCGGCCTGCAGTTCGCCGTCAACTTTCAGTTCGGGAGCAAGCTCCTTTGCCAGTTTGGTAGCCTCGACAACCTTGTCGACAACCTCATGCGACGCGCTGCCCTTGGTCGAGAAGCTGAGCATTGCTACGCGCGGGTCGGCAAATCCGGCCACCGACTTCGCCGTCTCAGCCGTGCAAACGGCGATTTGCGCCAGCTGTCCCGCATCGGGAACGGGGGTCACTGCCACGTCGCCCACTACCAGAACGCCGTTCTCGCCATACTGTTTCTGTTTTGAGATGAGCAGCATCGCACCGCTGACACATGTGATGCCGGGCTCGCACTTGATGATTTGCAGCGCCGGACGGAGCGTGTCTGCCGTAGTGCTAAGCGCGCCTGAAATCTGGCCGTCGGCGCCTCCTGTCTTGATAATCATGCACCCTAAGTAGAGAGGGTTCTTGACAAGCTCGCGGGCCTGCTCGATTGTCATGCCCTTCTTCTTGCGCAGTTCGGCCAGCAGCGTGGCGTATTCCTCGGCCTTGGGGTTGTTCTCCGGGTCGATGATGGTGGCCTTTCCGATGTTCTTCAAGCCCCATTCACCGGCCAGCCTGTTGATTTCCTCCGGGTTGCCTATGAGTATGATGTCGGCAATCTCGTCGGCCAATGCCATGTCGGCAGCCTTCAGCGTGCGCTCTTCCGTTGCTTCGGGAAGCACTATGCGCTGCTTGTCACTCTTTGCGCGAGCGATGATTTGTTGTACTAAATCCATAGTTTTGTAGTTTTAAGTATATATGTGTTTTTGTAAATCCGAGTTTGCAAACGCGCCGGTTAGGCAGTTGCAAATGTACGTAAAATAATCCGAACTGATGCGGTTTGTCGCATTTTTTTACTTATAAAAAAGCTAAATGCGCCAAAAGAGGAGCGGAGCGTGATGTTGGATAAATTCTGACGGCCGAATAGGACAAATAAGACAGATAAGACTAATAAAGCCAATTGGCAAGAGCATTTTAAGCTCCCTCCCTTCGGGAGGGCCGGGGTGGGCGTTTCTTTTAATTGAAAATTGATAATGGAGAATTGACAATTATGATTACTTTAAGGCTATCTGTTAGCAAGACAAATCATAATTGTCAATTCTCATTTCTCAACTCTCAATTCAAAAGGCGGCAAATCAGGGGGCAAAAGGCCACCAATCACACGCTAAAAGGCCGTCTTTTACAAGCTAAAAGACGGCCTTTTGCAACGCCGCTGATTATCAGGCGGTTACACGGCGGTCAGCGAGGGCGCTGCATCCGGCTTATTTTCTCGTCCAGATAACGCTTGAAGCCGTCGCCGCCAAGCACCTGTATGTCGTCATACAGGCCGAGCACGAAGCGGCCTATGCCGGCATAGCTGCACACGTCCAAGCGCAGCAGGCGGCCTCCGCCGCCAGCATCGGTGATGTAAGGCTTGGCCTGCGGATATTCCTCTTTCAGTATGTTGTACGACAGCTGGCCGAGCACAAGCTCGACGGGCATCAGCTCCTCGCCGCTGAACATGAACACGTCGGTGAACATCTGGCGGTGCCTGTCGGCGTAAGCCCACTCCGAGTCGAGCACTAACACGCCTTCCATGCGGCTTATCTTGAACGTCTTGTTCATGCCGGAGGCCATCTCGTAGCAGCGCACCTCGTTGTTGTTGTTCATCAGGAGGAACGGCTCCACGAAGCGGTCGCGCACGGTGCGGCTGTGCGGCGAGGCATAGCCTTTCAGCACCACCTGCCGTTTCAGCTTTATTGCGTCGTACAGCGGGCCTATGTTCTGCACGGCGTGCTCGCGCAGCTGCTCGTCGGCCAGTATGTCGAAGTCGTAAAACCGCTCCAGCTTTTTCTTCAGATTGGCTATCAGGGCGTTGCCGTGCTCGGCCTTGTCGAGCATGCGGCGCAGCAGCACGGCTTCCTCCTCGGTGAAGGAAATGCGGCTTACCAGATGGTCGAAGAATGGCGACGAGCGGTCGATGGCGTAATACGCGCCGCGCTTTTCCACCTTGAAGCCGCTGTCACGGAAGAACTCAAGGTAGTAATAAAGGTTGCGGCGGCTTATCGAGAGCTTGCCGCACAGTTCGTCAACGGTGTAGTTGTGGTTCTCGGCGAGCAGCAACAGCAGGCGCAGCTCGCGCTCAAGTTTGTCGTGGCGCATGTATTTATAAGGTACGAGTTGACAAGTAACGAGCAGACAAGGACATTTGTCCTGCAAACAATGTCACAACAAACGGACGGTGCACAGCCTTGTCCTGTATGCCAAGCATATCTCCTCGTCAACTTGTCTGCTTGTTACTTGTCTGCTAATAACCGAAAGCTTTTTCGATGATACGGCGTTGCTCCATACTCCGCTATCGCCTCGCGGTGGGCGCGTGTGGGGTAACCCTTGTTCACGTCCCAGGCGTATTGGGGGTATTCTGCGGCCAGGCTGTCCATGTAGTCGTCGCGGTATGTCTTGGCAAGGATGCTCGCCGCCGCTATCGACAGGTACTTTCCGTCGCCCTTCACGACGGTGGTGTAGGGTATGAAACGGTAGGGCTTGAAGCGGTTTCCGTCAACTATTATGGCCTCGGGGCGCACCGTCAGCCGGTCAAGGGCGCGGTGCATGGCCAGTATGCTGGCGTTGAGTATGTTTATTTCGTCAATCTCTTCGGGCGTAACCACGCCCACCGCCCACGCCAGCGCGTCGCGTTCTATCACGCTGCGGAGGCGGTATCGGTGCGCCGCCGTGAGCTGCTTTGAGTCGTTGAGGTCGTCGTTCACATAGTCTTCGGGCAGGATTACCGCCGCGGCGAACACGCTCCCGGCAAGGCATCCGCGCCCGGCCTCGTCGCATCCGGCCTCGACAAGGCCCTTGTAAAAATGGCTTTTAAGCATGATTTTATCGTTATTTAACTAAAAACGCAACGCGAGTGAACTTATTGTGCACAAACGCACGCTTATTTTGCAGTCAGAAATGAAAACATAAAACATAAGGATATGGAAAAGCAAATGACACTGACCGCAAACGAAGGGGCGACAAACAGATGCGCCGAAACATTGAAAAGGATTGGCCGATACGCCGCCGTGCCGCAGCAGATGCTGCGCAGGTATTACTCAAAGGTGCTCGGCGAGGACGTAAGCGAAGCCCGGGCGCGCGCCATGACCGAAGCCCAGATAGCGTTTTTCGCCGTCACCCTGCCTGCCGACTATCCCTTGGCGCTAAGGATTTTGGCCTGCGTGTGGTTCGTGGTGAAAGTGAGGAAAGCAAAGAACAGCCCCCTCCCGTCCTCCCCGAGGGGAGGAGAATGTCGGCGGAAATAAGGCGGCATGAGTAGTTTTGTTCCCTACCTTAGAAATAATTAAGGCTGATGCACCTCCCCTCGGGGAGGCCGGGAGGGGGCTGTTGGTGTCAGAACATCCTGCTGACGCGCTTCACCCCCTCCACGAGAGCGTCGATTTCGTCCTTCGTGTTGTAAAGGGCGAACGAGGCGCGGACCGTGCCCTGTATGCCGAGACGCTCCATAAGGGGCTGGGCGCAGTGGTGGCCTGTGCGCACGGCGATGCCGAGGCGGTCGAGCAGCGTGCCCATGTCAAGGTGGTGGATGTCGCCCACGAGGAACGACACGACGGCGTCCTTCCGCTCAGCCGTGCCGAAAATGCGTATGCCTTCGACCTCGGCGAGCCGCCGCATGGCGTACTCCGTCAGCTCGTGTTCGTGCCTTTGGATGTTGTCCATGCCCAAGGCCGTAACGTAGTCGATGGCCTTCGCCAGCCCGTGGGTGGCTACATAGTCGGGCGTTCCAGCCTCGAACTTGAACGGAAGATGCTCGAACACCGTGCGCTCGAAGCTCACGCTCTCAATCATCTCTCCCCCACCCTGATACGGCGGCAGGCGGTCAAGCCAGTCTTCCTTGCCGTAAAGCACGCCGACTCCAGTCGGGCCGTACATCTTGTGGCCGCTGAAGGCGAAGAAGTCGCAGTCCATCGCCTGCACGTCTACCGCGAAGTGGGGCGCGCTCTGTGCGCCGTCAACCATCACGGGCACGCCGTGCTCATGGGCGATGCGTATGATTTCGTCCACCGGATTGACCGTTCCGAGTACGTTGCTTACGTGCGTCACGCTGACAATCTTCGTCCTTTCGGTAAACAGTTTCTCGTATTCGTCGAGCATAAGTTCGCCCCCGTCGGTCATCGGTATGACACGGATGGCGATGCCTTTCTTGGCCGCCTGGAGCTGCCACGGCACTATGTTGGAGTGGTGTTCCATGACGGAGACGATTACTTCGTCGCCCTCCTGCATGAACGCATCGCAGAAAGAGGAAGCCACGAGGTTAAGGCTCTCGGTGGTTCCGCGCGTGAAGACGACCTCGTTTTTTGACCGCGCGTTGATGAAACGGCGCACCGTCTCGCGCGCATTCTCGTGCAGTTCGGTGGCCTGTTGCGACAGGTAGTGCACTCCGCGGTGAACGTTCGCGTTGACGTTGTAGTACTCCTCGGTTATGGCTTCTACCACCTGGCGCGGCTTCTGGGTAGTAGCCGCGTTGTCAAGGTAAACCAACGGGCGGTCGTAAACCGTCCGCGAGAGTATCGGAAAGTCGTTGCGTATGGTGTTGATGTCGAGCATAATGTTTTTAGAAGTTAAGGAGTTATGAAGTTAAGGAGTTAAGACAAATGCCTTGCAGATGAGGATCTAAGGATTTATAAGGTAAAGGAATTGGGACAAATGTTTTATAAAATGCTGACAAGAACAAAAGTTCCACCACTTAGAATATGGGAATATGAACATTCATCCGCCATGCCTTAACGGCAAAACATTTGTCTTAACTCCTTAACTTCATAACTCCTTAACTCCCATATAATCACCTACACAGCTTGCATCCCTCGCATTTGTTCAGTTCGCCGCGGAACCGTTTTTCAACGAGATAGTGCAGGCGGTCGCGCAGGGGGGCAAGTTTTATGTTGTCGATTACTTCGTTTGCAAAGGCGAACTCAAGCAAGAGCTTGGCCTCTTTGAACGGTATGCCGCGCTGACGCATGTAGAACAGGGCTGCATCATTGAGCTGGCCGACGGTGCTTCCGTGGGCGCACTTCACGTCGTCGGCGTATATTTCGAGCATAGGCTGGGTGTACATGCGCGCCTCTTTCGTTGCGCAGAGGTTCTGGTTGGTCTCCTGCGACACGGTCTTTTGCGCTCCGTGGCGCACCAGTACCTTGCCTGCGAACGCGCCGACGGCGTTCCCGTCGAGCACATATTTGTACAGTTCGCGGCTCGTGCAGTGAGGCACGTGGTGGTCGATGAGCGTGTTGTTGTCAACGTGCTGATGCTTGTCGGCTATCACGCAGCCGTAAAGGTCGCACTCTGCGCCCTCCCCTGCAAACACAAGGTCGGTGCGGTTGCGCGTTATTCCGTTATGCAGCGTTATCACGTTGTGGCTCACGCGACTGTCACGTTGCTGTTCGATGAACACGTTGCTCACACGGACGTTCTTCACGTGGGTCTCCTCTAAGCAGTAAAGGTCAAGCGAGGCGTTGTCGCCTACGTATGCTTCGATAACCTGTGTGGCAAGGAAACGGCGGTCGTCGGCGGCATGGTCGCAGAAAAGCAGCCTGATTTGCGCGCCTTCCTCTACAACTATCAGCACGCGGCGGTTAACCATCAGGTCAACGTCCGACCGCAATATGTTGATTACCTGCACTGCTTTCTCCACCACAACGCCCTTCGGAACATACACAAGCAGGCCGTCCTGCGCCAGCATCGTGTTAAGGGCGGTGATGCCGTCGTCGGCCGTCCTGGCAAGCTTTGCATAGTATTTCGCCACGAAGTCGGGATGTTCGGCGGCGTATTTTGCCAGCGAACCCACCACAACTCCGTCGGGCAGAGGGTGTCCTTTGGGCAGAGCCTTGTCGTAAAAGCCGTCGTTCAAGACGAAATAAAGCTGCGTGCTGAGGTTCGGCACGTCGCAACGGAACGCCTCATACGGGTCAACCGGTATGTCCAGACGGTTCAGGTTAAGCCCGTAATCGGGCTCGAACAGCGCCGGAATGTCAGTATATTTATACCGTTCAACCTTCTTCGTGGGGAAGCCTATGCGGCGGAAGTCGTCGAAAGCGGCGTCGCGCACGGCGTTCATCGGCGCCGCGCTGTGCTCCATCAGCATGGAACGGCACTGCGAATACAGGTCGATATATTGTTTTTCGCTTTGCATTTTGTTTTTATTTAGGAGTTAAAGAAGTTAATGAAGTTAAAGGAGTTAAAGACAAATGGCAATCATCGAATAAGACAAATGAGCCAGATAAGACCAATATACTTAGCCTGTAATGCAAGTCTGCTTACTCCTTTACTCCCCCTCTCCTTACTACTTAAATCCCGTCTACTTCCTCCTTAATCCAGTCGTAGCCGCGTTTCTCAATTTCCTTCGACAGCTCCGGGCCGGCGGTCTTCACGATGCGGCCTTGGTAAAGCACGTGTACGATGTCGGGCCTGATGATGTCAAGCAGGCGTTCGTAGTGCGTGATGACGATGCAACTCGACTCCGGCGTGCGCAGCTTGTTCACCCCTTCGGCCACGATGCGCAGCGCGTCGACGTCAAGACCCGAGTCTGTCTCGTCGAGAATGCTCAGCTTCGGTTCAAGCATCGCCATCTGGAAAATCTCGTTGCGCTTCTTCTCGCCGCCGCTGAAGCCCTCGTTCACCGAGCGGTTCGACAGCTTGCTGTCAAGCTCCACGATTTTCCTTTTCTCGCGCATCAGCTTCAGGAACTCCGCCGCATTAAGCGGTTCCTTGCCCTCATACTTGCGTTTCTCGTTCACGGCGGCGCGCATGAAGTTGGTCATCGACACCCCGGGGATTTCCACCGGGTACTGGAACGAAAGGAAAAGGCCCTCATGCGCCCTGTCCTCAGGCTTCATGGCAAGCAGGTCCTTGCCGTTGAACGTCACCTCACCGGCGGTCACCTCGTAGAGCGGATTGCCTACAAGCACCGCGCTCAACGTACTCTTTCCCGAACCGTTAGGTCCCATTATGGCGTGCGTCTCGCCGTCGCGTATCGTAAGGTTGATACCCTTCAATATCTCCTTGTCGCCTATCCTGGCGTGTAAGTCTTTAATTTCTAACATAACATCTTTGATAAATGGAGAATTGAAAATGGAGAATTGAAAATTATGATTACCTTTACGTTTCGGCAATCACATTATCTTCATTGCGTCCATTCCCTTTCCTCAATTAATATATGGTAATCATAATTCTCAATTCTCAACTTTCAACTTTCAATTAACCGGCTATCCTACCGTCCCTTCCAGCGACACGCTCAGCAGCTTCTGAGCCTCAACGGCGAACTCCATCGGCAGCTTGTTGAGCACGTCCTTGGCGTAACCGTTGACGATAAGGCCGACGGCCTGCTCCGTCGGTATGCCGCGCTGGTTGCAGTAGAACAGTTGGTCTTCGCTGATTTTGCTGGTCGTCGCCTCGTGCTCCACTATCGCCGTATCGTTGTGTATGTCCATATACGGGAACGTGTGGGCGCCGCATTCGCTGCCCAACAGCAGCGAGTCGCACGACGAATAGTTGCGCGCGCCGTCGGCGTTCGCCGCCACGCGCACCAGCCCTCGGTACGAGTTCTGGCTATGCCCGGCGCTTATGCCCTTGCTTATGATGGTGCTCTTGGTGTTCTTTCCCAAGTGAATCATCTTCGTTCCCGTGTCGGCTTCCTGGTAATTGTTGGTCACTGCCACGGAGTAGAACTCCGCCACAGAATTGTCGCCGCGCAATATGCACGACGGATACTTCCATGTGATGGCCGAACCCGTCTCCACTTGAGTCCACGACAGCTTTGAGTTCTTGCCGCGCAGGTCGCCTCGCTTGGTCACAAGATTTAGCACACCGCCGCGCCCATGCTCGTCGCCGGGATACCAGTTCTGCACCGTAGAGTATTTCACTTCGGCGTTGTCCTTCACTATTATCTCGACGATGGCGGCGTGAAGCTGGTTCTCGTCGCGCATCGGAGCCGTGCATCCTTCGAGGTAAGACACGTAGCTGTCATCCTCGGCGATGATGAGCGTGCGCTCGAACTGCCCCGTATTCCTTGCGTTTATGCGGAAATACGAGCTAAGCTCCATCGGGCTGCGCACGCCCTTCGGTATGTAGACGAACGACCCGTCGCTGAAAACGGCGCTGTTCAACGCGGCGAAGAAGTTGTCGCGGTAAGGCACAACGCTGCCCAGATACTCGCGCACGAGGTCGGGATGCTGCTTCACCGCGTCGCCGATGGAGCAGAAGATGATACCCTTCTCTGCCAGTTTCTCCTTGTACGTGGTCTTCACCGACACCGAGTCCATTATCGCGTCCACAGCCGTCTGGCCGCTCAGCGCGAGCCGCTCCTCGAGCGGAATGCCTAATTTGTCAAACGTTTTCATCAGCTCCGGGTCAATCTCCTTCTTGCCCTCGTCCTTCTTCTTCGCCATAGGGTCGGCATAGTAGGAAATGGCCTGATAGTCGATGTCGGGCACATGAACGTGCCCCCACGTGGGCTGCTCCTGCGTTTTCCAGTAATTGAAGGCCTTAAGGCGGAAGTCGAGCAGCCATTCCGGCTCACCCTTCTTGGCCGAAATAAGGCGCACCGTCTCCTCGGTAAGCCCCTTGTCTATGATGTCCGTATGCACGTCGGTAGTGAAGCCGAACTCATATTTCTGCTCGGCCACCTGGCGCACAAACTCGTTTTGCTTGTTGTTCACACTTTCCATTACAGTCAAATATCCAGCCCGCACCTGCCATGCGGGCACACTTTTGCAAGTTTGCAAAGTTAATAAATAATGGAAGCAATAGCAAAATTTTGGATATAAAAAAGTAAAACACCGCACAAGAGGCCGCCTCTCACGTTGCAAAAGACCGTGTTTTACCCTGCAAAAGGCCACCTTTTGCAATGCAAGAAGCCATGTTTTGCGATGCAAAACATGGCTTCTTGGTAATTGGTTGGCAGTCAGCCGGTTAGCCGCTACGTCCCATCGGCCTTACAAGCCCTGTCCTTTTGACAGGACTGACAGGCCAAATAAGCCCGATAAGCCCCATACGCCCAATGGCAAAGCCAGTCAATCTCCCTCCCTCGGGAGGGTTGGGGAGGGGCTCTCCTTTGGTTGGGTCTGGGCTCCCCATTGGTTGGGGAGGGGCTTCTTCTTACTTCTTCACAAACTTCTTGCCGTCTTTTATGTACAGTCCCTTGGGCAGCTGTGTGGCATCGGTGCCTACATAGCGGCCGTCAATGCTGTATATGCGGTTGTCGGCATGGTTCTCTTCCACTGTCGGTACGCTGCTTATACCTGACGGAGTGTCAGATTCTGCAATGGCAACTTCGTCAAGATAGAACATGCCGGAGCTTGTCCTGAATGTCAACTTGACAGGTCCTGCACCTGTAACGGTGGTTTTGAAGCGCGTCCATTCGTCGGCCTTCATCGTGAATGACGAAGTTCCGAGCGTGGCGTTGCCCTCAGTCACTTCTATGGTAAGCGTAGTGCCGCCGCCGCTGTAAGGAGCAGCCATGAAGCTAAGTTCGTGCTCTCCGCCGAGCGTTATGGTCGGTGTGGTGGCATAGCCGGCCTTCGCCGTAGTGCCGAAGCGTGCGCAGAGATAGCCTGCACGCGCTGTTTCGCCTGTCCATCCCGTGTTGTCGTAAGTGGGCGCTGTCATTGACATTCCCTTGAAATTTCCGTCGTTGCCGCCTTGACCAAGGCTTTTATCGAACGTCTCATTGAAGAGGTAGGTAGGCGCACCCAGTCCGAACGAGAACGATATTGTGCCGTCGCCGCCGCGCGTGATGTCTGTCACTGACTTGTTCATGTACAATGAGCCGTCCGTGTTGCGGTTGAACACCGTGGCTGGGGGTGTAGACGTGTTTGTAAGAGACATTATGCCACCGTAAGGCCACACGTCGCCTTGGATGTTGCCGTCGTAAAGCGAGCCGTCGGCCGGTATTGGAGAGCACCGCTGGTGGCTGGGGTTCACGTTGGGATTGTTGTAATAGTTCCATGAACTCTCTTCGTAGTCAACATGCGTGATGAGCAGTCCCGAACCGGGCAGTCCGCTGTCCCAGCGGCCTGTCTGCCGGCGGTTCTCAAGGATATAGTACTCGTCACGGTAGCCATCGTTGCGGATGAGGTAGAACTCTCCGCCGTCGGCTATGCTGCGCATGTCGCTCACTTCAGTAGCTTCTGTAAGCTCTATGGGGTCTTCCCAACCAATCCACATGCGCTCCGCGCCGGTGTAACAGGGCGGAGTGAAGCCAGAGCCGTTATAGCTTCCGCTCGACATCAGGTCCCATGCGCCCATGCCGTAACCCTCGCCGCCGCTGCCTGAATAGTCGGTGTCGTACATATCGGGCAGTCCGAGGCAGTGGGAGAATTCGTGGCAGATGGTGCCTATTCCGTCGATATGGGTCGTTATGCCGCCGCCCGGAGTTGAAGCAGGCTGGCATTCCGCGCTGCACGCGTAAACGTCTACCGTCACTCCGTCAAGCTGCATAGTCTGCCCCAACGCGCCGAGCAGCTGCCACTTGTGCGGCCATATAGTGCCTTCGTCGCCGCCGTTGGCCTCGCCCAGACCGGCAAACAGGAAGTAGACCTGCTCCACCTCGCCGTCGCCGTCCCAGTCGTAGTCACGGAAGTTGATTTCATCGTTGACCGCATTGAGGGCATAGCTGAACATCTCGCCCTTATTCACGTCGTCGCCTCTATCACCGCCGCCGTTGTCACCGTAGTAAGCGTACCCCCTCGGCAGGCGCACCGGCCCGGCTATGTCGAACGTAAGGTTGAACTGTCCGCGGCTCTGGTCGCGGTAATAGTCGCTCACAGAGCCTACAAAACCGAGCTGTGGGTCTTGGTAGTTTTCGCCGTTAAGTATCTGCTGGTAAAGCTCTGGCGTGCCGTGGGTGAACTGTACGTCGGCAAACTCCACGAGGATGACGAGCCCCTTGTGGTCTCCGAAGTACGGACGGCTCTCTGTCTGCTGCCTTGCGCCGGTGCGCGCCTGCGCCCTGCGTGCCTCCGTTGCGGCCTTCACCTTGGCTTGCATGGCCTTGGCCCGGCTCATCATGACCGCCACATCGGCAGCCTTGTAGTAGTCTTTTCGCGTATCTTTTATGAAAGTTCGCCCATCCTCGGCCTGCCAATAGTGGCAGAACTCGTCGCCGCGCAGTTCCACGTGCACCTTGGTACCGTCAGCCAGCGTCACCGTCTTCCACTGTCCGCGCTTGGCAGGCACGGCTGCTGCTACAGTGAACATTGCGGCGAAAAGCAATGTGGTGAATAGTTTTTTCATAATATAGTTGATGTATGTTTTAAGTATTACTATTAAAAAAGTGTGGCATGGGCTTCTTATATGCTGAAGCCCATGGCACACTTTTAAGTAAAGGAAAGTTTATTCCCTCGTAAGGGAAATGTTCGTAAACATGTCAAGCAAAGCCAATCCATAGTCCGGACCGAGTGCCGACTGGTCTACGCATACCATCAATATGTAGGTATTGTCAAGCGTAAGGGTCTGCGGAATACCCGTTTCAGTTACTTCCCATTCGGATACGAGACTGCCTGTATAAAGATTTGCTCCATTAGGCGACAAGTACAGCTGTATCGGGTAAGAGCCTCCGTACATGCCGATTGTACCACCTGAAACCTGCAATCCAAGCATGCCCATGCCCGCTGCGTCGTCATACAGCCACTGGAATACTAACGACATGGTCTCACCTGCGCCGCAGAGGTTTGACGCCGTGCCATACAGGAAGTTGTTGTAAGCCTCGTCGCTTTGGTCGGTTGCCGCAGTAATCGTAATCGGCCTCTTGATTTGTACGCCGTTGTAGTTGGTGGCGTTGAAATACCACTGGCCGGCAAACGCCTCGTAGAAGTTGCCGTCATTGTCGGCGATTGTCACCGTAATCTGGCTTCTTTCCACGGAAGCTCCGTCAACTGACGTAATGGTAAGTGTGAACTGACGGTCGGCATTCATTATGTAGTCATCGATGAGACGCAGCTCTACGTTCAGCGTGCCTGCACTTTCATCGTCGGCGTTGAGGTTGAGGCTCTTGTCCGTTATGGCGTAGTTCTCGCCCTCTACGGCAGGCATGCTGCCCGTACCTTCGGCAGAAACGTCTACATGTATCGGACCGTTTCTGCGACCGTTGACGGCAATTGGAATGTTCACATAACCGTCGGAAAATTCACTTACGGTAACTTCGTCGCTCGTGAAGCCCACCGTACACTCCCTCGTGTTAACGTCGTCATCGTCGCACGAAGCAAAGAACGGTACAGCCAAAGCCGCGAGCAAAAACATTTTTATATATTTCATGATTTCTTGCTTTTATCGGTTAAAGTTGTATTAATAGCCCGGGTTCTGCTTGATTTGCGGATTGGCGTCAAGCTCGTGTTGCGGAATAGGCCATACGTAGTGCAGACTGTTGCCAGTGCCCGTGCCGTAGGTCACAACAAGGTTAGTCGTGTTTGCTTGTCCCGGCTGGTTGCAGAGATTCTGCTGCTGCGGTGTGCCGCGGCGGATGTCCTGATGCCAACGCTTCAAGTCGAACAGACGCATGCCTTCGCCGATGAACTCGCGCTGGCGCTCGTTCTTCACCTCCTGCATCAGTTCGTCTGCATCGGCAAACGTCTGGTCGCGGTACATCATAATGCGGCTGCGCTCAAGGTCGTTAAGATATTCCGCACCCTCGGCTACCAAATTCTGCTTCGCATACGCTTCGGCAGCAATAAGATACATCTCGGCCACACGTATTACTTTCGGCTCTATCATCCAGCGTGCATACTCGCTGTAGCCGCCGTTGAGGTACTTCGATGTGTCTTCAATGTACTTGTTGAGGAGATACGGGCTTCCGCTCGTTCCTGCTGAAGATGTGACATCCGCTTGGATGAAGTACACTGCGGATCTTATATCAAGCGAAGAGTAGAGATTTAGTACGGCTTGCGTCGGAATGTAGTTGGGGATTGAGCCTGCCGTGTAAGGCTGGAAGTTCCTGCCCGTCTGCGACGCAGGCTCTGCCGGGTATTCGCAATACAGCTTTAAGATGCACTCGCTGTCGGTTTCATCCAAGTAAGCACTTTGACCTTGAATAGTATATCCCCACCATATCTGCGCCAGCTCATATGGATCCCTGTTTGGGCCAGACTGGGTAAGCGGATAAGCTCCACTCTCGATAACGTCGGTAGCGTATTCTACGGCATCCTCGTAATTGTCCATCGCGAGGGCTACACGTGCCTTCAGGGCCGTAACCGCATCGGCTGATATGTAGTTTCTGTTGGCATCCGCACCGGCAGAAACGTACTTCGTTGCGCTGTCAAGGTCGTTGGTTATCTGCTTGTAGGTTTCGCGGAGGGTGTTACGTGCAGGGTATTGTGAAGCGTCCATCGTGGGGTTGTACTTCGTCATGTACGATACTCCGCTGTTCTCCTCGTCGGCGGTTGTATCCTCAAAGTCGGCACAGAAGAACTTTGCAAGCTCCGACAACGCCCACGCCCTTGTGAAATAAGCCTCGCCAAGGATGTTTTCCACCGTAGCCAAGGCTGCCGCGTCAAAGAGGTTGGGGTTCGACATGTCGCACGTATTATAGCTTTCGATGACGAAGTTGGCACGCGAAATCAGTGCCTGACAGTTGCCGTAAACGGTCTGAACCTCTGAAGAACTGCTGTTGAAGCTCCAGTTGTACATATAATTAAGGTTTCCGGCGAAACCTGCAACGGCGTTGAACTCGTCGGCCTGGATGTCGGGAGCGTTGTAGAACGCTTCAGAGCCGACGCATGAGCGCAGACCGCTGTAAAGGCCGTTGCTCAAGCCCTCGAAGTCACGCGGTGTCTCGATGGCCTCGTCAGTGGGCAGAGAGTCGTAGGGCAGCTTGTCCATGTCGCATGACGCAAGCGTCAGTGCAATGGCTGCCACTGGTAAAAATATCTTTTTGCTCATTGTCATTTTCATCTTAAATTATGTATGTTTTACGCTTGTGATTAGAATGTAATCTGTGCTCCGAACGAGTACTGGCGTGTATTAGGATAGTTGCCGAGCGTTACAGAGCTATTGACCTCGGGGTCGTAGCCTGAATAGCCGGTGAATGTCAGCAGGTTGCGGCCTGTGAAGAACACCTTTACGCCCTTAATGAAGTGTGTCGCATCCATCCACTTTTGGGGAAGAGTGTAAGACAGCTGCAAGAGCTTCAGACGCACGAACGACGCGTTCTCAAGGAACTGCGTATCGAGCTGACGGGCGCAGTTGGCTGCAGGTACGTCGGTTTTGTCGCCAGGTTCCATCCACATGTCGAGCATATTTGTCGACATGTTTGCTGCCGAAGCGTTGGCTGGGTTCTCAATAAGGTAACGCTCATTGTTCCACATATAGCGGTCGAACATTCCGGAGAACTGTACATCTAACTGCAATCCCTTCCATGCAACTGTGGTGGAGAGACCTGCAGACCAAGGTGCGATGGCGTTCTTACCCGTCTGCACGCGGTTGGCTTCGGAGTAAACCTTGGTATAGTTACCGTCCTTGTCAAGCCATACGCTCTGCCCGTCGGCCGGGTCAACGTGGCTCCAGCGAACCATGTAGAACTCGCCGTAAGGATGTCCAACCTCAAGCTGCATGAAGTCGCCAGCTGCATAGCTGTCACGTCCTTGGAACAATTTTGTGATTTTATTGGAGTTGTAGTTGCCGTTCACCTTCACGTTCCAGTACCAGTCTTTGTTCTTGATGATGTCTACACCTATGGTGAAGTCGAAGCCCCGGTTACGCATCTCGGCAACGTTGCCCCATGTGGCACTGTAGCCTGTAGACAGCGAGAATGGAATTTCCATCAGCATGTTTGAGGTCTGTTTGTTGTAATACTGCAAGTCGAAGTCAACCCGGTCGAACACGCGGCCTGACAGACCTATGTTGAATGTTTTTACAGTCTCCCATGTCAACTCGTCGTTGCCAGCCTGTACAGGTGCCATCACTGTGCCGCCGTTGTAGCTGCCACCTGCGCCTACAAGGCTGAGCGCTTGGTAAGTGCCGATGCCGGAATTACCGGTTGAACCGTAGCTTACGCGGAATTGCAGGTCGTTGAGCCAGCTCTTAGTCGGCTCCATAAATGTTTCGTTTGTGATATTCCACATGGCTGCAACGGCACCGAACGTACCCCAGCGATGGTCTTTTGCGAAGAGTGACGAACCGTCGCGGCGGAGCGAGGCGTCGAGGAAATAACGGTCTTTGTAGTTATAGTTGAGCATTCCGAACCAAGAGTTGCGCACCTCTTCCTCGATTGATTGCGAAGGGATGTCAAGTCCTGTAGACGGAGCTGCCGAGATGAGCATCAACTTGTTGTTGGCAAGGTTGCTTACAGATACGCCGAACGCCTCGGTCTTGCTTGTCATGCTCTCTTGTCCGAGCAGTACGGTTACGTGGTGGTCGCGCAAGAAATCGAACTTGTACTCTACCGTGTTCGTTACCGTCCAGCGGTAGAAGCGTGAGAACTGCTCACTGGCTGAGCCGTAAGGGTTCTGCGTGTCAGAGTTGAGGGGAGGGTCAAGTTCCTTGAAATTGTAGAATTTCTGCGATGTGCGCAGGTCGTTCCAGTCGAGACCTACCGAGGAGCGAATGTTCAAACCTTCAATGGGGTTGATGTTCACGTAAGCGTTCTCGTTGATGCGCACGCGGTTTGTAATGATAGGCTGCAATTTAGACAGCATGTCTGGATTCATCCATCCGAGCGTGGTGTAATACTGGTATTCGTCGCCGTAGCCCTCGAACGTACTGTTTGCCCAGTCTACATTGTTACCGTAGGTCGTGGGGTTACCGTCGAAGTCCACAAGACCGAGGATCTCGCGGTCGGGCTGCGTCGGGTTATACATGTTTGCAGCATACGATTTGTTGTAGACGCTGTTGCCTGTGTCGCTCCACAGTGTGGTCTGCTGCTTTGTATAAGCCAAGTTTGAGTTAGTTCCAACCTTCAGCCAAGGAGTGATGTTTGCCTCGAGATTGGCGCGCAATGTCTCGCGGCGCATCCAAGAGTCGTCGAAAAGACCGTCGGCATCGTAGTGCGAGAACGACACCAAGTAGGCCGTGTTCTGCGAACCGCCGCGTATACTTGCGTCAACCTGCAGCGTAGGAGCGGTGTTGCCGAGGTACTTCTTTTTCCAATCAGTGCCGATGTTGTACTTCCTGTAATATTCCTTCATAGCTTGGAACGACGGGTCGTTGGCATAGTCAGGTGTCACCATCTCCTGGAACGCAAGCCATTGGTTGGCGTTCATCACATCGGAACCGTCGTGGGCGATTTCAGAAATGGAGTATTGAGCAGTAACAGAGATTGTCGGAGCTTCGCCGAACTTTCCTTTCTTCGATGTTATTATAACAACGCCGTTTGCCGCGCGCGAACCGTAGATGGCCGTCGACGACGCGTCCTTCAGCACCGTGATGTTCTCGATGTCGTTAGGGTTGAGGGAAACGAACGTATTAGCGGAAATCTCGCTGCCGTCCAATATGAACAGAGGCTCGCTAGAAGCGTTTATAGAAGTAGTGCCACGGATAGTCATGCTCGTCGTGGCCGAAGGCTCGCCCGAAGATGTGAACACCTGCAAGCCCGCAACCTGGCCCTGCAAAGCGTCGCCCACGTTGGCAATGGGACGGTCGGCTATCTTCTCGCTTGACACCGTGGCCACCGAGCCGGCGATGGTCCCGAGCTTGCGCGCCGAGCCGTAACCGGTAACGACAA
>URUK01000018.1 GCA_900551055.1 uncultured Prevotella sp. | reverse complement strand
GAGCAAAGGACTGAAAATCCTTGTGTCCCCGGTTCGATTCCTGGTGGTACCACTTGAAAAAGAGAGTTACAGCGATGTAACTCTCTTTTTTTGTTCTTTCAGACAGTTGAAAAACGGACTGAAACAGGGAGATGTTTTCTCCAATGTTTTAACCGGGATGGTGGTGGTAAGTGTGATTGGCTTGTTGTAGGATTGCATAATTTACATCTTTATAAATATTCCGCAATGTCGTTTTCATCCCTTCCTCGTCTTTTGCAAGGCGGAAGTTCACTCTTTCCAAAACCGTTCGGTGATGATAATGCGGCGGAGAATGTCATGAATGTCCCGTACTGTTGCTCCAACTTCAGCTCAAAGAACTTAAGGCGGTTCTTTTGGCGCGAGTTTTCGCGTATCGGATACGGTTGTTGCTCATTTCAGGATGGCGTCCATGATTTTTCTGTTAGCCTTTGCTACGGCAGTCGTGTCGATTGTTGAGAGGTATATTTGAGTGGTTTTCAGGCTTTCGTGTCCAAGTCCTTTGCTTATTATGGACAGGTTGTAGCCCATGTCGCGCATGGTGCTGGCCCAGGTGTGGCGTGCCACGTAGGTTGTGAGTGGAATGTGCAGTCCCGCCATTTCTCCGACTTTTTTCAGGTTGCGGTTCACTTTGTGGCACATCCTTTCGTATTGCCGGCGTTCCGTACCGTCGGGTTTCGTTATGATTGGAAGAAGGTAAGGGCTTCCTTTTGTCAGGTGCGTGTATTTGTCTACAATGCCTTGCATTGGCTGTTCCCAGCATACGGAGAGGCTCTGTCCTGTTTTCTTGCGGCTGTATTGCAGCATGCCGCTGTGTATGTCGGCCTTTTTCATGTATGCCATGTCAACAAACGACATCCCTTGCAGGTAAAAGCTTAGCATGAACATGTCACGGGCGAAGGCCATGGGCGAGTTGCCCGGGAGCTTTAGACGCAGTATCGTCCTGACCGACTCTACGGGGAGCGCCCTTTTCGTTGTCCTTGCAAATCCGGTGAACACATGGCGGAAGATGTCCTTGTCGGTAGTCAGTCCGGAGTCAACGGCCTTGAGGTAGAGTGTGCGCAGGGTGCGGAGATAGCATGATGACGAGTTTGGTTTCATCCCTCTTGCTTTCAGCCATGCTTCATACTGGCTTATGGTGTCGACGTCGAGGGCGTCAAGGACGATGTCGCAGCCGTTTCTGAATCGAGTGAAGCTGGCTAAAGTGTCGCGGTATGTCTTGGCCGTTCCCAGCCGTTCCATCCTTGTTTTCTTTGTTATCATGCCGCTGATGAAGCTGAACAGTGTGTGGCATGGCGGCAGTTGCCTGAATGCCGACACGATGTCGTCGGTTGTGTAGTCTGTCCGTGAACCTTCTTTTTCCGTAATGATGGCGGCAAGCTGTCTCGCGCTCCATCCGGCCTTGAACGCCACAAGTTGCAGTTGTGCTTGCCTTTCGGCGCTTCCTGCAATGCGGACGGTCGAGGTTAGGTTGTCCCACTCATGTTCCATTATGCGGTAATCGGTGTAGACGGTTCGTGTGTTCCTGTGGTGTGAGACTTGGAAGAACAGCGTTCCCTCCTTGCCTTGTACGGTTGAAGGGCGGAATTTCAGTTTGAATGATGCCATAATGAGTGTCTTTTTTTTGATGATTTATACTGTGTTAATGTAAGCCGTTTGTGCTCCTGTTCCGCGTGCCGCAGGCTCCGCGGTTGTGGATGAAAGTGCAATACTGTGCAAGAAAGTGCAAAATGGCGGTGCGGAAGTTCCATTTTTTACAGGAAAGAATTATTTTTGCATCAATAACTTTGGTTAATTTAAATCTTATAGTAATGAGAAAAATACTTTTGACAGCCGTTGCCGCCATTGCAGTAACGGCTTGTCGGGCGCAGGGCGCATCACGTCCGGATGCGTCGCCGTCCTTCACTGAGTGGCACGACCTCGACGTGAACAGCGTCAACCGTTATCCATGCCACACGTCTTACTTCGCATTTGAGGACGAGGCCGCGGCCGGACGTGGCGGCAAGGAGTCGTCGGCCAACTATCTGTCACTTAACGGCAAATGGAAATTCAACTGGGTTGAGAACGCCGACCAGCGGCCTTCCGGCTTCTGGACGGAGGGCTTTGACGACACGGGATGGGGCGAAATGCCTGTGCCGGGGATGTGGGAACTCAACGGATACGGCGACCCGGTGTATCTCAACATCGGCTTTGCCTGGCGCGGACATTTCCAGAACAATCCGCCCGAAGTGCCTGTAAAGGACAACCATGTGGGCACTTACCGCCGCACGATAACCCTGCCAGACGGATGGAATGGCCGTCAGGTGATAGCCCATTTCGGTTCGGTAACGTCAAACATGTACCTTTGGGTGAACGGCAGATATGTAGGATATTCGGAAGACAGCAAGGTTGCGGCGGAGTTCGACATAACCGATTACGTCAAGCCGGGCCGTAATCTGATAGCCTTTCAGGTGTTCCGCTGGTGCGACGGTTCTTACTGCGAAGACCAGGACTTCTGGCGTCTCAGTGGAGTGGGGCGCGACTGTTACCTGTACAGCCGCGACAAAAATGTGAGGCTTGAGGACATACGCGTCACCCCCGACCTTGTGAATGAGTACACTGACGGGCGGCTCGCCATCGACGCAACTGTGAAGGGTGACGCCACTGTCGAACTCTCGCTGACCGACGGGAACGGCCGGGAAGCCGCCTCATGCGTGCTCCGCGGCGAGGGCAGGAAAGACGCTTTGCTGGAAGTGGAGAACCCGGCGATGTGGACAGCCGAGACTCCCAACCTTTACACCCTTACCGCAACAGTGAAGTCGGGCGGCAAGGTTGTCGAGGTGATACCTGTAAAAGTGGGTTTCCGCAAGGTCGAAATACGCGGCGGCATGCTGCTCGTAAACGGACGGCATGTATATATCAAAGGTGCGAACCGCCACGAGATGGACCCCGACCTGGGCTATGTCATGACCCGTGAGCGCATGCTTCAGGACATCACCATGATGAAGCGGCTCAACATCAACGCCGTGCGCACCTGCCATTATCCCGACGACCCCTATTGGTACAGCCTCTGCGACGAGTACGGAATATATGTGTGCGCCGAGGCGAACGTTGAATGCCACGGTCTCGGCTACGACGGCAATTCGCCTGCCAAGAAGCCGATGTTCGCCAAGCAAATCATGGAGCGCAACCGGCACAACGTGGAAACGTTTTTCAACCATCCGAGCATCATCATCTGGTCGCTCGGCAACGAGACCGTAAACGGCCCTAACTTCACCGCCGCCCGGCAGTGGATAATGTCGCAGGACGCAAGCCGCCCCATACAGTTCGAGCAGGCTCACGGCGGCGACAACACCGACATATACTGCCCCATGTACCTGTCGCAGGCCGGATGCGAGAAGTATGCCAAGGACGAATCGAAGACAAAGCCGCTCATTCTGTGCGAATACGAGCACATGATGGGCAACTCCGGCGGCGGCTTCAAGGAGTATTGGGATTTGGCAAGGAAGTATCCGAAGTTCCAGGGAGGTTTCATCTGGGACTTCGTAGACCAGTCGCTGCACGGCAAGGACAAGAACGGTGTGCCCATATACACCTATGGCGGCGACTACAACGACTATGACCCGAGCGACAACAACTTCGTAAACGACGGCATGATAAGTCCCGACCGCGTGCCTAACCCGCACGCCTACGAGGCGGCTTATTACTACCAGAACATCTGGACGTCGCCCGTAGACCTGAAAACGGGCAAAATCAATGTGTACAACGAATACTCCTTCCGCGACCTTTCCAACTATATGCTGTGCTGGACGCTCGTCGCCGACGGCAAGACCGTGCAGGGCGGAACGGTTGACAAGATACCTGAAGCATTGGGTGTCCTGTCTCTCGGGGCGCGCCAGAAGGTGACGCTGACCTTGCCCTACGACCTTTCAAAAGTAGATACCGCCCATGCGGAGGTGATGCTCAACATCGACTACAAGCTGAAAACCGCCGAGCCGCTGCTTGAGCAGGGGCATACCGTGGCCTACCAGCAGTTTGAAATCAGCAAATACAACGACAAGCCTTACTGTGTCAAGGATGCGCCGAAGGTGAAAGTGCGCGACAAGAAGGGCGAGCCTGTAATCACAGTGTCCAACGATAGCTTTGCCGTCAGCTTCCGCCGGGCCGACGGCTTCATAACGCGTTACGACTATCAGGGGTGCCCGTTGCTCGGCGAAGGCGGCATGTTGCGCCCCAACTTCTGGCGCGCCGTTACCGACAACGACATGGGTTCGGGCTTGAACACAAAATACAAGGTATGGCGCGACCCCGAAATATGGCTCACTTCGCTGTCGCTGTCGAAAGCCGGAAACGGCAGGAAGGGCGGCGGCGCGGCCCCCGTAACTGTCGTTGCGCGTTATGACATGCCCGGGGTAAAGGCGGAGCTTACAATGACTTACGCCATTTCGGCCGACGGCAGCATCATGGTGTCAGAGGAGATGAAGACCCACGGCGGCGACAGCGTTCCGCCTATGCTGCGTTTCGGCATGGTGATGCAGATGCCTTATGGCGTTGACCGCAGCACGTTCTATGGCCGCGGCCCTGTCGAGAACTACTCTGACCGCAAGCTGTCGCAGCGCGTCGGTATATACACGCAGACCGCCGACGAGCAGTTTTATCCCTACATACGTCCGCAGGAAACCGGCACGAAGAGCGACATACGCTGGTGGCGGCAGACCGACGGTGCAGGCTTCGGCCTCGAGGTGAGCCATGCCGGGCTGTTCTCTGCGTCGGCATTGCATTACAGCGTCGCCGCCCTTGACGACGGCGACAGCAAGGAACAGCGCCACAGCCCGCAGGTGAAGAAGTCGGCATACACCAATCTGTACATCGACCTCGTGCAGGCGGGTGTCGGCGGAATTGACGGATGGAGTCCGGCCGCCGAGGCTCTTCCGCCATACCGCGTGGCATACGGCGACAAGCGGTTCGGCTTCTTGCTGCGCCCTGTAAAATAGGCGGTTTCAGACGGCCGTGCAAAAGGCCGTCTTTTGCCTTCCGAAAGGCCATCTTTTGCAATGCGAAAGATGGCCTTTCGCCGTTTAAAAGGCGGCCTTTTGCAAAACGGCTTGCCGCAGGGCATGCTGCGATGCCTTGCTTACGCCTGTTCGAAGTCAAAAAACTGTTACCCAAAGCGGCGGTTTCGCATATTTTAGCAGATGATGATACTTTTGCCCTGATGCGGAAAAATAGCCGGAAAAAAGCATTTGCGTTTATTCCGTTTTTCATATTTTTGCGCTGCTAATCTAAAAGACCTGTAATTTTAATGAAATGAAAATGTTAAACTGTTTACTATTCCGACGTTCGGGCTTGAGGCGTATTTCCGGAGACGGAATCCGGAATTTCATCCTTGCCTGCATCCTCGCCGTGCCGTCGGCGGCAGTCGCTCAGCATGCGCTTTGCAATCCGTCGCCGATGCCGGAGGCGCAAAATGTGTATGACTTGCTGTGGAGCGTGTACCGTGAAAAGGCCGTATCGGCCACCGTCGCCAATGTCGACTGGAACATCAGGGAGGCCGAGAACGTGCACGAGTGGACGGGCAAGTGGCCGGTGATGAACGTGTTTGACTTCATAAACTTCCATAACTCAAAAGACGTCGACCCGAAAGGCTGGCTCGACTACAGCGACATCAGCGTGGCCGAAAACTGGTGGAACGAAGGCGGACTGGTAGGCTGCATGTGGCACTGGAACGTGCTTGCCAACGACGGGAAGACGCTTACCTGCACCCCGGGCACGGAGCCCGGGCAGACAAGCTTCGACGTGTCGAAGGTTGACGACACTGCTTCTGACGAGTACAAGCAAATCGTCAGCGACATAGACCAGATAGCCAAGTACCTCGGCAAGATGCAGGAGGCCGGAATACCCGTGATATGGCGTCCGCTGCACGAGGCCGCCGGAAACATATACGAGTATGAAGGAGGCCAGGCTTGGTTCTGGTGGGGAGCCAAAGGGGCGGAGCCTTTCAAGAAGCTCTGGCGGCTGATGTACGACCGGCTTGTCAACCACCACAAGCTGAACAACCTCATTTGGGTGTGGACTTCGCAGACGTCGCCTTACGACGGAGTGGCCGACAGCGCGTGGTATCCCGGCGACGAATACGTTGACGTGGTGGCCCGTGACAGCTATTACGCCCTGCAATATCCGCTGATGAAAGAGTACAACGCCCTCTCGACGATGTTTCCCGGCAAGCTCGTGGCCCTGGCCGAATGCGGCAACGGCGACGAGGTGAACATGTCGCCGTGGAGCAAGATATGGCAGCAAGGCTCGCGCTGGTGCTGGTTCATGACGTGGTACGACTACAACTACAACGCCGGGCAGAGCCAGGAGCACAAGTTCGCCGGGAAAGACTGGTGGACTGACGCCTTCAACTCCGGCACGGTGCTCGACCGCGACGCCTTCAGGCAGCTGCGCGGAAGCTCACACAAATACGTTCTCGTTAAAGACAATCAAGTATTATGAAACGCTTTACCATCATACCATTGCTTCTCGCTGGCCTGTTCGCCTTCACGCGGCTCGCGGCTGCGGAGCGCACCATCCTCTTGGGACCGAAAACCATCGGCGCGGGATGGAAGGACAACATCGTCATCGAGCCGCAGCAGTTCGCCGCGGCGCAGCCGGGCGACGTGCTGACCGTATATGTTGACAACGTGAAGGCCGGCGCACAGGGCGCGTTCCAAGACCCGGCCGACTGGAAAGCCATAGCCCCCGAATACGCATACTTCGACATCTCGGGGCCTTTCCGCTTGAAAATAACCGAAGACATGCTCGCAAAAATAAAGCAGCGCGGACTGGCGTTGGGCGGACACGACTACCGCATACTGCGCGTGACGCACATCCCAGCCGCCGAGATTGTGGAGAAGACAATCTACCGCGGCCCTGCGGTGCTAATGAAAGACGACTGGAGCGCGAGCGCAAGCATACAGAAAGACTGCTTCAAGGACGTGAAAGTGGGCGACGTGCTGCACTTCCATGCAAGCCGCGTTGAGGAAGGAGCGGCCGGCAAGGTGATGGATTTCACATGGAACGCCATGGAGCCTTCGCTCGACGGAGTGCCCGTGGGGCAGGACGGCTTCACCTATCCGGTCAGCGAACAGTCGCAGCTCGTCAAGCTGCAGCTGGCCGGCAGTGACGGCGTAAGCATGCGCGTGGGCGGCAAGGGCTACCGTCTGGACAAGATTTCGGTAATATCTTTTATAGGCACGCGCGACGAAAGCCTTGACGGGGCGCAGCGCGCACCGCGCGAATACGAGCTGAAGCCGGGCGAACTCTTCCACGGCGAGAAGCTGTTTCCGCAAGACTGGAGCGGCAACATACGCATAACGGCGGAGCCGTTTCAGGACTGCACCGAGAGCGATTGCATCGTGGTGTGCTATGAAAAGATGCAGCCCGGCTGCCAGCCGCAAATATCTTTCCGCGAGAACCGCGGCGACTGGAAGGACATAACGGGGTCGGCGGAGCCTGTATGGTACAAGCTCGACGGCAACGACGTGGTGCTTACGCTCGACGCCGGTGTGCTTGACAAGCTCAAGACCAGGGGAGTGGTGATAACGGGCGTGGGCGCTACCATAACGAAGGCCTACATTCTGCATATTGGCAACTAACAAACAATTATATAACCTTTTTAATATGTACAGATTGATTTTATTGTGCGCCATGCTGGTGGCATGGTGTACCGGCTTGAACGCGCAGCAGATTGTCAAGGGACAAGTGCTGGACGGTGCAAGCAACAATGAGCCGATGATAGGAGCTACAATCCAAGTGCCTGGCACGAAGACTGCGGCGGTGGCCGATTTTGACGGCAACTTCTCTATCACGATGCCGGCAGGCAAGAGCCTCATACAGGTGTCGATGATTGGCTACAAGACACAAGTAATCAACGTTAAAGACAAGACTTCGGTGCAGGTCGTCCTTGAGGCGGAAGCCAACGAGATGGACGAGGTCGTGGTGGTAGGCTACGGTACGATGAAGAAACGTGACCTTAGCGGCTCCATAACGCAAATCAAGGGCGACGAGCTTATGGCCGGCAACACTACCGACGTGGCCCACGGACTGCAAGGAAAGATTGCAGGAGTGCAGGTAAGCCAGAGTGACGGCTCGCCGGGAGCGGGCGTAAGCATCACCGTGCGCGGCGCAAACTCGTTCACTACAAGCTCGCAGCCGCTTTACATCGTCGACGGTGTGCCTTACGGAACAAGCCCCAACGGCACGCCGACGTCGAGCGCCAACGAGGGCAACAACCAGTTCTCTTCGCCTCTGTCGATGATTAACCCCAACGACATCGAGAAAATCGAGGTGCTCAAGGACGCTTCGGCAACGGCCATCTACGGTTCGCGCGGTGCCAACGGCGTTGTCATCATCACCACGAAGAAAGGCAAGGAAAGTGACGGCGGCAAGCCTACAATCGAGCTTAACGTGAAGCTCGGCTTGCAGACAATCGGCAAACGCGTAAAGGTTCTTGACCCTTACACCTATGCCTTGTACCAGAACGAACAGTATGCCAACAGCCATTACTATGAGGGAAGCACCGCCGCGTTCCCCTACCGTGGCGAATGGGACTACCCATACGTGAACGGCAACTTCATCTATGACGCCGGAACGTACAACCCCAGCCCTGAAGATTTCCGCAATCCCGGACTGCGTACCGACCAGTACGGCAACGTTGACGAGGTGGCTGTGGCCGACTGGCAGGACGAAATATACCAGACTGCCTTCCAGCAAGACTACAACGTGAGCGTAAGCAACGGCAACGACCGCGGCTGGTACAATTTCTCGGGCAACTTCACAAAGCAGGACGGTATAATAAAGAACACCGGTTTCGAGCGGTACGGCATATCAATCAACATCGGACGGCACATAACGAAGTGGCTGGAAATAGGTACAAGCTCGTTCTTTACCAACACAACGACCGACTTCCAGCGTACAGGCTCTGAGAATACGGGCGTAATCCGCTCGGCACTCATATTCCCTCCGACATACGGAGTGCATACAGAGACTGAACAACTTGACGAACTTAACTGGCTGGCTACGAACCCGGTCAACTACATAAACGGGGCAAAGGACCAGTTGAAGCAGATAAGCTGGTTCTCAAGCAGCTATGTCCAGGTGAAACTCGCGCCATGGCTGACCTTCCGCCAGAACCTCGGTCTCGGCTACAACGACGGCCACCGCAACACGTATTATGACCGCCACACGCAGGAAGGACGTACTCCTAACAACGGTTTGGGCGGAAAGTCCACGAGCATCTGGAAGAGCCTGACGGCGGAAAGCATCCTTACGTTCGACAAACGCTGGGGAGTGCATGCGCTGAACGTTGTGGCAGGTATGACATTCGAGAAGGGAACGGGTGAGAATACGGCAATGTCGGCCACTAACTTCCCCACCGACTACACGCAGGACAACGACATGAGCCTTGCCCTCGACCGTGCTACGATAAGCAGCAGCACAACCGAGCAGGCGCTCGAATCATTCCTCGGACGTGTCAACTACACGCTGCTCGACAGGTATATCTTCACCGCCAGTGTCCGTACTGACGGCAGTTCGAGCTTCGCAAAGAACAACAAATGGGCGACGTTCCTTTCCGGAGCCTTCGCATGGAGGGCCAGCGAGGAGAAGTTCATACAAGACCTCAACATCTTCTCCAACCTCAAATTCCGCCTGAGTTTCGGCCAAACGGGTAACCAGGCCATAGGAGCTTACCGCACGTTGAACGTTCTCAACGCCGCAAACTATCCGTTTAACGGCTCGCTTGAGAGCGGAATGTCGATGATTGACTGGCGAGGGCCGACCAATCCCGACCTGAAATGGGAAACAACCGACCAGTTCAACGCCGGTATCGACATGGGATTTCTCGACAACAGGCTGCAGTTCACGGTTGACTATTACTACAAGAAAACGCGTGACTTGCTGCAGAACGTCACCATACCGGGCAGCTCCGGCTTTACGCAGATGATGGTGAACAGCGGCAATGTGACAAATGAAGGACTTGAGTTCACGCTCAACTACGACGTGTTGCGCAACACTCCTGTGAAGTGGAACATATCGGCCAACCTCTCTTTCAACCGCAACCGTATCGGCGGACTTGACGGCGACCAGTATGCAACGTCGCTGTGGAGCGCGGCTGACCAGGCTTTCCTCCAGCGCAACGGCTGCCCGATAGGCACTATTTACGGATATGTCGAGGACGGATTCTACGACAATTTGGCCGAAGTCCGTTCTTTCCCGGCATACGCCAACCTTTCAGACACCGAGGCAAGGCGTTACATCGGCGAGATAAAGTACCGCGACCTGAACGGCGACGGACAAATCACGGCTGCCGACAAGACCATCATCGGCGACACAAACCCTGACTTCGTGTACGGCTTCACAAGCAACCTGTCGTGGAAGAACTTTACACTCTCGTTCATGTTGCAAGGCTCGCAGGGCAACGACATCCTGAACTACAACCTCACGGACATAGAGATGGGCAACTACGGCAACATTACATGGGAGGCTTACAACACGCGGTGGACACCAGAGAACTCCGCCAACGCCAAGTGGCCGAAGCCTACCGCAGGCTACAACCGCACATGGCTGTTCAGCGACCGCTACGTTGAGGACGGCAGCTACCTGAAGATGAAGTACATAACTCTGTCTTACGACTGGTTCAAGCCGTTCCCCGGCATACAGAAACTTAACATCTCGTTCACGGCCAACAACCTGTTCACGATAACCAACTACAGCTGGTTCGACCCCGACGTGAACGCCGGAGGCACAAACTCGGCCACACCGGGAGTGGACAGTTACTCGTATCCGAGTGCGCGCACGTTCACCCTTGGACTTAACTTCACATTCTAACCAAGTTCGAATAGACGACATGAAAAAGACTATATTATCAATAGCTGCGGCCTGCATGCTGGTTATCGGCGCCGGTGCGCTTGCCGGATGTACAAGCTGGATAGAGGAAGACCCTGACAGCCTCATCACCGACGACATGGTGGGCGACAGCGAGGACGCCGCGAAACAATGGGTTACGGGCGTTTACAGCAAGTGGATTAACGACATGTTCCGCTGGGGTTACTTCCCCAGGGTGCTCGAGCAGGACGCCGACTACATATCAGGCCCCGACTGGCTGTTCGGTACTTTCGGCGCCGGCAACTTCCAGGGAGAGCCTGAAGTGCCTGACGCGCTGTGGAACGGATGCTACAACCTGATAGGCAGGGCCAACATGGCGGAGCGCGAGATCAGGTCGATGACAAACATTTCCGACGCCGCCAAGTTCAACGCCATAGGCGAGGTGAAGTTCAACAAGGCGTTCGCCTACTTCCTCTTGGTGCGCGCATACGGTCCTGTGCCCGTGCAGCCGGAGGTTGACACCACTGACAAGAACCAGCCGAGGCAGAGCGTCGACTCTGTGTACAACTACATTATAAATAACCTCACATCGGCTGCGGCGATGATGTACAAGAACACCGACAGCAACTATGAGCTCGGACACGTCAACGCCGGAAGCGCGGCCGGCCTGCTGGCCAAGGTCTACGCTACAATGGCCTCTGCCGCAATGCCAGAAGGCACGCCCGTAACGGTGCGCACAGGGCCGGCATACGACGGCGAGGGCGACGACAGGGCTTACGCTCCTTTAGTAAGCATGACGCTCAACAAGACCGCCGTTGACGGATATGAAAACATGGACTCGCACGAACTGTACACGCTGGCGGCACAGTGGGCTAAGGACGTTATCGACGGCGAATATGGCGACTACGAGCTGCTGCCTTACTCTGAGCTTTGGAGCAAGACGTCGGCAACGGCGCCTGAATTCATGTTCTCCATCGCTTCCGCCGACGGCAACGACACTTACTCCACACAGGTTCACACGCAGTATGCCGGCTATCTCACAGCCGCCGGTTCCGACTTCATCGCCAGCGGCGGATGGACGGGATGCACACGCCACTGGTATGACCTGTTCGAACACGATGATTACCGCATCGTAAACGGCGTAAGGCACCGCTGGCGCGTCAACGGACAAGAGGACGGAAACCTCGGTTTCTACTATCCCCTGACCGAAGAGTACAGCATAATGGCCACCGGCACCGACCTTGACGGCAACTGGGTGAGCAGCCCCGTGGCTCCTTACGATGACGGAGTGAGCTACTATTACAACATGACGAGCGAGTGCCTGGCATTCACCACGAAGTATTCTGACGTGACAAACGCCGCAACGGAGAACGCCGATGCCAACTGGCCCTTCCTGCGTTACGCCGACGTGCAGCTTATCTACGCCGAAGCGGAGAACGAACTCGGCAACCCCGGCGAGGCGCTTATCTATCTCAACAACGTGCGCCGGCGTTCAAACGCCACCGAGGGCAGCCTTACCGGCAACGGCGCGCTTGACACACAGGAGAAGATGCGCAGCGCAATCCTTGAGGAGCGTGCAAAGGAATTCGCCTGCGAGGGCGACCGCCGTTGGGACCTCATACGCTGGGGCATATACCTCGACGCCATGAACGCGCTGGGCGGAAGCGACGACTCGGGCATCAACAAGACGCGCCAGCAGCGCAACTTGCTGTTCCCCATCCCCAACGCCGAGCTTAACACCAATAAGGCCATAACCGAGAACAACCCCGGATGGAACTAATAAATAACGGACAACGAATAAAAACACAAGGCTATGAAAGCTAACATAATGACATGTTTTGCGGCGGCGCTCGCCCTGTTCGCACTCGCAAGCTGCAACGACATCGTTGACTACAACGACGGGTACACGCCGCTTGAAGACCAGGCCAACACCGGCGCGCCCGTGATAACCGCCGTATATGAAGTTGGCGACACGCTGCTTGAACGCCCGATAACCGAGGGCGAGGCAGGCCAGATGGTGCGCATAGTGGGCCGGAACCTCAACAGGCCGACGCGCATAACGTTCAATACCGTAGAGGTTGACCTCTCGGAGGTGTACACCTATTCAACAAGCGCCAACGTAACGATACCGCAGGAGCTGTCGATGGAGCACCAGAACAAGATAGAATACACCACGGCCGAAGGCACGGCCACGTTCGATTTCACCGTGCCGTTCCCACAGCTGTCGGTCAGCGGGCTTGAATGCGAGTTCACCGACGCTGGCGACTCTGTGACAATCACCGGCCGGAACTTCGACTATTACGACTTCGGCACAACGTCGCAGGTTACTCTTGGCGGCACGGCTCTCGGCCTCGGCTCAATCACCAACACGTCGATGAAGGCCCTTGTGCCGGCCGGAACGCCTGACAACAGCACAATCCAAATCAGCTGGAACGACGGCACCACGGGCGAGCCTATGACTGCCACGCTGCCGTTCCGCCCCACGCAGCACCTGCTCTACGGCGACTTCAGCGACGTGCAGTTCGCAATCGACGGCCCGGTAACGATGGACGTCGAGGCTGACGGCTCTGTAGGAGGAGACGCTTCGGCGCTTGGCAATCCGCACATGCACATTACGGGCACGTTCGACGCATGGGCGTGGAACACCATCGACCTAAGCCGCAACATGATAGACGCAGGCGACCTGACAAACCTTGACGACTACGTGCTGAAGTTCGAGGTGCTTACGGCCAACGACTATCCGCTGACCGAGGCATCGCCGCTTAAGTTCACGTTCAACTACGGGAGCGAATATACATGGACACCGGGTGACGGCCTCGGCCTGAACACCCACGGACAGTGGCAGACCGTCACGCTGCCGCTTGCACCGATGTGCTCCGCCCCCATTCCTGCTCCCGGCACATGGAATGTGTTGCGCATAATATTCCAGCCCACGGCGGCCTACACCGCCGACTTCCGCATAGGCAACCTGCGCATCGAGCACCGCTAAGCGCGTAACGCGCTGACACTCAACGGCTCTGCAATATGCGGCCTTTCGCCTTGCAAAAGACCGCATATTGCAGTCCGAAAGGTGGCCTTTTACCGTCCGAAAGGCCGTCTTTTGCAAAACGGACGGAAACCATGCTGCCTGCCACTGGTCTGCGGAGACCCGGCGGAAGGCATCGAACAACAAGTATAACAATCAAACATCAACACGCAATGAAAAAGATTTTTACCTCGTTATTGCTGCTCATGGCAGCGGCAGTAACAGCCAACGCGGAGATGACTACCGTGTGGACAGGCTCGCAAGAGATTGGCAACTGGGTTTGGGAAACAAGGCTCGAACTTCCTGCTTCTTCCTTCGCAAACATCGCTGACGGCGGACAGATGGTCATAACCATGTCGCGCAATACCGAAGACGCTGGCGAAGAGCAATGGTTCCAATACGAAATAACCGCCAACGACTATGTTGCAGGCCGCGACCCGGAGCGCACCACAATAGCAAGCGGCGACCTTGAAGCCGACGGCGACGTTACAATCACGCTGACAGCAGAGCAGGCCGACCTGTTGAGAGACTACGGAATGATTATAAACGGACATTATGTAACGGTAACAAGAGTTGCCATAGAGGCCAATGAAACAGAGGAAGGAACAACCGTTACACTATGGGAAGGCACACCGGTAGTAATAGGCAACTGGGACACGGCCCTGCAGTTGAGCTACGACAACAAGCCTGCCGCCCTCGTCTCGGCAAAAGTCGGCGACCTGATAACCGTAACCTGCACCGCAACAGGCGACAACGCGCAGGTGCAGATAGCCAATCCTGAAGGCTGGCAGCCCTTTGACGACGATGCGGCGACAAGCCTTGCAGCATCCACTTCGGTGCAGACCTTCTCTTACGAGATACCCGACGTTGCCACATTGGAGCAGATACAGTTCAACGGCATCATTGTAAACGGCGCAAACGTAACCATAAGCAAGGTAGAGCTTACAACCTATCCTGACAGCTATGATGCCGTCACAATAACCATAGAGGTCGGAGTGGCCACATACAGCAACTCTACTAAGAACCTTGACTTCACCGGCGCCGCAATAAAAGCTTACTATGCTACGGCTGTCGAGACAGGAAAGGTGACGCTTTCGCCCGTCACTTACGTTCCGGCTAATACCGGCATAGTGGTAAAAGGTGAGCCGGGCACATACGAAATACCCACGGGCGAGGGTGAGAACAGTGCGACAAACTACCTCAAGGCCATAGGCGACTGGGCGCAGACGATACAGGCTTCAACGGCCGATGTCTATGACTACATTTTCGATGAGACGGCTGCCACATTCAGCCTCGTCGCCGTTGCCACTGAAGTTCCTGCCCGTAAGGCATATCTTGAGACCAGTCTTGACATCACTCCGGCCACCGGCAACATTGTGCTTGACTTCACTGACGGCGGTTCTACGGGTATCAACGAAGTTGAAACGGATGCCGACGTAACAACAGGCGACGACGCCTGGTACAACCTTCAGGGCATGCGCGTAGCACGTCCGACGCACGGAATATACATCCACAACGGCAAGAAAGTGATGATAAAGTAAGTTGCCAGCACATATATATAAGTAAGAGAGCCTTGCGCCGGCATCCGGCGGCAAGGCTCTCTTCTTTTATATAGGGAGTTAAAGAAGTTAAAGGAGGTATCGCTCACTTACATTCGCAGAGAAGTTAAAGACATTACATTTGTTATTTAGACACATATATTCTGAAAAACGTTTGTCTTTGACCGTACAACATACATCCACCCAGCAAAGCATTTGGCTTTAACTTCTTAGCGAGCGCAGCAAGCGATGACTTCCTTTAACTTCTTTAACTTCATAAAGAAATGACTTACTTCACCTCTTCAAGGCAGAGCACGCGGCTCGCCCAGCTGTTAAGCTTGTTGTAGTCAACGTCGTGCGTGTAGGGTATTTCAAGTCCGTTGTCCATCAGGAACTGCCCGGTGAACGCCTTTCCCTCGAACTTCAGCGGCTTGTTGTCTATCCGGTTAAGCTCGTGTATGCGGTAAGTCTTGGCCGGGTCAAGGCCTGCCATCCTTACGCGCGGCAAGTGCTGGTTGACGAAAGTCTCCGTCTTCCACCAGTAGAACACGGCCCGGTCTTTCGCTTCCGACACGTACATGAGCGACGCAACGCCGAGTTTGTCATACGGAGAGACGAGGCGGTAGATGTCGCCGAACTGCACCACGGGCCTTATCTGCTTGTATTCGGCAATGGCGTTCTTGCAGAGTGCCTTCTCCTCTTCGGTCATGTTCTTGGGCTGTATCTCCATTCCGAGGCGGCCGCTCATGGCCACGTCGATGCGGAATTTTATCGGAATGTTGCGGAAAGTCTGGTGGTTGGGGTTCGAGCCGATGTGCGAACCCATGGCGATGGCCGGGAAGAAGTATGACGTTCCCCACTGCATGTAGATGCGTTGCAGCGCGTCGGTGTTGTCGCTCACCCAGAACTCGTCGAAGTAAGGCAGCACTCCCCAGTTGGCCCGTGCGCCTCCGCTGGCGCATGCCTGTATCACAAGGTCGGGATATTTGGCCCTGATGCGGCGGCATACGTCTTCAAATCCGCGGTGGTAGTTTATGTACAGGTGGCTCTGGTTGTCCTTGGTGAGGTATGTCGAGCCTGCGCTTTGTATGCCCATGTTCGAGTCCCACTTGATGTAGGCTATCTCGGGATACTTCGTCATGAGGTTGTCCACTATGCCGAAGACGAAGTCCTGCACCTCGGGATTGCCCAGGTCGAGCATCAGCTGCGTGCCTCCGCGCCCCGTGGCGGGCTCGCGTTTGAGTGCGTTGATTATCCATTCGGGATGTTGCTCGTACAGTTCGCTCGTGGTGTTGGTGGCCTCCGGCTCTATCCAGATGCCGAATTTCACGCCGTTCTTCTTGGCGTCACGCAGCAGGCCGTCTATGCCTTCGGGCAGCTTGCGGCTGTCAACCGTCCAGTCGCCCAGCGCCGCGTTGTCGCTGTTTCGCTGGTATTTGGTGCCGAACCAGCCGTCGTCCATCACGAAAAGCTCGCCGCCCATCCGGGCGATGTCCTGCATCATCTGCGCCATGCCTTCCTGGTTGATGTTGAAGTAGACGCCTTCCCAGCTGTTGAGCAGTATCATGCGCTCCTTGTCTCCGTGCATGAGGCGGTGCTTGCGGCCCCATTTGTGGAAGTTGCGGCTTGCTCCGCTCAGTCCCTCTTGGCTGTAGGTAAGGGCGAGGGCGGGCGTGCGGAACACCTCGCCTTTCGGCAGGTTGTAGGCCGAGTTCTCCTCGTTTATTCCGGCGAAGAAGTGGTGATACTCGCTCTCGTCGGTGTCAATGCGCAGCTTGTAGTTGCCTCCGTAGCAGAGGGCCGCGCCTATTACCGCCCCGGAGTTTTCCCTCGGGCGGCCGTCAAGGCTGAACATCACCTCGGCGTGGGCCGTGTGCGAGTTGCGCAGTCCGTCCTTGTTCTTTATCACCTTCATGCCCGGTTCAAGCAGCTCCTGCGCCACCTGCGCCTCGTTGGCCCACGCGCCGTAGAGCGACGAGAGCCATACCGTGCCGCGGCGTATGGGAAGATAGCCCGAGGCAAACTGGTTTAGCATGACCGTTCCTTTCTCTTCGTGGCTTATTTCCGTCCAAGTCTCTATTACGTCGGCGTCGGCGTATGTCTTGTAACACACGTCCACGCGCAGCGGATAAACCTTGTCCTTCATGCTGACGGTGGTCACCGTGGCGTTGCCTTCGGCTTTCTTGCTTACTCCGGTGACTTCCATTTGCAGCGACAGGTTGCCGTCCGTGTGCCTTACTGCCAGCGCGGTTTCGCCCTGGCAGATTGTTCCGTACACAGGGTAGGCGGCATACTGTGCGCCGCCTGCGTCGTTGAGGCCGGCCAGGTCGGCTGCTGCCAGCCTGTCGCCGTAATACAGTTGTTTCAGTTCCTGCCCATTGGTGGCGTCCAGCACGAGCGAAGTGTGAGGTGTGGATATTTCCACCGTTTCCGCCGCCATGCCGCAGCAGAACACCAGCGTGCCTGCGAGCATCATTAGTTTTTTCTTGTTTTTCATTTCCGTAAGAATGTGTTTTCAGATTATTTGCCGGTTGCAAAGATACGCAAAAGTGCCCATGCGGCTTTGTATTATCTTGTCAAAAGACAATACAAAAATGTCAACCATGTTGCAAAAGGCGGCAAATTGGAAGGCAAAAGGCCGTCTTTTACCGTCTAAAAGGCCACCTTTTACAATGCGAAAGACGGCCTTTTGCAAAACGTTTGATTTTCAGCTATTTGCAAATCTTTTGCAGGCAATGTGCCCGAATGTCGCAAAAAAGCGTTATATTCGCATCCGAACTATTTGTCATTAACCGTCACCAATACTTTATTATCATGGAAAAGAACAGCAACGGACACTATATCCAGCGCGAAATAACGCCGCTGTCAGACAAGGACTGCTTTTATGTTGTTGACCGGCACAAGACGGATTTCACATATCCCCTTCACTGCCACGGCGAGTACGAGCTAAACTTCATTGCCCACGGCAAGGGGCTTCGGCGCATTGTGGGCGACTCGGTGGAGACTACCGGGGAGTATGACCTTGTGCTGATTGCCACCCCCGACCTTGAGCATGTTTGGGAACAGGGCGACTGCACGTCGGATGACATAAGGGAAATCACCATCCAGTTCTCGCCGCATTTCTTCGACAGCCTTATCGACACCAACCAGTTCGCCCGGGTGAAGGCCATGCTCGAGAAGGCGCGCAACGGCCTGTGCTTTTCCGTAACGGCCATAATGAAGGTATATTCGCTAATTGACACACTGCCCGAAACCAAGGGTTTCTGCGCCGTGACGCAGTTTCTCACGATGCTATACGAGCTGTCGTTCTTCACCGACAGCGCCCATGCTCTGTCCACTTCGTCGTTCGCCAAGGTGAACCTTCAGGCCAACAGCCGCCGGGTGCAGAAGGTGCAGCAGTACATCAACGAACATTACCAGGAAGAGATACACCTCGGCAAACTGTCCGACCTTGTCGGCATGACACCCACTGCCTTCAGCCGATTCTTCAGGCAGCGCACGGGCCGGCGGCTGTCCGACTACGTTATCGACATACGTCTCGGCCATGCGGCGCGCATGTTGGTTGACACAACCATGTCGGTGGCTGAGATTTGCTATGACTGCGGCTTCAACAACCTGTCAAACTTCAACCGCATCTTCAAGCGTAAGAAAAACTGTTCGCCTACGGAGTTCCGCGAGATGTACTTCAAGAAGAAGGTTATCATCTGACAACTCACAGCCGGCAGGAATGTGGAAAATTAAGAATTAAGAGTTAAGAATTAGGAAAATATGCTTTGCTTGATGTTCGCAAGCTATTTGACGGAGCATATTTTCTTAATTCTTAACTCTTAATTCTTAATTATTTCTGTATCTGTTTTTTTGTTATTTCCTTACATATTTCTTCCCGTTTGCTATGACTATGCCCTTGTAGTCGTCGCCTATGCGCATTCCGGCGATGTTGTATACCGGGCCGTCAGCTTGGCCTTCATCCGCCGTGGGGTTGTTAATGCCTGTGGGAGGGATTTCCTTTCCCACGTAATTCTCGAAAAAATCCATGTATGTCTGCGTCCAGTCGCTTGGCGTGGAGTGGCCGAGGAAGGGGTTTATGATGTACCGGTTGTCGGCTTTCTCGACGTTGTTCAGCAGGTTGTAGGGCGCTATGTTGGTGTGCGCGGGGTCGGTTGTGTCCTGCAGGCTGAAGCAAGTTATTACGGGACAGTTCACCCGGCTGGCGAAGTTCATTGTGTCATAGTAAGAGTTGAACACGTCGCGCTCATCGTCGGTCCAGCCCAACTCCGCCTGCGCATCAAGGAACTTCTGTCGCGGCCAGTTTACTATCCTCATGCCGTCGGTGAAGTCGGCGTGTCCCGTTATGCTCGGGGCGATGGCGCGGAAAGCCTGAGTCAGCCCGGCGGCAACGTACGTGAAGCAGCCGCCTTGCGAGCCTCCGGCGGCGAAGATGGCGTCTTTGTCGGCCTTTTCGCGGCTCTTTATGAAGTCAACCGCACGCACGCAGTCAAGGTAAGCGTTGCGGTAGTAGTGCTCGCGCATGTCTCCCCATCCGTAAGAATAGAAGTCATAGCCGTACTTGTCGTCACGGCAGAGCTTCTGTCCGCGCGTTGAAAGGATGAACTCGCACCAGCCTTTCCTGTCGTCTCCGTTCATCGGCGTGCCTACTGAACCTGTGCCGTTGTCGGTGCCCTGATACTGTATCAGGGTGGGGTAGCTGCCCTCTGCGGTAGGTTCGGCATAGTAACCTTTTATCGTTACAGGCTCTCCGCCGGCCTCGTCGGCAACGCTCTTCATCTCAACCAGATACACTTTGCGCGCCTCCGTGCTGTATTCGGTCTGCTCGGTCATCGTCACGTCCATGGCGACAGTTGCCAGTTCGGCCTTCGCCTCGTCCCAATACTGCCAGAAGTCGGGCTGCGAATCGTCGGGCGAAACTATGCCGGTAGGGTCGTAACCGATGTTGTACGTACACACGTCGTTGCCGTCAACGGACGCGATAAGCTGGTAGAAGCCCGGCTCGTTGAGGCCGGTCATGTCGATGGTCTCGGTCGTTGTGCCTCCGGCGGGCAGCGTAACATCGGTCGTGTAGGTGCGGTAGACGCTGTGAGTGCCGGTCTCTTTGTCAACCATGTCACGGTAGATGGTTATCGTGTAGGGCACGGTCACCTCCTCGGCCTCCACGTTTGTCATCGTCATTGTAAGGTTAGGAGTCTCGTCTTTCTCCCAAGCCTTGATGTCGTTGTCGTCGATTTGAGAGATGATAAGGTACTCCTTGTCGGGGTCGATGATGTCAACGCGTGTGGCGGTGTACCTGTTTCCGCTTACGCGCAGGCCGCTTTCTTTCAGTGCGTTGACGTTGGCTGCGCTCAAGGTGTATTCGTAATAGTTGCCTTTCAGCGGCGATATGTTTTCAAATCCGTCCAAGGCTGTCCAGTTGGCGAGCAGCCTTCCCGTAGCGGATTCTACTCCGAGACCGGTTATGTAGACGCGGACCTTGTCGCCTTCCTTGATGTTTTCGGGCATGTCAGCCTTGTCAATGAGTATGGAGTTGTTGCTTCCCTCCACCCAACTGATGGCCTCTTCGCCCTCCCATACGGTAGTTGCGGCATTGCCTTTTTCCACATCTGACGGGTAAGCCTTGTGCCTAAGGACAACCGAAGTGAATGTGAAACCGGCGCCTTTGACGATAAATCCGTTGGCTTTTATCTCTTCCGCCATGGCCGTTGTTACGCTGAATACACCCTCGTATGGCAGTTCCACGCCGGCGAGTTGAATGCTCTCGGTGTCTACGAGGGTAGCCCACGCGCTGTTGTTGAGCATGAGTTGCGGCGAGCTTGACGTGCCGGAAAGAGCCGATACGGTAACGGCTATCTCGTCGCCTGCGGCAATCAGCCGGCACTTTGACGCGTCGATAATCTGGTAACCCTGCCAGTCGTCGGTGCATTCCTGCTCACCTTGCCACAAGGTTATCGGCACGATGGTGGGTTCTGAAGGCTCTTCAGGCTCGCCGTTGCTTTTCAGGTGCGCCTTGAAAAAGTCCATATAAGAGTTATACCAGTCGGCAGGTGTCTCGTGCTGGCAGTCAGGGTTCACCACATATTGCTTTTCTTCAGACTTGAAGTTGACGTAAGGCGCGAAGTTGGTGCGTGGCGGACACACCGGGTCTTGCAGTCCCATGGCGGTTGTCACGGGGCATGTTACGAGCGTGGCGAGGTTCTTCGTGTCGAAGTATGACAGGAACTTGTACATCTCATCGTCGCTCATTCCGAGCTTTTCCTGCATGTCACGCGCCGTGGAAGCAGGCCACGAGCCAACTTTGAAGTAGTTGGGGAAGTCGCCCATGAACTGTATGCTCGGTGCGATGGCGTTGATGCGGCCGTCGCCGAGGGCTGCTCCGGCAATGGCGAACGCGCCGCCCTGCGAGCCGCCTGTCATGAAGATGTTGTCTTCCTGCACCTTTCCGTAAGCGCATTCAAGGGCGTTCGAGGCTATCACAAAGTCGATAGAGCGCACCACGTCCATGTAAGCGCCGCGGTAATAGTAGGTGTCTTTGTCGCCGAAGTTGTATGCAAACCATTCGTTTTCCTTGTAATCCTCGCCGTAGAAGGCGTTTTCTTCCTTGTAAGGGTCGCGGTTGTTGATTAGCTGTCCGCGGTTGCTGATGTTCAGCTCAATCCATTCAGGGTTGCCGTTGGTGTCGGGCCAGTATATCTGCGACGCTCCGCCGCTGTCGTAACCGTTCTGTGTTATCACCACGGGGTAGGTTCCTTCGGCCTTCGGAACGGCGTAGTAGCCGCGTATTGTGACAGGTTTGCCGTCGCCGTTGTCAACCGACTGCATCTCGACAAAGTACACGTTGCGTGCGCCGGTCGACTTTTCTTCGTCCAATGTGACTTTCGCGTCGATGGGGACGGCGGCCAAATCGGCCTTGGCTTTTGCCCAAAACTCGTTGAAGTCGGGCTGCATGTCGGGCTGTGCGGTTATCGCCATGGGGTTGAAGCCTATGTTGAAGTCGCGCAGCAGGCCGTAGTTCGCCTCCACCACGGCGTGGTAGAAGCCCGGATTAAGTTCCAACGGGAACGTCACCATCATCTTTTCGCCAGCCGGAACGGTAACTTCTTGAGTGCGTGTGTAGTAATCTTCGTATGCGTCGGTGCGCAGTTTGATGGTCACCGTGGTATTCATCTCCTTGCTTTCGAGGCTTTGCAGGGTGACGTTTATCTGCGGATTTTCGCCTGCTTCCCAGCATTTTATGCAGTCGTTTACCACGTTGCATGTCATGGATGGTATTTGCGAAGGGTCTATCAGGTCAACTCCGGTGAGGCTGAAGCCTATGCCCGAGACGATGCAGCCGCCCGATTTGAGCTCTGCAAGCATTGCGTCGGTTATGGTGAACTCGAAGTATGAGGCCGTAAGCTGTACGTAGTCGGTGGCGTCGGGCATGTCTGTCCACACCCCGGTCTGTATGTGTCCTTGAGCTCCGATGGCCAGGTTGGCATAGTTGAAGCGCAGTTTCCAGCCTGCCTGCGCGTCGGCGAAAGCGTCGGCACCTATTTGCTGCCATCCGTCAGGCACGCTTCCGCTCCAGTCAATGGCCTTGTCGCCCGTCCATACGGTGTGTACCGGGTCGCCCTTCTCGCCCTCGGCAAGCTCCTGTTTATGTATAAGGTCTATGCTTGTGGCGGTAAATCCGCAGCCGGTCAGCACGAAACCGTTGGCCTTGATTTCGTCAACCACGTCGGCGGTGAGGGTAATGCGCGCCTCGTAAGGCAGCGCGGCGTCTTTTTGCAGGTTAACGCCTACCGGCGGTTCGAACTGTGCCCAGCCTGCAGTTTTACGCAAGGAAACCTGCGGATAGCTTGCAGTCTGCGATATTTCGCTTACTGTTACGGCGATGACATCGCCCTCGACAGCCTGCTGAAGGCCGTCGGCTGCGATTGATTGGGCGACTTTCCAGTCGTCGGTGCAGGTCAGCGTGCCGCTCCACAGGTTGATTTTTACGTCAACTGTCGCACCTCTCACGAGCATCGCGCATAGCAACGACAGGACGGTGAATAGCATTTTTCGTTTCATAGTTGTTTATTTGTTTAGGTAATGATTATTGTTTCAGAAAAGTTTTCGGTTGCAAATTTATAGCAAAATACAGTCGTTGGCAAATACTTTGTTATCCGATAATGGTATGTTTGGCCGCAGCCGGTGGTGCGTTTGTATAGTTGTTATGTTTTCAGGATTCCGCGTCGGAGCGTGGAACTGAAAGTCGCCGTTAAGGCAATGACAATTACCGGGTGCCCCGATTGTAGCTAATAGAAATATATAATGTTGCTAAACAAACAATGGTAATCAAGCTCCCTCCCTTCTTTCAAATTGAGAATTGATAATGGGGAATGGATAATTATGATTACCTTTTGAGGTTGCTTGTTGGCGAAGGTAATCATAATTCTCCATTCACAATTCTCAACTCTCAATTCAGAACACGGCAAATTGGAAGGTAAAAGGCCGTCTTTTACCCTCTAAAAGGCCACCTTTTGCAGGCTAAAAGGTGGCCTTTTGCAACCCCGTTGATTATCAACGGGTTACACAGCTGTCGCCGGTGGCTGTGCCGGATGCCTTCAAACGTCTGCAAAAAGCGGCTTTCAGGCGGTTTTGTCGTAAAGTATTATCTTGTGATAAAATTATATTTGTGGGTCAAAGGATAAGGAAGTATCTTTGCATCCGAATGAGAACACAATGTGAATATTTACTGACAAACAATTTATAATGAACCTGAAAACTACTATTTTACCGGGATTGTGCCTTGCGGCGGCGCTTGTGTGCACTTCAATGACAGTGTACGGACAGAATGCCTGCGGCGGCACTGATGATAAGGAAGCGCGCACACGCACGCACGAGGCGGAGCAGATGCTCGCCACGCTGAAGGCTCTGCCGGAGCAGGGCGTGTTCATGTTCGGCCACCATGACGACCCGATGTACGGCATCGGATGGAACGGCGACGCGCAACGGAGCGACGTGAAGAGTGTCTGCGGCGACTGGCCGGCCGTGATGTCGTTCGACCTCGGCCACCTTGAGCTGGGCAATGACAATAACCTTGACGGCGTGCCGTTCGACAGGATAAGGCAGGAGAGCGTGGCGCAGTACATGAGGGGCGGCATGGTGTCGTTCAGCTGGCACGCCGACAATCCGCTTACCGGCAAGGACGCGTGGGACGTCAGCGACTCAACCGTGGTGCGCTCGGTGCTTCCCGGAGGCAAGAACCACGGCAAGTTCATCGTCTGGCTTGACCGCGTGGCCGATTTCTTCAATTCTATTAAGACGCAAGACGGCGTGAAGGTGCCCGTGCTCTTCCGTCCGTGGCACGAGCATACGGGCAGCTGGTTCTGGTGGGGACAGGCGCTGTGCACCGATGAAGAGTATGACGCCCTTTGGCAGATGACATACAAGAGGATGCGCGAGAAAGGCGCGGACCAGCTGCTTTGGGCTTATTCGCCGGGCATAGAGCCGAAGGATTCGGCTGAATACATGCGCCGCTGGCCGGGCGACGGCATAGTTGATGTTATCGGCGTGGACGCTTACCAGTATGAAGACCGCCAGGCGTACATCGACAACCTTGACCGCCTTCTGCGCATAATGACCGACGTGGGCAAGGCTCACGGCAAGGCGATAGCCGTGACCGAGACAGGATATGAGTCGATACCCGACTCCGTGTGGTGGACAAAGACGCTGATGCCAGTCATCGGGAAATACCCAATCAGCTACGTCCTCGTGTGGCGCAACGCGCACGACAAGCCCAAACACTTCTACGCCCCATACTCCGGACACGCCTCCGAGGCCGACTTCAAGACGTTCTACAACGACAGGCGCACGCTGTTTGCAGGCGACATGGGGAAAGGTGGAAAAGTGAAAAGGTAAAAAGGTGAAAAAGTAAAACGACATATCAGATGAAAAGTTTTGATGAAAAAGTGAAAGATTTGTTCTCAACGCACGAGGCGTTGATTACAAGAAAAAACGAACCGGTTGAACAGTCAAACGGCATATTCACGCGATACAAGTACCCGATACTCACCGCCGCGCACTCGCCTGTGTTCTGGCGGTACGACCTTGACGAGCGTTCAAACCCGTACCTGATGGAGCGTATAGGCATAAATGCCACGCTCAACTCGGGCGCAATCAAGCTCGACGGCAAGTATCTCTTGGTCGTCCGCGTGGAGGGAGCTGACCGAAAGTCGTTCTTTGCGGTGGCCGAAAGCCCCAACGGAGTTGACAACTTCCGCTTCTGGGACTATCCCGTAACCATGCCCGACGACGTAATCCCGGCCACGAACATATACGACATGCGCCTCACCAAGCATGAGGACGGATGGATATACGGCATATTCTGCGCCGAAAGACATGACGACACAGCCCCTGCCGGCGACCTTTCCGCCGCAACGGCAACCGCCGCCGTGGCACGCACAAAAGACCTGAAGACATGGTACAGGCTGCCCGACATCAAGACGAAGAGCCAGCAGCGCAATGTGGTTCTGCACCCGGAGTTCGTCAACGGGAAGTATGCGCTCTACACAAGGCCGCAGGACGGCTTCATAGACACCGGCAGCGGAGGCGGCATCGGATGGGCTTTGGTTGACGACATGACCAATGTCGAAATATCCGAAGAGAAGATAATAGACGCACGCAGCTACCATACCATCAAGGAAGTGAAGAACGGCGAGGGTCCTGCTCCTATCAAGACGCCGCGCGGATGGCTGCACCTTGCCCACGGAGTACGCGGCTGCGCCGCCGGGCTTCGCTATGTATTATATATGTATATGACCGCACTTGACGACCCGACGCGCGTCATCGCGCGTCCCGGAGGCCACTTCATGGCTCCCGAAGGCATCGAACGGGTGGGCGATGTGTCTAATGTGCTCTTCTCGAACGGCTGGATTGCCGACGACGACGGCACCGTTTACATCTACTATGCGTCGTCGGACACACGCATGCACGTGGCTGTTTCGACCGTTGACAAGCTCGTTGACTACTGCATGAACACGCCGGAAGACGGACTGTCAACCACCGCTTCGGTAGAGACTCTCAAGCGTTTGATTGACAAGAACATGACTGTGATGAAGAATTTATAATGAAAAATGAATAATCAGGCTGCGCCTTTATCCACAAAACGGATGATTGTTCATTATTCATTAATCATTATTCATTAAACTTATGATTAGGTTAAGGGAAAAGATAGGTTACGGTTTCGGCGACATGGCATCGTCGATGTTCTGGAAATTGTTTGGCGCTTACCTGATGATTTTCTACACCGACGTGTTCGGTTTGCCTGCCGCCATGGTGGGGACGATGTTCCTTGTGACCCGTATTTGGGACTCGGTGTTCGACCCGATAGTGGGAGTTATCGCCGACAGAAGCAACAGCCGGTGGGGCAAGTTCAGGCCTTACATCCTCGTGCTGGCCGTCCCGTTCGGCCTGATAGGCGCGCTTACGTTCTACACTCCGCCGTTCGGCGACACGGGAAAGCTGGTTTACGCCTACGTCACATATTCGCTGATGATGATGGTTTACTCGGGCATCAACGTGCCATACGCCTCGTTGCTGGGTGTGATGAGTCCCAATCCGAGCGAGCGGAACACGCTATCCACGTTCCGCATGATGTTCGCCTACATCGGCAGCTTCATCGCCTTGCTGCTCTTCATGCCGATGGCTAACGCCTTCAGCGGCCACAGCAAGGCCGTGGACGACCAGCAGACGGGCTGGTTCCTGGCAGCAACGGTCATTGCGGCGCTGTGCGTTGTGCTGTTCTTCGGCTGCTTCTCGTGGACGAGAGAGCGCGTGAAGCCCATCAACGACAAGAAAACGTCGCTGAAGACTGACATCCGCGACCTGCTGCACAACCGCCCTTGGTGGATTCTCTTCGTTGCGGGAGTGGGCGCGTTGGTGTTCAATTCAATACGTGACGGCGCCGCCGTGTACTACTTCAAGTATTACATTGTCGAAGAAAACTTTAAGACGGTGTCGCTCTTCGGCGTGTCTTTCGTGTTGAGCGGCCTGTTCCTGGCCCTCGGACAGATGGCAAACATCGTGGGAGTGGTGCTCGCCGCCCCTGTAAGCAACAAGCTCGGAAAGAAGCGCACGTTTGCCCTTTCGATGCTGATGACGGCTGTGTTGAGCGTGGTGTTTTACTGGTTTGACAAAGACGACATTGTTCTTGTATTCGTGTTCCAGTGCATCATCAGCATGTTTGCCGGCAGCATATTCCCCCTGTTGTGGTCGATGTACGCCGACTGTGCCGACTATTCCGAGCTGAACACCGGCAACCGCGCCACCGGACTGATATTCTCGGCATCGTCGATGAGCCAGAAATTCGGCTGGGCCATCGGCACGGCGCTCACCGGATGGCTGCTTTCCTACTTCGGCTTCCACGCCAACGCCGTGCAGAGCGCGGAGACGATAAACGGCATCAAGATGTTTCTCAGCTGGCTGCCGGCTGCCGCGTCGGTACTGTCGGTTGTCTTCATACTGTGCTATCCGTTGGGAGAAGAGAAGGTGACGAAGATTACAGAACAGTTGAACCTTAAACGCAAGCAAGCAGATGGACAATAGAATGACAACCCTGCGCAATGAAGTGAGGCAGGAACTTGAGAACGACATTCTGCCGTTCTGGATGGAGAAGATGACCGACAGCGGACGAGGCGGCTTCTACGGGCGCATTGACGGCGGCGACACTCTGCACGCCGACGCACCCAAGGGGGCGATACTCAACGCGCGCATCCTATGGACTTTCTCGGCGGCTTACCGCATATTGCGCAGGCCGGAGTATCTTGATACGGCCACACGGGCCAAGCGTTACCTTATAGACAGGTTCTATGACAAGGATTTCGGGGGCGTATATTGGTCGCTTGACGCCGACGGCAATCCGCTCGATACGAAGAAACAAATCTACGCCCAGGGCTTTGCCATATACGGACTTGGCGAATATGCCCGCGCCACGGGCGACGACGAGGCGCTTGACTATGCGGTGCGGCTGTTCAATTTGATAGAGGAACACAGCTTCGACCGTGGGCGTAATGGCTACGTTGAGGCGTTCATGCGCGACTGGAGCGTCATCGGCGACATGCGCCTCAGCGACAAGGACGAGAACGCCAGCAAGACTATGAACACCCACCTGCACATACTCGAGCCTTACGCCAACCTCTACCGCGTGTGGAAGGACGCGCGGCTTGAGCGGCAGTTGAGGAACATGATTGGGCTGTTCACCGGCAAAATAATGAACAGGGAGACATCACATCTCGACCTGTTCTTCGACGACGACTGGCACACCCGTGGCGACATAGTGTCTTACGGGCACGACATCGAGGCGTCATGGCTGATACACGAGGCCGCGTTGGTGCTCGGCGACAAGGCCCTTCTCAAAGAGATTGAGCCTGTAATAGTGAACATCGCACGCGCTGCCGACGAGGGACTGAACCCTGACGGCAGCTTAATCTATGAGCAGACGAGTGGACGAGTGGACGAGCAGACGAGTGGACAAGCAGACGGGCAGACAAGCAGACAAGGGACGGACGGCGTGCAGGCAGGCAAACAAGGCGAAGCTCCTTGTCAACTTGTCACTTGTACCTCGTCAACTGATAAAGAACTCCACTGGTGGGTTCAGGCCGAGAACGTGGTGGGGCACGTCAACCTTTACCAGCATTTCGGCGACGAGGCGGCCCTCGACACGGCTGTCAAGTGCTGGCAGTTCATAAAGAACAGCCTGATAGACCGCGAGCACGGCGAGTGGCACTGGAGCCTGATGCCCGACGGCACGGTGAACCGCCGCGACGACAAGGCCGGCTTCTGGAAGTGCCCGTACCACAACGGACGCATGTGCATGGAGATAATCGAGCGCTTCGGCGACTGACATTCGCATGGCCTCTATCCGTCGGTAAAGACGGCGGCAGCGGACATGCGGAAGCATGAAAGACATAGTTTTTTGAGTGTTTACATAAAGGTTGTTTTTCAAAAGGCCGTCAATTGGCGTGCGAAAGGCCGTCTTTTACAATGTAAAAGGCCACCTTTTGCAACGCAAAAGACGGCCTTTCGCAACTCATTGGAAATCAAACAATTACACAACTGAAGATATGAGCGGATTTAAGAACATTGCATTGGCTTCGGCGTTGTGCGCCGGAACATGCCTCAATGGCGTGGCGCAGACACCTGCGGCGATACCTTCCGACCCGGAAATAGAGGCCCGCATACAGGAATGGCTCGGCAAGATGACCCTCGAAGAGAAAGTAGGGCAGATGTGCGAAATCACCATCGACGTGGTTACCGACTTTGAGAAGAGTAAGAACGGCTTTGCCCTTAGCGAACAGATGCTCGACACCGTGATAGGCAAATACAAGGTCGGCTCGCTGCTCAATGTGCCTTTGAGCGTGGCGCAGGACAGGTTTACGTGGGCGAAAATGATACGCCGCATACAGGAAAAGTCGTTGAGCGAAATAGGAATACCCTGCATCTACGGCGTGGATGAAATCCACGGCACCACCTATACGCTTGACGGCACGCTCTTTCCGCAGGGCGTCAACATGGGCGCGACGTTCAACCGCGACCTCGTGAGGCGCGGAGCCGAGGTGTCGGCTTACGAGACCCGGGCGAGCTGTGTGCCTTGGACGTATGCCCCTGTGGTTGACCTCGGGCGCGACCCGAGGTGGCCCCGCATGTGGGAAAACTACGGAGAGGACAGTTATCTGAATGCTGAGATGGGTGTACAGGCCGTGCGCGGCTTTCAGGGTGGCGACCCCAACCATGTCGGACGGTACAATGTCGCCGCATGCGTGAAGCACTACATGGGTTACGGCGTGCCCGTATCGGGCAAGGACCGCACGCCCTCGGCCATACCGCGGAGCGATCTCCGCGAGAAACATTTTGCCCCTTATCTGGCCGCAGTGCGTGCAGGCGCGCTGTCGGTGATGGTCAACTCGGCCGTTGACAACGGCATGCCGTTCCACGCCAACCGCGAACTGCTTACCAAATGGCTGAAAGAAGACCTTAACTGGGACGGACTCATCGTGACCGACTGGGCCGACATAAACAACCTTTGCACGCGCGACCACATCGCGGCGACAAAGAAAGAGGCCATAAAAATAGCCATCAACGCCGGCATAGACATGTCAATGGTGCCATACGAGGTTAGCTTCTGCACTTACCTTAAGGAGCTTGTGGAGGAAGGCGAAGTGCCCATGAGCAGGATTGACGACGCCGTTGCCCGTGTGCTGCGCCTGAAATACCGCCTCGGATTGTTCGACAATCCATACTGGGACGTGGCCGCTTACACTGACTTCGGTTCTGATAAGCATGCCGCCGAGGCCCTTCACGCCGCCGAAGAGTCAATCGTCCTGCTGAAGAACAACGGCAACACGCTGCCCCTGAAGCCTGGAGTCAAGATACTGCTGACCGGTCCCAACGCCAACTCAATGCGCTGTCTGAACGGCGGCTGGTCGTATTCATGGCAGGGACACCGCGCCGACGAGTTCGCCGGAGCATACAATACGGTATATGAAGCGATGTGCAACAAGTTCGGGAAAGACAACGTAACGTATGAGCCGGGAGTTACTTACGCACCCTACGATGGCGACAACTGGTGGCAGGAAAACGCCCCGGAAACCGCCAAGGCGGTAGCCGCCGCTGAAGGAGCGGACGTAATCGTGGCATGCATCGGCGAGAACTCATACTGCGAAACGCCGGGAAACCTCAACGACCTGACGCTCTCCGCCAACCAGCGTGACCTTGTAAAGGCGCTTGCCAAGACAGGTAAGCCGCTCATTCTCGTGCTCAACGAAGGCCGTCCGCGCATCATAAACGACATCGAACCGCTGGCCGATGCCGTGGTGAACGCCATGCTTCCGGGCAACTACGGCGGCGACGCGCTTGCCAATCTGCTGTCGGGCACGGTGAATTTCAGCGGCAAGCTGCCCTTCACTTATCCCAAATGGATTAACGCCCTGGTGACTTATGACTACAAACCGTGCGAGAACGTGGGGCAGATGAGCGGCAATTACAATTATGACGCGGTGATGGACGTGCAGTGGCCGTTCGGCTTCGGCTTGAGCTACACACGCTACACGTACTCCAACCTGCGTGTTGACAAGTCGCGGTTTGCCTCCGGCGACACGCTGACGGTGACCGTCGACGTTACCAACAGCGGCAGTGTGGACGGCAAGGAGAGCGTACTTTTGTATTCGTCAGACCTCGTTGCATCGTCATCTCCTGACAACAGGCGGCTCCGCGGATTTACGAAGATTGGCCTGAAGGCCGGCGAAACTAAGACGGTAGAACTGAAACTGGCGGCCGACGACCTTGCATTTGTTGGTTATGACGGCCGCTGGCGGTTGGAGAAAGGCGGCTTCACGCTGGCGTGCGGAGGACAGACTGTAGGCGTGGAGTGTACCGAAACCAAGGTGTGGGACACTCCGAACCGTTGACATACGATACAAAAGAAGGCGGCAAAAGCCGCCTTCCATAACGCGAAGACATCCGCTACGGCACTTGAACCGTGGCGGATGTCTTTGTATGCGCCGCCGTGTTGCGGCGCGGATAGGTGCTGTGCTGGTGCGCGTTACTTGCCGAACGGCAGTCCGTACATCATGTTTGCACCCCACTCAAAGTTCTTTTTCAATGTGCTGAACAATCTTTTTGCCTTCTTCATAATACCTCTAATCTAAATGTTATCCTTCATCTTGGCGGCTTGCTTGTGTCCGCCTGTCGTTTTTACGGGTGCAAAGTTAAGGCCATAATGTGTAATTCCACTATGCTGAAGGTATTATATTCACTTGCGGATGCACTTTTTTGACATGCGTCAACGCTTTAAGTGTGTGTCGGCATAAGTCCTGTCTGTGTATTGTTTGCGGTATGTTGAAAACAGGTAATCAAGCTCCTTTTCTTTGGAAGGGTTGTGAAGCGTTGGCGAAACACGGTTCATCCGCAAATCAGTTGGATGAAATAAAGTTCTCAAGCCAGGCTGTCGGTAACAGTCATGCCGCACGCCGATGCGGCATCCAGTGTATGCAGCCAAAGTCTTTTGGCATTACCGGTGTATTTTGGATGCCGCATCGGCGTGCGGCATGACTGTTACCGACAGCCTGACTAATAGTAGGGTGTTTGTATTATTATATTTCCAAAGCATCCAACAGATTTGCGAATGAATCCGAAAGGCGGCAAATTGGAATGTAAAAGGCCGTCTTTTGCATTGTAAAAGGTGGCCTTTTAGGCTCTAAAAGACGGCCTTTTGCAACGCATTGGCTGTCAAGTAGTTACGCAGCCGCTTGTTTACGTGCCCTAAAAAGGCCGTTGCGGGGCTGTTTTTACGTAGTTTACGCAGCCTTATCCGTATATAAAATAAACAATAAATACGTACATTATGAGGATTAAGATGTTGCTGCCGGTAGTGGCGGCGGCCATGACGTTCGCCGTCAAGGCATACGGCGGCGAGGCTGTAAGGCCGTTCGCCCCGGGCGAGGTGAGGCTGTTGCCCTCACGTTTTCATGACAATTTCGAGCGCGACTCGGCGTGGATGATGTCCATACCGGCGAAGAGTCTGCTGCACAGTTTCCGCAATACGGCCGGTGTGTTTTCAGGGCTTGAGGGCGGATACAACTCGGTTGAAAAGCTCGGCGGCTGGGAGTCGCTCGACTGCGACCTGCGAGGCCACATCACGGGGCACATGATGTCGGCCCTCGCCAATCTCTACGCGCAGACCGGGAGCACGGCGGTCAAGGCCAAGGCCGACAGCATCGTGGCCGGACTTGACGAGGTGCAGCGCGCCTACGGCACTGGTTATCTCTCGGCGTTCGGGCAGGGTTTGATTGACAGGAACATACAAGGAAAGAGCGTTTGGGCGCCGTGGTACACGCTGCACAAGATACTTCAGGGACTCATCGACCAGTACACGATGTGCCACAACGACACAGCGCTGGCCGTGGCGAAGCGCATGGGCGAGTGGGCTTACGGCAAGACGCACGCCCTCGGCGACGATGTGCGCCGCCGTATGCTGCGCAACGAGTTCGGCGGTTTTAACGACGCGATGTACCAGTTGTACCAAATCACCGGCGACTCACGCTTTCTTGAGACGGCACGCTTCTTCTATCACAACGAGAAAATAGACCCGTTGAAGGCCGGTAACGCCGACCTTGGCACGGCGCACGCCAACACTTTCATCCCCAAACTGCTCGGCGAATGCCGCAACTACGACCTGACCGGCAGCGAGGAGAGCCGCAGAGCCGCCGAGCTTTTGTTCCGCACGCTGTCGCAGGAACATGCTTTCGTTACGGGAGAAGTGTCTGACAAGGAGCACCTTTTCCCTCCTTCGGAGCAGTACAAGCACCTTACCGGCTACGACGGGGAGAACTGTTGCACGTTCAACCTGCTGAAATTAGCCTCAAAAGTGTTCTCATGGAGCGGCGACAAGGCCGCCGCCGACTACATGGAACGCGCCATATTCAACCACATTCTCGGCCAGCAGGACACGCAGACGGGCATGGTTACCTACTTCACTCCGCTGCTTACGGGGGCTTACCGACTGTATTCCACGCCGATGAACAGCTTTTGGTGCTGCGTGGGTTCTGGCTTCGAGAGCCACGTGGGATATGCTTCCTACATCTATTTCCATACCGACACTGACCTGTATGTCAACCTTTTCATACCCTCGGAGGTCACTTGGGGCGGCACGACCGTGCGTCAGGAGACCGACTTCCCACGGTCGGGAGCGGTGACATTGACCGTTGGCGGCGAGGCAAAAGAGTTTGCCATGCACCTTCGCCGTCCGTGGTGGGCGGTGTCGATGGCCGTCCGCATTAACGGAAAGAAGGTGAAGCTCGGCAAGGGAGACGCCGTGTTGAAGCGCAAGTGGCGCAGCGGCGACCGCGTGGAGGTGACCTACGGCATGGAATTACGCGAGGAGGCGGTGGGCGGCGACCCGTCGCGCGTGGCCTTGATGTACGGCCCCGTGGTGATGGCCGGATGCCTCGGGCACGTTGACAGTCCGTTCAGCGACCCCACGAAGCACAACGATTATTATACGTTCGACTATCAGGTGCCGGCCTCTGTGGCTGAAAAGGCGCGGATAAAGGGCGCGTCAGAGCTTGTAAAGACAGGCCCGTTGACCTTCAGGACGCGGCAAGGCGTTGAAGTAAAGCCGTTTTATGACGTTCATCATGAGCGTTATGTAGTATATTGGAACAAGACAGAATAACGATGAAAAAGCTGTTTTTATCCTGTATTGCGCTGTGTGCCGCCCTGTTGGCGCAGGCCGCAAGCCTCGTGACTTATCCTGCCCCGAAGGGCGCTCCGCTAAATGATGACTTCCGTGTGAGGGTCAGGCTCACAGGCGGAGAGTGGCAGACGGTTGACACTTACTTGTGGAATGTCGACCGGGTGGAGGCCGGACGGCATACTGCTGTGCCGTCGTCAGTGGCTTACTTCGACTTTGACGGCGAGGTGGAGGTGGAAGTTACCAATGCGAAAGGCCGCATTGACAGCTGCCGTGTGAGACCTTTGTCATACGGAATAGCCGCCACCGTTAGCGGCGACAGGCTGACTTTCCGCCTCGACAGGCCGCGAAACATGTCGGTGGAGGTGAACGGCGACATCTTCAATAACCTGCAACTGTTTGCCAACGCGCCGCAACCCAAGGTGAAGAAGGGCAGGAACGTGCGCTATTATGGCCCCGGATATTATGACCTGAAGGGAGACTCCATCCATGTGAAGACCGGCGAGACGCTGTTCATCGATGGCGGAGCGTACATCAAAGGCTGGGTTTCCACGTACCGGTCGGACAACGTCCGCATCATAGGTCACGGCATAGTGAACCCCGGAAGGCAGAAAGAGGGCATCATGGTAAGGTACTCCAAGAACGTCGTTGTTGACGGCCCGGTGACCACCCAGCTGCCCGTTGGAGGCAGCGACAGCGTAAGTGTGAGCAACGCAAAGTGCATAAGCTGGTACGGATGGGGTGACGGCATGAACGTGTTTGCCTCGAACAACGTGACGTACAACCACGTTTTCTGCCGCACAAGCGATGATTGCTCAACCATTTACTGCACCCGCAAGGACTACAAAGGCGGCTGCCGCAACATCAAGGTGACTGATGCCGTGTATTGGGCGGACGTCGCCCACCCGATAATGATTGGCCTTCACGGCGACATTAGCAGGAATGAAGTGATTGAAAACGTTGTCTATGAGGATGTGGACATACTCGACCAGGCCGAGAAACAGATAGATTATCAGGGTTGCATCGGCATCAACAACGGCGACAACATACTTGTCCGTGACATCACTTTCCGCAATTTCAGGGTGGAAAGCCTGCGTTGCGGCATGCTGTTCAACTTCCGCGTGTGCTTCAACAAGAAGTATTGCTCGGCTCCGGGACGCGGCATCGAGAACATAACCGTTGACGGACTGACATACAACGGGGCGCAACCCAACATGTCAATCATCACCGGATATGACGGCGGACGCAAGGTGAAGGGCATCAGGTTCAGAGACCTTGTAATCAACGGAAAGGCCATCTACGACACGATGCCCGGCAAACCGGCGTGGTATAAGACTGCAGACTTCGCCAACATCTTCATCGGCGAGCATGTGGAAGACGTTACTTTCGACAAATAAAAACAATAAAAAACAAGCTATATGAAAAGACTTTCAACGATAATGTGCGCCATCGTGGCGGCTGTGTTGCCGCTGTCGGCGCAGGGACTGGACGTTGACCGCCAGCTTGAATACTGTCACGGGCAGATAAAGAAGGCGCTGGCCGAACTGAAGAATGCCGACGGCGGCTATGACTTCAACATGCAGCCGCGCAACATCCTGTCAACCGACAAGCAGCAAGGGTGGAACTGCCGCAAGGCAATAGCTGAGGAGTGGTGCTCCGGCTTCTGGCCCGGCATACTATGGATGGACTACGAATGCACGCGCGACGAGGCCGTACGCCGCGCAGCCGAGGGCTACACGGAGTCGTTGAGGCCGCTGGCTTACCGCCCGGCGTTCGACCATGACCTCGGTTTCCTTATGTTCTGTTCCTTCGGCAAAGGCTACGAGGCCACCGGAAGGGCTGACTACAAGGAGGCGATACTGGCTTCAGCCGACACGATAGCCACCCTGTTCAACCCCCTTGTGGGCACAATGCTGTCGTGGCCGCGCAACGTCGGCATGTTCGGAGGCCACAACACAATCATGGACAACATGATGAATCTCGACATGATGTTCTGGGCTGCGAGGAACGGGGGCAATCCGCTGCTGTACGATTTGGCGGTGGCGCACGCCAAGACGACCATGAAGCATCACTTCCGCGCTGACGGAAGCTGTTACCATGTGGCCGTTTACGACACGCTGACGGGCGATTTTGTCAAGGGTGTAACGCACCAGGGCTATTCCGACTCGTCGATGTGGGCGCGCGGACAGAGCTGGGCCATCTACGGATACACGCTTGTTTACAGGTACACTCGTGAAAAGGTGTTCCTCGACTTCGCGCAGAAAGTGACCGATGTGTACATCCGACGGCTGAAGGAAACAAGCGACGACATGGTGCCGAAGTGGGACTTTGACGACCCGTCGGCCAACGCTCCCAAGGACGCAAGCGCCGCCTGCGTTGTTGCCAGTGCGCTGCTTGAACTGTCAGAGTACGTCGGCGGCGAGAAGGGCGCGGCTTACCGCGACTTCGCCATGCGTTCGCTTGAATGCCTGAGCACGGACAAATACCAGAGCGGCGACCGTAACGTGGCCTTCCTCATGCACAGCACCGGCCACCATCCGGCAGGCAGCGAGATTGACGCCAGCATCATCTACGCAGACTATTACTACCTTGAGGCGCTGATGAGGGCGAAGAAATAAAAGTAAAAAGGTAAATTATTAAAGGTAAAAAGGTAAAAAAGTAAAAAGGTAAAACACGTTGGCGACATTCTAATTCAAATGCTGACGGTTTTACCTTTTTACTTTTTTACTCTTTTACCTTTATTCCCTTGTTTTTACCTTTTTACTTTTTTTACCCTTTTACCTTTATTCCCTTGTTTTTACCTTTTTACTTTTTTTACCCTTTTACCTTTATTCCCTTGTTTTTACCTTTTTATTTTTTTACCTTTTTACTTTTAATAAATTGCCTTTTCACCCTTAACGTTCTGTTTTCTAAAAGGTCATGTTTTACACGACAAAAGGCCGTCTTTTAGCTTGTAAAAGACGGCCTTTTGCATTGTAAAAGACGGCATATTGGAAATGCCTTGATTATCAATGAGATAGGAACAGGCAGCTGGAAGGTTTTACCTTTTTACTTTTTTACCTTTTTACTTTTAATAAACAGCCTTCTCACCTTTAAACTTTTCCACCCTGAACCAGTCGGCATCAATCCATCCGCGGTTGCCGCTTGTCTGCCGGGTTTCGCTTACAAATCCCATTTTCGCTCCTATCCATTTGCCCTGCCGCATGGCGAACGGTGTGCCTGCGTTCTTGAAATGCTTGCCGTCGAGGCTGTAGGCCATCTGGCACTTGCCGCCGCTCACGTTCATGCGCATGTATATGTCGATGTAGATTGCAGGCGAATAGGGTATTGTGTCACGCTCGGTCGGCTTGAGCTGGGCCAGCGTTTCAACCGTTTCTACACCGCCGGTGTCAGCCCCCTTGCAGTGTCTCAGTTCCAGAGAGAAGCCGTCGCCCGTGCGGTTTACTACCAAAGCCTGATAGTTCATGCCCATTATTACGATGCCGCCGTACTGCCCCTGCTCCTTGGAAGCAAAGCGCAGCTTGGCCGTTGCGGTGAAAGTCGGTGCCGGAAGTTTCTGCAACAGCAGGTTCGGAGCTTCCCACAGGCTCTTCGCTTCGCTGCCGAGGTAATGCGTGTAAAGGCGCAGGCAGCCTGTGTTTGTTGGCATTCCGAACATCTGCGAGTAGTTGGCGTGCCACTGCCATTGCTTTCCTAACTCCGTTGAATTGAACTCGTCGCTCTCCTGCGGATTGACTATCGTTGTAGATGAGGACGCCGGTTTGCGGAAGGTTGTGTACGGTTCGCCGCAATAACCCTTGCCGGGCACGCGGCCCATGACGGGCCAATTGTCCTTCCATGTTACCGGTTGAAGGTACACAACGCGGCCATATTCATACTTGTCGTTGAAGTGCAGGAACCAGTCTTCACCCTTTGCAGTGTGTACCCACGCGCCCTGATGGGGACCGTTGACATCGGTCGAGCCTTGCGCCATCACCACTTTCCACTCGTATGGGCCGTAGATGTTCTTGCTGCGCATGGCCAGCTGCCAGCCGTGTTGCACTCCGCCGGCCGGGCACATAATCCAATACCAGCCGTCACGCTTGTACAGTTTAGGCCCTTCTGTTGTGTGGTTTACCTGTCCTCCGTCAAATACTATGCGCGGAGAGCTGATAGCCCGTGTGCCGTCAGCCGACAGTTCGCGCATTGCCAGCACGCTGTTCAGTCCGGCGCGGCTGCCTGCGTAGGCGTAGACAATGTAGCAACGGCCGTCCTCATCCCAAAGTGGGCAGGGGTCAATCATGCCCTTCCCCTCGATGACACACACCGGCTTGCTCCACTGTCCGCGAGGGTCGGCTGTCTTAACCATCATTATTCCGTGGTCGGGGTCGCCCCAATAGATGTAAAACTCGCCGTCATGATGGCGTATGGCGGGCGCCCACACGCCCTTGCCATGTGCCGCCTGGTCGAACACTTCGCGAGGAGTCTGCTCCTGAAGGGCGTGCCCTATGATTTCCCAATTTACCAAATCGTTGGAGTGGAGGATGGGAAGTCCGGGCATGCAGTTGAACGAACTGGCCGTAAGATAGTAGTCTTCGCCCACCGCGCAGGCGTCGGGGTCGCTGTAGTCGGCGTAAAGCACTGGGTTGGTATATGTCCCGTCGCCGTTGTCGGGACACCAAACCTCTGATACATACTGCGCCTGCAAGGCGGCAGGCAGCAGCGTGATGGCGATTGAGAATATAAGTTTCTTCATATTGTTTTGTTTAGTTGACGAGTAGACAAGCAGACGAGCAGACAAGGATATGTGCCTTGCCAACAAATACTTGTTGACTCGTCTCTCGTTCCTTGTTGACTTGTCTCTCGTTCCTTGTTGACTTGTCTCTCGTTCCTTGTCGACTTGTCCCTCGTTTCTTGTCGACTTGTCCCTCGTCCCTTGTCAACTTATCACTTGTTCTTGCACAGGAAAGCGCAGTATGTAAGGTAGCCGGCGCAGAGCAGGAGGACGCACACTCCGGCGGTGATTGAGCTGAAGCTGTCGGTCGCCCAGCCAATAAGAGGGGTGGCCGCGCCGCCTCCTGCCACGGCGGTAATCATCAGTCCGGAAATCAGGTTGGCCTTGTCGGGCGCCTGCTGCACGGCTGCCGAGTAGATGGTCGGGAACACACAGCTGCACAGGAAGCCCACCGCGCCGATGAGGGCGAGCGTAGCCGCAGAGCCGAGAGGGCAGAAGGCGAGGCCCAGAATGACTGCTATGCACGCCACGATGTTCCACCGGAAGTATGTGACTGACGGCACGCGTGCCATCACGAACACGCCGAGGAACGCGCCCACGGTGCGGCAGATGAAGTAGACTTGCGGCGCGATGCCGGCCTCGGTGACATCCCAGCCGAAGCGGTCAATCATCACCTTGGAGCTGACGAAGTTCGTGCCGACGTCTATCGCCACAGCGAAGAAGATGCCGAGGAACAGCGGCAGTATGGCCTTGTCGCCCAAGAGCGAGAGCGTTTTGCCTACCGACACGTCGCTGTCCTCCGCCGGTTCGCGCTCGATTGGCGACAGCCAGAGCCACAGGGCGCTAAGAAGCGTCAGCGCACCGAGCACCGGAAAAACGAGATACCACGACGCCTTGTCGCCTCCGCCCAGTACGTTGACGGCGAAAAGCATAAGGAACGGGCCGCAGAACGACGACACTGCCTTTACCACCTGACCTGCCGTGAGGCTGCTGGTAAGCAGTTTTTCGTCGGTGAACACGTTGCGCACAAGCGCGTTCTGCGACACTTGCAGCATAGTGTTGCCTATGCCGAGTGCGGCGTAGCCCACGAGGCACGCCCACGCCGAGCCTACAAGGGGCACGAGCATGCCGACGACGGTGACGGCCATGCCTATTAGTACCGTGTTCTTGCGTCCCCACTTGTTCATCTTTATGCCCACGGGAATGCTTACGAACAGGAACCATACGAACACCATCGACGGCAGGAAGCCGGCCATGGTGTGGCTCCAGCCGAACGCTTCGCGGGCGTATTCGGACGAGATGCCCACGATGTCGCAGAAGCCTTGGATGAAAAACGCGAACAGCACAGCGCTCGCGCAGAATAGTTGTTTTGCTTTCATGTTATGTTGTTTAATATGTTTCTTTTACCGGCATGGCATAATACGGTGATGTGGAGGCATACGCCGCCACCTTATTATTAATACGTTTGCGAGGGCCGCGCCACTTAAACGCCGTCTCACTTTTTGTCAAGTAAGTGAAGACTTGATGTAAAATTCAGTTTTGTATGGACATAATTTATTATGTCCGAACGCCGCGAAGAGGCGTATAAATAAGGCGAAGCAAAGTAAATATGTTCTTTCATGACTAATGACACGATAGCGTCTTAATGGAGCAATCTTCAGAACCGAAGGCCAGCGAAAGCTGATTATGTCCCTACAAAGTTAGGTCTGTTGTGTTGTATGCAGGCTTGTGGATTTCCAAAACATGGCGTTTTGCCTTCCAAAAGACGGCAAATCGCACGCTAAAAGGCCACCTTTTAGCGTGTAAAAGGCGGCCTTTTGCAAAGCGGTTTGTAACATGCTGACGTACAGGATGTTACATATTGATATGTCATTTTTCTCCGGATGTCTCCTTGATGATGCCTACGCTCAACGCTCCGAGCACGAGAAGGACGCCCGAAACGAGCATCATGCTGTACTGGTGGCCGCCCACAAGGCTCAATACAACGCCGCCGAGGGCCGCAGCTATGATTTGAGGTATGCAGATAGTGCCGTTGAACAGGCCGAGGTACGCGCCCATGTGGCTGCCGTTGAGGGCGTTGGTTACGATGGTGAAGGGCATCGCCAGCATGGCCGCCCATGCGCATCCGATAAGCAGGTAGGACACGAATAGCAGGTACTGGTCTGTGATGTAAGGCACCATCAGGAAGCCCGCGCCGCCCAGCACGAGGCTCAACGCGTAGGCAACCTTGCGCGCCTTGAAGCGCGGAAGCACCATCGCCCAGCACACGCTGCCTATGGCCTGCACGGCGAAGAGTATTCCCACCCAGTTGCCTGCCGCCTGGAACTCCTTTGACGAGGTAACGGTTGTTCCCCAGCAGGTCTCGGCGATGGCTCCGTTGGTGTAGTTCCACATGTAGAGGAACGCCGACCAGCAGAAGAACTGCACAAGTCCTACCGTCCAGAATGCCGACGGAGCGTTGCGCAGCAGCTTGAACCAGTTGGCCTTCTCCTCGTTGAGCGGCTTGTCGAGGCCGTGGTATTCGGCGTATTCCTTCGGCGGCATCTCCTTTACCTTGACCGAAGTGTAGATGACGCAGAGTATGAGTATGGCCGCGCCAATGTAGAAAGAGTAGATTACGGAGTCGGGTATAACACCCTCGGCTGCCACGTTGCTGATGCCGATGAACGTGAAGAAGAACGGGAAAACGTATCCCACGAGCGAGCCGGCGTTGCACAGGAAGCTCTGTATGGAGTAGGCAAGGGCCTTCTGCTTCTCGTTAACCATGTCGCCTACGAGCATCTTGAACGGCTGCATGGCCATGTTTATGCTCGTGTCGAGGAACATGAGAGACACGAGTCCGAACACCATCGCCGTTGACACCGCCATGCCCAAAGAGCCTGCGTTGGGCAGAAGGCACATCACGATGACGGCCACCAGCGCGCCCACAAACAGGTAAGGGATGCGCCGTCCGAAGCGGCACCACGTCTTGTCGCTCAATGTTCCCACGATGGGTTGTACCACGATGCCCATCAGCGGGGGCAGAATCCAGAAGTAACTGAGGCTGTGAGGGTCGGCGCCGAGCGTTGCGAAGATGCGGCTGATGTTGGCGCTCTGAAGGGCGTAGGCTATCTGTACGCCGAAAAAACCGAAGCTGATGTTCCACAGCTTGGCGAAACTCAAGTCGGGTTTCCTTTTCAATCCGTTATTCATTGTTTAAGGTAATTAATTTAATTCATAATTCACAATTCATAATCAAATGTTTCACAATTCAGCGTTCAAACTTAACCTGATGCCGTGCAAAAACCGTTGTGTTTATTCTTATGCGGTAGGCGTATATGTGCAAAGGCGTCAGCCCAATTGTGAATTATGAATTATGAATTGTGCATTACTTTCGTTGTTCCCCGTACTATCAGGCGTGTCCTTACCACGCGCTTCTCCACCTTGTCCACGGGTATGCGCCCTTCGGCTTTGCCTATAAGGATGTCAGCGGCGAGCCGTCCCACCTCGTAACCGTTCTGCTCCACGGTGGTGAGCATAGGGTCGCAGGCCACTGCGCGCTGGCCGTTGGTGAAGCCGCATACGGATATGTCGTCGGGCACCCGCAGCCCCATGCGCTTTGCAGTGTACATTATGCCGATGGCGGTGTCGTCGTTTATGGCGAAGAACGCGTCGGGGCGGTTGTCCGATTCGAGCACGGCCGGTGTGACGCGCTCGGCGTCCTCGCGGTTGTCGCACTCCATGCGGACACACCCGTCGGGGTCAAGGCCGTGCTTGCGCATGGCGTCGTGCCATCCGTTGTAGCGGTTCTTGGATATTTCCATCTTCATGGACGAGCCGTAGAAGGCTATCCGGCGGCAGCCGGTGTTTATCAGGTATTCCACCGCGGAGTAAGCCCCCATGTAGTCGTCGACGGTCACGCGGCTCGCGTTGACGCCCGTGCAGATGCGGTCGTAGAACACAAGCGGCACGCCGTTGTCCATCAGTTCCTGGAAGTGGTCGTACTTGTAGGTGTTCTTCGACTGTGACACGATTATGCCGCACACCTTGTTCTCGTAGAACGCGCGGCAGGTTTCAACCTCGCGCCCGTAGTCTTCGTCGCTCTGCGCCACGAGCAGCCGGTAGCCGAATTTCAGCGCCTCGTCCTCTATCCCGGCAAGGATTGACGAGAAGTAGAAGTGGGTGAATTGCGGTATGATGACCCCTATTATTTTCATCGTGCGCCTGCTGCGCAGCGACTCGGCCATGGGGTTGGGGCTGAACTTGTGCTCCCTGGCGTATGCTACAATGGCCTCGCGCTTCTCGCGGCTTATGCGCGTGCTGCCTTTCAGGGCGCGCGACACCGTGGCTACCGACACCCCGAGTTCGCGGGCAATGTCTTTCATCGTCAGGGCTGTGTTTTCCTTTGGCATTCCTTTTTGTGTTTTATGCAAAGATAGTGCAAACCGAATGCAATGCAAAATAAAAAGGCGTAAAACGACTTTTTGTTTTCATTGCCGAGTCGCGGCCTGTCTTGTCTAAAGTCAGTGCAAGTATGCGGAACGCGGAACATATATCCGATATTCCTTTCTTTTGTTGCTGGTGCAAAATTACTCAAAGGCTTACAATCCTGTTTTTTACACCTTATATTATTTAAGGATGCCGACGCGCAAACGGTTGCATGCCAACGGTTTTGCAAAAGGTGGCCTTTCGCATTCCAAAAGGCCACCTTCCGCACTGTAAAAGACCGTCTTTTGCAACGCGAAAGGCCACCTTTTGGAAAACGGCCGGAAACCGCTGATGCAACCGTTTGCACGTCTGATTTTGTTCTTTTTTGTTAAATTCAGAACCAAACATGATAAATGGGCTTACTTTTGCATTAGAAAGACGTGAAAACTTGCCTTAATTACAGCATCCTGGGATGTGATTGGAAAACCATAAGTAATAGTATATGATTTGTATTTAATGTTAACTTTAAAAGTACAGAATGATGAAGCAGGTAAAATCCAAGACCCCTGTTAGGATTTTGTCCTTGTTGTTGGGACTGTTCCTATCAGTAGGAGCCTTTGCGCAGAACGACGTCAAAGGTATCGTGAAAGATGCTTCCGGCGAACCGATTATCGGAGCCACCATCCGTGTCATAGGGCAGGAAGGCGGAGCCATAACCGACTTTGACGGCAACTTTACAATCAAGGCCGCGCCAGGAGCGAAAATACAAGTGTCTTACATCGGCTACAAAACGGTGGAACTGCCCGTTTCGGCCAACATGGTAGTTACGCTGCAAGACGACACACAGCTGCTTTCCGACGTGGTGGTAATCGGTTACGGCCGCGCCAAGAAGGAAGACCTGACCGGCTCCGTGACGGCTATCAAGCCCGACGAGATGAGCAAGGGTATCACCAGCAGCGCCTCCGACATGCTCGTGGGCAAGGTGGCCGGCGTCGATGTCATCACCAGCGGCGGCTCGCCAGGCTCTGGAGCGCAAATCAGAATCCGCGGTGGCTCGTCGCTCAACGCGAGCAACGACCCGTTGCTCGTTGTCGATGGACTCACCATCGACAATAATACCGCTACCGGCATGAGCAACGTGATGGCGATGATCAACCCGAACGACATCGAGACCTTCACGGTGCTGAAGGACGCTTCGGCCACGGCCATCTACGGTTCGCGCGCGTCGAACGGTGTCATCATCATCACAACGAAGAAAGGACGCAAGGGCACGGGACCCAAGTTCTCGTACAACGGCGACGTGACAATCTCTACCACACAGAAGCGTTACGACGTGCTGAACGGCGACGAGTACCGCGCGCTCATCAACAGCCTTACCGGTGACATTTCAGGTCTTGGCGACGCCAACACCGACTGGCAGGACCAGATATTCCGCACGGCGGTAAGCACGAGCCACAACCTCTCAATCACCGGCGGACTGAAAAACATGCCCTACCGTGTGTCTGCCGGCTACCAAAGCGAGAGCGGTATCATAAAGAACTCTTACATGAAGCGTTTTAACGCGTCGGTAAACCTCGCTCCCTCGTTCCTTGACGACCACTTGAACTTCAACGTTACGGCGAAGTTCACAACGGAGAAGGACAGCTATGTCGACGCGGGCGCGGTAGTAGGCGGCGCATTGGCAATGGACCCCACACGCCCGATTTACGACCACAGCGAGATAGGCGACGCCTTCTTCGGCGGATACTGGCAGTCGCACAGTGACAATCCCGGCTACAGCGACCCGAACTGGACTTACACGTCGAACACCAACACTCCGCAGAACCCCGTGGCGTACCTCAACCAGAAAGAATGCATCGCACATTCTACCGACTTTACGGGCAACATCGAGATGGATTACAAAATCCACGGCTTCGAAGACCTGCGCATACACGCAAGCTTGGGCGGACAGTACACGCAGAGCAAGCAGGACGACTGGACATCGCCTTATTCTTATGAAAACAACTACTACGGCTGGGACGGCGTTACGAAGTACTACAAGTACAGCATCACCGCCAACGCATACGCACAGTATCAGCACACCTTCGGCGCGCACAACGTAGACATAATGGTGGGCGGCGAGGAGTCTCACTACCACCGCAACGGATGGAACGCCGGCAGCGGATGGGACCCTTATACCGACCAACCCTACAACGTAGCTTCAAAGGCGGAGCAGAGCTGGGCTACCCACAACTCGCTCGTGTCCTACTTCGGACGCTTGAACTACACACTGCTTGACCGCTACATGCTCACCGCAACGTTCCGTGCCGATGGCTCGTCGCGCTTCGCCAAGGGGCACAAATGGGGCTACTTCCCCTCTGTAGCGTTGGCATGGCGCATCAACGAAGAGAAGTTTATGAAGAACCTCAAGTGGTGGAACGAGTTTAAGCTCCGCCTCGGCTGGGGACAGACGGGTCAGCAGGACATCGGCTACGACTTCCTTTATGCGATGCTTTACACGTCGAGCAACTCTTACGCACAGTATCCGTTCGGCAACGATTATGGCACAACAGTCCGTCCGGACCGTTTCAACCCCGACCTTACTTGGGAGACTACGACCACATGGAACGCCGGACTTGACTTCGCTTTCCTCAACAACCGTATCACCGCCAACATCGACGGATACTACCGCAAGACCACCGACCTTATCCAGGAAGTTACCCTGCCGGTACTTATGAACCTCGCGCAGCGCATGCCGCAGAACATCGGCTCGCTCGAGAATTACGGTGTCGAGTTCACAATCGGGGCAAAACCCATCGTGACAAAGGACTTCACTTGGGACATACAATACAACCTGGCATGGAACCATAACGAGATAACCGAGCTTGTAGGCGGCGACGACGGATACATCGTACAGTCGGGAGGCACCATATCAAAGGGCAACAGCACCCACGTGCAAGCCCACACGGTAGGCCAGCCGGCAAACTCTTTCTGGGTTTACCAGCAGGTTTACGACGAGGCGGGCAAACCTATAGAAGGTGTCTATGTCGACCGTAACAACGACGGAATAATCAACAGTGACGACCGTTATTTCTATCATAGCCCCGCGGCAGACGTGTTCATGGGCCTTACGATGAAGTTCATATATAAGAGGTGGGACTTGAGTTTCGCACTCCGTGCATCGCTCGGCAACTACGTTTATTATGACTTCCTGTCGAACAAGGCGGCGATAAGTGCGAGCGGACTTTACTCGAACAACGCGTACAGCAACACCACACAGGCCGCCATCGACCTCGGATTTACCGGCACAGGCGGCTCGGAATACTACCTGAGCGACTACTTCGTGCGCAACGCTTCTTACCTGAAGTGCCAGAACATAACACTCGGATATTCGTTCCCCGCACTGTTGAAGTTCAACAACCAGGACTATTTCTCCGGACGTGTGTTCTTCACCGTGCAAAACCCCTTCATCATAACGAAGTACAAGGGGCTTGACCCGGAAGTTTCAAGCGGCATCGACAGCAATCCGTATCCGCGTCCTTTGAGCTTCCAGCTCGGCTTAAACCTCAACTTCTAAAGTTCGTATCGTATAACGAAAACAAAAGGACATTACAATGAAAAAGATATTTATAAAGACAATCGCGACTGCCGCCCTTGCATTGGGAATGACCGGTTGTATAAACGATTTGGACATAGGCTCAATCGACCCACAGTCGTCCACATCGTACAGCGAAGAAGAATTGTTTAGAAAATGCTACGCCACGCTCGGCCTTACAGGACAGGACGGAGGCGCAGGCAATGGCGACTTGAGCGACGACGAGGGCGAGTCGGGCTTCTACCGTACAACGTTCAACCTTCAGGAACTGCCCACCGACGAGTGTATGTGGGCTTGGCAGACCGATACCGACATTCCGCAAATCACCATGATACAGTGGAACTCGGGCTCAATCCGCACGCAATGGGCTTACACCCGTCTGTCTTACGACATCAACCTGTTCAACTATTACCTTAGCGAGGTCGAGGACACACCGGAAAACCAGACCGCACGCGCCGAGATACGCTTCCTCCGCGCCCTGCATTACTGGTACATGCTCGACCTGTTCGGCAAGGCTTCGTTCAAGACAGAGTTTGACATTTACGCTTATCCCGTGGAGTACAGCGGCGAGGAACTTTACGACTGGCTCGACAAGGAGCTTACCGAGATAGAGCCGCAGATGGCCGAAATGGGAGCATACTGCAACGACCAGTATTTCGGACGCGCCGACCGCGGAGCCGCTTACATGCTTCACGCACGCCTGGCTCTGAACTGCGAGGTTTACAGTGACAACGTTGACCCTGCCACTGAATACCAGAAGGCTGTGAATTATTGCACCCAACTGATAAACTGCACAGCCTACGGACTGTCTGACATGCCGCAGAACGGCAACTCGGGCTACGCCCAGCTCTTCATGGCCGACAACGACCAGAACACCCATGCGATGAAGGAAATAATCTTCCCCATACGCCAGGACGGCCTCCGCACACGCCAATACGGCGGCTCGCTGATGCTTATCGCCGGAACGCGCGGCAACCAGATGCCCGATTACGGGTTGAGGGAGACATGGACTTGCCTGTTCGCACGCCGTGCAATGATTGAAAAGTTCTTCACCAGCCTGGACGGACTTACCGCTCCCGAGGCAGCTCCCGGAGACGCTACACCCGAGGAAGTTACCGCCCTTGATGAAGGATACGGCACTACCGTTGCCGACCTTACGGCAAAGGCCGGCGACGACCGCGCCCTCTTCTACGGTGGTTGCGGAGGCGGCAAACGCAAGGTCGAGACAGACGCCGTTACGGCATTTACCGACGGACTGTCAATCGTGAAGTGGACAAACCTGCGCAGCGACAATACGGCGGGCAGCGACGTGTCGTGGCCTGACACCGACATTCCCCTCTTGCGTCTTGCCGAGGCTTACCTGACACGTGCCGAAGCCTTGTACCGCATAAGCGGAAATCCCAACGACGCGCGCGCCGACATCCAGACATTGCACGACCGTGCAAATGCCGGAACGGTGCCGGCCAACATCGACGAGATGTACATCCTCGACGAATGGTGCCGCGAGTTCTACATGGAAGGACGCCGCCGCAGCGACCTGGTGCGCTTCGACTGCTTCTCGGGCAACAAGTACATCTGGGACTGGAAGGGCGGAACGGCTACCGGAACGTCCATCGACTCTCATTACGACGTTTACCCGATACCGGCCGACGACGTGATGAACAATAGCAACATGCACCAGAACGATGGTTATTAATGACTGTTGACATAATCAATTTAAACGGAAAAAATCATGAAAAATATATTTAGAAACTTGTTCGCTCCGGCGTTGGCAGTGGCCGTGCTCCCGTTCATGGCCTCATGCGAGACCGACATCGACGACAATCCGACGCTCAGGCAGCCGGAAGTGAACAGTCTGGTAGTGGCGGCTCCTGCCGACATCGCCTCGACGACATACGACTTGTCAACCACTGACCCGATACGTTTCATCGCCACCACGCCCGACTACGGCGCAAACCTTGTTGTGCAATATCAGGTGCAGGTGTCGGTCGACGCGGCGTTCCAGCAGGTAAGCGGGGCTGAAATTCCCGAGACAGTGCTGTATCAGACGCTCAAGACGTCGTACACGAATGACACCATCGACATCGACCCCGACGAGTTTAACCTCGCCGTGGCACGCCTCTATCGCGAGGCGACGGGCGGCGACGCTTTCGGCACGTCGATACCTGTCTATCTGCGCTTTGTATCCCATATCAACGGCTCTGATGTTGGTTACGTGTATTCAAGCGTAGTTACCATGCCCAATGTGGTTACGTATTACGTCGAGCTTGGCGTCGACCTGTATTACATCGTCGGTGCAATGCAGGGCTGGAGCAACGCAAGGCCTGACGGCATGACGTGCATTTTCTATCCGCAAGGCTCCAACATCTACAGCTACACGACGAAGTGGGAAGGCGACGCCAACCTGAAGTTCTGGCTCAGCGAAGAGTTCGGAACGTGGGACGACGACACCTACGGCTGCGCGAGCGACGGCGACCAGTCGGCCCAGGGCTCTATTGTCGGAGGCAACAAGGGCGCAATCAAGTGTCCCGAGCCTGACGCTTTCTACACCATTACCATCAACATGGGCGACATGACTTACCAGTGGACGAAATGCTACAGCCAGAATCCGGCTGAATACACCTCGGTAGGCATCGTTGGCGAACTTAACGGATGGGATGCCGGAACGGCATGCGCTGAAGGCAGCGCGACGGCCATGAAGCAGGTTTCTCCGCACAACTGGTATGTTGCAGGAGTAGAGCTGCCTGCCGGACAGGTGAAGTTCTGTGCAAACGGAGGCTGGGATGTGAACTGGGGCGTAGGCCTGAACATCGACGACCAGATATACGGCATAGGTCTGCAGAACGGCGCGAACATTACCGTTTCCGCAGGAACTTACAACGTGTTCCTCAACGATATCACCGGCGAGTTCGTCTTTGTAAAGGCAGACTAAGCACTGTAATTTCTGAAAATCATAACCAAAGGGGTGCGCTTCCGTCACGGGGCGCACCCCTTTCGCTTTGTTTCCGACGCGCCGTCAGTGCCGCCTTTGTAACCGCCTGGCAGTCAGCTGCTTTGCAATATGCCGCATTTTGCAGTGTAAAAGGCCGTCTTTTGCAAGACAAAAGACGGCCTTTCGCATTCTGAAAGGTTGCCTTTTGAGGTTCATCCGCAAATCTGTTGGATGGTTTTTATTCTATTTTCAGTAAATAATCG
>URUK01000017.1 GCA_900551055.1 uncultured Prevotella sp. | reverse complement strand
GTATCAGCCGACGTCATTTCTTGCCTTTAGTGTTTTCTGGATTCCGCGTCGTAGCGCGGAATGACGATTACCGAGTGCCTCATTTATGACCTATTCATTGCCACGCATGAACTGCTAACGATGTTCTTTTACTAACCCATCAGCATAATATCACACAAAATTTACCTGCCCCATTAAACCTATTCTGCCGCCATGCGTCTAATAAAGAAACATTATGCCGTCTTTGACGGCACACTACGAAAACCAAAACATCTACGAAATGAAAATCAAGACAATGGCCGCCATGCTGGCAATGGCTTTCCTCACGGCAACCGCCGCGCAGGCACAGGGCGGCAAAGAAGACGGCTCGATAATGACAAAGAAATGGTCGAGCGTTGCGCCGAAGCTTACCGACGACTTTTTCACCACCGCCGAAGCGGCACGTATAGGCGACAACCTGCTGTTCTACCAGCACCCTACGGGCGGATGGCCGAAGAACCTGCAACTGCAAGACGAACTTACGCCGGCACTTAAAAAGGATATAGAGAAGAAGAAACAGGGCAAACGCTACGCCACCATTGACAACAAGGGAACAACCACGGAGATTGCTTACCTGGCGCGACTGTACAACGCCACGGGCACGGAAAAATACCGCGACGCCGTGATAAAGGGCTTCGGCTACCTGTTCGAGGCGCAGTATGACAACGGCGGATGGCCGCAGTTCTACCCCCTGTCGAAAGGATATTACACGCACATAACATACAACGACGACGCGATGGTGAACGTCCTGAAGCTGATGCGCGACGCGGCGAAGGGCAAAGAGCCGTATGCCTTCCTGCCGGACAGCGTGAAAGCCAAGGCGCAGGCTTCACTCGACAAGGGCATCGACTGCATACTGAAGACGCAGGTGGTGCAGAACGGAGTGAAAACGGTATGGTGCGCGCAGCACGACGAGAACACATTGCAGCCTGCCAACGCACGCGCCTTCGAGCTGGCAAGCCTCAGCGGACAGGAGAGTGACGACATTGTGCTCTTCCTGATGTCGCTGTCGAAGCCGTCGGACGAGATAAGGCAGTGCGTAGAGGACGCCGTGGCATGGTTCAAAAAGAGCAAAATCACCGACAAGCGCATCGAGAAATTCACCAACGCCGACGGCAAGAAGGACTACCGCATAGTTGACTGCGCACAGGACGACGCGCCCTGCGAGACGCTGTGGGCACGCTTCTACACGCTGGACGACAACCGTCCGTTCTTCTGCGACCGTGACGGCGTGATGAAGTTCGACGTCTCCGAAATCGGATACGAGCGCCGCAACGGCTACAGCTGGTACAACAACGACGGACTGGACGTGCTGAAGCGGTATGAGAAATGGGAAGAGAAGTACGGTAAAGGGAAATAAACAAATGTGTGTTTGCAACTTAGGAGTTAAGAAGTCATGTAGTTAAGGAGTTAAGACAAATGCTTTGCCAAATGGACAATGAAGAGTGAAAAACAAGAATTAAACACATAACAATCATTCATTATCCATTATTCATTGTTCACTTGGCAAAGCATTTGTCTTAACTCCTTAACTACATAACTCCTTAACTCCTGAAAAGGACTCCTTTAACTTCTAAAAAACGACATGGAATTTTTCATCATAAAAGACAAAAAGCAACGAGGCCCTTACACGCTGGAACAGCTCGCCGAAATGGGCATCACGTCTGATACGCCCGTTTGGCACGAAGGACTTGGCCCGTGGAAGCCGGCGTGGCAGGTAGAGGAACTTAAGGACTTGCTCGCCGGAAAGGCAGCGCAGCAGCCTACACCGCCGCCCGTTCCGCCGCAGGAATGGGCTGACGACAGCACCGAAACACAGCCAGGCGAAGAGGAAAACACCGACGGCAAAGACGGCAAGCGCCGCCGCAGACGCGCCGTGAAGTGGCTGGCCGCAGCGGCAGTTGTGTTCTTCATCCTGCTGATAACCTGCCCCGGCGAGGAAAGACACCGCCAGACGGTGGTCGACGAGATTGTGGAGGCGGCGCAAAGGGAAGTGCCTTGGCAGAGCGGCGACGACACCCCGTTAGGCTCTTTCAGCGGAACGATTGGCAATTTAATCGTCTCACGGTTCGCCGATGCTGTCGTAGGGCAGTTCATGAGCGTTGACAACTACGTCATATTCTCCGTCGGGACGATACGCTACGGCGGCGAAACGAAAACCATTTCGTTCGGCATTCTCGGCCATGTGTTCACCTTCGACGCCGACGACATTGGCAAGGCGGTGGACAAAGAGCAGCCCGCGCCCGACACGATGGCGATATAATAAAGGTAAAAAGGTAAAAAAGTAAAAGGGTAAAAAGGGATAACATACAATGAAGAAAAGCTTAGTGGCTCTTGCGTTCGGCACTCTCGCGCTCGGGATTGCCGAATTTGTGATGATGGGCATACTGCCCGACGTGGCCCGAAGCCTCGGCATCAGCATACCGGAGGCAGGCCACCTGATTTCCGCCTACGCGATAGGCGTATGCTGCGGAGCGCCCATGCTCGTCGTGGCATACAAGTATCCGCTGAAGAACATGCTGCTGGTGCTGGCGTGCATCATACTCCTCGGCTCTACGCTGGCCGCCTTCTCGGTGAACTACTGGATGCTGCTCGTGGCGCGGTTCATATCCGGACTGCCCCACGGGGCTTACTTCGGTGTGGCGTCAATCGTGGCCGTAAGGCTGGCGGACGAGCGCCACAAGACGGGCGCGGTGTCGATAATGGTGGCCGGGATGACCGTCGCCAACCTCTTCGGAGTGCCCTTGGCGACGGGGTTAAGCTCAACGCTGTCATGGCGTTTCCCCTTCGTTCTGGTGATGTTCGTCAGCCTCATAGTGCTTTATTACATCTGGAAATGGGTGCCGGGCGTAGGCGCTCTGCCCGACAACGGCTTCCGCCACCAGTTCGCATTCCTGAAGAAGGACGCGCCGTGGCTCATACTTGCGGCGACAATGCTTGCCAACGGAGGCATCTTCTGCTGGTACAGCTACATCAGTCCGCTGCTAATCGACGGCGGTTTCGCCGCCGACACACTGCCTGCGCTGATGATAGCGGCAGGCTTCGGCATGGTGGCCGGCAACCTGATTAGCGGCCGCCTGTGCGACCGCCACCGTCCGGGGTACGTCGTGGCGGTGACGCAGTGCATAGCCATTGCCGCCCTGCTGCTCATCTTCCTGCTTGCAGATTACGGCTGGCTGTCGGCCGCGCTGATGGTGGTATGCACGGGATGCCTCTTCGCGGTGAGCAGTCCGCAGCAGTTCCTCATACTGAAATACGCCCCGGGCGGCGAGCTGCTGGGCGGCGCGAGCATACAGGTGGCGTTCAACCTCGGCAACGCCATAGGCGCGTTCTGCGGCGGACTGCCCATCGCCGCCGGCCTTCCGCCACGCTATGCAGCCTTGGCAGGCGTGCCGTTCATCGTGCTCGGATTAGTCTCTTTCATCATTTTCAACAGGAAATACGAAAGGAATGTCGGGAGTTAAGGAGTTATGAAGTCAAGGAGTTAAGACAAATGCCTTGCCGTTTTTCACCCTTTCACTCTTTCACCTTTTCGCCCTTACCTAACTCTTTGTTACTCAACGCTTTACAAAAGGCCGTCTTTTACACGCTAAAAGACGGCCTTTTGCATTGTAATTGACGGCCTTTCAGCAGCCAAAAAGCCACCTTTTGAATTAAGAATTAAGAGTTAAGAATTAAGAAAACATGCTTTGTTGGATATTAACAAGTCATCTGGCAAGACATATTTTCTTAATTCTTAACTCTTAATTCTTAATTTAAATAGCCGTATCCGGCCAATCAAAAGCCACAGAAAAGCATTTGCCTTTAACTCCTTTTACTACATTAACTCCCTTAACTCCCGAAAAAATCGCTATCTTTGTAGCCGTGGACGAATATTCATCATCACCCGTACAGTACCTGCGCCAGCTGCGGCTGCTGCTGGAAACGGAATACAACTGCGAGAAAGAGGAGTTCCGCCGGCAGACGGAAGCCATGGGGCTGCAACGCAAAGTGAAGCGTGGCGACGCGTGGCTGCACGTCAGCGTGGGCAGGAGTTACTACAACTCGCTGAACCAGTTGGCCGTGGAAGTGATGCGCACGCAGGACAAGGAGATTGAACATAACTTCGAGTTCGGCCGCCCCGTGGCGTTATTTGTTATAGGACAAGCAGACAAGAGACAAGAAACAAGTAGACAAGGGAACTTGCAAGACGGCGGCGTAAGCAGCAAAAGAAATCCCCTTGTCAACTCGTCCACTTGTAACTTGTCAACTAAAATACTGCTCACCGGCACCGTAAGCTACGTCGACGGCGACCGCATGGTTGTAACCGTGCCCGACAACGCGCCGCTGACGAGGCTGCAGACGGAGGAGAACGTGGGCGTGCAACTGTTCTTCGACGAGACCACATACAGGCTGATGTTCGAGGCGTTAGACCGTGTCATCGGTGCGAAGAACAACCGGCTGGCGTACCTGCGCGACCTTTTCGCATCGCGGCAGAAGGCCGAAACGTTCTCGTTCGACCCCATACGCTTCCCCTGGCTCAACCCTGCGCAGGAGCAGGCGGTGAACAACGTGCTGCGCGCCAAGGACGTGGCGATAGTCCACGGGCCGCCGGGAACGGGCAAGACCACCACCCTCGTGGAGGCCATCTACGAGACACTGCGCCGCGAGAACCAAGTACTTGTATGCGCGCAAAGCAACATGGCCGTCGACTGGATTAGCGAACGGCTCGTTGACCGCGGCGTGAACGTGCTGCGCATAGGCAACCCCGTAAAGGTTAACGACAAGATGCTGTCGTTCACTTACGAACGGCGGTTTGCCGACCATCCCGACTATCCGCAGCTGTGGAGCATCCGCGAGACGATAAGGAAGCTGCGGCAGAACCGCAAACGGCGGAGCGACGACGGCTATCACCAGAAGCTCGACCGACTGAAAAGCCGCGCCACGGAGCTTGAGATACGCATAAACGCCCAGCTGTTCGGCGAGGCGCGCGTAATAGCCTCAACCCTTACGGGCAGCGCCAGCAGGCTGCTCATGGGTCAAAAGTTCGGAACGCTGTTCATCGACGAGGCCGCACAGGCTTTGGAAGCGGCCTGCTGGATAGCCATAAGGCGCGCTTCAAGGGTGATACTGGCCGGCGACCACTGCCAGCTTCCGCCCACGGTGAAGAGCGTCGAGGCACTGCGCGGCGGCCTGGGCGTGACGCTCATGGAGCGCATAGTGCGCCGGAAGCCCGACGTGGTGACGCTGCTGAAGACACAGTACCGCATGAACGAGACGATAATGCGCTTCTCGAGCGACTGGTTCTACGGCGGAATGGTTGAGGCGGCGCCGCAAATCAAGTACCGCGGAATACTCGACCTGGACAACCCGATGATGTGGATTGACACGGCGGAGGTGGAAGGCAAGGAGGAGTTTGTAGGCGAGAGCTTCGGCCGAATAAACCGCGCCGAGGCGCAGCTGACGCTCGACACGCTGCAGAAATACTTTACAAAGATAGGCAAGCAGCGCATTCTCGACGAGCGCATCGACGTCGGCATCATATCGCCTTACCGCGCCCAGGTGCAGCTTTTGCGGCGTATGGTGCGCAAAGGCGAGTTCTTCAAGCCCTACCGCAGCCTCATATCGGTGAACACGGTGGACGGTTTCCAGGGGCAGGAGCGCGACATCATCGTAATCTCCCTTGTCCGGGCGAACGCCGACGGACAGATAGGTTTCCTGTCAGACCTGCGCCGCATGAACGTGGCCATTACCCGGGCACGCATGAAACTCATAATACTCGGCGACGTGGCGACAATGACACGCCACCCGTTTTACAAGAAACTGTATGAATACACAAACGGCAACAGCCCCCTCCCAGCCTCCCCGAGGGGAGGAGAGCAGACGCCATTGTGACATAGATTAACAATTAAAAATCAACAATCAACAACTACCTGCAAGGGTAATTACAATCCCCTCCCCTCGGGGAGGACGGGAGGGGGCTTTCGATTATGCTCCAACGAGACTACATCCAGCGGCTTATCCGCGAATTCATGGCAGCCTTACAGCGGCTGTTGGAAAAGAAAGAAGTGGGCGAAAGGCAGGAGGAAGTGCGCCGGCTGTTCGCCCAATACATGGGCGACTACGCCTTTTTCCACACCGCGTCGCTTGACGACATCATGCGGTGGTTTGAGAAATACCACGAAGAAGAACGCCTCGACCGCATAGGAATGCTGGCCGAACTGTATTACGCCGAGGCCGACACGATGAGCGAACCGATGCGTTCGGACGTGCTCGACAAGGCCTTCATGCTGTTCGACTTCATCGACCGGCACAGCCGCACGTACTCGCCCGAAAGGCTGGAGAAGATGAGAGAAATAGAAAACATAAAGGTAAAAAGGTAAAAAAGTAAAAGGGTAAAAACAACAAACATGTTCAATAAGACATAACATGATGATGTTTTTTACCTCTTTACCTTTTTACTTTTTTACCCTTAGAAAATCTTTTGCCACTATGACAACACACCCCTTATGGACAGATGAATGCTGGCTGCCGCTGCTACGGCTGTACATGCGGCGGCCGGAGGGCGTAAAGCCAATGTTCTCGCGCGGCATGGTAGAGCTTGCATTGGAGCTGCACATACCGCCGCAAGTGCTCTACGGGCAGATGTTCCGCCTGCGGCGGCCAGACACTCCGAGCCTCGCGCGGCTGTGCGGAAAGTACAGGAACAACCCGAAACGCCTGGCGCGCGACATCAAGACGCTGCGGCGCATGAGCGGAATGGGCAGCGGCGGAGGGTTCTACGACGGCGTAGAGGTGAACGAGACGTTTGAAAAGGACTTCCGACCAATATCCGGACACCCTGCACTGACGCCCGCCGCGCTCGTGATTGTGCTCGACCTGTACTTCAGGCTGACACCGGCAACGATGGTGAAGGAAACGCCCGAAGTGGCCGAACTGGCGCGGACGACGCACACGAAGGCATCGGAGATTGTCGAAGCGCTCGACTGCTTCCAGGCGTGCGACCCCTACCTGAAACGCCCGACGCCGCCCGACAGCCCACTGTCAGCCGCCTGCCGCGACGTGTGGCACCGCTACGGCAACGGCGAACCGCAAGAACTTGCCGCCATGGCGGCGCAGCTAAGGGAGTATTATTAGCAGCCCCTGCCCCACCTAACACCCACCCCAGCCAGAGGGACGACCCACCCCAACCCTCCCGAAGGGAGGGAGCCTGATGTGACTTTGCTGTAAGCAAGGCCGGTTTGGCTCATTGATTACATTAGGCTTATCCGCCCTATTGGGCCTATTATCATTATGGGAGAAACAGGCCGTATAAGCCCAATAAGAAGCTAATAAAAAGCAGGTAATCAAGCTCCCTCCCTTATTTTTGATTGGGAATGGAGAATTGGGAATGGATAATTATGATTACCTTTGAGGTTGCTTGTTGGCAAAAGTAATCATAATTATCCATTCCCAATTCTCCATTCTCAATTCAAAAGGCCAGCTTTTAGGCGGTAAAAGATGGCCTTTTACCTTACAAAACACGGCATATTGCAATCTAAAAGGTGGCCTTTTGCAAAGCATTGGCAGCCAACACGTTACGCAGGCGGCGGCAAACCGCCATGAAACAAGCCCGGAAACGCGCCGGAAAGGGCTGCCGCGCGGCGCGCGGTTTACCTAAATCAATAAAACAAACGTTTACGCAAAAAAATCAGGCCTATGGCCTGAAGTGGCTGGGAAAATGGCTAAATTTGTAGCAGTCTTAGTCAATGTATCATTTATAAAACCAGCAAAACAAAACAGCACAGCATGAGTCTGAACATCGAAAAGGGCGACAAAAAGCGCGTCGTCATCGTCGGAGGAGGCTTCGCCGGGCTTAAAGTGGCCAACAAGCTGAAGCACAAGGGAATGCAGATAGTCTTGATAGACCGTAACAACTACCACCAGTTTCCGCCAATGATTTACCAAGTGGCATCGGCGGGAATGGAGCCAAGCTCGATATCCTTCCCCTTCCGAAAGATTTTCCAGCACAGCCGCGACGTATATTTCCGCATGGCCGAACTGCGCGCCATTTACCCGGAGAAGAAGCTCATACAGACATCAATCGGCAAGGTGGACTACGACTACCTCGTACTGGCAGCCGGAACGACCACAAACTTCTACGGCAACAAGAACGTGGAGGCCGAGGCCATGCCGATGAAAACCGTCTCGGAGGCAATGGGTTTGCAGAACGCCATACTGGCGAACATCGAGCGCGCCATAACATGCGCCACCAAACTGGAGCAGCAGGAGCTGCTCAACGTCGTCATAGTGGGCGGCGGAGCCACGGGCGTAGAGGTGGCCGGAGTGCTCTCGGAGATGAAACGCACGGTGCTGCCGCACGACTATCCCGACCTCGACCCTACACTGATGAACATCTACCTCATAGAAGGCGGCAACCGTCTGCTGTCAGGCATGTCGCCCGAATCGTCCGCCGCAGTGGAGCGTTTCCTGCGCCGCATGGGCGTGAACGTGCTGCTTAACAAGATGGTAACCGACTATCAGGACCACAAGGTAATACTGGCCGACGGCAGCTCAATAGCGACGCGCACCTTCATCTGGGTGAGCGGCGTGGCCGGAAGCCCCGTGGGCAACATCGGCAAGGAGCATCTCGGCCGCGGACAGCGCATAAAGGTTGACCGCTTCAACCAGGTAGAGGGCATGGACTCGGTGTTCTGCATCGGCGACCAGTGCATCGTATGCGGCGACGATGAATACCCCAACGGCCATCCGCAGCTGGCTCAGGTGGCAATACAGCAGGGCAAGAACCTGGCGCGCAACATCCGGCGGATGGAGAAAGGCAAGGAACTGCGCCCGTTCAAGTACAAGAACCTCGGCTCGATGGCTACCGTGGGAAGGAACAAGGCCGTAGCGGAGTTCTCAACGGTGAAGACCAGCGGCTTCATAGCATGGGTGATGTGGCTCGTAGTACACCTGCGTTCCATCCTCGGAGTGAGGAACAAGGTCGTGGTGATGCTCAACTGGATGTGGAACTACTTTAACTACAACCAGTCGCTCCGCATGATATTCTACCCCCAAAAAGCGCACGAGATACAGGAGCGCGAGGCACGCGAGGCCGTGACACACTGGGGCGAAGACCTGAAAGACGGCAAGCCGCAGGACGGCAACAGCTGACAGCCGCGCAACCGCCTGACAGTCAGGCAGTTTACAAAAGGCCGTGTTTTGCAATGCGAAACACGGCCTTTTACATTGCAAAACATGGCCTTTCAGCGTGCAAAAGACGGCCTTTCGCAAAACCACTCCGCTCTGTCTGTCTCCATTTGCCACATCTGCCCCATCTGTCCTATTCACCAAACGCATAACCGTAAAATATATACAAATTACCCATACGCGGTTACACGCCATTCCATCGGCAACCATTAACTTTGCAACCGGATAAAAACAAGACAGAAAAAGACATGACACTGCAACAATTCTTGGACTACGTGAAGACCGGCAAGCCGCTCGACACGCCCGAAATCTACCGCCTTATGGACGACATGAGCGAAGAGGCGCGCCGCCTGACGTTCACCCTCAACTCGGCGTACCACAACCAGGAGGAAATCAACAAGCTGATGACCGAGCTGACAGGCAACGCCCCCGGGCGCGGCTTCAAGATGTTTCCGCCGTTCTACACCGACTTCGGCAAGAACCTGCACATAGGCAACGACGTGTTCATCAACGCCTGCTGCCAGTTCCAGGACCACGGAGGCATTTACATAGGCGACCGCTGCCAGATAGGCCACAACGTCGTCTTCGCCACCCTCAACCACGGCATCGCCGCCAAAGACCGCCGCACCATGACCCCGGCTCCCATCCGTCTGGGCAGCAACGTGTGGGTAGGCTCCAACTCGACAATACTGCCCGGCGTGACCGTCGGCGACAACGCAATCATCGCCGCAGGCGCAGTGGTGACAAAAGACGTGCCTGCCGACACCATCGTAGGCGGCGTTCCGGCACGCGAAATAAAAAAGATTTAGCGCGGTTATGAGGTTTTACGGTTATACGGTTGTACGGTTTTTAGGGTTATGAGGTTACAAGGTTATGCGGTTATGCGGTTTTAAGGTTATAAGGTTGTACGGTTTTAGGGTTATGAGGTTTACCATTTCAATGCACCGCATAACCCCACAACCTTATAACCGTAAAACCGCATAACCGTACAACCGCACAACCGCACAACCGTAAACAAACAAAAACCGCCGCCATCCTCTCACGGACAGCGGCGGTCGGAAATAAAACTTCTACTCTTACTATACCAAATTCAATCTTATCTTATCACAATCTTCTTTCCCTTGTGGATGTAAATGCCCGGCTGCGACGGCTTGCTGATGCGCACTCCGCTAAGAGTGTAGTATGAGTCGTCGGTGTTCTCAACCTCTTCTGCAACCACATCGTCATCTATGCCGGTAGAAGGCGTTTCACCTTCAATAAGCGAAACGGCGCCTACGAGATTCTTATTCAGCAGCTGGCCGAGCTGATCATACTCAAGGCCGTATTCCTTGGCAAGGTCATCAGCACCAGCGATAGGGTTATTTGCCGCATAACCGTCAGCCTTCAACGGGAAGTAAGAACCGTCTACCATTTCGCCAAACAAATTGGCTGCATCAAGCAAACCTGACTCGATACCGTAATCCATGCCACCGGCATTGCCACACTTCGTACCTTCATAGTTTATGCCTGAGTCCGGAAGTTTATTCTGATCGTTCAAGTCGCGGATCAAGCAATTGCGCAAATTCTTGATGCTCTTGCCGAAATTGTTGCTATCAATCTGTATGCGGAAATCACTGTTTACTTCTGCACCGGCATTCACGCCCTTGTTGCCAGCTATTATCGTATTAATGACATTTACTTCGGTAAGCTGCTTTGAACCATCCGGCGACATAGGCTTACGCCCAATGTATATACCGCCGCCATTACCGCCGCCTGCACTTGTAATTCTGTTGCCCGTAACAGTACAGTTTACAATGTTCACACGCACATAACCGTTCGGATTTTCTGCACCTTCCTTAGCCTCGGCGAAGAAGTCAATGGCACCGCCGTTATTGGTAGAAACATTGTTTGTAAATGTGCTCGACAAGATGTTCACCGTCGCTGCACGTTCTGCTGCGATTTCTATTGCCCCACCGCGGCAGTCCTTGCTTGGCCTTTCGGTCAATGTATGATTACCGTCAAACACGCATCCCTCTATCGTGAACACATTATTCTCGTAATCTGCCGTAGCAGCATCAGCACCAGTAACCAGACAAATGGCACCTCCTGTACGCTTGCAGGAGTTGTTGATGAACTTGCAGTATTTGAACTCAAACTTCTTGGGTGAAGCACTGTCCCAACGTGCAAACACTGCACCGCCGCCGCGGCCATCATCAGTGTTGTTAACCATATAGTCTGTACATATGGCCTCGTTGTCCTCAAACACGCAGTCATAGAACGACCCTTGGCTGTTCTGTCCGCCTATGGCACCACCATGGAAGCCCGAATTGCCTTGGAACGTGGTGCCCTGTACATCCAGCATGGCATTAACAGCATGTATTGCGCCGCCACCATCCCAGTTGGTCGGCTTCTCCGTTGCGCCACCATTGCCGTCATAAGTAACGTGGTTGTTGGTGAATGTGCAGTCGTAAACGTTCAAGTTGCCACCCTGTATCCTTATGGCACCGCCTTTTTCCTGACCTGCCACGTCGTCATGAAAGGCGTTCTGGAAGGTCATGTCGTTAAGAGTCACTTGAGAGTTGTCGCTGATTTTGAAGATAAGGGTCTTGTTCTGACCGTCCAGCGTACCGCCTTCAATGGTTACAATCTTATTGCTGATATCGATTTGCTCGTCAAGCTTGATTGTCCCGTTCACGGTTATCACATCTCCATTTTCAGCCTGTTCGATGGCGGCCTTGAGGCCGGCGGCATCGGTTACGGTCTGGTTTGCTGCCGACGCTGCGCACGCGAAGCCCATCAGCATGGCGGCAGACATGAATCTTAAGTGTAAAGATTTTTTCATGATAGTTTTTGTTTTTAGTTTAACTTAGTTCAGGTTTCCGTTTTGTGCAAAGATACATGCGCGCAATTAACAAACGTGTTAATCGTTTATTAACCGGGCGGTTAAAATACGCTTAATCGCATTTTTATGTGCAAACGGCGTATCTTTACGGCATGAAAAACGGTGGTTCCGTACCTGCCTGACAGCCAACTACTTAGGCCTTTGCCTGCCGGAGGTTTGCAAAAGGCCGTCTTTTAGCGTGCAAAAGACGGCAAAACGCAACGCAAAAGGTGGCCTTTCGCCGTGCGAAAGGCCACCTTTTATATTTTAAGGAGTTAAAGAAGTTAAAGAAGTTAGCACTCGCTACGCTCGTTAGAAGTTAAAGACAAGTGCTTTGCCAAGTGAAGAGTGAAGAATTAAAATGCAAATGCAGGGTATATAATTCTTCACTCTTCGTTCTTCACTCTTAACTTACTTTCCTATCTCGCAGAGCATGTTGGCCAGCAGACGGGCGGCCACGGGGTCGGTCGGAGCTTTCTCCGTACACATCGTGGAGACGATGGCGCGTCCCTTGCCGTCGGCTATCTGAAGCATCGTAAGTCCGCGCATCGACTCTATCTTGGCGATGCGGTCTTCGGGTTTGCCGCCGTCTATGTAGGCGTGTATCTTCATCTGTCCGGCCAGTTCGGTCACGTTCTCGTGGCGCACGGCCTTGAGCGTGGCGCTGCAAGCACGCGGCATCTCGCGCTGGTTGTTGTTGAAATAGCGCAGGTCGAGCGGCGTAAGGCCGTCGAACACAGGCGCGTCGCTGCGCTCCATCACTACAATGTCGCCCTCGGTGGGGTTAATCCAGCTCGTGATGTATTCGGGGAAGGCAGCCTTTGCGGCTTCCTTGCAACCGAGCATGAGCAGTTTTCCGCCGGCAGCAGTGTAGCGGCGAAGGGCTTTGGCGTCGTTTTCAGAGAGAGCCGGGAGTGCTGGGAGGACTGCGATGCCGGTGCTTCCGGCTTTCTTTATAAGGTCGGCAACGCTGGTTGCGGTCTCGGGCTCAACGCCGATGGCGACAAGTGCGGCCTTGGTCGCAGCGTCGTCAAGCGTCACGATGCGCTTGCCCTTGGGGGCGTTGGCCCCGCTCCAGTCACGCGTTGCAAGTATCAGGTCGTATTCATTGGCCGATATTTCGCGTCCGTTCTCGACGAGTTGCAGGCGTAGCTTGCCGTCCACGCGGGCAGACGGCAGCGTCTGGGGCACCGTTATGGCCGGTTCGATGTACTTGCGGCCGTAGTATTCAACGGCCGGGAACGCCTCCTCGCCCTTCGCGAGCACGCTGCCATTGCCGTCGGTGAAGCTCCAGCGCAGGGTCATGGGGCCGAGGTCGCGGCCGTCTTCGGCGTCGTTCACAACATAGACGCGTGTCTTCAGCGGCTCGCCGGCATAGAGGTTGCGCCCCCACAGCTCGGCGCTTACGAGTACGGGCTGCAACGCACGCTGCAGCGCGAAGTACGTAGGATAGGGCTGTATGCCATCCTTGTCGTAGCACTGGCGGAACCATGTCATGTAAGCGAAGTGCATTATGCCCGACGCTTCGGGGCATGTGCGGCGCAGGGCTTCGGCCAGTTCGCCCGTGATGAACGACTGCACCTTGAGGAACGAGGCCGGGTTGGCCCAGTCGTAAGCCTCATAACCGATGAGCGAATACGGGTTCTGGTGTATCAGCTGGTACGAACGTGTGGGGTGTCCGGTCTCCGCATTGGGATATCCAGTGCTCATCTCCTGGCTGATTAGCGGACGGCCGGGCGTCTTGAAGTCGCGTTGGAACTCGCCGTTGAAGAAGCGGAACACCGAATAGTCGTACCAGTTGTAGTATGCGTGGTTGTCGTCTATGTCGCCGTCGTCAACCGTCGCGATGAAATCTTCGCCGAAACGCCTTACTCCGCTGCGCCTCATGTAGTTAGAGTCGAAGCTGACGGGGCGCGTGGGGTCAACCTTCCGCATGTCCTTCACAGTGTTGGAGATGATGCGGAACTTCTCCTTGGCGCGCTCCTTGTCGGCGTCAAGGTCGTAGAACTTCATCTCGTTGTTGACCGTCCAGAACACAAGCGAGGGGTGGTTGCGGAACTTCTTGATTACCTGCAGCCACTCGTCGTGCCACAGTTTCAGGGTGCTTTCGTTGGGTATGGGCGTCGAGTGAATCATCAGCCACGACCATGTGCCCTCGAAGCTGACGGCGATGCCGTTGCGGTCGGCCGCGTCCATCCACAGCTGGTTCCACGGAGTGGTGTGTGTACGGGTAGAGTTCACGTTGCCCTGGCGCATCAGCTGCATGAACTTGTCGGCCAGTTCGCGGTCGTTGGGACGCAGGGCGAAGGGAATGTGGTTGCCCCCTCGCAGCCAGAACTTGCGCCCGTTGAGGTAAAGGTAGCCGTCGTCGCGGGCCTCGAACGTGCGGAAGCCTGAAGTGATAGTAGTTTTGTCGATAACGTCCTTGCCGCTCACAACGCTGAACGTGAAGTCGTACAGGTTGGGCGACGACGGCTCCCATAGTTTCGGTTTCAGTCCGTCCACGGCGCAGGTGAGCGTCTGCTGCTCGCCTTTCCCGAGCTTCTGCTTCTCCAGCAGAGTGCCTTCGTAGAGCACACTGCCGTCCTGTTTGTCGGCGATGCGCACCGTAACGTCAAACTTGCGGTTCTTTTTCGACGTGTTGTTTACCGTCACGTCGAACTCCGCTCCCTGCAAAGTGGGCTTTATGAAGACGTCTTCCACCTTCACGGGTTCGGTTACAACGAGCTTCACCGGCTGCCAGATGCCTGCCGGATTGTCGCCGTAGAAGCCGTGGGGGATGTCCGTAAGAACCTCCTTGTTGGCCTGTTTGTCGTCCTTGTTGGCGGCAATGTCCTTGCGCACCGACGAGTAGTAGTTCTCCATCGCGTCGCTCGTCTGGGCGGCTGCGCCCTTTATGTCGCGCACGACTTTCAGCGCAACGAGGTTGCGTCCGGGACGTACAAGGCCGGTGACATCAACCTCGAACGCGCCGAACATGCCCACATGCGAGCCTGCCTTCTGTCCGTTCACGTAGACATCGCACATCTTCGACACGGCATCGAAGCTAAGAACCGTGCGCTTGCCCTTGATGTCTTCGGGCAGCTCCAGCCACTGGCGGTACCACGCCGCGCCGGTTCTGCGGTAGTCAAAGGTGTAGTTCTCGCACCTGTCCGACTCCTGTTGGAAGTACGTGTCAGACACTCCTTTGGCCTCATGCCCGTTTGGCGTGGACATTGTTTCGCCGTGAAGCCAGATGCGGATGGGCGTCCAGAAGTCGGGCACGGTCATCACATGCCAGTCTGTGTCGGGAGTGTCAACGCCCACGGCCTTGGCCTCGTCCTTCATCTGATATTCCGGCATGAAGAGCCACTGGCCGTCAAGCGACAGCTCTGTGCGCACGCCCGTCAGTGCGGCGAGGCGCTTGGGAGAGTATGCGGCACGCTCCTTAGCGCGCTTTTCCTCCTTCTGCCGCGCGTTCATGCGGCCGTCGTATTCGTCGCGTTTCACGCCTTTGAAAAAGTCGGCAGGCAGCTGACGCACATTGAGGTCGTCATACTCGGTGTCTATCCATCCGCCGCCGAGGGCCACTCCGCCCGTCGGCGCGAGGCTGCTGTTCTTGTCCTCAACGTCTATGAGCGGCTTTTCGCCGTCGCCGACAAACACGCGGATGCGGCCTCCGGCCACCTGCACGCGCAGCGTGTACCACTCTCCGGGCACGGGGTGGAAGCCCAGCTCGCGCACGCCGAGGAACTCGTCAAGCCCCATGTAGCCCGTGCGCATAAGGTAAAGGTCGTCCTGCAGGCCGCCCTTTATGCCCACAACGTAGCGGTCGAAGCGGTTGAACGTGCGGAAGCCGGCCCATATCTGCACCTGCTCCGCACCCTTCGGGGCGCGTGCGCGGAAAGAGAACTCATAGTCTTTCCACTCGTTTCCGCCGAACACTGCATACGAATCCTTGGCGCGCAGCACGCCGCCGCTGACCGCACATGTACCCGTGCCGGTGACCGCAAGCGGCGCCGACATGTCTGAAAAGTCGTTTCTGTAGGCGTCCTGCGCAGGCAAGGCGGAAGGCGAAAGCAACGCCGCCGCGGCGAGAAACGCCGTTAGTTGATGTTTCATACTAATATATTCATTAAGGTGTTAATATTCTTTCAAGAGGACATCACTTTCCTTGTTGGCAACAGCCTGGTTCCCAGCATGTTGCGAAAGGCCGTCTTTTACATTGCGAAAGGTGGCCTTTTACAGTGCGAAAGGCGGCTTTTTACTTTCCGTTTTGCCGTGTTTTGAATTGAGAATTGATAATTGGGAACCGACAATTATGATTTGCCTTGCCGACAATAACCCTCAAAGGTAATCATGATTTTCCATTTCCAATTGTCAATTCTCAAATCCGGCTTATTCTTTTTCAATCGAGATATAGTCTACATCAATCGTACCGCTGGCGCCACGCCACTCAATATAGTGTTCGCCTTGGGCGATTTTCACACCACTGATTACCGTCTCGCCCCACTCGCCAGCCGGCGTATCAACGGTCAGTTCTTCCTTTCCGGTCCAACTGCCGTCAACTCCCAAGCGGAACTTAGCCGTGCTGTTGCCTTGGCGGCGCATACGTATAGTGACACGATATGTACCTTCTGATGCCACGTTGAGCGAATAACGTGTCCATTCCTTGCGTGCCATAGATGCGACAAAGGTAGTGCCGCCCTCGGTGCCCAAGCTGATTTCACGCTCCTGCCTGTCGCCAAGCACAAACAGCTCGTTGTCAGGACGCTTGAACCAAGCCGTATGCGAGCCGCCTTCATTATAGTCTTCTGCCTGCAAAACAAGTTTGCCGCCCGACGTAAGCTGCGGCATCCGCCCGCCCTTGGGCGTGCCCCAGTTGTGCACAATGTTGATGTCGCCGTTGTCTGCAAAGGTCAGTTCGTCGAAGCAGACAGAGCGCAGGGCGCCCTCGCCGCTGTAGTTGGCCGTGTGGTAGAACTGGTACCACTTGCCCTTGAACTTCACTACGCTGCCGTGGGCTGTCTCCTCGCCGTGCGGATACATGTACACGCCCTTGTCTGTCCACGGTCCGAGGGGCGAATCCGACACTGCGTAAAGCAACTGGTTGCCGCCAAGCTCGGTGTTATGGCCGTCTGAATGGGTGAGATAATACCGCCCGTCCTTCTTGAATACGAACGGAGCCTCGTGGAAGTTGGACGCAACGCCCTCCATAAGATGCATCGGTATCTCCAGCTCTAACCAGTTGTCGTCCTTCAGCTTGCCACCCCAGCAGGGCTTGCCGCCGCCGCTCACATAAACGTAAGCCGAGCCGTCATCGTCAATGAAGATGCAGGGGTCGATACTGTTCGGCATTCCCGGTATAGAATCCTGAACCTCAAACGGACCTGCCGGATTCTTGCTTGTAGCCATAAACATGCGCCACTGGTCGACATCATCGCCGTCGGAACGCGACTTCACCTTATGAGGGAAAAGGAAATAGTACAGCCCGTCCTTCACATTATACGCCGCATCGGGCGCCCACATGAAGCCGTTGCTGCCCTCGCCTATCTGTTCTCTCACGTCGTCGGAGTTAAGTATCTCGCCGTGGTCGGTCCAGTTGACCATGTCCTCGGTAGAGAACACATGGTAACGGTCCATGCGGTCGCAGCCCTTTGACGGCTCCATGTCATGCGAGGCGTAGACGTAGAGCACGTCCTTGCCGTCGATATGCCACACGTGTGCCGACGGGTCGGCGGTATAAAGGTTGCCGGTGAACGGGCTGCCGTACATCTGCGAGGGGAAGGTTACGAACAAAGGATTGCGCGTAAACTCCTGTGTCATGGGGTAAGAATAGTCGAATATGCCGGGCAGCTTGCCGTCGCCATAGTCGCCGGTACGCTCGAACACGAACTTGTCGACGTTCATTCCACTGTAGGTGTACCACTGGAACACGTGCTCTCCGGCTTTCAACGGTATGCCTTCAACCGCCACGGGATAATAATTGTCCCATCCCCTGTTTGGCACTTTGCGCACGCGGCATATGGGTTCGCCGTCAATACGGAGGTCGAAGCGGCCGTTGTCAACGCCCGACGAGCATATGGTAGAGATGGTGTAAGTGCCTTCCTGGGTCACGTTTATGGTGTAGTTGTTCCAGTCGCCGTCGCTTGTGTTGCCGAGAACGATGCCTCCGTTGCCCGACGAAAGGCCGACGGCGTCGCTACGGTAGTCGCGCCTGTTGCCGGCACCTACGGATTTGAAGTGGAAGGCAACGCCCTCTCCGCCGAGGTCGTAGTCCTCGGCTTCGATGGTGCACGGCACGTTGTGCGGGCCGGGAACAAACTCGCCGGGGTTCTCCTGCTGGCCGTCCATGTTGGCGAAACTTATTCCCTTGACATAGTTGCCGGTACGTTCGAACACGAACTTGTCGAAGTTTATGCTGCTGTGGGAGTACCACCGCAGCACATGCGTGCCTGCCTCAAGAGGAATGTCGCCAATAACCATCGTTGAGTAATTGTCCCATCCGCCGTTAACAGCCTGCAAGACCGGACAAACAGGCACGCCGTCGACAAGCAGGTCGAAGCTGCCGTTGTCAACGCCAATGCTGTAAACAACCGACACGGAGTAATTGCCAGCCTCGGCGACGTTCACCGTATAGTTGACCCAGTTGCCGGCATCGTTATTGCCAAGCACTACGCGGCCAAAGCTGTTAGATATGCACACGGCATCGTCGCGGTACTGGCGGTAGCTCCCGTCGGTAGTGTTCTTATAATGATAGGCCACTCCTTCACCTCCCTTGTCGTAATCCTCGGCCTCGATGGTGCAGGGGATTACGTGCTCCTTGAACGGCGTTCCGCCGTAGTCCGCCCCCATTGCGAGTGCCGAAAGGCAGGCAAAGCCGGCCAATAAAAATGCTTTTTTCATATCTTATATATAGATGTTATACAACTGGCTGATTTCCAACGCATTGCGAAAGGCCGTCTTTTACCGTACAAAAGGTGGCCTTTTAGAGGGTAAAATGTGCCCTTTTGGAGGGCAAAAGGTGGCATTTTGGAGGGCAAAAGGTGGCATTTTGGAGACCCACCCCAGCCCTCCCGAAGGGAGGGAGCTTAATATGCCTTGTCGATTGGCGTGTATTTGCCTTATCAGCCTTATTTATCCTATCCTTAAAACATTTACTCTGCGATGTCTTCCTCTATCGAAATACGGTCGACATCGACAACGCCCTGCGCGCCGCGCCACTCCAAATAGTGCTCGCCGGGAGTCAGCCTGACGTTGTGAACCACCGTATCGCCCCACTCTCCGGCCGGCGAGCCTACGGTAAGTTCGGTCTTGCCCGTCCACGAGCCGTCAACGCCGAGGCGGAACTTGGCACCGCCCTGCGCGCCCTGGCGCATGCGTATGGTAACGCGGTAATTGCCTTCGGCGGCCACGTAAAACGAGTAACGCGCCCACTCGCCACGCTCCATGGAGGCTATGCAGGTTACGCCGCCATCGGTCTTGACGCTCATCCGGCCGAACTTCGCGTCGCCGTAGGTGAACGCAGAGTTGTCAGGCCGCTTGAACCAGGCCGTCTGGTAGCCGCCGTCGTTATAGTCCTCGGCCTGCAAGGTGAGGCTGTCGCCGGGCATCAGCATCGGCAGGCGGCCGCCCTTGGGCATGCCCCACGTGCGCACGATGTTTATGCGGCCGTCGGGAGTGAACGTCAGTTCGTCGAAACAAACAGAGCGCAGGTTGCCCTGTCCGCTGTAATCAGCCGTGTGATAGAACTGATACCACTTGTCCTTGAACTTCACCACGCTGCCGTGTGCGGTCTCGTGGCCGTGCGGACGCATATATATGCCCATGTCTTTCCACGGCCCGAGGGGCGAGTCAGCCACGGCATACATGAGGTTGTTGCCGCCAAGGTCGTTGGGGTTGTTGTCAGAATGTGTCAGGTAATACCGCCCGTCCTTCTTGAAAACGAACGGAGCTTCGTGGAAGTCGCTGTTGATGCCCTCCATAGGCTTCATGCCCGACTCAAGCTCGAGCCAGTTGTCGTCCTTCAGCCTGCCGCCCCAGCAGCCCTTGCCGCCGCCACCGGCGTAGGCGTAAGCCCGCCCGTCGTCGTCGACGAAGATACAGGGGTCAATCGTGCTGGGCACTCCCTCGATGTAGCCCTGCACCTTGAAAGGCCCCGAAGGGCTTTTGCTTGTAGCCATGAACATGCGCCACAGGTCCTCGTCGTCGCCCACCTGAGTGGCTTTCTCCGTATGGGGGAATAGGAAATAGTACAACCCGTCCTTCACATTATACGCCGCATCGGGCGCCCACATGAAGCCCGGAGTGCCTATCCCGGTCTGTTTCCTCACGTCGTCGGCGTTGAGTATCTCGCCGTGGTCGGTCCAGTTTACAAGGTCTTCGGTAGAGAACACATGGTAGCGGTCCATGCGGTCGCAGCCGCGCGCAGGCTCCATGTCGTGAGAGGCGTAGACGTAGAGCACGTCCTTGCCGTCGATATGCCACACGTGAGCCGACGGGTCGGCGGTGTAAAGGTTGCCCGTGAACGGGCTGCCGTACATCTGCGAGGGTAACGACACGAACAATGGATTGTGCCCGAACTGCTGCGTGAGCGGATATTCATAGTTGAAACGGCCCGGCAGCGCACCCTTCACGTAGTCGCCGGTGCGCGTGAACACGAACTTGTCGACGTTCATCCCGCCGTAAGTGTACCACTGGAACACGTGCCGCCCCTTCTTCAACGGGATGTCGGTAGCCTCCACCGGCGTGTAAGAGTTCCACCCGCTGTTGGGCACTTTCTGCACGCGGCACATGGGTTCGCCGTCGACACGCAGCTCGAAGCGCCCGTTGTCGACGCCCGACGAGCACACCGTAGCCACGGAATACATGCCGCTCTCGGCCACGTTGAGCGTGTATGAGGTCCAGTTGCCGTCGTCGTTGCCGCCCAGGACGAGTCCGCTGCCGCCCGAAGCGATGTTCACCGGGTCGACACGGTAAGCCCTCTGGTCGCCGGCGGCGTTGTTCTTGCAATGGAAGGCAGTGCCTTCGCCGCCAAGGTCATAGTCCTCGGCCTCGACCGTACACGGCACACGGTGCTGCTTGAACGGCTTTCCCTTGTACTTGCCGGCCAAGGCAAAGGCCGGCGCGAGCAGCAGGCAGGAAAGCAGGATGATGTTTTTCATACACAAGTATGTAATGATTGTTGTAACAAATTGATTTCCAGGGAGTTGTAAAAGGCCGTCTTTCGCATTGCAAAAGGCGGCCTTTCATGTTGCAATTCACGGCCTTTCGGAGTGCAATCGACAGTCTTTCAGAATGCCCTGACATGCAGCCATGCACATAACGGACTAATGCCGCCGACTATGAAGCCGTGTGAAACGTGCGCAACGGCCATAAACCGCCGCCGTGCGGAAAAGCGCCGGGGAAAATAAGGGGAGGGCATGGCGCAATCCTTCACAGGCCAGCGCCTGCCTCCCCATCACCAACACTTATCCATACACTTGTTAATTCATCTTAATAGTCCTCCACGTCGCCGATAAGCTGCGTCGAGGCATTAGTCCATCTGAACCTGTCTTTCAATATGCCCTTGGGCTTATAGTCTGCCTCTGGAGTCTCCTTTATCCAGCCGTCGTCAGTAGCGCTAAGACTCTTGAGCAGATCGGCGAGATGTATCGACCGACAATACTGTGGGTCTGGCTCACGGTAATAGTCAAGATATGCTGCTCTTACGTGTATCTTGGCATTCTTAAAGTCGGATTCATTCTTGAATACCGAAGCCCATACGCGGTTTTGGCTTGCACTTCTTACAACCTGCACAACTTGCACGGGTAAACCTCGTAAATAAATATCGGTTATTGTTCCAGTTACATTGTCGAACACATATCCATAAAGATATTTCAGGTTGCTTGGCAGCCATACTTCTTTAAGTTTCAGACAGTTGCCAAACGCATGATGGTCAACATACTCCGCGCTTGGCACATCAATAAACGTAACTTCACCACTTTCCCTCAAAACTTCAGCCGGTACATACTCAAGATTACCAGGGAAAGTTATGCTCTTCAATAAGTCGCAATCGTAAAAGGCTTTTTCCTTCATCGTGGTGTTGGTAACCTTCTCGAGGTTGAGCGTCTGCAAGTTGTACTTCTCAGCGTTGTCCTTGGTACACATAGTCTTGAGCAGCGTCCAGTCGGCGTCGCTAAGCTGCCCGGCAAGTTCGAGTGAGGTTATGTGCTGCCAGTCGGTATAGACGTGCTGCTCAATCATCCTGTCGATAGTCTCCTTCAGCGAGCCTACAACCATAAGCGTGGTGGCCGGAGCCTGCGTTACGGTAAGCACGTCGCTGTGAGCCTCGTCACCCTTGGGGAAGAGCTTGATGTTGGCAAGACGTGCGGTCATGTCGGGGTTGGGGTCGCATGTAACGATGACCTGGTTGGTAAGGAGGTTGTCAACGCGTATCCAGTCGACAGTCTCTCCGTTGACACCTTCAACCTTGGCTTCAACCTCCGGAACAAGAGACGTGTACTTGACGCTGAACGTAACGCCCTCATTGCTAAGCTGCTCGCGCAGGTCGTCCTTGTTGGTTATCATCACGGAGATGCCTTCGGCTGCCGCCTGCGACACTTCTATCTCGTCGTAGATGCTGTGGTCGGCCTTTGCACATACCTTTATCGTGGTAGAGCGTGAGCCTCCGTAGTTGGGGTCGATATAGAGTATTATGCCCGTATAGTCATCATTATAGCTCCACGACAGCCAGCTTATGTCGGCCGTGGGGATTTCAAGCGTCAGCTGCTCGATGCTGGCTACATTCTCAAGGGCAAGCTCGATGGGCTGCTCTACACCGTCGCTGGGCACTTCGACAAAGCTTTCAGGATTGGTAACGGTGATTACGGGCTTTGCCTGTCCGTACTGGTACACCATCAACTCGTCAAAAATGTTCTCGTCGGCGTTAGAAGTAATTGTAATCTTTCCTGTGCGCACATTGAAGCCGTTGTTGGCGTTGATGTGCAGCCACACCGTGTCACGCTCCATTGCGCGTGTTCCCTCTTCAAGGCTTATCCAGCCCGACGCGCCGCCATCAATCTCGACCGTGGCCGCACCGGCGTTGGTGTCGAATGCCAATGGCATGATGTGCTCGTCGCAAGAAAGGTTCTCAAACGCCTTCGGGTCGGTGATGAGCACAGCGTTGAGCTGGCTCTGGAACACTTCAAATTCCTGCGTCTGATCGCCTGACTTCAGGTAGAACGTGGCGCGGCGGTCCTCATACGCCTCGTTCTGCGCAGCCGCCACCCAAATGGAAAGGCTGTCGCCGCCGCTTCCGGCACGGTCGAACAGCGTGAGCCACGACAGGTCAGTGCTGTCAGGGTTAAGTATCTCAACCTGCCAGTCGTGAGGCGTGCTGAAGAGCAGCTGCTGCGCCGAGTTGCCCACAGACGAGAAGCTGAATGTGTGCTCGCCCTCAACAGGCTTGTGAACGGTAAGCTCCGAAACGGAACTTTCTGGCAAATCAGGCTCTTTCGCGATAGTGTCGTCATCGCTGCAGGCCGTAATGAAGGCAGCCGCCGCAAGACAGAACATACCTGCCTTAAATATGTTTTCAAATGTTTTCATGACTATCAGTTTTTTATCTTACCTTGAATTGTTTTCTTACAATGTCGAGAAACTCCATTCCATAACCGTTACCGTAGTTGGGGTCGGTCGGTTCAAGGGCGTTGCCGTAATCCCATTTGTTGAACGCGTCGATGAACACTATCCGGTTGTCGCCGAGGTTCATCTTGGCAACGTTGCACATGTCGGTAAACAGCTCCTTGTCATGGTATACCGGCGGATAGTTATAGAACTCCGTAGTGGTGTTCTGGCGCACCCAACGCACGAACGACGGGCATATAGACGGAATGAAGTCAATGCCGTAATTGTTCTTTATGAACTTGCGGTTGTACTGGTAGTTCTGGTCTATGCACTGCGGCCAACCGAGCTGCGGCAAGGAGAAGTCCGTGGTGTCGAACATGTTGTCCATATACACTGCATCAACTCCGCCGCTGATGAAAGTATTGAGGAAGCGGGCAGACGGCGACCACTTGTCCTGGCGCGCCACAATGTACATCTCTTTGCCTGTATACTTGAACACGGTATCGCGGATGTTCTGGTAGAGTTGCTTCGAATCCTGCGAATAAAGTCTATGCGGCGAGAGCAGCACTACAAGAGGCTTGCCGTCAACACAGTAATACAGCGAATCGTTGATGAAAAAACGCTCACCCAAACCTTTGAAATAAGTGTACAGGCGTTCAACACGCTGTGAAACTCCATTTGCATCGACATCGGTTTCCTCGATTTTCTTCGAGCTTGACAGACCATCACAGAAGTTTCCTATTTCCACACTGACGCAATACTTGAGTTTACCCCATTTGATAAGTCCGTATGAATTAGCATGCAGACCCTCCATGTAGTTGACAAAGTCAACGGCGTGAGGACTCAAGTGGTTGTACTGGTTCCTGTCCTCGTTGATTTGAGGCATGATGAAAAAGTCGATACCCGCTTCATTCGCCCAGTTGATATGCTGTTGGAACAGCGGCACGGCGTTGGAATTGTTCAGATCCATGGCATACCGGCCAAGCACGGGGCGTATATGTGGACACAGCTGCGGATATTCCTGCTTGTCGTCATACTCGCCTATGAGTTTCTGATAATACTTGTCGTCAATGCCCGTCGAGCCGAGGTCAGAGTAGAAAACTCCGACCGTGGCATCTGATGACAAGTTGATTTGCGGAATGTCGTAGTTAAGGAAATGGTCTTCAATCGAAGGACCATCGTCCGTCGGAGAGCAAGACACAATTCCAAAAGACACAACCGCCAAGCTCAATATTCTTATTACTTTGGTTTTCATATCTTTAATTATAGTTTATCATTCTACAACGTAAGTACTTATTTCCTGCCTGATTTCAAACGCGAATGCTTCCCACATGGCCTCTTCGTCGTTGTCGGTTATGCCAGTCATCTCGCGTGCCGTGCGCAACATTTCCTCGTATGTCTCACCCCACTTCTTGGCCTGCATGTCCATGTTGAAATCAATATAAGTCATGCTTTCATACTCTGCGATGGTCTGGGCTTTGTTGGGAACAGGCTTCGCAAACTGTAGCACGGTGTACACATTGTCACCCCAACGGGCGTCGTTAGGCTCCGGGCTGTTGGTCTGTAGGATGTTTACGGCATCATAGTAAGCATCGACGTTGGATGTGCGCTCTGCGTCAGGGAAGTACAGACGCTCCGGATAAGCATAGTTGACATCGCCTCCCTCTTCAAAAGATTCAGAACCGTTGTGGAAGAACGGCGGCAAGTTCAGCGCTCTTGTGCGACGTTCCATGCGCCAGTTTGAGAAACCGTCAAGGAAGTCGGCGAACCAACGCTGCTTGTAAATCTGCTCAAGCTTGCCTGCATCGCCATTCGCACCGTCGATGTTTCCGTTCATTATACGACGTGTGTCATCAAAAGCGTCGAGACGGCTTGTGCCCCACTGAATACCAGGCTGACTCATGTAAGCGTCAACACTGCTACTGATATCCCACTCTTCAAACGAAGCGCGGATGCCGTCCTCATAGTACTGCTGCGCCGTCTTGGAGCCAAGCCCGAATTTCACACTGGCCTCTGCAGCAAGGAAACAAGCATCGCACCAGCGGAGAAGTGGTAGCTTTATGTCCATCTGATAAAAGCGTTCATTGATGTAGCAACGGTTCAACACGTCGTTCGTACTAAGCGGATCACGCACACGCAGCGTTCCATTCGGGTCGGTCGGATCATATGCAGCCTGCCAGTTGAACGGAAGGCGCGAACCGGGACCGTCGGGAGTAGGCACATAAGGAAGCGTGTAATATACTCGGAGGGAGTCACGTAACTCATATCCTTCCGCCATTTGCTGCAAATGCTCGGCACGCTCAGCCGAAGTGCATTCAGACACGTCACAGTCATGCGCCCTGGTGATGATGTCCTCCATCTGATAAGGAGGTATGTCCTCGTCAGGGTCGGCAAAATAATTCGACGGGCGGAAGTAAACCTCCATACGTGGGTCATTGTAAGAGAACATATATACAGCGAAGTATTCATTCATCGACGGGATGTTGTTATACTGTCCCTTCGTGATTATTTCATTCTTGTTCATTCGCGTGTAGTAATATGAGCAGTCTACTGCGTCAACCGTGCCGTACTGCGGAGCAAAAGCATCGTCGAGCGAAGAGAAAAGCCAGTCCTCGTGAGCCATTGATTTTGCAGCATACTCACGTGCCTTTTCTTCATTGATGTTCTGTATGTTCATCGCTATTTCCAGACGCAGCGTGTTGGCAAGTTTGCGCCACCTTGTTATGTCGCTCTCAGCACCGTCGCCGTAAACAGGATCACGTGCAAGCTTGTCCGCGCTGTCGGGATCAAACAGTTCTACTGCTTTGTCAAGGTCATCAAGTATTGCATAGTAAGCTGTTTCTTCAGAATCGTAATAGAACTCGCGTTTCGAGATATCGTCGAAATCGGCTTTTGTAAGTCCTACCGGCCCATAAAGAGAAAGCAGCTGGTAATAGACAAACGCCTTCCATGTCTTCGCAATTGCGTTGGTATTAGGCTTTTCCGGGTCATCATTGGTAGCTTTCTCAAGTGCCCTGATGTCGCGCAACACCTCGACGTAGAACTGACGATATATACCGTCGCCCTTCTCGCCCCATTCCTTTTGGAACGCTGCATTGGACACTTGGCGTCCGTAACTCCACATGCGGTTGAAGTTGGCCTCACTGATGACGTTCATCGTGCGATAAACCGAACCCGGAAGAATACTCTGAAGGTCGACCTCGTAAATCCTGTTCGGGTCTTGGTTGACAGTCTCGAAGCCGTCAGTACATCCTGTAACGATACCGGCAACGGCCATCAACGCAAATATTTTATGTTTCAGTTTCATGTCTGTCTTATGTTTTTAGAAAGTAACCTTTATGTCAAATCCGTATGTAGCCTCGGGCAGGTTGAAGCCTCGCTCGTAACCCTGGGCGTTGCCTGTGGTACTGGTAGACTGTGGGTCAAGACCTTTCGGGCAGTTGCTGAACAGCGTGGCAATGTTGCGTCCAACGGCTGAAAGCCTCAAAGAGCGGATAGGTGTTTTTGCAAACCACTTCTTCGGGAAGTCGTAGCTTACGGTGATTTCACGCAACTTGATGTAAGAAGCGTCGTAAACGAAACGCTCGATGTTGCGGCGTGTATAGTGCAGCCAGTAATTCTCGGGAGTAGCCCATGCACCGGTCACCGGCTTGCCAGCCAATTCAGGTCCCGCGCTCTCATCGTAAACACAGTTGTCAAGCTGCACACCCTTCGGACGTGCCCAGTCGGGATATATCTGCGAATACTGGACATTGGACATTGCGAACTCAGGATCCATGAAGCCCCAACGCTCTTGGTCTTTCTCGTTAAGAATCTTACGTGAGAACAATATGTAATCCCTTCCGTAGAGCGACTGAATGGTCTGTCCGTCGGTAGCACCCAGCAAACTTGTCTGCGAGAGGAACATACCACCTTTCTGGAAGTCAATCATGATTGAAGCGGAGAGGTTGCCGTAACGGAAAGTGTTTTGCCAGCCACCACGCCAGTCAGCTTCCACTGAGCCGATGCACTTCTGCTCGGCTGCCTCGAGCGGTGAACCGTCGGCTGTGCAAAGTATGTGTCCTTCTTCATCGCGCTTGAAAGTGTTAACATACATCACGCCGTAAGGCTTGCCCACCTCGGCGAATGTCCTGGTATCATACATTCCACTACCAATCTGTATCCTTTCTATTCCGTCTGGAAGAGACTCAACCATGGAATTGTTCATAGACCAGTTGAGGGTTGTACGCCATTCAAAATCCTTCGTCTTTATAGGCGTTCCCGACACAGATATTTCCCAACCTTTGTTAGTTATTTCACCAGAGTTCATCATGACACGCTGGTATCCGGAAAGGTATGACAGTGCCGACTCTACAATCTGGTCGCGTGTTGCCTTTGAATAGTATGTGACATCGAACGTCAAGCGGTCGTTGAGGAAATGCAGCTCGGCGCCTACCTCTGTTGAAGTCGTTGTCTCCGGCTTCAGGTTAGGATTCTTGCGAAGAGCGTCACCTGTGAACCAAGCCATGTTTGTGCGGAATATTCCTCCGTAGCCGTAACTGTCATAGAGACGGTCAAAACCGGCATCGTTACCTACTTTCGCATAAGATGCGCGCACCTTGGCGAATGAAAGCACCTTGTTCTTTATTTTCGGGAACATGTCGGTAATCACCCATGCACCGCTGGCAGACCAGTAGAAGTAAGAGTTGTTGTCCTTTGGAAGTGTACTCGACCAGTCGTTACGGAAGCTACCGTCAATATAGGCGCCCCTCCATCCGAGAGACACGGTTCCGAATACGCCCTGCTTCTCTTTGCCATTGTATGACTGTGATGCCGTCACGATTGACGCGTTGTTCGACAGAGAGATGTTGTCAGGCACAGCAAGAGAGTTGACAACGTTCTGCACTTTATCAAACCTGTTCTTCTGATAAGACGTACCAGCACTTGCACTAAGTGACAATCCATTCTCCCAGTTGGTGTTGTACATCGCCACAGCCTCGAACTGGTCGTTCTTCGATGCCTCGTTGAAGTTCTCGTAACGGCCGTCGATGTCCCACATAGTATAATAGTTGTCAAACTTCCATCCCTTCTTGTTTATGCGCTCCATAGCTCCGCGCAGACGGAGTGTGAAGCCCTTGAAAGGCTTGATGTTGAATGTAAGTATGCCGCGGAATGCATTTCGGTCGTCACCGTTGACACACTCGTTGAGCAGCCAGTATGGGTTGTAGAAGTTGGCCGCACCGTATGTATACGGCGAACCGTCCTCACGCTTATAAGGCAGAAGCTCGTCCAACGTGGCGTCACGCGGCATGTTCATCACGGCACGCAACGGGTTGCGGTTGGAGTCTCCCTTGAAATCACGGTTGTCAACATCCTCGAGCTGGTAGTTCACCGACAAGTCAAAGCTAAGCCATTTTGCCAGCGACGCATTGGCGTTAGCACTGAAATTGTGACGCTTCATGTCGTTGAAGTTCTTTAGGATACCGTCATATATCGTGCCTGTATAGCTCAGGCGGATGGCCGCACCATTGAACACCTTGTCGATAGACACGCTGTTGGTAATCTGAAGACCAGTCTCATACATCTCGGTGATTGATTTCTTGGCGGGCGAGTAACTGCGGATTTCGTTGTTGCGTCCCACTACATCGAAGCCAAGCATAGGCAATCCCCAAGAACGCTGGTCCTTGTTGTCCCAGTTATAGACATATATGCCATAGGGAAGATCGTTGTCGTAGCTGTAACCGTTCTTCGAACCATTACCATAGTAGTTGAACGCAGAGTTTGCTCCGAAACTGATGTTTCCCGCGGTTCCGTAAACATTTTGGTAAGTAGGATACTCGCGCAGGAACGAGAACTGCATGTTATAGTCGTAAGACACGCCGATACCCGGACGCTTCGACGCCTTCTTCGTAGTGATGAGGATTACGCCGTTGGCAGCCTCCGAACCGTAGAGTGCGGACGCATTCGCACCTTTAAGTACTTCTATCGACTCCACGTCGTCGGGGCTGATGAACGATGCCGGGTTACCGTAGTCAAGGTCTCCTGACTCACCCATGTCGTTCATGATTGGCACACCGTCAACCACGTAAAGCGGCTGGTTGTTGCCGGTGATGGAGTTGTTACCGCGGATTTCGACACGGGTCGAGGCCATCGGGCCGCCGTTCGAGATGATGTTCACACCTGACACCTTGCCGCTCAAGCTGTTGAGGAGGTTGGGGTCGCGCGCATCGAGCATTGATTCCGTGTCGACGCTCTGGCGTGCATAACCCAGGGACTTGGCCTCACGGCTGATGCCGAGTGCGGTCACAACCACATCGTCAAGCTCCTGTGAGTCTTCTGTCAGCATGACTTTCATGTGGTCGTTGGCCGCCGAAGCCCTCACCTGATGCTCCTTGTAGCCTATGAAGCTGAACTGCAAAACCGAATTTTGCGGCACATCGATGGAGAACCGGCCGTTGATGTCTGTCGTCGTACCGAGGTTTGAATTGCCTACGACTTGTATCGTGGCACCAGGCAACGGGTCGCCATTGCCGTCGACTACAGAGCCGGCAACTCGCTTGTTTTGCGCCGACGCCGCACACACGAAGAGCAGCAGCATGGCTAAAGCCGCACCCAATCTCCGTCTGCACGTTTCTGATAAGAGTTTTTTCATAAATTAGAGATTTTGTCGTTAATTAATAAATCTTTTGGTTAAAGGTATTTTGCGTCCATGATTGTTAAACAACTGCAAAATTAAGCATTCGCGAATAAAAAAGCGTAAAATCAGGCTTAACCGTACAATTAAAATTCGCATAAATCGACAATTAATCGCATTTCCCCGACATTTAACATTTCGCGGCAAGAGCACCGGCAGGGGCTGGCTTACCGGTCGGAAGCGACATACCTTCCATGTACAAAGAACTGGCTCGTGGCGCCCAATCGGCAAGACGCAAGCCTTGTCCCCACCTTTCCGCCCTCTCGCCTTCCCGCCTTTTCCAAAAGGCCGTCTTTCACGTTCCCAAAGGCCGTCTCTTGCAATGTAAAAGGCCGCCTTTTATCGTGTAAAAGACGGCCTTTCGCAAATCATCGATTGTCTATGTTATATGAAGAAGATTATTTCACGTCAATCCCCGACGGCGGAGCGTCCTCCGGGCGCGCGCCCCACTGCTTGTTGGCGGTATCGCCCATCTGCAGCACAAGGCGGCCTCCGGCCTTCACGTCGTCATGGGTCAGCCACGGCTTCGCCCATTCCTTGCCGTTGAGCTGCGCCGACTGGATGTACTTGTTGTCGCGCGACGCTCCGCGGGCCTCGATTTCAAACACGCCTCCGCCGTCAAGGTGAATCCTCACGAGGGGGAACACGGGGCTGCCTATGTTGTAAACCGGCAGGCCGGGAGTGACGGGGTATATGCCCATCATCGAGAATACCACGAACGATGACATTCCGCCGCCGTCCTCGTCGCCGGGAACGCCCATCAAATCGGAGCGGAACCACTCGTCAAGCAGTTTCCTTATGCGCTTCTGCGTCATCCACGGGCGGCCTGAATAGTTATATAGATAAGGTATGTGGAGCGACGGTTCGTTGGCCATCGAGAACTGGCCCACGTTGCCTGTATGGTCGGGTATCATGGCATAGAACTCGAACTTGCTGCGTCCCAGCGGCTCGCGGAACGTCTGGTCGAGGTCGGCGTTGAACTGCTCCGCGCCGCCGTGCAGGCTGATAAGGTCGGCTATGCTGTGCGGAACGTCCCAGCGGTACACCCATCCGTTGTTCTCGCCGTAATAGTCGCGCGCGCCCATGCCGCCGTCGAAGGCGTAGTCCAGCGGGCTGATGAAGTTGCCAGCCGAGTCCTTCGGATGGAAGAAGCGCGTCGCCGGGTTGTACACGTTGCGGTAGTTCATCGCGCGGCGTTCATATTTCGCGCGGTCCTTGTCAAGCCCGAGGTATGCCGCAATGCGCGAGAGGCACCACTCGTCGTAGGCCGTCCCAAGCGTCACGGCTATCGGCTGGCGGCGTTCGTGGCGGTTGACGTCGGGCAGCCACTCCTTCTCTCCGGGGCGGAGCGAGGGGATGTAGCCGTGCTCTATGTAGAACCTGTTGAGCCATCCGCCGGGGTTCGTGCCCGACCAAGGCGCAAGCGACTTGTTATATATGCCGCCGATGCAGGCGCGGTAGGCCGTCTCAACGTCGAAGCCGGTAATGCCTTTGCACAGCGCGTCGGCCACAACGGCCACGCCGTGGTTGGAGTTCATGCGCCTCGAGTCGCCCGTCGACTCGGGGAACGTCGGCATCCAAAGGCTGTCGCCCTGCACGGCCATAGTCACGAGAGAGTTCACAATGTCGGCTTCCTTGCCCGGTTCGAGCAGCGCGCGCAGCGGATGCGCAGCGCGGTAAGTGTCCCACACCCAGTCGTCGGTATAGTAAGGACGTCCCCCGTCGTCATGCACCTTGCCGTCAGTCGCGCTGTAATAGCGGCCGTCCTCGCTCATGCAGATTTGCCTTTCATAATAGCGGTACATTGAGGTGTAGAACACTTCCTTGTCCTTACGGTTGCCGCCCGATATCTCGATGCGGCCCAAAGCCTCGTTCCACGCGCGGCGGCCTGCGGCCTTCACCGCGGCGAAGTCGTATGAGGGGATTTCACGCCTGAGGTTGCGTGCGGCCTGTTCCTCGCTGATGAACGACACGCCGTAGCGCATCTTCACCCGTCCGCAGCCGTCGGGCATACGCAGCGCGATGCACGCCCCGCGCCCGTCGGCCGAGCTTCCGGCTTCGGTCTTGCCGCCCTTAACGACATAGGTGGCCGCCGGTGTCTTGTCAAGCTCGGCGTAGATGTACACCTTCGTGCGCTTGTCAAGGTTCTGCCAGCCGCTCACGGCGTTGCCCTTCACGGCCATACGCCCGTCAGCCGAGCTTAATATAATGTACGAGGGGATGCCGGCCTTGCGCAGGCCGATGCGGTATATGGCCGCCTGATGCGACACCGCGTAGTCCACATCCACCTCCGCGCTGTCAAGGTAGACCGAATACGAATAAGGCCTGAGCCGCTCGTTGTCGTAAGTATGGCCTGCCGGGCGCGAGCCGATGGCCGCCGCGTCGCCCTGATATACATCAAGGTTGAAGGCCGAGCGCTCGCGGTGGTGTGTCACGATGAGCGGCAGGCCTCCGAGCTTGTCGGCCGTATAGTCGGCCCTCACGGGATAGACGCGCAGCATGCTGTTGGGTAGCTGCACGGTTGGAAACGTCGGCACAAGCAGATGGCTGATGTTGCCCATGTAAGGGTTGACATAGTCCACCGGCTCCTTGTCGGCCGCCAAGGCCGTCGCTTGGAAAGCGACAGCCATGATGGCAACAGCCGACTTAACGAAGAGATAATGTAAATGTTTCATTGAGAGATAATCTAAGGTAACTCGTTTCATGACAGGTGCAAAATTATCCATGCGTGCATAATATATACGGAAAATAACGATTAAAAGGCGGTTAAAAATCGATTAAGTGTCCATATTACTGCATTTTTCGCCTAAAAACATATTTTTCAGAACTTTTTTATATACCTTTGCAAAAGCCTGCCTTTATCCGCAAGGCGCCAAGCAACGCCCCTGCGCACATGCGCACAGGCCGCGCAACATTATCAAAGCGTTTAACCAAAAGTAGCAACACTACTGCCTGACATGAAACACATTAGCTCAAAGGCTGCAATATGCCTGGCTTTGTTGATGGCTTGGGTGGCTGAAAGCCTTGCCGTCAACGACGGACTTTACTTCAACTCACACTCGCAACCGGTGGCAAAGCGCACCACGCTCTCGCTGAACGGCGGCAAGCCCATCAGCATAAGGAACGGGCTAAAGGTGACTTTCAACATGGATTTGCGAGAGGGGGAACCGTTCTTCGGCAATGTCATGTGCGTAAAGACCGACGACGGCCGGCATTTCGACGCCATATTCTCCATGCCGAAGCTCAACAGCAACCGTCCGGCTATCGTGGTGGACAGGAAAATACACTATGTGGGCGGCAACGTGACAGGCGGACAGAACATAAAGGCAAGCCTGACGATAGACAAGAAAAACAACAAGCTGACATACGAATACGGCGGCAGGAAAGCCACTGTAAACGTAGACCTCGGCAAAAGCACGGAGGCGACGGTGGCCTTCGGCATGCACACCGACGACCCCAACTACGTTGACGTGGCGCCAATCAACGTGCGCGACATCAGCGTAAGCGCCGGAGGGAAGGCCCTTTACCACTGGGACCTGCGCCTGCACAACGGCGACACGAGCCTTGACGACCTGCACGAGGCGCCGGCGACGGCCAGGAACGGACGCTGGATATTGGACAACCACACGAAATGGAAGAGCGTGCTGAAATACAAGTCGAAAGACAAGGTGCAGATAACGTTCAGCCAGGCTGACAACATATTCTATATCGTGGACGGCAAGACGGTAAAGCGGTTCGACCCGGTTACGCGCAAGGCTTCGGCAACCAACGTGAAGGGAGGATACCGCGCGATGGAATACTCGAACTACATCGCATACGACGACGCGCGCCGCGACCTGTACACTTACAGCACCGAGCACGCCACCGTGTCACACTTCGACTTCGCCACAGGCACGTGGAGCAAGGCGGAACCCACCAAAGACGAGCCCAAATTCTTCAACCACTCATGGGCGGTAGCGTCTGACACGGCGGCATACACCTTCGGAGGCTACGGCTTTTACAGATACCACAACAACCTGTTCAGCATCAACCCGGCGACAGGCGGCATACGCGAGCTTGAATACTCGCCGAAAATCAACCCGAGAACGGGCGCCGCAACAGCTGTGGTAGACAACGCCCTGTACGTGTTCGGAGGCTACGGCAACGCCACCGGAGAGCAGGAGCTGCCATGCAGCTACTATTATGACCTGACACGCATCGACCTCAACACGCTGAAGGCCGAGAGCCTTTGGACAACCGAAGGCGAACAGCAGACGAGCTTCCTGCTGGCCAGCGAGATGCTGTACAACCCCGACGACAACACCTTCTACGCAGCGACCACCCACAAGGGAGGCCGCATGATAAAGATATGGGTTGACGAGCCGAAATGGAAAATCGTGAGCGACGAGATGGGGCACATGCCCGACTACAAGGACGCGACATTCGACATGTACCGCAGCACGAAGGAAAACAAAATCTACGTGGTGATGAACTTCCGGCTCAACACGCTCGAGCACGACATCAGAATAATGTCGATAGACCTGCCGCTGCAAGACGACTACAGCTACACGGCGGCCACGACGGACGGCGACGGCGGACTGACGTGGCCTTACTGGATTGCAGGCGTGGTGATAATCGCCGCGGCGGGCGGCGTGTTATACGCACGCAGACGGCGCGCCCCCAAGCCGCAAGCCGCACACGAGTACAACGCCACGGCCGCGGAGGAGGAGCAGAAAGAGGCCGGGCTGAAGGAAAGGCCGAAATACTACACGCCGAAGGGCGGCAGCATAAGCATACTGGGCAAGTTCGTCGTGCGCGACAAGGACGGCGAGGACATCACCGCCAGCTTCACCAAACGCACGCGCAACCTGCTGTTCATACTGCTGCTGTACAGCGAGAAGAGCACCAAGGGCATAGAGATACACACACTCGACGAAGCCCTTTGGCAGGAAATGAACGAGAACTCGGCACGCAACAACCGCAACGTATACATGCGGAAGCTGCGCAAGCTGCTTGAAAGCGTGGGCGGCATCGAGGTTGTAAACGACAAGATTTACTACCGCCTGGAAACAGGAAATGACATCTTCATCGACTACCACGAGGCACGCACCCTGATGAAACGCATGGAAGCGGGCGAAGACGACGAGGAAACCAAGGCACGGACGCTCGAACTGCTGTTTGAAGGCCCGATACTGCCAAACTACTCGTTCGAATGGCTTGACGAATTCAAGTCTGACTATTCCAACGCCGCCATCTCCCTGCTGACGCGCCTGCTCGAGCAGAGCATACAGAAGGGCGACGACGACACGTCGCTCGAAATAGCGCGCACCATAATGGCGCACGACCCCTTCAGCGACCGCGCATTGTACGTACAATGCCAGATATTGTGCCGCAGGCACAAGCGCGGGATTGCCAAGAACGTGTACGACAACTTCTGCAAGAACTACGAAGCATGCCTCGGCGAGAAGTATGCGGCAAGCTTCGCCGATGCGTGCCGGCAGCAATAACAAGGCCGGCAGCCGCCACAGCGGCAACGGCCTGACAGCCAACTGATTACGAAAGGCCGCCTTTTGCGATGCAAAAGGCGGCCTTTTAGCGTCTGAAAGATGGCCTTTGGCCACCCGAAAGACTATCAAACTAAAACCAAACTGTTATTTCTTTTTAGGAGAGAAGGAGTAAAGGAGGTATCACTCGCTGCGCTCGTTAGGAGGTAAAGGAGATTTTTTAGAAGTTAAAGAAGTTAAAGGAGTTATCACTCGCTGCGCTCGTTAGAAGTTAAAGCCAAATGCCTTGCTTATTGCGCAGCCCTTTCTCACCTTCTCACTTTCTCACCTTCTCAACCTTTATAGGTCTTTGCTTCACCACCTTGATGCTCCCGTCGGGGTTGTAATACAGCTTGTCAACACAGATGGAGCGCAGGTTGCCCCTGCCGGAGATGGTGCAGTTGTGGTAGAAAGCATACCACTGGCCCTTGTATTCCACGATGGAGCCGTGGCTCGTGTCGCACCCCGTAGGCTCAAGATACACGCCCATGTGCTTCCACGGGCCGAGCGGACTGTCGCTGATAGCATAGTGCAGGCGGTTGGCGCCCTTGCCGTTCTCGGTATGGTTGTCGGCGTATGAAAGGTAGTAACGCCCGTTGTACTTGTGAACCCAGGCAGCCTCGTGGAAGTCGACAAGCCCCTCCATCGGGCGCAGCGGCCCGTCAATCTCGGTCATGTTGTCCTTGAGAGGCGCGCCCACGCAGCGCCCTCCGCCGCCGTAATAGAAGTAAGCTTTGCCGTCGTCGTCGGTGAACACGCACGGGTCAATCATCGCGAAGACATCGTCGCCAAGCCCCTTGAGCTGGCCTACAGACTTGAAGCCGCCGTCGGGACGGTCGCTCACGGCCACGCCCACGCGCCACGTGTTGTTCCAGTCAGTGCCGCTGGGATGCGGAAAGTAGAAATAATACTTGCCGTTGCGGTAAGCGCAGTCGGGCGCCCACATGAATCCGCCCTCCTCGCGGCCCCACTCCACCTGCGACGAGTTGAGTATCTCGCCGTGGTCGGTCCAGTGCACCATGTCGTCGGTAGAAAACACATGGTAACGGTCCATAAGGTCGCAGCCGCGCGGCGGGTCAACGTCGTGCGACGGATATACATACAGCCGTCCGTCAGCCCACACATGAGCCGAAGGGTCGGCGCAATACATGTGCGTCACGAACGGGTTTGGAGCCATGCCGTCCTGCTGCTGCGCGGCGGCCGTCATGGCGAAAAACATGCTTATTATAACTAATGTCTTTTTCATTGGTGTTGCTTTTTTAAAATCAACAAGGGACGAGAGACGAGCAGACAAGTTGACGAGTGACGAGTCAACGAGCAGACGAGGAGATTACCCACGCCGGTTGCCATCACTTCCGCTTGTTTGCTTGTTTTCTCTTGCCGCTTGTTTACTTGCCACTTGCCAAATTGTTACTTATTTCTTGTTACTTATTACTCGTCAACTCGTCCCTTGTCAACTTGTCCCTTGTCCTTGTCAACTCGTTGACTTGTCTGCTCCCTCACAGGCATATCCATGATCAACGGCACCTCGCCGCGCAGCATCCGCCCGGCCTGGCCTGCCAGCCAAAGATAGTTGTCGCTGCTGTCTTCAGGAGCTATCGGCACGAAAGTGCTGCCCGGCGCAGGCTCGGGCACACGCTTGGCGCACTTGAAGATGGCCGTGCCCTCGTCAATCTCGTCGAACATGGCGATGTAAATCATCTCAGCACCGGCGTCAATCGATGCGGACAGCTGGCTCCAGAAGAAGCGTCCCCCGTCACGGTCGATGCTGCCGCGGCTGCTGCCCTTCAGGTTCACCCATGAGAAACCGGGGAAACACAGCGGAGCATAGTCGACTCCGTTGGCATCGGCCCAGGCCTTGTCCTCGCCGATGCGCTTCTTGAAACCCTCGTAAGAACGCTGGTCGTAACGTCCGACAAACCACGGCATCACCACGTCGCACTTCCTTATAAGCCCGTGCAGGCGAGGGTCGGCCTCGGTGTCGCTGCCGAAGTCGCGCCAGTAAGTAGGCACGCCCAGCATCACGCTGAAGCCCATTCGCTTGAGGCTGTCCACAAGATAACCGGCATCGGCCGTGGTGTATCTGCGCCCGTCGTTGAACCCCACGCCCCAAAGCGTCACCAGCGGCCGCCCGTTATGGTAAAGGTACGACGGATTGCCGTCGCGGTTGAACAGCTGGAACTCGTCCGCCACGCGCCTGATGTCGTTCAACACAGTGTCACGCCCGGCCGACTTCATGCCGCTAAGGTCGTACATCACACAGATGGCGCGCCCGTACTTGTTGGCCGCCGTCATGGCGTTGGCCAGCACCTTGTCGAAATGCCGCCGTCCGCTCTCGCCGCTGATTTCAGACACGAAGCGCTGCATGAACACGCCGTCGATGCCGTACTCGCTCATCCAGCGGAAGTGGGTGTCAACCGTGCTATAGTCATACGAGGAAAACGTGTATGCCGGACTTCCGTCGGCGAACCTGAACTCCGTCTTGTACAGCTTCTCATACTCGCCCGTCTCAGGCCAGAAGTCGACACCGGCCGAACCCGGGCGGAAGCCGTCGCGCCCCCTGTAATGATACCATCCGCGGCCTGCGCCGTCGCCGGGAGCGTTGAACCACCCCTGGTATCCGGCCATGACAAGCCCCTTGTAGGAATTATATTCCTTACGCATGGCGGTGCCGCCCTCCGCCTTCCACGCCTTTGCGTGGAAAGGGACGAGCGACACCGTCGCAAGAAGCATGGCGAAAAACATCCTGAATGTCTTTCTCATGATGCTCAAAGATGAGAGATGTTATTTGCTCAAAGAAATCTTCCTTACAACCATTCCTTCAGGTTTCTTGACTGCTACGATATACACGCCGCCTTCAAGCCCGCCAAGTTGTACGGTCTCCTTGCCGCTTACCTCGAACTTCTTGGTTCCGTCAAGAGCGAATACAGCTACTCCGTCGTTCTCTCCAGCGTAAAGCACGCCGTCCGTGATGCTTATGCCGTCACCTTCGCCTGAAGCGACATCGTCAATGTCTGAAGATATCTTATAGCCGTTGGTATAATATATTTCGTGAATAGACCAATAACCGCTGCTCTTCGTGGCAGTTTGCGTGATCTTCACTTCATCGACGCGCTTCACTTCCTCATTGAACATTATGAGCAGCATTCCACCGCCGTTTTCACCTTCAGCAACGGTTTTCCATTCATCTGTCGCACGGGTGTGAACTTCCACCCTGTATCCGTCAGGACCGTCGTTAGGAGAAGCGGAAGCGTCAAGCAGAAGTCCGCCTATAGTTATAACCTGTCCGCCGGTACCATCTTCACTCTTCAAATCAAACCATTGTCCAGCCGTCTGAGCAGTTCCTGTGTCCCAACGTGTCGTGCCATTGCTGTCAATAGCCCTGTTTGCATTGGCTCCGTTGTCGCTGGCAGAAGCCGTCCAACCGCTGAAATTCGAGAATACGTCCTTGTTTCCTATCTTCCATTGGATTGAAAGGTTGTCTTCATAGCTTGCAAAGTCCAGTGAGCTTGAGCCTGTAACGTCGAGCACCGAAGCTGCAACCGATATCCTGGCCTCATCGTCCTCCGGCGTTTCAACCATGCTCGTAACCGACTTGAAGAACGCGTCGGCGATGTTGAGCTTGGCACCTTCAGCAACATTGGCCGTATATACAGAACCTGCTGCGGCCATGTTGGTCAGAATGAGGTTGACAGTACCACCGTTGATTTCAGCGAAATGGTCGCCGCCTCCCCAGTTGTTCGACGAAAGAATGTCTGCCGTACCCTTGAAGTCAGGACCTGTGGTGATGAAGTGTGCCGACAGAGCCTCGTGTCCCGGAGTAATCTTTGAATCATCTCCGTCAGTATGGTTGAGCGCAACAATCTGCGAGTTAATCAACGGGAAGCTGCCGTTCAAGCCATTGAAAACGACCGTATTCACAGCGCCGTCGACCGCATTGCCAAGACCGATGCCGGTAGCGCCGCCGTTTCCGTCGTTCTGGAACACGATACCCTTGTTGCATCCAAAGAGGAAGTTGTTGTAGAGCACCTGGTCTTTGCAGTCACCCACAATAAGGAATTCAAGGCTTTCCTTGTTCTGTCCGTATGCATAAGGACGCCTTATGTCCTCATGATCCTCCGGGCTGTTCGCCCAAAAGCCGTATTTCGACTCGTATCCGTTCGAGTAAGCAATGGTATTGCACTGGATGTTTGATATCAATCCACCCTCACTGCCACCGCCTACGCGTATCACGTTGCCGAAGCTGTGGCCTGAAATGTAGTCTACATAATGGTTGTCGCACTTGTTTGTGAACAGGTCTACACCGTGGTATGTGGCGCGCAGGGCAAGGTTGACGATATACACGCCGGCATTTCCGCGCACTGCATAAGGATACTTTTGTACATTGGCCGGGTCGGTCTGTTCGGGATAGTTGATTGTAATACCACGCAGTCCGCTGTTCGGCTCCATTGTAATAAACGGCTCGGCATTTTCGTTGCCCTTGCCTGCAAACACTTCAAGGATAGCTCCGTTGCCGCGCGGAACCGATGCGATGTCGCTTGAACCTTTAAGCTCCACTCCCTCCGGGATGGTAATGTTGCCGTTCATACGGTAGTGGCCGGAAGGAAGATACACGATGCCGCCGCCGTTGGCCTTGGCCGCATTGAGCGCGTTCTGTATGGCTGCGGTATTGTCTTTTGCAGAACTCAAGCCGTCAGGGTTTACCTTCGTATTGGTATTTATCGGCTCTGCTCCGTAAGCTGCGTCAGTAACTACGAACAAAGCTTCTTTCGCCGGCTTGGTAACCGGCACTTCCATCCACTCCTGCTTGAATTCAGGCAGCGGCTGCGAATAAGCCACCTGGTCGCTCACTACACATTCGTAGAGAGAGCTGTTGTTGAGTTCGCCGTTGAAAGTATTGCCCGTAAGGATTGCACGGGCTGCCGGAGCAACATACACATCACCGCCAAACGTTGTGCCGTCAGCCATCAACTGTCCGCCAAGAGCGTTGACACTGCCGTCAATATTACAATCCTTGAACATCAAAGGCACACTTGCGTTCTCAACCATGTCAACAGTTGTTCCTGTAGAAGCAAAGTCGCATCCGTAGAACTGGATGGGCCCCTCGGCACCGTTTCCAAGCCTTACGGCCTCTGTACAATCGTCAACATTGATGCGTGTAAACATGATACCGCTTCCTGAAGAAGCCGTCAGGTCGATTGCATACTGGCAACCAGAAACGTTGAAGCCATAGTTATGGCCGTTGGGCCTGCCGCGTGAAGCGTCGTCTATTGCGCCTCCGTCGGGACGTGTTGCCGGTGTCCACTCCGTGCGGAACGCCGTATGATAGCCTTCGCAATCATAGTTGCAGGTATAAGACCAGTCGTTACGGCGCATGACGATACCCGTCGAATTATTATAAGTATAGTTCTTTATTGCGCTTTCGCTGTATTCCGTACCAAGTCCGGAATTAGCCCAATATGACGGAGAGAAATAGATGTGGTCGAAACGTCCCACGTCGGCAATGCGGTCCATTACAACTCCCTGATAGAGCGGCGTACCGTAAATGCCGAAGATGTTAGGACATCCGCCGCCGTTGTATGAGCTGAACAGGATGGCCGTGTACGGATTGACAAACGTCACATTGCGCACGTTGCAGTAATCGTTGCCGAAATAACCGTGCTGTCCGTACACTATGGCAGGCGGATATTTGGATACATTGTTAGGGTCTTGCTCGGGATAGAAGATGGACAGGTTGCATATCTGCGTCGAGGGCTGCATTGTGAAAAGGGCCTTCAGCTCGTCGTCGTTACCCTTTTCGCCGTAAGCCAAAATCACAGTTCCGCTGACCGGCTGTCCGTTTTCAGGCTTTTTCCAGTCTCCGCGCAATGTTACGCCGCGCGGAATCATTATCTGTCCTTCTACGCGATACTGGCCTTCAGGCAGGTAGAGCACTCCGCCTGTCTGGTTTTCCGCAGCACCACGGTTGCCTAAGCCCTGGTCGGAGTTCTTGTCCGGATTAGTGACGTTCGCCAGCTTGTCCAGCAGTTCCTGGATTTTCGCCGTACAGTCGGTTGTGCCAGAGTTGTCGAGTCCCTCGTCAACACCGTTGATTGAGGCCACGCCGAGGTCGGTCGTGGGGTACGCCGGGTTGTTGATGAGGGCGTACTTGAAGTCGTCACCGACGGCATAAGAGCCGCCGGCCGCCATCGCCGCTACAAGGAGCGCGGCGAGGCGGTTGGTCAGTTTTTTCATGGATATAAGTTTTTTAGTTCTCATTATTTTATCGTTCTATAGGTTGTCATTTCCCTTCGGGGTTCACGAATGCGGCCTTCAGCGTCGGCATGTATTCGGCGCGGTTGTCGCACTTGAAGTGAGCCTCAAATCCGTTCTTGCACTTCGCCGGTATGGTCAGCGTAAGCTTGTTCCATCCCTGCTTGAGTGGTATTTCCTTGAACTCGGCCTCGCTGTTGCTCTTCCATCCTATCTGGAGGGGCTTGCCGCCAACGGCGAGCTGCGGCTCGGTGGCCTTGAGCTTGAGGGTGAGCTTCGGAACGTTCGGCTCTATGAGCAGGTCGTCGAGCGGACGGTTGCTGTACACGTAGAAGTCGAGCGTGCAGTTGTCGCCCTGCTGCACCATCTTTTCGCGTGCCGCGGTGGGGAACACCAGGTGGTTGTCGCGCAGGAAGAACATCTCCTCGACGTTCACCTCAAGTTCGCGGCAGGGCACTCCGGCGGTGGCGAGCATCGTGCGGAGCGTGTTGTAGCCCTTGTCGGAGTTGGCGAAGTCGGTCAGCGTGCTTACATAATATGTCGAGCCGCCCTGCTGCATCCTGGCGATTACGGCCAGCGACGCTGTGCATTCGTTGTAGCTGCGCAGCACGGCGGCGGTCTTTATCTCCTCCGCGCGCTTGTTCCAGCGGCGCCAGTCGGTGCGGCATGCGTTCAGGAGCACGTCGCCTTCGCTTACGAACTTGCCCTTGAGGGTGTACTGTGCGGCGTCGGCCTGCTGCAGTTCGCAGAAGTAGAAGTCGCTGTTGTTCAGTCCGTATGTGAGCGATTTCTGCTCGGGCAGGAACGACGAGCGTTTCAACTGGTCAACTTCCACGGCTTCCGGGAGAACTGCCGATACGGATGCGGCGCTTTCGGGCGTAACGCCCCATACGAACACGTCGGCTCCCTTGGCGGTGTTCTTCTTCACCATTGCGGCGTCTTCAGCCGTGAGGGGCTTGGTGCCGTCGATTATAATGAGCGAGTTTTCAGGGTCTTTCACTTTCTTTGCGAAGATTACTCCCTGTGAGCCGAGCGCCGAGTAAGCCTTGCCCTCGGTGTCGCCAACGAACACTACGCTTGTGTACTGCCGCTTGGCGGCCACGGGCTCGGGCGCTTCATACTTGGCCTTGTCGGCCGTAGCCCACTCCGACCATGCCGGCTTGCCGTCCGCGTTGACCGCGCGCAGTGCGTCGAACATAGGCCAGGGGCGGTAGAGTGGCAGCGAGGGGTCGTATCCGGGGTTGAGCGTCGTGCAGTACGGGCCCATGCGTTCGGGCTGCACTCCGGGCTGTCCCTCCTTGTATTCGGGGAAGAAGATGCCGTCGTCCATCGTCGGCGCGGTGGTTATGTCGTGCTTGCCGAGTGGCAGTGGCTGCAGTCCGTACCACACCATGTTGAACACACAGCTGTACGACGCGCCCATCTCGCGCATGTCGCGGATAAGTCCGTAGCACTCGGTGGCCAGTCCTTCCATGCGTCCCTGCATGTCTTCGTAAGCGCGCTCGCCGTTGACCTTGGCTATCTGCTCGGGAGTGCCGTAGTAGGCCATGCTGGTTTCGCCTATGCCCCAGGGCTTGCCTATGCCCTGCCAGCGCTTCATCGAGTTAAGGTCGCCGTAGTGTCCGACGGTGGCCGGCAGTATGCCGTCGCCGTCGTCCTCGCCGTCAGACGAAATCCAGGGGCGCGTCGGGTCGTTGGCGCGTACTATGTCACGCCACTCCGCCCATGCCTTCTTCTGCCCTTCCATGAGGTCGGGGCGCATGAACACATATAATATAACGGGCTTGTTCTCGTTGGATATGCTCCATCCGAACACCGAGGGGTTGTTCCTGTCGCGCTTGATGAAGCGTGTGAGGTGGTCGCGCGAGTGCGTCCAGAAGGTCTCGCTGTCGAGCTTCGGGCCGCCGTCGCTGGCCCAGTTGCCGGTCTCGCCGAGCACGCAGATGCCCATCTCGTCGGCCATTTCCATATAGAAGCGCGGGTACACCTGCGCGTGCAGGCGCACGGCGTTGCCGTTCATGTCCTTTATCGCCTTGTACCACGCCCATGCGTAGCGGCGCGTCATCTGCGGTATGCCCATGAAGTGCCACGAGTCGCCGCGCAGCGGATAGGGCTTTCCGTTAAGGCACTGGCGCGTGCCGTCGAACGTCCACTCGCGCCATCCGAAGCGCTGGTACTTCGTGTCCACCGCCTTGCCGTCGGCAATGACGTTGACGAGCATGGCGTTGAGGTTCGGATGCTCGGGCGACCACAGCTCAAGCTGGCCCTCCTTGACGGGTATCTGCATCGTGAACTTGTGCTCCGCGCCGGCTGCCACCTTCTGCGCGGCGGCACGGCCCTCGAGCAGCTTGCCGCCCAGTTCCCACGCGGGCACGGGCGCGCTGTTGACATCGGTGCCGGCAAGGTTGAGCCATTTATATATGTCGGCGTCGAGGCTTACGCTCGCGGCCTTTCCCGACGTGTTGCTTACGGTAACGTCGACCTCGAGCATTCCTTTCGACACGAGGGGCTTCACGTAAACATCGGTGACGCTGACCTTGGGCACTGACAGCAGGTAGACGTCCTGCCAGATGCCGTTTATCATGTTGCACCACATCGAGCCGCCCGGAACGATGCGGCGGCCTACGGTGCTGCGGTCCTCGAAAAGCCACTCGCTGCGCACGCCAACGAGTATCTCGTTCTTCTGTCCGGGCTTCACCACGTCGGTGACGTCGAAACTGAACGGCAGCATCAGGTCGAAGTTCTCGCCCACCTTCTGCCCGTTCACCCATACCTCGGCGTCTCCGGCAACGGCCTCGAAGTACAGCCTCACGGCCTGGCGGCTCCAGTCAGCCGGCACGTCCACCGTCTTGCGCATCCACGCCATCTTTACGCTCTCCCACTCCTTCGGGTACGACGGGTAGTTGCGGTGGTCGGGACCTTCGAGGTTGCGGTTGGCAAAATCGTTCACGTTCCACGGCGACGGGATTTTGATGCGTGTCCTGTCCCACTTGCCGTCAACAGGTTTCGTTAGCTCGGGAGCCTTGCCCGAACCGTACTTGAAGTCACCCGGCGTAGCCACCGGCTGGAAGTCCCAGTAGCCGTTCAGGCAAATCTCCTGGCGGAACTGCGTCTCCGTCTTGTTCACCAGCCCCTCGCTCGGGGCGAACACATGGTTGTAGACGGTCTTCTGCGCGAGGGCCGTCAATGCCGACGACGCCGCAGCCAGCAGAAAGGTTAGTGTAAGTATTTTCTTTTTCATAATGTAACAAGATGTTTTCACGCTGCAAAGTAAACATTATATAATAAAAAAAGCAGCGAAACTGCACTTAATTTGGGCTTAATATCAGATAAAACGGCATTTTAAGCGGCCGCGCACGCCCCTCCGCCCCATACACCGCGCCACACACGGCCGCGCCACGCGCCGCGACGGCCGCAGGCAAAGGGCTTTGCAAAAGACGGCCTTTCGGCTTGCAAAAGGCCGTCTTTCAGGACGCAAAAGGCCACCTTTCACCTCCTAAGACACGGCCTTTTGACGAACCTCCCCTACCAAAGGGACGACCCACCCCAACCCTCCCGAAGGGAGGGAGCTTGATTACCTCCGTCTTATTATTTTCATATCCGCCTTATCCGTCCTGTCACTCCCATTGCTCCCAGTACACAAACACAAGCCAAGCCGGGAGCAACCGCCAGGCCAATCCATATACCTTATTTAATAAGCGGCACCCTGCCGCCACCCGCAGGCGGCGGCAAGGACTGCGGAAAAGCGGCCGCCTTAATCTTTTTTAGCTTGAAAAAATTGCCCGGACGGAAAACAATGACTATCTTTGCAGCCGGAAAACAACGATAAGACATAGGGAACAAAGCGGGGATTCCGACATTCAGGAAAATGTCGGAATTCTCTTTTTGTCTTTCCCGGAAAACAATAACTAAATACAGAAAGATTATGGCTTACATGTCACAAGAAGGCTACGACAAGCTTGTGGCCGAACTGAAACACCTGGAAAGCGTGGAGCGCCCGAAAGCGTCGGCGGCCATCGCCGAGGCGCGAGACAAGGGCGACCTTAGCGAGAACTCCGAATACGACGCCGCAAAGGAGGCGCAGGCACACCTCGAGGACAAAATCAACAAGCTGAAACTGGCAATCTCGGAAGCGAAAATCGTCGACACGTCACGCCTGAGCACCGACTGCGTGCAGATTCTCTCGAAGGTGGAGATGACCAACCTTGCCACCAAGGCCAAGATGACCTACACCATCGTGAGCGAGAGCGAGGCCAACCTGCGCGAAGGGAAAATATCAATCAAGACCCCCATCGCGCAAGGACTGCTCAACAAGAAAGTGGGCGACGAGGTAGAAATAAAAATACCGCGCGGAACAATCAAGCTGAGGATTGACAATATCAGCGTAGAGTAATGTTTTGCGGTTATTGGGTTATGAGGTTGTAAGGTTATACGGTGTTGCGGTTATGAGGTTGTAAGGTTACAGGGTTTATGGTTACAAGTTATTAAAACTTGGCCGTAAACAGAACCATAAACAAAGGACTTCACAACCGCAAAACCTCACAACCGCAAAACCCCATAACCGTATAACCGTAAAACCGCATAACCATAAAACCCAAACAAATGGACATATTCTCAAAGATAGCAGCCGGCGAAATACCGAGCTACAAATGCGCCGAGGACGACAAGTTCTACGCCTTCCTCGACATCAATCCGCTGGCAAAGGGACACACACTGGTAATCCCCCGCCGCGAAGTTGACTACTTCTTCGACCTTGAAGACGACGAGCTTGCCGAAATGATAGTCTTCGCCAAGCGCGTGGCAAAGGCCATAAAGGCCGCCTTCCCCTGCCGCAAGGTGGGCATGGCGGTGCTCGGCCTCGAAGTGGCTCACGCCCACATACACCTCGTGCCGATGCAGAGCGAGGGCGACATGAACTTCGCCAACCCCAAGCTCAAGCTCTCCGAAGCCGAGTTCGAGGAAACAGCAAGTAAGATAAGGGAAAAGTTTTAAAAAGGTGAGAAAGTGAGAAAGTGAGAAGGTGAGACATTGTTTTGTTATTGATATTGACAAACGACATCTCACCTTCTCACTTTCTCACCTTCTCACCTTTAAATAAATTCCTCTCCGTAATTCACCTGTACGTCGTTGGCATACTTGCGGACGAGAGCCGAGGAGTCCTCTTTCTTGCAGATGAGCAGCACGTTGCCCTCTTCCGCCACGATGTATCCGTCAAGTCCGTTGACTACGGCAAGGTGGTCGTCGGGCATCTTTATTATGTTGTTGCGGCTGTCCTCGGTCACCACATGCGACCCTATCACCACGTTGTCGCCGTCGCCCTGGCTCATGCTCTCGTATATGGAGTGCCACATGCCGAGGTCGGCCCAGCCGAAGTCGCACTTCATCACGTACACGTTCTTATTCCCCTCAAGCACGCCGTATTCTATCGACATGTTCGGAAACGACGGGAAATTCTCCTTCACCAGCTCCATGTCCTTGTCAAGGTCATACTCCCCTCCGTCCCAGTTGGGGACGCGACGCATCACGGGCGGCAGTATCTTCGCCAGCACAAGGCCAAGGTAGCCCACGTTGGCGAGGAACAGCCCCGTGTTCCAATAAAACTCGCCGCTGTCCATGAACATGCGCGCGAAGTCGCGGTCGGGCTTCTCCGTGAACGACTTTACCTTGAAAACGTCGGCGTTGCGCGTAGGAGTGCCCTGCTGGATGTAGCCGTAGCCAGGCTCCGGCCGCGTAGGCTTGACGCCCATGGTCAGGATGCAGTCGTTGCCGTCGACGAAGTCAAGCCCCTCGACAACGTTCCTCCTGAACTCGTCCTCCTTGAAAACGGCCTGGTCAGACGGCACCACCACCAGCCTCGCCTTCCTGTTGATGTGCAGTATGCGGTAAGCGGCCCAGGCCAGGCTCGGCGCAGTATTGCGGAAAATCGGCTCGCTCAGGATGTTCTCCTTGGGCAGCTCCGGCAGCTGCTCCTCCACAAGCGAAGTGTAGATACGGTTGGTGCTTACATATATGTTGCCTGAAGGTATGAAGGCAGACATGCGGTCATACGTCTGCTGAAGCAGCGTGCGGCCCGTAGAGAAAAAGTCAAGAAACTGCTTCGGGCGCGCCTCCCGGCTGCAAGGCCACAGCCTGCGGCCCTTCCCCCCGGCCAAAATCAAGCAATAATTGTCCGTGTTTCCATTCATAGCCACATAGATTTTGTTTTACGATACGAAGGTACGCATAAAAGCCCTTACGGCCAATTATTTTAAGTTTTTTCAATTAAAAATTTGTCAATTCGGAATTTTCCAGTATCTTTGCACCACTTTTAAGCCCAGATGGCGGAATCGGTAGACGCGCTGGTCTCAAACACCAGTGGGGCAACCCGTGCCGGTTCGACCCCGGCTCTGGGTACTGAATTGGAGAAAGACGAAAATCTTTCTCCTTTTTCTTTTTTGTCTCCTCGTAACTCATTGGTTTGCTGATAGATAAGGTCAAGCACCTTGTTGTAGGATTTGGTTCGATATTTTATTCCGTCGAACTCGATTTTTCCCGAAAACATCGAACCAAGAACTTTTATTTTCATTTCGACCGAGCCGTCTCTCATAATGTTTGTTAAATTGTTGATTATGTTCACGGAATAGTCTATTTTCTTCTTAACTCCCTTTGTGTTGCCGTTGAGCATATTTATTTTATTCTGCAAATCATTGATTTGTTGCTCATAACGCTTGGATATTCGGTTGTATTTGTCATCCGAAATTGCCCCAACACAATACTTGTCATCAAGGTTATTACGCATTTCCTCCACCTTTTTAATTTCCTTTCTAAGCGTTTCCTGTGCCATCTGTGCCTCTTTCACACCGTCACCCTGCACGTCTTTCAGTATGTCACAATAAAGCCGTAGGACGGCTTCATTGGGCTTTAAACAGCCTAAATAACGGGCAAAACCCTCGTTTACCTCGTCGGCACGTCGGCGTATATGCTTACCATCATTATTACAATGGTAATAGGTGTATTTGCCACCGTTGCCGCTGCTTGTCGAGCCTGTAAGTGCATGGCCGCAAACAGGGCAAACAAGGAACTTACGCAAATACAAGTCGGGGTCTATCTTTTTACTTAGTTTTGGAGTGTTCTTTCTGTTTCCGTCCAAAATATCTTGCACTTTATTAAAGGTCTCTTCGTCAATCAATGGCTCGTGCTGGCCGTCTATTATCTGTTCGGGGTCGCCCTGGTAGGCTGGTACACGTATCTTTCCGATATAAAAAACATTCCGTAACATGCTGAAATAAGAACTTTCTGCAATCATCGGGCACAGCCTGCGCCTTATGCGACACGGCGTTTCAACGCCTTTTGCAACCTCACGGAACACAGCTTGCACAAGTCTTGCCTTTGCTTCGTCTACTTCAACGTGCGTTTCGTGCTTGCTTGTGCGCACATTCTTGTAACCCCGTGGTGCTTTGTTGGCGCACTTGCCTTTGAGTAATGTGCCGTGTATGCCGTCACGTGTTCTTCGGGAAATCTTAACATCTTCCGTGTGCGCCACGCCGCAATATATTGCGAGCATTGTCGCCCACTCCGTGCTTGCGAAGTCAATCGGCGACTCAATGGCGTTAATCTCAACGCCCAACTCGTCCATGAACTTACGTTTATAGGCAAAGGCAAACTCCATGTTTCTTGCGTACCTATCCCAACGATAGAAGAGTATCTTATTCACCGTGCCCTTGTGCTTCTTGCAATACTCGTATATTTTTTTCATCGCAGGGCGTTGCAGGTCGAAATGTTTGGCCGAATAATCCTCGTTGTACGGCTGTTCGTCGCCGACTATTGTGTAACTTCTCTTGTTGCAATAGTCTTTCAGCCTCGCCGCCTGTACTTCAAGTGAACTGCCGTCGGCCTGCTCGTCTGTGCTTACCCTTGCATAAAGTATTACATTCATAGCCTCATTCCTTAATATTGTTATTTTCCAGCTCGATACTTGCTAATAGATACAGATAGTCTCTTATTTCCTTGACTTCCTCATCTTTGTATTTTCTTGTTCCTTGATTAAGAATTTGTTTACAATGTATTAACGATAGCAATTTGTTTGGTATCTAAGAGTGTGCCACGCTGGGCACTTATTTTCAGCCTCAATCAATGATGAGGCTTTGGCATTTACGTATGGTGTTTACGCTCGTGCCCGTTATTTTAGAAATATTACGCAGGCTTATACCTTTACGCAACAATTTTAATTCCTCTGCGTACTGTTCTTTCATAGCTTCTATTGGCTTCTTGTAGCCTTGCTTTCGGCCAACCTTACCGCCGTTAGCTCGATAGTTTTTGTAACCACTTTCCACACGTTCCCTTATCGTTTTTCTTTCCATTCTCGCCACCTCTGCAAGTATGGTAATAAGGAACTGGCTCATTGGGTTTACCGTCCCGTCCTCATTCAACGTCTCTATATTGTAATTTTGGATGTAGAGCGAAATTCCCAACTCGTTAAAACATTCGATAACCTCCAAAACCTGCAAAGTATCACGGCCAAGTCTGGACAATTCCGTAACCGCCACTTTGTTTATGCGGTTAGCCTGCACGTACTTTATCATTCGTGTTAGCTCGTTACGGTCGGCATTTCTTCTTGCCCCACTTATCTTTTCGCTAAAGATAGCCTCAACGCTCCACCCTTTGCCCTTGCAGAGGGCTGTAAGTTCATTTACCTGCCGTTCGTAATCTTGAACGTTTGTGCTTACTCTTGCGAAGATTGCTATCTTTGTCATATTATGTAGGGTTAAATAGATTTATATATCAATTACCAACACTGCAAAGATATGGATTATTTTCTTTAATCCAAAATATTCAATGACTTATTTTTCAATTATAACGAAAAATATTGCACATATAAATCTATTTGCTTAACTTTGCGCCATAAATACCTTTATATATATGGAACAACTGTTAGCGCAAAATGTCAGGAGGCTATGTAAAGAGAAAAAACTCCAACAGAAAGACCTTGCCATGCGTATGGGCGTAGACCCGTCGGCTCTCAATAGGGCACTGAAAGGCAACGCACGTTTCGATACGATTGAAAAAATTGCCAACGCATTGGACGTATCAATCAAGAGCTTGTTCGAGCCAACAGATGACGTTGAGGGCTTTATCCGTGTTGGAGGAAAAATTTACCAATTCAACAGTAGAGTAGAACTACGCAAAATATTGGAAGAAAACGGACAAATACTTGGAATTTAACCATATTTTCACTATCTTTGCAAAAATAAAAAAGATTGCCTATGATATAAAACGAATAAAAGACATATAGAAATGAAGCGTTAGCTTTGTATTCTTGCTTTCTAAAAATCGCCAAATTTGCAGAAGCACCAAGAGTAAAAGTTAATGCTCACGCCCTAAAGGCGTGGGCTTTTACTCGTATATGGTGCATAGGTGTTTGGCGATACCTTAGAAAGCGTAGACGAAGTTATTAGTCCACGTTTCTTTTTCTGTCTATTTTTTACGGCTTTTGGACTGTTTTTTATTAACCACAAAACACAAAGACATGAAAAAATTTTTTATTACAATCGTGCTTGCCTTTTCCTGCCTTGGCACGTTCGCACAAAAAGGAGAAAAGGCCATTGGCATTAACCTGAACTATGGAACTACTGCGGAAAGCGTCGGGCTTGGCGCGAAATTCCAATACGGCATAACCGACAAAATACGCATAGAGCCGTCGCTGACTTATTATTTCGGCGACACGG